>JAXGMZ010000001.1:0-1067500 GCA_040768225.1 Evtepia sp.
TTGTGTGAGATGTTTGATAGCTACAGCCGCAGAACAATTTCGAATCTGGGAATGTATGTGCGGCGGAAGTACTTTACGCATAAAAATCGTTTTACATCTATCGACCCGCAGGTGTTGGCCGAAACGGAGGGCGTCGATGAAAGCTACCCCTCCAACAGCTTCGTTGTGTTTGCGGACGAGCTCTATTGCGAGCTCAACCATGAGTTTTTATATAATGCATTCAATGCCATGCCGGTAAACCAACGCAAGGTACTGATTTTGGATTATTGGCACCACTGGAAGAATACGCAAATCGCTGACTATTTGGGGGTGACTGTACGCACGGTGTACAACCTGAGACAACGTGCCTATCAAACAATTCTTCTATATGAAAACCGAAAGGAACAAGATACCTGATTTATCACTAGATTTGATCAAGCGCGCTACCGCTGGCGAGGAAGAGGCATTGCTGATGCTGCTACGGCGATATGATGCAGACATTACCCACTGGGCTACTATCGAGGAAACCAACAGCGAGGGCCGCTCCATAAAAAGACTAGATGAGGACCTGAAGGCCGAAATACAGGAACGCTACATCCGGGCAATTCGGAACTGGCGGGAGTTGATATAGCTTGCGGTGGCGCGGCAATCTGTGTTGACTTCTGTGCAAAAAAGAGGCGTAATTGCCCACACTGCAGCGAGTTTTATATATAGCTATTACGGGCCAAGGCAGCCGACGATGCCCAAAAATTGATGAACGGAGGAACCTCTATGACGCACACCCACACCATGCTCGTGCCGGATCTCTTTGAGTTTGCGTATGTCCCCAATTGGTATGGGCGGCTCGATGAACTGGCGGCGCTGGCCCTGGAGGAGCCGTGGCGATTCACCAATCCGGTCTACCTGACCAAAAACCAGTGGACCCCTATACTCGAACGATACATTCATACTGTTTTCCGAAAACAAGCCATTGATTTCAACAATGAAAATGATGCAATAAAAGCAGGGAGATATTTCTATGTCCGAAACGAAGTCGCGTGCTTTCATACCGGCCTCTACACAGAACGATATAAGCCTATCTACGCATGCTTTGACCGAAACAAGCGGACGGATTCCATGCTTCCATGGTATTTCCGTGGATTTGCCGACGAGGTAAACACTTGGATGAAGTACATCGAGCCCCTCCCCGGCAAGCCCTCTTATGATATGGCACAGTTAGGTGTCAACTATAACCCGGAATGGCCGATTCGCGTCAATGTCGACCACATTCTGCGTGACCCTGAAAATATGGAGCGATTGCCCTGCGAAGTGCGAGATAAAGAAAACCTCCCACTCCTATTGGAAACGGCGGTAGAACTGGCACGACGAAAGGCAGTAGTGGACCCCAGTATTGTCGCTCCACAGGGCTATCAGAACAAGGTGCAATACTTACTGCCAATTTGTCTGACCAACATGACAAAGCCCGACCTTGCCATGACGTTGACCGTCATGGACGGCTATTATCTTGGCAATACGTGCTTGACGGTCGAAATGTCCTACTTAAACGCGCGTTTGCTACATAGGCCTGTTGCGGCATGGTTGACAGACATCGTATTTTGACAGTTAAGTAACGGCGGCATTTGATCGGATGAGGCATCCGGATCGAATGCCGCCGTTTTTTTGTTTTTGAAAACAGGAAAATCGGGGGGGGTGTATTAACTTCGCCCATTTGAGCGGCGGCATCAGGAGGTGCCGCTATGCTCTGCACTTGTGTTCGACACAAACCGCCATGTTATAACCGAATACGGCAAGATGCGCCGCGCTTGACCTGCAGGTCGGGCGCGGCGTTTTTTTCTCCGCGAAATTTATCCAATTGTGCTGAATTAGCGGCTTTTTGGGCGCGCGGCCCGCCGCTTCCTTTCTTTCACCCCGGACTCACCTCGGCTGAAAGAAAGGAATGCATAATGAAAAAAGAATACTATGTGACGATAAACGGAGAACGGATTCCAGTACGTGAAGAAGTGTACCGGGCCTATAAACAGCCCGCGTGGAGGGAGCACAAGCGCCGGACGGCGCGCACCCAAGTCGAACGCTCCCTTGACCTGCTAATGGAGGACGGCTTTGACATAGTCGACGACCAGAGGCTGGTTGATGAGCTGGTGGCGGACAAGCTGCTCCTCGATGCGCTGCTGGCGGCGCTGAACGAGCTCACCGACGATGAGCGTGGGCTCGTCGATGCGCTGTACTTCCACGGCTTGACCGAGCGGCAGGCCGCCGAGCTCTTTGACCTCTCACAGAAAGGGGTCAATAAGCGAAAGCAGCGTGTACTGGACAAGCTCCGAGATCTTCTGGCCCCTCAGAAATAGGCCGAAGCCCCGCTGCCCTTTGCGGGTGGCGGGGCCTCTTTTTTGTTTTCTACATCTTTTTTTCAAAAGCGGTACTCAAACCATCTCCTGACTTCCTGTGGGTAGTGAGGAGGTTCATCTCCTCCTCGGTAGGTGCGAAAAACTGGAGGTGATAACCGTGAATGAACGATTGCAAACCGCCGCCCTGCAGAATGCAGGTACAACCGAGGAGCTGATTGGCGTTCTCACCGCCATCAGCGTTGTGTCGGGGCGTATGGCCATGAAGCTAGCTATCCTCAAGCGGCGCACAGCCCGGAGAGGTGGTGAATGGCCTCATGCCCGTGGAGCAACACAGCCTGCCGCCCATGCCCGTCAAAGCCACCCCCTATAAGCACCAGCGGGAGGCGTTCGCCTTCGCCTGCAGGCTGTTCGGATTGGCGAAGGGTGGTGATGCCGGTGCGGATCAGGTGCGCACAGTGCGGGAAAGAGATACACCGCAAACGCAGCGAGATGGAAAAGCATCACCATAGTTTTTGCTCTCGGGCCTGTGCCTCGGCGTTTTCTCGTACCGGCCAAGTGGTCACTTGCGACTGGTGCGGTACCGCCTTCTACAAACCGGCCTCCCGGCTCAGGAAACAAAACTTCTGCTCCTACGGCTGCCGGAACAAATGGCTCGGCAAGGTGAACGTCGAGGTGCGAAACGTCCCCGGCCACAGTGCGGGCCACAAGGCCCCGCATTTGCGCGAACTCAACCAGCGCCGCAATCCCCTCGGGCGGATGGCAAAGAGGCCAATCCGGGGCACGTCGTCGGCAACGTACCGCAAGGTGGCCGAAGAGATGCTGGGGCGTGCGCTCCGGCCCGGCGAAGTGGTCCATCACATTAACGGCAACCGCTCGGACAACCGGTATGAGAACCTCGCGGTTCTGCCGGAACAGGAGCACCGCAGGCTCCATATGCATCTGGCCTGCCGGAAGCTGGAGTTGCTCGAGGAAGGGGGTGGTACCGTATGTCAAAAGAAGAAGCCCTCTCCCGAGGAGTAGCCCTTTTGATGGAGTGAGATGGGCACAGGCAAAACCATCACCAGCATCGGCATCGCCGGGGCGCTGTACCTCTCCGGCAACATTCATCGGGCGCTGGTCGTGGCCCCCCTCTCCATCCTCGGCGTCTGGGAGGACGAATTCGCCAAGTTTGCGGATTTCCGATACACCCTCGCGGTGCTCACCGGCAGCGGCGCAAAAAAGGCCGATACCCTCCGGCACCTTACGGGCTCCCCCCTGCAGGTGGCCGTGGTCAACTACGAATCGGCGTGGCGGCTGGAAAAGGAAATCCTCGCGTGGAAGCCCGACCTCATCATTGCTGACGAGGGCCACAAAATCAAGACCCACAACATCGCCGCATCCAAGGCCATGCACCGGATCGGCGCGCAGGCGGCCTACCGGCTGCTGCTGACGGGCACCGTCATCACCAACAAAGCCATCGATGTGTTTTCGCAGTACAAGTTCCTCAACCCGGCCATCTTCGGCCAGAGCTTTTATTCGTGGCGTAACCGCTATTTCGACATGCGAGGCTACGGAAACCATACCCCGGTGCTCAAGCGGTCGATGGAACAAGACCTCATGCGCCGCCTGCACTGCATCGCCTACCGCGCGACCAAGGCCGAGTGTCTTGATTTACCGGAAACCACTGACATCGTGCGGTATGTGGACCTCGAACCTGCCGCCGTGAAACTGTATCAGGACTTGGTGAAGGAGTCCTATGCCGAGCTCGGCCAGAGCGAGGTTACCGTCACCAACATCCTCACCCGACTGCTTCGGCTGTCCCAACTCACCGGGGGCTTTCTCGGTGACGACGAGGGTAACGCCCCGCAGCGGGTCAGCACCACGAAGATGGCGGCGCTGGAGGATATCGTGGACGAGGTGACTCAAGAGGGCAAAAAGCTGGTGGTCATCGCCCGGTTTGTGCCGGAGATACGGGCCATCTGCCAAATGCTCGAAAAGCGCGGTATCGGCTATTCCTGCATCATGGGCGAGGTGAAGAACCGCGATGAACAGGTGGCCGCTTTCCAAAATGCCCCCGACACGCAGGTATTTGTGGGGCAGATCGCAACCGCTGGCCTCGGGATCACCCTCACTGCCGCCAGCACGATGGTGTTTTATTCGGAGGATTACAGTATGAGCAACTTTGAACAGGCAAAGGCCCGCATCCACCGTGTCGGCCAAGAAGAGAACTGCACCTACCTGTATCTCGTGGCGCGCGGCACGGTGGATGAAAAGGTGCTCAAGGCCCTCCGGGACAAGGCCGACCTTGCCCGGACGCTGGTGGACGACTACCGGCAGGGTCGCAACCCCTTTACATCTTGAATCAAGGAGACATCGCTATGAGAAAAAAACTGAAATGCAAGGTGTGCAACGCCCGCTTTACTCCAAAGAAAGAAGAACTGTACCTCGTTGTTGAGCGCGCCCACGGCCTTGCTCTGCTGGCCGGGACCAATCTCCGGACGTTGGAGTGTTTCGACTGTCCGAGCTGTGGATGCCAGAACATGGTCAACATCCGAGCGACGGCCATGGACGACAAGAAGCCGGACGAGGACGCCGAGGAGGTGTCTGGCGATGGATAATGACCGCATGTTTGCGTTGGCAGAGCGCCTTCGGGAGCTGCGCGACGAAAAGGACGCTACCGAGCAGCAACTCAAAGGCATCAACAAGGAAATGGACGACGTAAATTTCGAGCTCTCAGAGCTGATGGCCGAAACCGAGACGCAAAATTTCACCCGTGGCGGGATGATGTTCTATCTCACTACCAAGACGCGGGCTTCGGCGGTGGCAGGGATCAAGGAGGAACTGTTCGATGCCCTCCGCGCGCAGGGTTACGGCTCGCTGGTCACCGAAACCGTCAATGCCAACAGCCTTTCCTCCTTTGTCAAAGAGCAGATGGAGGCAAACGGCGAAGCGCTCCCCGGCTGGCTGGAAGGGCTCGTCAACGTGTTCGACAAGACCCAAGTTGCATTGAAAAAAGCTACGAAATAGGAGGTTTCCCAAATGGCAAATAAAAAGAATGAAATGGCTTTGCAGCCGCAAGAGAGCGGGTTCATACAGCTCGCCAATACCGACATGGCCGTGATGATGGCTGAGGAGCTGGATGGCCTCGACGCCGGTTTCGAGCGCATCAAGATTCCCAGCGCCGGTTCCACTGTGTTTGAGTTTCCTAGCGAAGACGGCGGTACCGAACCGGTAAAGGAGTTTTCGGCGGTCATCCTGTACCACCATCCGCTGTTCGCTTACTACAAGTCCAAGTACACCGGAGGCAATAACCCTCCTGATTGCGGTTCCTATGACGGCATCATTGGAGAGGGCGATCCGGGCGGTGAGTGCAAGCGCTGCCTCTACAATCAGTTTGGGTCCGGGGAAAATGGTTCCAAAGCATGCAAAAACCGCCGACGCATTTTCGTGCTACAAGAGGGTGAAATTTTCCCGCTATTGCTCTCCCTCCCCACCGGCAGCCTGCGCGAGCTGACCAAATACCTCAAGCGACTGCTATCCAAGGGGCGCAAGTCCAACAGCGTGGTGACCCGGTTCTCATTGCAGAAAGCCACCAATTCGGGCGGCCTCGCCTATTCGCAAGCGCAGTTCACCGTCGACCGGCCCCTCACGCCCGAGGAGTTCGCCTGCATAGACCGCCTAAGCGCACAGGTCAAGGCGTACAGCAAGCAGGTGTCCTATGACTACGACACAAGTCTCGATGTCGAGCCGGATGCGCCGGTCATCGACCCGGAAACCGGCGAGCTGGTGGAGCCATTGAAATAAGCGCCCGGCTTGCGGCGGCAGTGCGGCCTTCGGGCCGCCTGCCCGCTGTGAGCAGATTGGAGGAAGTATGAGTTACCGATGTGTGACAACGCTTTCGGAAATCCAGAACTATCTGGGCGATTCCGGGCTGATATCCTTCGACTATGAAACATCCCCGGATGAAGCGTTCCGCGACACACCCAAAGCGGCGCTCGATCCGCACCGCTCCCATATTGTCGGAGTCAGCTTCTCGGTGGCCGAAGGTGAGGGCATCTATGCGCCATTGGCCCACCGCGCCGGGAAGAACTCCGAGGCCCCGGACGGTATTTGGCGGTGGCTTGACGCTGCCTTTTTCAGCAACACGAGCATCGTCAAGATCGCCCACAACCTCTCTTTCGAGGCCATGTTCACCTATGCAAAAAGCGTGGTGATTCTGCCTCCGGTGTACGACACCATTGCTGCGTCCCAAATGACCCTCAAGAGCAATACCAAGTTTCGAGTGCTTGGCGACAGCGGCCTAAAAACGCTGGTCCCGGAGTTGTGCGGCGTGGAGCTGCCCGGCTTTAGCGAGGTGACCGATGGGCGACATTTCGACGAATTGGACCCACAGGATCCCGAGACAGTTCGCTATGCCTGCGCTGATTCGGATTTTGCCTTGCGCCTGTATCACAAATTCAACGGGTGGTTTGACCGTTACCTCCCCAAGCATCGCTTCATCGTAGAACAGATCGAGAGCCCCACGGCGGTGTACACCGGCATCATGAAGTACAACGGCCTGCTCACCGATACGGCGCTGATGGAAACAAAGCGTGCCGAGGCCGAGACAAAGCTCACGGCGCTCCGGGAGGAAATCGCCTTCTTCACCGGCGACCTCAACATTGGCCAGAACGCCAGCACCTCAGCCTTCAAAAAGTATATGTACGACGATTTGAAGCTCCCGGTGATGAAGGTGACGGCCAAATATCAGGAGGCCATGGACGACGAGGCGCTGGTACTGCTTTCGGAATGGTGCGAAGCCAACCGCGCCGATCTGGTGCCGCTGTTCCGGCTGGTACAGGACTACCGGCGATGGGGCAAGATCAAATCCACCTACATCGACGGCTATATGGACCATGTGAACGCCACCACCGGGCGCATCCATGCTGACCTTATGCCGCTGGCCACCGAGACGGGACGCTTCGCTGCCCGCAGGCCAAATCTGCAAAATATGCCCCGTGCCGGGAATGACGACACCGGAGTACGCAACTTCTTCATTGCCCCGGAAGGTATGGTGCTGCTGTCGCTGGACTTCTCCCAGATTGAACTTCGGGTAGGCGCGTTTTACTGCCGCGATGATCGGATGCTGGACACCTATCGCACAGGTGGCGATATCCACGCACAGACCACCTCAGTCATCTATCACATCCCCTTCGAGCAGGCAGTTGATAAAACCGCAGACAGTTATAAAGAACGCAGGACCATAGCGAAAAACTGTAATTTCGGGACCTTTTTTGGGTTGTTTCCAAGGGGTCTGCAGCGCACCCTCAAATTCAAGGCGGGCCTATCCACGCCGCTCGGGGAGTGCGAGCGCATCATATCCAACCTCAAGGCCGGGTATCCGGGCCTGACCCGCTGGCAGGAGGAAACCAAGGAACGGGCCGGATTCCGGCGCTACTCGGAAACGTGGCTCGGACGGCGGCGCTATCTGCCTGGCATCCAATCACAGGACTGGGGCAAGAAGTCCTTTGCCGAGCGATGTGCGCTGAATACCCCCATCCAAGGCACGGCAGCGGACATCCTCAAGCTGGCCCTCGGCAGGATCATCACCGGCTTGCCGAAACGCCCATGGCTGCGACCTTTGCTGCAGATACACGATGAGCTGGTGTTCGAGTTGCCTGCGGCCCGCGTGCCGGAGGCGGTGTCATTCCTTCGCTCCTGTATGGAACAGCAGCCCTTCCCGGAGTTCGATGTTCCCATCGTGGCCGAAGCCGCCGAGGGACTCCGGTTCGGTGAAATGAAAGAACTGGAGGATTGATCCTATGACCATACACAAATACCCGCTCAAATGGGAGGAAACGCAGATCATCGATGTACCTCCCGGTGCGGAGCCGCTGGCGCTGCAACCGCAGAACGGCGTGCCGACTCTCTGGGCCAAGGTGGACGAGGACGCAATTCTTGAGCCCCGCACGGTGCGTATCTTCGGCACCGGCGCGCCGATGTCTGCTGATCCGGGCCGTTACCTCGGCACCATTCAGGCTGGCTGCTTTGTGTTTCACTTTTTTATGGAGGTGTCTTTATGAAAACAGGACGTACCCTGCAATCGCTGGCCGAGGAGCTGAACCGGCAGCGGCAGTGCAAGCGGGACTTTATCGTAACGACCGACGCAATGGAGCTGGAGGACGGCGCGGAGCTGTTCAGCCTGTGCCGCCCGCTGGACAGCGGCATGCGCGAGGTCGAGCCCTTTTCCATGACGGATTTGTTCCACCGGCAGCTCGGCGCGTCGCTGGGCATCCCGGCAAAATACTATGACAAAATGCGCGAGGAATTCCCAGAGTTGCTGACCCGGAATGTCAACGGCTGGCTGCGGCACGGTGAGCCCACAAAACACACCGTCCGCACCATGAGCGGCACTGCCCGCGCTTTTTTGTCCGACCGCTACCGCCGCATCGACAACTATGAGGTGGCGAGCGCAACCCTGCCAATCATTTCCGAAATGCCCGATGCGCGGGTGGAAAGCTGCGAGGTCACCGAAACCCGCATGTACATCAAAGTGGTCAACCCCCGCCTCGAAGCTGAGGTGCAAAAGGGCGATATCGTACAGGCGGGCATTATCATCAGCAACAGCGAGGTTGGTCTTGGCAGCGTCCGGGTGATGCCGCTGGTCTACCGGCTGGTGTGTCTCAACGGCATGGTGGTCAACGACCTCGGCCAACGCCGGTATCATGTGGGCCGTGAACTCGAAGAAGCATGGGAGCTTTTCAGCGACGAAACCCTGCAGGCCGAGGATACCGCTTTCCTGCTCAAGCTGGCCGACATTGTGCGCACGGCGGTCGACGAGGCCCGCTTCGGCATGGTGGTCGACCGGCTCCGGGAGGCCGCGCATGTAGAAATCGTCGCGCCGGTGCCGCAGGTGGTGGAGCTCACCGCCCGGCAGTATGGACTTAACAAAGCAGAAGAAGGCGATATCCTACAGCACCTTATCGCTGGCGGCGACCTTTCGCTGTACGGCCTGTCCAGCGCCGTCACCCGCGCTTCGCAGGATGTGGAGAGCTACGACCGGGCCACGGCGCTCGAGGGTCTGGGCTGGCAGATCGCCACGATGCCCCGCGAGCAGTGGCGGGCCATCAATGGGGACGGCCTATGAGTATAAACAAGCATAACAGTGAGGGCTACCCGGACCCAACGGCCTATGAAGCCCTCACCGCCGTGGAAAAAGAAGAAAAGAAGAAACCATACCGTCCGCTGGTTTTTGTCTGCTCGCCGTTGGCGGGCGATGTAGCACGGAACCTCGAAAATGCCCGCCGCTACTCCCGTTTCGCCGCCCTTCAGGGCATGATCCCGCTCACCCCGCATTTGTTGTACCCGCAATTTTTGGACGATACCAATCCCCAGGAACGGCAACTCGGCAGTTTCTTCGGGCTGGTGTTGCTGCGCAAATGTGAGGAGCTTTGGGTGTTCGGCACCTACTTCAGTAAGGGCATGCGCGTGGAAATCGACAAGGCCCGCAAGCATGGTATGAGGATACGGTTTTTTAATGAGCAATGTGAGGAGGTGGCTACGGAGTGAAACCGCTGAACATCCCCTTGGAGGAGTTCCTTCGCCCCTTCTTCGATCCCGGCGAGTTGGTTTGCCTGCGTGTGTTTGATGACCGCAAGACAGGTGCCGGGGGGCAGCCTTCTGCCTTCAAGGGTGCCAAGTTGGAGTGCGAGGCGGGCAAAATTGCCGCTATAGAGAAAACCCTCAGAAAGCACAATGCCCAGAACCGGGGCATCTATTTTGTCATCAATTATGGCGGTCATGAAGACACCGACATCACAAGGATCAATGCGCAATTTGTGGAGTGCGACAACCTTTCCATGGAGGAACAGCTCGCCCAGATCAAGGCTTTTCCGGTGCAGCCCTCCCTGATTGTACGAACCCGAAAGTCCCTGCACACCTACTGGCTGATGAAAGACGCTAAAGTTGAGAGCTTTCGCCGGGTACAAAAGCGCCTGATTGCGCAGTTCCAAGGCGACCGCACCATCATCAATGAAAGCCGTGTCCTCCGGTTGCCGGGCTTCAACCACTGCAAGGGCGAGCCTTACCCGGTGGAGTGCATCAAATTTAACCCGGAACTGCGGTACACCCAAGCGGAGCTCGAGGCCCATCTGCCGGAGGTCGAGGATGAGCCGGAGGTCAAAGGTCCCGCGCCCCAAGGCACCCGGAAGGGGCTGGCGCTGGTCGGCAAACGCTGCCTCTTTATTCAGCATTGCAAGGAAAATGCCAAGTCGCTCTCCGAGCACGATTGGTACGCCATGATCGCCAACCTGTCGGTCTTTGAAGGCGGCGACAAAGTGATTCACACGCTCTCCCGGCCTTATCCCGGTTATAAGCCTGCTGAAACGCAGGACAAAATCCGGCATTTCCTCGAAAGCGGCACCAAGCCCATCACCTGCGCGACTATTGCCGAGAAGGGCTTTGTATGCCCGAAAATGGAGGATGGTTCTTGTCCCTGCCGCTCACCCGCCGCATTCTGTTTTCAGCCCATGACGGTGGAGGAACTCCGGGAGGCATTGGCGGCACAACCGGTGGCTGAGACACAGGTGGAAAATATGCAGACCGCCCAGACCTTTGTCGAGGATTATCTGTACAACATTGATGCGACACTGGCGGGTACCTTCATCACCTACGAGGTGAGCGTCCATTTCGGCATCAAGCCCACCGAAATGCGTTCATTGGCCGCACAGCAGCGCAAAGTCTACAAGGAGTACAGCGACAGCAAGGAAACCCGCCGCGCTTTGGCAAAGAATCCGATTCCTGATTGGTATGAACCCACCGAGAGGGGCGCGCTGCGCTTTATTCCGGGTTTGTTGGCCGACCATATGACGAAAACCGTCCATGCCTTTTACGGTGCGGGCAGCTATTTCTTCTACCGGGACGGTGTGTACACCGCCGAGGAGGATTTGGCGGCATCGGCCAAGGTGCGCGAGTATTTGATTCCCCGCTACGCAACAATGCACGCAATTCAGGACACCGTGGGCCAATGGCGCATGCTGATCCGCAAGCCTGTGCGGGAAATCAACTCCAATCCCTTCATCATCAACGTGAGCAATGGCCTATACAACGTGCTGGACGGTTCCTTCAAGGCCCACACCCCGGAGTATCAATCGACGGTGCAGATCAGCGCCCGATACGACGATTCTGCGGAATGCCCGCAGTTCTTGGAGTTCCTCGGCGGCGTTCTTCCTGACACTGAGCATGCGCTGATACAGGAAATCCTCGGATACCTGCTGGTGCCGATCAACAAAGCCCAGAAGTCTTTTGTGTTTACCGGTGCGTCCAACGCAGGCAAATCGACGCTGCTTTCGGTGGCGCAGGATGTGCTGCTGGGCAGCGAAAACGTGAGCAATATCCCGTGGCAGTCCTTGTCTGACCGCTTTAAAACTGCAGAGATTTTCGGTAAGTTAGCGAATATATTTGCTGACTTGCCCAGCAAGAGTATGGACGATAACGGCATGTTTAAAGCGCTCACCGGCGAGGACTACATCACTGCGGAGCGTAAAAACAAGGACCCTTTCTCCTTCCGGCCTTATGCCCGGATGGTGTTCTCCTGCAACGAGATGCCCCGCAACTACGGCGACCGCTCGGACGGCTTCTTTCGCCGCCTCATTATCATCCGGTTTGACCGATCCATCCCGGAAAGCGATCGCGACCCTGATCTCCGGGAAAAGCTCTCGGTGGAGCGCGATGGTATCCTTATGTGGGCGCTGGCTGGACTGCGCCGCCTCATGGCCAACAGTTACCGTTTTTCCGAGACATCCCGTACCCGGACGGAGCTGCGGAAATACAAGGTGGAGAGCAACAGCGCTTTATCCTTCGTAGAGGAATGCTGTTTTGTCAACGCCGACGCAGAGTGTATGCGGGAGGATTTGTTCCAAGCCTACCGCGAGTATTGTCACAAAAACGGCCTGAAAGCGATGTCCCAGGCCAACTTCAACAAGGACGTCGAGAACTACTACGAAACGGTCGAGCGGGGCCTCGAACGGGTCAGTCGCCGCAAAACGTGGAAAGGCATCCGGCTGGAGGCATGATATGACAGCGAACAATATCAATTTGCCATTGAATGCGAACCATTGCGAACGGGGCGCGAACCACTTGGAGCGCCGTAAACCCACAGAATGGCTCATGGTGAACGGGTTGAACGGGTTTTTCCTATTCCTTACGTTATTAAATATCCAAGGGGTTACTGTTATGAAAAAAATAAAATATATATAAAAGACTGTGGAATACTGGTTCACCCGTTCAAATGCAGTAACGGCGTGGTTTTCACCCGTTCGCTGACCCGTTCGGCCCTTCATCGACGATGCAGGAGGGTCGCTCATGTTAGAGAAAGACATCGTCGCCGCCATCATGCGACACCTAAAGTCTGTCCCCATGTGCTTTGCTTGGAAGGAGCACGGCGGTATGTACGGGACAGCCGGTTTGCCGGACATCATCTGCTGCTATCGCGGCAGGTTTCTCGCCTTCGAGGTGAAGGTGCCGGGTAACAAACTGACAAAGCTGCAAGAAATCATGATTACGAAAATTAAAGCCGCTAAGGGAAATGCCTACAAGGTCACCAGTGTCGAGGAAGTGAAGTCCATCCTTGATTCCTTGGAGGTACCGGCTTATGACGATAGCTTGGATTTATCTTGATAAACGCGGCGCGGCCATCGACGCGCTTAAGGACTATACCAGTATGGAATTCATCATCCAGAACCAGCCTGAGGAACTGGCTGAAGTCGAGGAGAAGCTCTTTTCCGTTCGCTCTTCCGTTCCCAACGGTATGCCCCGCGCTCATAACCCTCACGCCGGGGAATCCCGGTTGGCAGCGTCGCTGGACGAGATCGACGTTCTGAAAGAGCGGTACAGGCGGGCGCTGGAGTACATGGAGTGGTTCCAGCCTGCGTGGGATGCGCTTACCGACGACGAGCGGTATGTGCTGACGGAGTTTTATCTCAACCAGCAGGAGGACGCGGTTTCCAGTATCTGCGCCCACTTCACCATTGAACGGTCATCGGCCTACAACAAAAAGAACCGGGCATTGGCCCGGCTCGCACTCCTGTTGTATGGAAAGTGAGTAATATCGTGGACGACTTTTCGGTTTGGACGTGATACACTGGTATTGGTTGATCGCAGGCCCTCGGAGCTCCGGCTCCGGGGGTTTTGCTTTGCCGTAGATGAAAGTGAGTAATATCGTGGACGACTTTTTAGATTTCATGTGATATACTATTATCATCAAAAGAGTGCGCCCCGGTTCTGCCGGAGGCGCTTCTTGTTTATCTGGCCCTTGGAGTGTAACGCTCCGAGGGCTTTTTCTATTTCCGGGAGGTGATAGGATGCCCAAGAGACCTAAACGCCCGTGCAGCTTCCCTGGCTGTCCCGAGCTGACGGATGGCAGGTTCTGCCCGGTCCATGAAAAGCAGGAAGCGCAGCGGTATGAAAAATACCAGCGCGACCCTGCGACTAAAAAACGCTATGGCCGTGCGTGGAAACGCATCCGTGACCGGTATATCGCAGCCCACCCTTTGTGCGAGCAGTGCCGTAAGGACGGCAAGCTTACACCCGCCCAAGAGGTACACCATATCCTGCCCCTTTCAGCAGGCGGCACCCACGACGAGCGAAACCTGATGAGTTTGTGTACCTCCTGCCACTCCGAGATCACCGCACGTGAGGGTGGCCGCTGGGGTTTTCGATGAATTTTTCCCCGAGGGAGGGGGCGTCCCGATCTCTACAGCCTCCTCGATGCGGAACGGGTGTGGGGTATCACGCAAAACTTCGCAGTTTCAAACGGGGTATATGGCTTTGCTGCTTTACTTTACTACAGAGGAGGTGATGTGTATGGCCAAGGACGGTACCAACAGGGGCGGCGCACGCCCCGGCTCCGGGCAAAGAAAAAAGCCCTTGCACGACAAGATTCTGGAGGGCAACCCCGGCAAGCGTCCGCTCACGGTCATGGAGTTTAAGAACACCGCCGATCTTGAAGGTGCGTCCATGCCGCCACCCCGTGAATATTTAAAATCTGTACAAAAGAACGGCAAGCCCTCTCTGGCTGTTGAGATATACGAAAACATTTGGAACTGGCTGTATGAGCGGCACTGCGCACACCTCATCCCGGCACAGATTTTAGAGCAGTATGCACAGAGCTGCGCCCGCTGGATACAGTGTGAGGAATCCATCACTGAGTTTGGTTTCCTCGCCAAGCATCCGACAACAGGCAACGCCATCCCATCACCTTATGTGGCAATGAGCCAGAGCTTTGCAAAGCAAGCCAACAACCTATGGTTTCAGATTTTCCAAGTAGTCAAGGAAAACAGCACAGCGGATTATCGCGGCAACACCCCGCATGACGACGCAATGGAGCGACTGCTCACCGCGCGCAAAGGGGGCTAATCGTGGAACTGTGGCAATTGAGGCAGTTTCAAGGTTTACCTCTCGAAATAAAAGTCGCCAAGAGCAAGCTCCGCATCCGTGAGTGGTACGACCATTTTGGCGGCGATGTGTATATCAGTTTTTCCGGCGGCAAGGACTCCACGGTACTTCTTCACTTAGTGCGGTCCATGTACCCGGAGGTTCCCGCCGTTTTCTCGGACACCGGATTAGAGTTTCCCGAAGTACGGGAATTTGTGAAAACAGTGGATGATGTTACATGGGTCAAGCCTGACATGAGCTTTCGGCAGGTGATTGAAAAGCATGGCTACCCAATCGTCAGCAAGGAACAGAGCGACTGGATATACCGCGCGCGGCTCGGCAATCCGCAAGTGTATCAGAAAAACGTGCTGGGCATTATGCCGGACGGCAGAAAGACACGGTTCCATATTTCGGAGCAATGGCGGTATCTTCTGGATGCGCCTTTTCATATTGGTGCGGGCTGCTGCCACGAAATGAAAAAGAAGCCCCTCGACCGCTACGCCAAAGAAACCGGGCGGGTGCCGTTACTCGGTACCATGGCGGCTGAGAGCATACTGCGCACACAAAAATGGCTGGAAACCGGCTGCAATGCCTTTGGCAATAAAAACCCCAAATCAGCCCCCATCTCATTTTGGCTCGACGAGGATATTTGGGCATATATTCGTGCAAACAATCTATCCTACAGCGCGGCCTACGATATGGGCTATAAAAGAACGGGTTGTATTTTTTGTATGTTTGGGGTTCACCTCGAAGGGACGCCCAACCGATTTCAGCGGCTGCAGAAAACGCACCCCAAGTTGTGGCGGTATTGCATGCGCGATTGGGAGGCGGGCGGTCTCGGGCTCCGGCAAGTGTTGGAATATATCGGGGTTCCCTTTGAAAATTTTATGCTTTGACCAGGAGGCGCGAAAATGAACAGCTCGCTCACAGAGTTCCTCCGGCTTCTTAAAAAGGCACCAAGCCTGACCTCGCAGCAGTACCGAACGCTGCGGGGTCAGGCTATTTCAGGCAATCTGGCGGGGGCTGAGAAAGGCTATACCCGGCTGATGGAAAGAAGGCTATACCATGCAGATTCAAAAAGTCAACGCGGGCCAGCTCAACCCCGCCGCGTATAACCCACGCAAGGACTTAAAGCCCGGCGACAAGGAATATGAGAAGCTGAAGCGTTCCATTACCGAGTTCGGTTATGTGGAGCCGGTCATCTGGAACAAGACCACGGGCAATGTAGTCGGGGGCCATCAGCGGCTTAAGGTATTGCTCGATCTTGGCTACACCGAAATTGACTGTGTTGTGGTGGAACTTGAGTTCACCCGGGAAAAGGCCCTCAACCTCGCCCTCAACAAAATACAGGGCGCTTGGGACGAGACCAAACTGACGGAGCTTATGGCTGACCTTGACGCAGAAACTTTTGATGTATCATTCACCGGCTTTGATGCCGAGGAGGTCGACGCATTGCTCAACCGCTTTTACGCAAAAGAGGCGGTTCAGGACGAGTTCGATATTGACAAGGAAAAAGAGGATGTCGAACGGCGCGGCGCGATCACCCAGCCCGGAGATATTTGGCTGCTGGGCAAGGCGGATGGCCGCCCTCCACACCGTCTGCTTTGCGGCGATGCTTCCCGACCCGATGATTTTGAACGCCTGATGGATGGTGTATGTGCGCAGATGGCGATGACCTCTCCGCCCACCAGTAGCGAGAAAGAATATCGGGCCGATGGCATTGAGCCGTGGCTTGGGCTGATGCGTCCCGCCATCGAAAATATTGTCCGGCACGCCGACGTTGTCTGTTGGCAGATGAACGACCTCTACGCTACCGGCTCGCAATTCGTGGAGCCAACCGGCTTTTATTCGGTGCAGCTCTTTGCCGACGAGGGTTTCCGACCTTTGTGGATTCGAGTATGGCGCAAGACCGGGCCGCAGCGCGGTTCGGCCGGGCACCATCTTGTTTCGAATAAGCCGCAGCAGCTATATGAGTACATCACTGCTTTTGCCGGACAGCAATCTCAGGCTGAATACAACGACCAAGAGTATGTGTGGATGTCGGCTTTCGCCGGTCACAGTTACCGCTTTGTCAAACGACTCACCAAGGAAGAACGGCGGCTCTGGGGATACGCAGGCATCTGGGAGATGGCGGCTGTCCGCACCCAGAAGAACCATCCCGCTATGTTTCCGGTGGAGTTGCCGTGGCGGTGCATTAAAATGCACAGCGACCGGGATGGCATCGTGGTGGACCCCTTCGCCGGTGCAGGGACTACCCTGATTGCCGCTGAGCAAACCGAACGGCGTTGTTTTGCCATGGAGATCTCCCCAATATATTGCGATCTCATAGTAAAGCGTTGGGAGGATTTCACCGGCGAAACCGCCCTTAAAATGGAGGCGACGCAATTAAAATGAATATACAAACCATTCCCGCCGAGAGGCTGCGGGCGGCGGCTTATAACCCCCGCAAGGACTTGAAGCCCGGTGATGCGGAATATGAGAAGCTGCGCCGTTCCATTGAGGAATTCGGCTATGTCGAGCCGGTCATTTGGAATGAACGCACTGGCAACATCGTCGGTGGCCACCAGCGATTTAAGGTTCTGGCCGCTTTGGGGTACACCGAGATAGATTGCGTGGTGTTGGATATCGACGAACAGCGAGAGAAAGCACTCAATGTGGCGCTTAATAAAATTAGCGGCGAGTTTGATATCCCCTTGCTCACCGATCTGCTACGTGATCTTTCCGAGGAAGGCTTTGACGCAACCCTCACTGGTTTTGATGCTACCGAGATGAACGAACTGTTCAGTGGCCCATCTTCAGGCAAAGTGAAAGAGGACAATTTCGACGCGGATAAAGCGAGCGCGGAAATAGAAACCCCGGCTTCACAGCACGGGGATATCTGGCGGCTGGGCAGGCATCGCCTGATGTGCGGTGACAGCACCTCGCAGACTGATGTGCAAAAACTGATGGATGGCGCACGGGCTCGGTGTGTATTTACTGACCCTCCTTGGAACGTGGACTACGGCTCGGATGCTAAACACCCAAGCTGGAAATCCCGACAAATCCTCAACGACAAAATGGGCACCGAGCAATTCGGTGCTTTTCTTTTTGCCGCCTTTGAGGCTATGAAGAATGTCTGTGAACCCGGTTGCATGACCTATGTGGTTATGAGCGCCCAAGAATGGGGAAATATCATGAATTCCATGCGAAACGCCGGATTCCACTGGTCCTCCACCATCATTTGGGCCAAGGACTCCCTCGTTCTCTCCCGTAAGGATTATCATACACAATACGAACCCATTTGGTATGGCTGGCTGGAGGGTGACACGAAATCCAAGCGGCTATGCCCTCTTAAGGACCGCAAGCAATCCGACCTCTGGGAAATCCCCCGTCCCAAGGTATCGGTGGAGCACCCGACTATGAAACCAGTGACGCTAGTCGCTAAAGCGCTGATAAACAGTTCAAAGGCTGGTGATGTTACGCTCGACCTCTTTGGGGGCTCCGGCACCACGCTGATTGCGTCAGAGCAGACCGACCGCTCTTGCTGCATGATGGAACTTGACCCAAAATACTGCGACGTGATTGCTAAGAGGTATATCGAGCAAATCGGTAGTGACAGCGAAATATCTCTTCTGAGAAATGGCCGAAAACTTCCCTATGCGGAGGTGATCGGCCATGGCTAATCTGACTATGGGTTCCTTATTCGATGGCTCCGGCGGGTTTCCGCTCGGAGCTTTATTATCGGGAATCACCCCGATTTGGGCCAGCGAAATTGAACCGTTCCCCATTCGGGTGACAACAAAACGCCTGCCGTTCATGAAACATTACGGCGATATCAACAAATTGAACGGTGCGAAGATAGAGCCGGTAGATATCATCACCTTTGGCTCGCCGTGTACCAACTTGTCGGTAGCTGGGCGGCGGGAAGGGTTGGATGGAAAGGAATCCTCGCTATTCTATCAGGCCATCCGGATTATAAAAGAAATGAGGTGTGCGACCCATGGAAAATATCCGCGATTTATCGTGTGGGAGAACGTGCCGGGCGCATACAGCTCGGCAGGAGGACGGGACTTTCAGCAAGTCCTCACCGAAATCCTCCAAATCAAACAAGAAGCCGCTGTTGTTCCTATGCCTGAAAAGGACAAATGGATGTCAGCAGGTGAAATCGTGGCAGAAGGTTTTTCCGTCGCTTGGAGAACACTCGACGCTCAATATTGGGGAGTCGCCCAACGTCGCCGTCGTTGCTACCTTATCGCAGATTTTGCAAGCGAACGTGCCGGAGACATACTATTTAAGTTCGAAAGCGTGTCAGGGTATACTCCGAAGGTCAATCAAGCGGGGCAAAGAGCTACCGGAGATGCTGAGGCAGGCGCTGGAAACCCAAGCCGCGCAATCTTAAACGATCAAGGCGGCAGCCGTATGGATATTACCGATGATGTAACTTGTACACTTCGCGCAGAGGCACACCATCCGCCCTGCGTTATACAGGCAAGTGGATTTTGCACCGAACACAGTGCCAAAAGCCGCAGTGTGGGATATGAAAAAGAGAAAAGCCCCACACTTCGTGCCGGTGTTGTTCCGGGAGTAGCGATTGAAAACCATCCCGCCGATAGCCGGATAAAGCTGGATAAAAGCGGCACAATGCAAACCCTGACCGGACGCATGGGAACAGGCGGCGGGAATGTTCCGCTCATTATGGATGAGCGGGCGTTGAGCCAGTCCATCCGTGATGATGTGGCCTGCGCACTGATCGCTACCGATTATAAGGGAGCACAATGTGTATTCGAGCCTATCCCCCAAACTCTAAAGATACGGTCGGGCTGCGAAGGCGGCGGTAAAGGCGCGCTGATACAGGAAAATCAATCGGCAACACTATCGTGCAACAATGACCAGACGGTTTTTGTCCCTTTCAGGAAAGGCACACGCCCACATAACAAAGATGAAGCTCAAAAATGGGAGCAAACAGAAACGGCCAACACCTTGAACACTTATGATACCGGTGAAGGCCGCTGTAATGAGCTTTGTGTGCGTGCATATGGGATATCTTCCGACCAAAGCAACGCAATGCTGTCGGATAATCCGCATAGCGGGATTTATGAAGCGGACACCAGCCGGACTCTTGACCGTTCCGGTGGAAATCCATCCTGCAACCAGGGCGGAATCGCTGTCGTACAAAGTTATGCTCTGCAGGGAAATATGATTGGACGGGCAGAAAAGAATGGACCGCAGGGCGACGGAGTCAATAAAGACTTATGCTTTACCCTTAACACCGCTGACCGCCATGCGGTCGCTTATGATTGCCGCAATCATTGCGATTCTGACATCAGCGCTACCTTGCAGGCAAAGAATAACGGCGGACAGAGCCTGAATTATATCAACCCGGTATTCGAAACCTACCAAAACACCACAGGCACTCTCATGGCCAATTCTCATCCCGGCAGCTACAGCGGGCAGGACGCTTATCAGGACATGTTCATTGCTATGCCATATCGCGTGCGCCGGTTGACCCCCGCCGAGTGCGCTTTGCTGCAAGGTTTTCCAAGCGACTGGTGCATGGGGCTTGGCACTCCCACCCCCTGCGAGGAAGATATCGCATGGTGGCAGGATGTATTTGAAACACACCGGAAGGCCATGGGAACTTCCTCAAAGCCAAAGAGCCGCAAGCAGATTATAAAGTGGCTGAATGATCCTCATTCGGATTCGGCAGAATATAAGATGTGGGGGAACGGCGTGGCGCTTCCCTGCGTGTGCTTCGTCATGGCAGGAATCGTATGGGTTGCGGGCGTGTAATTATTTTTTGCGCGGCGGCTTTACGTTTTTGTCCGGTTTTAGTGTGCCATCGATTTCTCCGTGCTTTGCTTCGTAGTTTGCAATATTATCGCGGATTAACACAAGAATGTGGCTATTAACCGATCTGCCCTCGTAGTCGGCGACAAAATTGACTTTGTTCAACATCTCCTCTTCGATGCGGATGGATACGCTTTTAACTGCCATGGAATCACCTTCTTTCGTATACGGTGTGTTTATTTTAATTGCAAAATCTGTTATAATGTTGCAATTAGATATACCGTATATCTAAGAGATAAAAAGGAGCGGTGTTGAATGAAAGTCGCTGTGATTGGATCAAGAGGTCTTACAATTGATATATTGGAGGCGTTCCTTCCTCCGGAAACAACGGAAATCGTATCGGGCGGAGCAAAAGGTATCGATATCTGCGCCCGCAAATTTGCCGAAGAAAACGAGTACAGATATACGGAATTTCTGCCGGACTATAAAGCACATGGCAGAGTAGCACCCCTACGCCGAAACGACCAGATCATAGAATACAGCGATCTGGTTCTGGCCTTTTGGGATGGTGAAAGCCGTGGCACCAAATATGTCATTGACCGTTGCAAGGAGCGCGGTGTGCCAATTAAGGTATTTTTGAACAATTCCTTAACTAACCAGAATTGACTTGCTATTTAAGGCTTTTAGAGTGATGAATGTCCTACCTCAAAAGAAAGGTGGGATTTCGTATGGACGAAAGCCTGTATCAAGCCAAAGATGAATTCTTTTCTCAGCGCATCAATCATCACCGCAAGCACGAGCCGCCCGCCGTAAACGATGCGTACATGGACCTTCGCTCTTGTGTGGAGCGTCTGCGCGAAACATTGTCCGGGGAACAATCTCTGTTACTCCGCAACTGTGAAAACGCCTATCATTTGTCAGACGGCGAGTTTGGGCGTTTTTTCTATGCAATGGGATGGAATGACGCAATACGCTTCCTCCTTGATGGGAGGGATGCATAATGAAACATAGTACTGCTTATTTTGTTTCAATGCCTTTCCGTTTAGAGGACTTACGGCGACCGCATCTGAACAGCGCACGCAAACCATATGCGGTCGAAAAAACCGTGGAGCTTGCAAAAATCGACTACGAGAACTTCATTACCGATTTGTGCGTTGATCGGTGGTTCATTGAGGACAATGCCAAGTTGTGCCGGATTGACAGCGACGGCGTATGGCATTGCATCTTTGCTCGACAACGCGGCAAAAAGGATGGTGTATTGGTAATGTCGGAAGGTCGTGACTTTCCCAAGTGGGCGGCGTATATTCCGGAGGATGATCCAATTCTCTGACCGCCAAGCACCAGAACCAAAGAGCGTCTCGCAGGAGGCGCTCTTTTCATTTGATATCACGCTGTACAGCACATAAAATCCAGCGCGTGTTTTTGGTGATTATGTTTTCAAAAATGACTTGCTTTTCACAGCGTTAAGAGTGATGAATGTAACTACCAAAAATCAGAAAGGCGGTACAGCACATGAAAATCAGCTACAATGCAACAGGCACGGAGCGAAAATCACTGGTAGGTGCAATCAGTCAGGAGTTGAACGCACAGACAAAATATCTCGGGATGCCAACGGCGGCATATGAGGTCGGTGGGTATACCATAGACAAGACTGGAATGCTTATCGGTCCCGACAACCGCGATTTGGTTGCCGCCCTTCAAGGCTTACACAGCTTCGTTCCGATCAACGAGGAATACGACGCGATGCCTACCGAAGCGCCGGTAACACCTGCTTTCGAGGATTTGGCGATGACCGCCGAGGCAGAACTCGGAATGGGTATGCAGCTTCGTGACCCACAAGGCGAGGATGGTATGCAGTCAAGTGACGTTCCCGATTATGGGGAGGAATACCCCGATATCGTCCAACACCGCCCCGGTGCGGATACTTTGACGATTGAACTGCCGAGGGATGGATTTACCGACACAGCAATTCTCAACCTTAAAAAGCTTGTTGAGAGCAAGTCTTTGCTCATCAAGAAGGCGGTCGGCGCAGAAAGCCTGCCGGTTGAGGTTACGGACGATACGTTACGGTTTCCATGGTTTGCATTCAACGCTTCGGCTGAAGAGGTTAATGCCTACTCGCGCTTTATCAGCGCGCTTTGCACTATGGCCAAAGAACAAAAGCGCATCACAGCCAAAGAAAAACCGGTAGACAACGAAAAATACGCCTTCCGCTGCTTCCTTCTTCGACTGGGTTTTATCGGTGAAGATTACAAAGCCGAGCGGAAAACCCTGCTTCAGAACCTCTCCGGCAATGGTTCCTTCAAAAGCAGTAATCGCAGACAGCCGGAGCAAAAAGTATCCGCAACAACCTACTTAGGGGATAGCGGTTGCGAAAGTAGCACAGATAGCGAGGATTGCCCGGAAGCATCCATTGAAACGCTCCAAAAGATGTACGGTAATATTAATACGGAGGTGCTGGCATGACAAATGGATTTCCTTCAAAGTCCGTCGTTGATCGACTCCGCGCACAATACCCACCCGGCTGTCGTGTAGAACTGGTTTCGATGGACGATCCGTACACTACCCTGAAACCCGGCGACCGAGGAACCGTCTCAGGGGTGGATGATATCGGCACCGTTCATGTGGCTTGGGACAATGGCTCAGGCCTTGGCGCGGCTTACCGCGAGGACACGATCAAGCGTATATAGGTGTGTAAAGCACACAAAGGTGCGGCGAAACCTTTGTGTGCTTTACTTCTCAGAATTGACTTGCTATTTAGCCCCTTTAGAGTGATGAATGTACATGCGAAAAGCAGACACACACTTTGAAGGGAGCAAACACGCATGTTCACACAGAAATTTGGCATTGAGATCGAGTTCACAGGAATCACACGGCGGCAAGCAACCGAGATCGCAGCCGAGCACCTTGGCGGTACCATTGACAGCGGATACGATTACTACAACACCCAGACGATTACCGCCCCCGACGGCAGGCAGTGGAAGTTTATGAGCGACGGCAGCATCACCTGCCAGCGCAAGCAGAACGGGCGGCGGGTTTCGGCTGGCGGCGAATACAGTGTCGAGCTGGTCAGCCCCATCCTCCAATACTACGAGGATATCGAAGCCCTACAGGAGCTTATCCGCAAGCTGCGCAAGGCCGGGGCTTTTACGAACAACCGTTGCGGCATCCACATTCACCTCAACGGCGCACCCCACACGCCCAGGAGCATCCGCAATTTTGTAAACATCATTGCCAGCAAAAACGACCTCTTTTACAAGGCGCTACAGATAGAACCGGGTCGCATGGGCTACTGCAAAAAAATGGATGAATACATGGTGCGGCGCATGAACGAGGCAAAACCTCGCACCCTCAAGCAGATCGAGGATATTTGGTACGCCGGATACAGTGACAGCCGCAACACCCACTACCATAACAGCCGCTACCATTTTCTCAATCTACACAGCTTTTTCAACCGGAATCACACGGTAGAGCTTCGAGGCTTTAACAGCGAACTCCATGCGGGTAAGGTACGCAGTTACATCGTTCTCGCTCTGGCCCTCAACCATCAGGCACTCACCCAGCGGAGCGCCAGTAACAAAAAGCCGCAGGTTGAAAACGAGAAGTTCGCCATGCGCACCTACCTCAACCGGGTTGGTTTCATCGGCGACGAGTTCAAAAACTGCCGTGAGCACCTTTGCAAACATCTCTCGGGTTCGGCTGCTTGGAGATACCGGGCGAGTTAACTTGCCCGAGGCTTGCGCCACAGAGGGCGACACGCGCCCTGCGTGACGTGGACGGCTTACCAGCCGGGAATTTATATATAAAGACTTATAAGGGCGCGACAGGGGCAACCCTGCCCGCGACCCGCAAAGATATAAGGAGGCAATGATTCATGAAAGGCAGAGAAAACAAGATTTATATCGCATACGGCAGCAACCTCAACATTGAGCAGATGTCCTGCCGATGCCCCTACGCCACACCCATTGGCAACGGTACCCTCCACAACTACGAACTCCTCTTCCGGGGTGGTTCGGGTGGTGCGGTCGCCACCGTCGAGCCTAAGCGCGGCTGCTCCGTGCCGGTACTGCTCTGGGAGATCACTCCTCGCTGCGAGGATCAGCTTGACCGCTACGAAGGCTGGCCCCGGCTTTACCGCAAAGAAACGGTCGGTGTGGAGTATGACGGAAAGATTGTCGAAGCCATGATATATGTTATGAACGAGGGTTATGAACTCGGCAATCCTTCTCAACAATATCTGAATGTCATCTTGGAAGGCTACGAGTCAGCAGACTTCGATCCACAGATACTCTCCAATGCGCTCACTACCTCTGCCCGCAAACGCAGCAAGAAGGGTGCTGTGCAATGAGCGGTATAATGAGCGACACTCTCGTCGAGCAGATTTTAGCCATTCGAGCGGTCGGAAAACACAATATGCTTGACATCCCTGCCATCCAGTGCGAGGCCTATGACCTTGGATATAATGAGCTGGTGGTATTCTTGGAGGAAAACCGCGACCAATACGTTCGCTTTATCTTTTCCGGCAACCGGGGCTGATCCTCGGTCACCGTACAAAAATGCGCTCCTTAAAAATGTGTTTGTTTTTCGCAAAAATGACTTACTTCTGAGGAGACTCTTATAACGCAAATGTTTTAGACGAATTAAATCGCATGATATTCAAGGGCCACGTCAGGGCAAAAAGGCGTGGCCTTCTTCTATTATGTATGCATCTTCTGACATGTCGGAAAGGAGGTGACGGCACTGCGCAAGCTCAAGAAATACAAGCCCACCATCTATATGGCGGACGGTTCTGAATACAACAAGGTGGCGGCAGACAATGCCGTCACCTTTATCAATTGCCTCAACCATACCAAGGGCGAGTGGTACGGCAGCCCTTTTGAATTGATAGATTGGCAGGAACAGATCATCCGCGATGTGTTTGGCGTGATGAAGCCCAGCGGCTACCGCCAGTTCAACACCGCCTACATCGAAATTCCGAAAAAGATGGGCAAAAGTGAGCTCGCCGCTGCCGTAGCCCTGCTGCTCACATGTGGGGATTTCGAGCATGGCGGCGAGGTTTACGGCTGCGCCTCTGACCGGCAGCAAGCCAGTATTGTCTTTGATGTGGCCGTGGAAATGGTGGAGCAGTGCCCGGCCCTTAAGCAGCGCATTCGCCCGATGCTTTCCCAAAAGCGCTTAATATATAAACCCCTCGGTTCTTTCTATCAGGTTCTCTCCGCAGAAGCGTATACGAAACACGGCCTGAACGTTCACGGCGTTGTTTTTGACGAGCTGCATGCCCAGCCAAACCGCCAGCTCTACGATGTCATGATGCACGGCTCGGGCGACGCCCGCAAACAGCCGCTGTTCTTTTTGATTACCACCGCTGGCACCGACCGGCACTCCATCTGCTGGGAGGTACACTCCAAGGCGCAGGACATCATCGAGGGGCGCAAGGTGGACCCCACCTTCTATCCTGTGATTTACGGCGCATCGGAGGATGCCGACTGGACCAGCGAAAAGGTGTGGAAGCAGACCAACCCCTCGCTGGGCATCACGGTGGATATCGAAAAGCTCCGGGCGGCCTGCGAGAATGCCAAACAAAATCCTGCCGAGGAAAACCTATTCCGGCAACTCAGGCTCAACCAGTGGGTAAAGCAGAGCATCCGGTGGATGCCGATGGCGAAGTGGGATTCCTGCGCCTTCCCGGTGGACCCGGAGAGCCTGCGCGGGCGCACCTGCTACGGAGGGCTTGACCTATCCAGCACGACCGACATCACGGCCTTCGTGCTGGTGTTCCCTCCACTGGATGAGGACGATAAATTTCAAATTCTGCCCTTCTTCTGGATACCCGAGGATAATATTGGGCTGCGTGTACGACGTGACCATGTGCCCTATGATACCTGGGCGAAGCAGGGTTTTGTATATACCACCGAGGGCAACGTCGTGCATTACGGCTTCATCGAGGAGTTTATCGATGAGTTGGGGGCGAAGTACAACATCCGCGAGATTGCCTTCGACCGCTGGGGCGCGGTGCAGATGGTCCAGAACCTTGAGGGTCTGGGCTTTACTGTTGTGCCGTTCGGTCAGGGCTTTAAGGATATGTCTCCTCCAACCAAGGAGCTCATGCGCCTCACGCTGGAGGAAAAGCTCGCCCACGGCGGTCATCCGGTACTGCGCTGGATGGTGGACAACATCTTTGTGCGGACGGATCCTGCTGGGAACATCAAGCCCGATAAGGAAAAATCCACGGAGAAAATCGACGGTGCGGTAGCCACCATTATGGCTCTGGATCGGGCAATCCGGAATCTTGGCAGTGGCGATGGCGGCAGCGTCTATAGCGAAAGGGGGCTTTTGATATTATGAGTATTTTTTCTCGGCTGTTCCGGTCGCGGGATAAGCCAGAGAATTGGCGCGGGTCGTCCAGCGCCTTTTTTTTCGGCAGCAGTAACTCAGGCAAGCCGGTCAATGAGCGAACCGCCATGCAGACCTCAGCGGTGTACGCCTGCGTGCGCGTCTTGTCCGAGACCCTCGCCTCACTGCCGCTGCATGTCTATAAATATGTCGACAACGGTGGCAAGGAAATGCAGACACAGCATTACCTCTATCCCATCTTACACGATAACCCCAACCCTGAAATGACCTCTTTTGTGTTTCGGGAAACCCTGATGAGCCACCTTCTGATCTGGGGCAACGCTTATGCGCAGATCATACGCGATGGCCGAGGTCGCGTGTTGGCAATGTATCCGCTGCTTCCCAACCGCATGGAGGTCGACCGGGCTCCATCAGGGGCGCTGGTGTACACCTATCGATTGAGCATAGACGATGTCCAATATAAACAAGAAACAACGCTCACCCTCGGGCCGGACGATGTGCTGCACATCCCTGGCCTTGGGTTTGACGGGCTTGTAGGCTACAGCCCGATTGCCATGGCGAAAAACGCCATCGGCATGGCGCTGGCCACCGAGGAGTACGGCGCGACCTTCTTCGCCAACGGAGCCAACCCCGGTGGGGTGCTGGAGCACCCCGGTGTGATCAAGGACCCGCAGAAGGTCAGGGATTCGTGGAACAGCGCCTATCAAGGCGGCGGCAAGGCTCACAAGGTGGCTGTGCTTGAGGAGGGCATGTCGTATAAAACCATCGGCATCCCCCCGGAACAGGCGCAGTTCTTGGAAACACGGAAGTTCCAGCTCAACGAGATCGCGCGCATTTTCCGTGTGCCGCCCCATATGATTGGCGACCTCGACCGTTCCAGCTTCTCAAATATTGAGCAACAGGGTCTTGAGTTTGTGAAATATACGCTGGACCCGTGGGTCATCAGATGGGAACAGGCCCTTCAAAAGTCTCTAATTTTGCCGTCTGAGAGGAGCTCCCTTTTTGTGAAGTTCAATGTGGACGGCCTTTTGCGCGGCGATTATGCCAAGCGCATGAGCGGCTACGCGCTCGCCCGGCAGAATGGTTGGATGTCCACAAATGATATCCGCGAGATGGAGAATATGAACCAGATTCCTGCAGAGGAAGGAGGCGATCTGTATCTCGTCAATGGCAATATGACGAAGCTGGCCGACGCCGGGGCGTTTGCCACCAAGAAAAAATGAACGGAGGAACCCCTATGAGGAAATTCTGGAACTGGGTGCGCGACCCCGACAATGAGCGCACCCTCTATCTGAACGGCCCGATTGCCGAGGAGACATGGTGGGGCGACGAAGTCACTCCCCAGATGTTCAAAGACGAACTTCTGTCTGGCTCCGGCGACATCACCGTTTGGATCAACTCGCCGGGTGGCGATGTTTTTGCCGCGGCGCAAATTTACAACATGCTCATGGAGTACAACGGGCAGGTCACCGTCAAGATCGACGGGATCGCCGCCAGCGCCGCTTCGGTGATCGCCATGGCGGGCGGCGAGGTTCATATGTCGCCGGTGTCCATGATGATGATCCACAACCCAGCCACCATCGCCATTGGAGATTCCGTAGAGATGGTGCGGGCCAAGGAATTGCTGGACGAGGTGAAGGAGTCGATCATTAACGCTTATGAGTTGAAAACAGAACTGCCGCGCCTTAAGCTGGCGCGCCTGATGGATGCCGAAACGTGGATGAACGCGCACAAGGCTGTCGAGCTGGGTTTTGCAGACGGCATCCTATATGCCAAAGAGGAAGAGTCGCTATCGGGCAATCCGGTGGAGGCTCTTATTTTTTCCCGCATGGCGGTTACCAACTCACTCCTGAGCAAGTTTCCCAAGGTCGTTACATCCGTTGCGGAAACGGAACCCCCCGCGCCAGATCCGGCAGAGGCCGAGCGAGGGACACCCACCCCGGCCGACACGCCGAAAACAATCGAACAGCCTACCGGCACCCCGATAGAGTCGCTATATAAGCGGCTCTCTTTAATTTCCCACTAATTTGAAGGAGGACTTTACTATGAGCAAGATTCTGGAAATGCGCGATAAGCGCGCCAAGGCATGGGAGGCTACCAAGGCTTTCCTCGATACAAAACGTGGCGACAATGGCCTGCTTTCCGCAGAGGATACCGCCACCTACGACAAGATGGAGGCCGATGTGGTTTCTCTGGGTAAGGAAATCGACCGCCTTGAACGGCAGGCCGCCATCGACATGGAGCTCGGAAGGCCCACCTCGAGTGCCATCCTGACCAAGCCTGAGAAGCCCGCCGACGAAAAGACCGGCAGGGCTTCCGCTGCGTATAAGGCCGCTTTCTGGAACAACATGCGCGGCATTATCACCTCCGAGGTTCGTAACGACTTAAAGATCGGCAGCGATCCCGAAGGCGGCTACCTCGTCCCCGATGAGTTCGAGCGCACTCTCGTGGAAGCCCTGCAGGAAGAGGATATCTTCCGCAAGTACGCCACCCTCATCACCACCTCCAGCGGCGACCGCAAGATTCCGCTGGTTTCTGCGCGCGGTGAAGCCTCATGGGTGGAGGAAGAAGGAAAAATCCCCGACAGCGACGACACTTTTGGCCAGATTACCATCGGGGCGCACAAGCTGGCCACGCTCATCAAGGTTTCCGAGGAGCTGCTCAACGACAGCGCATTCAACATGGAATCCTATATCTCCCGCGCCTTTGCCAAGCGCATCGGCACCAAGGAGGAAGAGGCTTTCATCACCGGCGACGGTACCGGCAAGCCCATCGGCCTGCTGGCGGCCACTGGCGGCGCGGAGCTGGGCGTAACGGCAGCGGGTGCCGCTGATATCAAGCTGGACGAGATGCTCGACCTGTTCTACAGCTTGCGCGCGCCCTACCGCAATAAGGCGATCTTTATGATGCACGATCTGACCGTCAAGGCCATCCGCAAGCTGAAAGACACCAACGGTCAGTACCTGTGGCAGCCCTCCATCAAGGAGGCCACCCCGGACACCATTCTTGGCCGCCCGCTGTTGACTTCGGCGTACATGCCGGAAATGGCCGCCAATGCCAAGACCGTCATGTTTGGTGATTTCAGCTACTACTGGATTGCCGACCGGCAGGGGCGTATCTTCCGTCGTCTCAACGAGCTGTACGCCGAAACCGGTCAGGTTGGTTTCCTTGCCACCCAGCGCGTGGATGGCCGCCTGACGCTCCCCGAGGCCGTGAAGGTGCTGCAGCAGAAATCTTCGTAACAAAGGGGGCACAGCGGCATGATGGATTTACTCCCAAAGGTCAAAGCGAACCTCATACTGGAACACGACGCGGATGATGAACTGATTAAGGGATTCATCCGTGCCGCTGTTTCCTATGCGGAGAGCTACCAGCACAAGCCGGAAGGCGCATACAAGGATGCCATGCCGCCCACCACCGAGCAGGCCGTCATTATGCTGTCGTCCCACTTTTACGAAAGTCGGGACGGCAGCACGGGCGGCTTCTTTGCCGATAACGTACAGGCCGGGCAGCAGGTTTGGAATACGGTCAATACGCTTTTGCGGCTGGACCGAGATTGGAAGGTGTGAAGTGAGCTTTGGCAAAATGAACACGTTTATTGAGCTCATCTCCACCGAGCAGTTCAAAGACGACGAGGGCTTTGTGAATTCCGGCGACACCATCCTCGCCAGCTTGCGCGCCTACAAGGAGGATCGGCATGGCAACGAACGGTGGGCGAACCGGGCGGCCTTTACCACGGCCACCTCGCTGTTCCGTTTCCGCAAGATGCCTGGACTCGACGTGACCACCTCCCTTATCATCGCCTGCGCGGACGGGCGCTACCGCATACACAGCGTTGAGGATGTGAAGGGGCGCGGCATGTACATTGAGGTGCTGGCCGAAAAAGAAGAACCGACTGTGAGGTGATTTGGTATGGCGAAGGTTGAGGTGAAAATGCCGGAGGATTTCCTGCTCAAACTCTCCAAGCTGGGTGAAAAAACGGACGAAATCGTTGAGTCCTGTCTGGAAGCGGGGTCCGAGGTGGTGCTTTCCAAAGTGCGAAGCAACCTCAGCTCCGTCATTGGCGGCGGCACCAAATACCCTTCCGAGAGCACAGGCGAACTGGAAGCATCGCTGGGCGTCACCCCCGTCAAGGTGGACAACAAGGGCGTTCATAATGTGAAAATCGGCTTCAACGAGCCGCGCCGCCGCCAGTACGCCGCCAAGGGCAAGCGCAGCTACTACACCATCACCAACGCCATGATCGCCAATGTCATCGAGCACGGCAAACACGGGCAGCCGCCCAAGCCGTTTTTGAAACCGGCGCGGACTTCTTCCCGCAAGCCCGCAATCGAGGCGATGAAGCGGAAATTGGAGGAGGAGATTGGGAAGTTATGAGCATACTGCGCGAATTAAATACGCTGATCACCCGTCTCGGCATTCCTGTCGAGATGGGTGTTTTTAAGGGAAAGGCACCGGATGAGTATGCGGTCATCACCCCGATGGCCGATGTTTTTGACGGCTTTGCGGATAACCGGCCTCATTTTGAGACACAGGAAGCCCGCATTTCCCTATATTCCAAAAACAATTACCAGCAGCAAAAAAGCGCCATCGTCAAGGCGCTGCTGGCCGGGGAGTTCGAGATCACCGACCGGCGTTATATCGGCCATGAGGATGATACCGGCTACCACCACTACGGCATTGATGCTGCAAAACTCTATGAACTGAAGGAGGACTGACCTATGGCAACTATCGGTCTTGACCGGTTGTATTACGCGCCGATTACCGAAGCCGAAATCACCGGGGATGAAACCTACGGCACCCCGGTTATGCTTGCCAAGGCCATCTCTGCCGAGCTCTCGGTGGAATTGGCCGAGGCCACCCTGTACGCCGACGATGGCGCGGCGGTGATTATCAAAGAATTTAAGAACGGCACCCTTTCGCTGGGTGTGGATGACATTGGCCGCGCCGCCGCCGAGGAGCTCACCGGAGCCACCACCGACGACAACGGCGTACTGGTATCTTCCAGCGAGGACGGTGGCAGCCCTGTCGCCATCGGCTTCAGGGCAAAGAAAGCCAACGGCAAGTACCGCTATTTTTGGCTGTACAAAGTTAAGTTTGGTGTCCCGTCCACCAATCTTGCCACCAAGGGTGATTCCATCACCTTTTCGACTCCCACCATTGAGGGGACGGTGTCTCGGCGCAACAAGCTGGACGGCAACGGCAACCATCCATGGAAAGCAGAGGTCAATGCCGATGATTCCGGCGTTTCTGCCTCTACTATTTCCGGCTGGTACGACGAAGTGTACGAGCCGTCGTTCGCAAACGAGGGAGGTTAATGATCCATGGAAGATAAGGTATTGAATACTGCCGCTGCGGAAACGGCGGCTGCAAGCACACCCGCAGCAGAGGTTGTTGTGCCGGAGATTGCGGCTGGCCTGAATGAGCGCAGCGCCATTATCGACATCGGGGGCGAGGAGTTCGAGCTGATGCTCACTACCCGTGCTACCAAAGAGATCGGCAAACGCTACGGTGGGTTGGAAAATCTGGGAGATAAGCTGATGAAGTCCGAGAACTTCGAGATGGCCTTGGACGAAATCGTGTGGCTCATCACCTTGCTGGCCAATCAGCCCATCATGATTCACAACATCAAGCACAAGGACGCGCCAAACCCCCTGCTCACCGAGGAGGAGGTAGAGCTTCTGACCTCCCCTCTGGAGTTGGCGCTGTACAAAAATGCGATCATGGCCTCCATGCAGCGTGGCACCAGCCGTCACATTGAGAGCGAGGCCGACCCAAAAAACGTGCAGGTCGGGTAAGTGATGAAGAGTTGTTTACCCGACTGATTTATTATGGCACCGTGCAGCTTCGGCGCACGGAAGAAGAAACGTGGTTGATGTCCATAGGTTATTTGCTTGACCTGTCTGAATGGTCTGGAGTAGGAAACTCAACGGGCAGTCCAATACTGTTGCCTATAATAACCACTCGCTCACGAATTTGGGGGACACCAAAATCAGCCATGTTTATTAATCTGTAATCTACAGCATATCCTGCATCTCTTAGCAAATTAATAACAGTAGTGAGATAAGTGCCTTTGCCCATCGTTAGAATACCCTTAACATTCTCCATAACAATAAACTTTGGCTTAAGTTCGCTGATGAGCTTTGCATAGGTAATAACAAGTTCGTTTCGTGGATCATGCTGTGCTCGAACATCGGGATTTGATGATACACGCTTGCCGATCGTTGAAAACCCTTGACAGGGCGGCCCACCGACAATAATGTCAACTTTTCCGTCATCCAAATATTCTTTTATCGTTTCAGCAGTGACATTTCTTATATCGTCATTAATGAATGGTATCTGCGGAAAATTCCTACGATGTGTTTTTTCCACCAGATTATTATTGTCAACGCATATTTTGACTTGAAACCCTGCTCGTTCAAATCCAATATGTAACCCTCCTGCTCCCGAAAACAAATCCACAACCTTATATCTATAATTCATCATTCTAATCATCCTTATCAATTAATAGCGCTTTTTCCACTCTTGACCCACTCATCCAACTCCGAGAGCTTAAACTTCCAGAGCTTGCCGATTTTGTGCGCAGGTATATCCGTTTTCTTAATCCACGTGCGGACTGTATCTTTCGTTACACCCAAGTGCTTTGCGGCATCCTCGATTCCGATCCAATTTTCGGTGTAATTTTCAGTCATGCGATTCACCTCAAACGAAGTTTATAATTATACTATTATAATATATCATAAAATCCATCTTATTTCAAGTGGTTTCATGGTGTTTTATATGTTTTAACAGAGATTTGTGGCACTATAATTTGAGGTATAGCATTTAACAAGTAGATAATTATATCATCCCATATGTCTCAAATAACGGTCTCGTGCGTGGAACAATAAAAAATTCTAAAAATTTTTAAATCTATCGGACACAAAATGTCCGGTGCTCATACCCCTGCAATTTAAGCTGTTTTAAGTATCCAACCCCCGTAAACCTATAGAGAAATCTGTAGGTCTGCGGGGCTTTTTTGTGTTTTACAGAGCCAGAATCGGACATCTCATGTCCGGGGCAAAGCAAGGATTCGCCTATATAATCATACTCGAAGATGTCAAACGGCATCGTCAAAAAATCTCAACGCTGAGATGGCCATCAAGCGGCGGGATACAAAGGTAGGTTTTCGTGTCGGCAATAAAAGCCGTCAGCGGAAGCTCCGATGTACCCACCTTACTTTGTTGCGCCCATTTTCGGCACAAAGGGGTCTGTGTACATCGTATGCAGACCCTTCTTTTGTTTTCTCCGCCGCTGAAATCTCAGCAAATCTACGGAGGAAAACAAAATGAAGAATCATCAAAAACAGCACTACCACGAGTTCTACCTCATGCTGTCGGACGGAAGCAGCATTAAGACAACCCGCCGCGAGTGTTTTGCACCGGCAGAGCCTGTTACAGCAGACAACCCGTATCCGCAGCGGTGGTTCTACTCCCCGGACGGACAAATGGCTATTCGTCTACCCCGCAACGAAATCGGTGAAACATTTGGCAAAGGCAATGCCGCCGACATTAAGGGAGAAGAACGCGATACAGAACGCAAAAACCTCTGCATCGGACAAACCTCCCATGCAAGCTGCTCCGTGACCTGCGTCGGGTGTCATTTCCGTGATTATTGCGATTCGGATTACCGCGCCAACAATGGCATCAACTGCAAACGCAAATGCGACTGCTGTTCTTTGTATGTGCGCCGCACCCTTGAGCTGGACAAGCCGCTCGGATTCAACGACGACGGCACCGAGGTCACCTTCGACCTTGCGGATGAAAGCGCGGATGTTGAGGGTGCATATTCCAGCACCGAACAGCAGTCCACCATTGCAGCTATTATTGCTTCCCTCGACCCCGTAGACCGCGAACTGTGGACTTGCATGGTTCAAAAAATCAAAAAAGTTGAAATTGCAAAAAAACTAAATATGACTGTTGACGGTGTGTATTACCGCCAAAAGCGTCTGGAGCGTCTGCTCCGAGAAAATGAGGCCCTGAAAAAGATTTTTACAAATTTCTGATTTTCACTACGGGTATTGCTCCTTGCCTGTCCAGTACGAGGTGAGGAGCAATGCTCCTACATTATGAACGGAGGTAAATCGTATGAAAATCAACGAAAAAGGAGGGCTTGCCCATGTCGCCGGATAAAGCGCAGCAAATCGGAAACGACCTCGCCTGCATTGCGAGAACATTGGCTGAATTGGCAGAAGAAATCAAAGCCGAGTATGACTTTGACCACGATGCCGATGACGAGTCCCCGGAGGAAGAACCAGCAGTGGAAGTCAAGTACCCGGATATTTCGGAGGTGAGAGGTCTTCTTGGATAAGCAGAAAATGGATGAGGGTAAAGACCTCGTCAAATATTTTTGCCAGCCCTGCGCCCCGACAAAGGCAAACGGCGGCAGGACACGCAATATACCGTCCGACTCCGAAGATAAATGGTCGACCTTTAAAGCATATAACAAGCGCGATGTTGAGGTCGAAATGCAGATACAGCAAAAGATCGCTAAATTCCCCGTGCCGGAAAGCGTGTGGGATGAGTATCACCTAAGCGAGGAAATCAACGACCGTGGTATTCGTGTAGATATGCCTTTTGTGAAACAAGCCATCGCTTTTGATGAAAAGTCCCGCTCGCGGCTTTCAGCCGCAATGCGGGATATCACTGAGCTGGATAACCCAAACTCCGTGCAGCAGATGAAAGCGTGGCTTGCCGAAAACGGTCTGGAAACGGATACACTTGGCAAAAAGGCTGTGGCGGAATTATTGAAAGACGCACCAGGCAATCTCGGCGAGGTGCTTCTGCTCCGTCAGCAGCTTGCGAAATCCTCTGTCAAAAAATATAAGGCAATGGAAAACTCGGTCTGCTCGGATAACCGTGTCAGAGGTATGTTCATGTTCTATGGGGCCAACCGCACAGGCAGATTTGCCGGGCGGCTGGTGCAATTACAAAACCTGCCGCAGAACCATATTCCCGACCTTGCCGAAGCCCGTGGTCTTGTTGCGGACGGAAATTATGACGCACTTGAAATGCTGTATGAAGATATCCCGGACACACTTTCCCAGCTTATCCGCACGGCATTTATTCCACAGGAGGAAAGGAAGTTCATTGTTTCGGACTTCAGTGCCATTGAAGCGAGGGTTATCGCATGGTTTGCCGGAGAGACATGGCGGCAGGAGGTTTTTGAAAACGGCGGAGATATTTACTGCGCGTCTGCATCCGCAATGTTCCATGTACCTGTGGAAAAGCACGGCGAAAACGGACATATGCGGCAAAAAGGAAAAATTGCGGAGCTCGCCCTCGGGTACGGCGGCTCTGTGGGCGCACTCAAGGCGATGGGTGCTCTTGACATGGGTCTTGCAGAGGAGGAGCTTCAACCTCTGGTAAATGCGTGGCGGAAGTCCAACCCCAATATAGTACGGTTCTGGTGGGATGTAGATGCCGCCGCTAAAAGGTGCGTAAAAGAAAAAACAACAGCCGAATCCCACGGCATACGGTTTGCCTATCAAAGCGGATTTCTCTTTATTACGCTTCCTTCCGGCAGACGGCTTGCCTATGTGAAACCCCGTATTGGTGAGAACCGTTTCGGAGGCGAGTCAGTGACCTACGAAGGCATTGGCGGTACGAAAAAGTGGGAGCGGCTCGAATCCTACGGCCCCAAGTTCGTGGAAAACATCGTGCAGGCAACATCCAGGGATATTCTCGTATATGCCATGCAGACACTCCGCAATTGTTCCATCGTCGCTCATGTACACGATGAGCTTATTATTGAATGCGACAAACGAGTATCTTTGTCAGCAATCTGTGAGCAAATGGGACGGGTGCCGCCCTGGGCAAAGGGTCTTTTACTCCGTGCCGACGGATATGAATGCGCTTTTTATAAAAAAAATTAAAAACCACTACGGATTTCCGTCCTTGCCTGTCCAGTACGAGGTGAGGACGGATTTTTTCGTTCAATTCATATTCGGAGGTATCACAGATGCTCTATATCAAAACAAAACTGGGGGACGGCAGAATCGTCAGGTCGGGTATTCAGGACAACAACACCTACGCCGTGTGCAGCGAGTGCGGCAAGGAAATTCCGGTTCACCTTGACGAGGTATTCTCTGCCGACAATGCTGCCCCGCTCGATGCGCATATCGTCTGCCCGGAATGTACCAGAAAGCACTTTGCAAAACAGGAACCCTCGATGGAGGACATTGTGCTTCTTGCCACGGCGCTGTGCAGGCTCGGCTACAGCAAGCAGATTCTCCGCCTGTATGACGAATTCCGTATCAGCGCAATTCAGGAACTGGGGGTACAGGATTACGGTGTTTATGCTGAAGCGCTGCTTTCTGCCGTATCGAAAGGCGGTGCGGTATGAAGGAACTGATCCCAAAAGATGAGTACGGCGTATTCGCCGATACCAAGGATACCGCAAGAGTCGATAGCCTGTTCGTTGCGGAGTTCTTTGAAAAGGAACATTTCCATGTATTACGTGATATTTCAAGAATCACTGACACCAAATCTGGATTGAGTAAGGAGTTTACTGCATCCAATTTTGAGCCGAGCACCTACAAGGATAAAACCGGACGAAAGCTGCCGTGCCACTACATGACCCGCGACGGTTTCACCATGCTTGTTATGGGCTATACCGGAGCAAAAGCAATGCGGTTTAAGGAGCTTTACATTCGCCGCTTCAACGAGATGGAGAGTTTCATTAAAACGCTGGTGTCGGCTCGTCAAGAGTTTCCGCTTTTAACAGCCAAGGTCTGCCACGGCAAGGTGTATTGGAACTGCTCCACCTACCTGACCTACGGCAAGGGCAGCTGTTTCGGAAAACAAATCCCAGAGGAAACGCTGCAAAGCCTGGCTACCCAGGTGCTTGACCTTCCGACCTTTGATGCAGAGATATTCGCTGCGCAGATTGCGGAGCTGGAAGTCCCAGCACCAAATCAGGTGCTTTTCCGCTTTGCTGACGGAGGCCAGGTCCTTACATCCTGGCAGGATCATTCCCGCCGGGAGAGCTGGACGGAGGACATGCGCCAGGCGGCCCGGATACGGGCAATCGAACAAAGGAGGTGCGGCTGATGGCTGCCAGAAAAGTTACCATGATTAAGCCCGGCGTATCCCGCTCGGCACTTCAGCCCACGGCTATACGGACCCGAAAGCGGGTGGCCGGGTACGCCCGGGTGTCCACGGATTTTGAGGAACAGCTTACCTCCTACGAGGCCCAGGTGGACTACTACACCCGCTATATTCAGGAAAATCCCGACTGGCAGTTTGTGACGGTGTATACAGACGAGGGCATTTCTGCCACCAGCACCAAAAAGCGCGACGGCTTCAACCGCATGATCGCCGACGCTCTGGCGGGCAAAATTGACCTCATTCTCACAAAATCGGTCAGCCGCTTTGCCCGCAATACCGTGGACACCCTCACTACCGTGCGCAAGCTGAAGGAGAAAGGCGTGGAGGTCTACTTTGAAAAGGAAAATATCTACACCATGGACAGCAAGGGTGAGCTGCTGATCACCATCATGTCCTCTCTGGCTCAGGAGGAGAGCCGCTCCATCAGCGAAAATGTCACCTGGGGCCAGCGCAAACGCTTTGCCGATGGAAAGGTCAGCCTGCCGTATAAGCGGTTTCTCGGATATGAGAAGGGCGAGAATGGTTTTCCCCAAATCGTGGAGAGCCAGGCCAAGATTGTGCGGTATATCTACCAACTTTTTTTGGAGGGCAATTCGCCCTGTGCCATCGCCCGTCGGCTAATCGCCGAGGATATTCCGACGCCGGGCGGCAAGAAAATCTGGCAGTACACCACGGTGGAAAGTATCCTCACTAACGAGAAATATAAGGGCGACGCCCGGCTTCAGAAGTCCTTCACCGTGGACTATCTCACAAAGAAAAAGAAAACCAACGAGGGAGAGGTACCCCAGTACTATGTGGAAAATTCCCACCCGGCCATTATTAAGCCGGACATTTTTGATATTGTCCAGTACGAGTTCAAGCGCCGCAAGGGCTGCGGACTTTATTCCAACGGCTCCGGCCCGCTGACCAATCGGCTAATATGTGAGGACTGCGGAAACTTCTTTGGGGCCAAGCAGTGGCACAGCGACACCACCCACTTCAAGGTGGTTTGGCAATGCCGCCATCGCTACCAGGGTGCGCAGCACTGCCAGACCGGTTACCTTAGCGAGGATGCGGTGAAGCAGGCTTTCCTGGCGGTGTTTAACGGCTTCATCACCAATCGCAGCGAGATTTTCGAGAGCTACGAGGAAATGATCCACCTGCTGACGGACACCGCAAAGTTGGACGAGAAGCTGGATGGCCTGCGGGCAGAGCACGAGGTGCTGCTGGGCCTGCTGGAAAAGTGCATTCAGGAGAACGCCTCCACGGCGCTGGACCAGGAAGCGTATCGCAGGCGCTATGAGGAGCTGGCCGGAAAATTTGAGACAGCGGCAGCAAGCATCGCAGCACTGGAAGAAAAGAAGGCCGACCAGGTGGCAAAGGCCCAGCTAATGCGGCTGTTTCTATCTACCCTGGCCGAGAAGGACACCCTGCTTACCGAATTCGATGATACCGTCTGGTACGCCACCATGGACAGCATCACGGTCAAACACGGCGGAGAGATGGTGTTCCACTTCAAAGACGGGACCGATGTCCCTTATACCATAGAATAAAACTGGCCCCAGCGGTTTCGGCGCATTACCGAGACCGCTGGGGCTCTTTTGCTTTTTCGTGCATGGTAGGTGAAGCTGCATACAACAGCTGTCCCATTTGCAGGACAATGATGGACTATACATTTTTCTTGGAGCATGGTATGATGAAAACAATGAAGTTTACTGGAAGGTGGTGAGCACAATGATTTGTCCAAACTGCGGAAGCTCTGTAATGGTAACGATTGATGGAAACCAATGGGAATGCGGCTGGTGCGGCGATAGCGGATTTTTGTCCACACAGCAGCCCGCAGAGGTTACATTTACCCTTAATCTGACAGTCGAGGATAATTCGACACCCCCGGAGAAGCTGTACGCCGAACTATGTGAAAAGGTCAAGGCGCTGCTCCCCAACTGGGACGATAGCATTGCCAAGCTGGCAGCCTGCGTTGTGTTTCACGAAGCGTCTCTCGCCTTGATGAAAAGCAGCGTGACTCAGCAGGCGCGGCAGGCGCTGAACACCCTGTGCGCCCACGACCCCTATCGACTGTGTAAGCCACAGAAGTTGCTGGACGCTGCAAAGTCTGGAACCCCACTTTTCAGCGATGAGGCAGACCTCTCAGAAACAAAATGCGGTACCTTCTGGCAACGGATTATTGCGGCTTTGCCGCCCTATTATGATTACGATAATCAGCCGGATGCGCTTGATCCCTTTTTCGATTGCGTGGACGCCTGCTTTTCCACATTTGCCGATTCGGACAGTAGTCGGGAGCGCCATAACGATCTGATGTCGGCCTTTGAGGATCAACATCTTCTCTTGAATCCCGGGCAAGATCCGGCGGATGTCAACCCGTATCGAGATTTGCTGGCGGAGCGCTTCCCAGAGGTCACGCAGGTATGGTCGGAGGAGGCTCTGGCAGAGCTGGATGAGCGGGATATTCTCACCCACTTTTGTAAAAGCAACCCCACCCTTACCGTCAAAATGTGGCGCTGTCTGCTGGATGCCGACGGTGTAAATCTCCACGATCCAGATACCGCAGACCGGCTTGTTCGGCTGGCGATGGCGGAGGCGTGGGACTGGCGGGCAAATCTCACGCCTATGCTGGATGAACTGGAGCGGGACAAGCGATTTGCGAAACAGGTGATGCAGTGTGCCTATGTGGGCGTGCCGCAAAAGTATATTTTCCGCGCCTGCGTCAGCGAGGGACGCACGCAGTTGTTGGAATCACTGCTGACGCTATTGAAAAACAGCTCCTACCCGCAGGCACATTGGTATCGTTCCTGGGATTCGCTACAGGAAACCATAGAAAAGAGAAAGGGTCAAATGCAAGGTCGTACAGCGGCCTCGAAGCCTGCCACTGTGGACGATGGCCGCAGCTATCGCTACTGCTTGGTGCGCTTTGATGGTGTCTCCCGCGCCTATTCCTATCTGACCGAGGACGATTCCATTCAGCCGGGAGATTATGTGCTGGCCCCATTGGGACAGAATGATTATGAGCGCACTGGCAAGGTGGAGCGGGTGGATCTCTATACCGCCGCCAATGCGCCCTATCCGCCGGAGCGTACCAAGCATATTATCGGCAAGACCGATGCGCCACCCGAGCCTAAAATTGTGGAGAAACCAGTAACGATTCCTACTGCCACACCAAAGCGCGAACCGCAGGTGGTGGTGCCACCACAGCAGCCGCTTACGCCACCTGTGGCAGCAGCTCCACCTGCACCGGCTCCTCAACAGGTTGACCCGCCCAAGCGCCCACACAATCGAAAGGTCTGGATTGCGGCGGCGCTGCTTTTGGCGGTGTTGCTGGCCACCGGAGGCATATACTTCTATTGGGACACACAGTATGACGGGGCGAGAACCAATCTGATTGCGGGCGAATTCTCTGCTGCTGAAGATCGGTTTGCCCGTGTTCCGGCCTTCTTCCGTGACCAAGAAGCACTCTCCCAGTATGCGCAAGCAGGTGTGCTGGCGCAGAGCGATACAGTCGCCGATCTGGATCAGGCAGAAGCAATCCTGCAAGGGCTCTCCAGTACATACCATGGCGAGTTTACTGCATCTATCACCGCAAGATTAGCAGATGTGACCGCCCGTCGGGACGCTCTGCTCTATCAGCAGGCGATTGACGCACTGACTGCTGGCAATGAGACTGCCGCAAAAGAATTGCTCTCTCGCATTCCGGATTACCAAGATGCCCCGACACTTTCCATCTATGCCACAGCACTGGGATTTGCCGATGCCGCCCAGTCGAAAACGCTGACCAAAGCGCTGACGGCTCTGGAGCAAGTACCCGCCGATTACACGGGTCCCCTTGCGGAAGAAATCGCTACCCTACGCACTGCACTGCCACAGAAGATTGCGGATGCGGAAGCGGCAGAGAAAGCCGCTGCGGAGGAGGCTGCCCGCAGGGCTGAGGAAGCTCGCGCCGCTGCGCAAGCCGCAGCCGAAGCGGAGGCCGCAAGGCGGGCTGAGCAGCAGGCACAGGTAAATAATCGCCCATCAAGCGGTGGCTACACCGGCGACACCGGCGCGGGCAGCGGCCACAGTCTACGGGAGGATTACGACAGCCCCGAGGATCTCTATGAGGACGGCGACTACGACGATCTGGATGAGGCCTGGGACGAATGGGAGGAGGGCTGGTAAGCCATGGCGAAAGCATCTCAGCAAAAGCTGAAAATTCTGTATCTGGCCAAGCTGTTTTTGGAACAGACCGATGAAGCACACACGCTGACCATCCCGGAGCTAATTGACCGTTTGGCCCTCTGCGGCGTTACGGCGGAGCGCAAAAGCCTGTATGCGGATATCGAAGCCCTGCGGCAGTTCGGCTTTGACATTCTCACCGTTCGCACCAAGACCACCGGCTATTACCTGGCCAGTCGTACCTTCGATTTAGCAGAGGTGAAGATTTTAGTGGACTTGGTGCAGTCCTCCAAATTCATTACCGGCAAGAAGTCCACGGAGCTGATCCACAAGCTGGAGCACCTGACCAGCGCCCATGAAGCACAGCTGCTCCAGCGGCAGGTCTATCTGCCCGGACGCATTAAAAGCATGAATGAGAGCATCTATTACAGCGTGGATGCCATCCACCGCGCTATCGCCCAAAACTGCCAGATCACCTTCGCGTACTTTTCCTACACCCTCACCAAGGAGCGCAGCTACCGGCGCAGCGGACAGCCCTATCAAATTAGCCCTTGGGCGCTGACTTGGGACGACGAAAATTATTATCTCATCGGGTACGACAGCGAAGCGGGAATCTTAAAGCACTTCCGCGTGGATAAAATGGCGAAGATTTCTTTGACCGATAAAAAGCGTGAGGGTGGGTCGCTGTTCCGCAGCAAGGACATGGGCATCTATTCCAAAAAGCTCTTTTCCATGTTCGGCGGCGAGGAGGAGATTGTAAAGCTGCAGTTTCCCAATGCGCTGGCGGGCGTGGTGCTGGATCGGTTCGGGAAGGACACCGTGCTGACGGCGGTGGATGACGAGCACTTCCAAATCAGCGAGCGCATCATCGTCAGCACCCAGTTTTTCGGCTGGCTGGCAGGACTGGATCACAAGGCGACCATCATTGCGCCGGAGCGTGTACAAGATGCCTATCGGAATCACCTGCAGTCGTTGCTGGAATGATTTTGCACACCCCCAAATGGCAGCAAAAAAAGGTGCCTTTTACTGCACCTTCCCCCAAATGCAGGCATATTTCACTTCGAAAATGCCCCTAAATACCGCCGTAGCCTGGGACGAGTTAATAGACAAATCGAATGCTAATTATGGATGTCATGGGTTTTTTAACCCATGACATCCGGCTTTTCTTGGCTTTTTACTCTTATAAGGAGTATGCTTGTCTAATTTATCTTTCAGATCGCTCCCTCATTGAAGCAAAACTATTGGGGTTAATAATGTTCACGGGGAATACTTTCAAATCATCACCCAGTACAATTCATTTTATGATGATCGATGTGATCGCAACAGCGGAGACGCACAGTACAACACTTAGAACCATGTAGACTAGGGCGACTGTAAACTTGCCACCCTGGAGCAAATCCATAGCTTCCCATGAAAAGGTTGAAAATGTCGTGAACCCACCACAGACTCCCACTTTTAAAAACAGCAAAAGTTGTGGGCTTGTATTGCTGTTTTTTTCTGCAAGTGCAACAATTAAGCCTATCATAAATGCACCAATGATGTTAATTAGTAAGGTATGGATTGGAAAGCTATGATACATTTTAATTGGGAGCAGCCCAAATAGATACCGGCCAACAGATCCAATCATTCCACCCGCTCCGACAAGCAGACAATTTACGAGTGCGGTCAATTGTTTCAACCTCCAAAATTCATATGGAGCAATCAATTCTTTCCTGAAATAAAAACTGATGTTCCTATTTAGGGCAGAAGTCATTCGCATGGATGCCGTTTTGGCAATTGGGTTGCCACGTGAGAATCCCATTGCCAAATAACATAGTATCATTATCTTAAATTCTCCGCAATATGAAATAAACTTTTGACATGTGCTTACTTCAAATCCTTCATTTAAAACACAATGATATCTGAAATTGCAGCTAACTCCAAAGATCCTTGGAACATTTTTGTTCCAAGGATCTTTGGCTTTTTATTCGTTCTATGTAATGAAAACGAAAAATATTGCGGCAAGTTGAAGCACATTCTCCTATGATTCACGCCGTGAGCAACGCTTTTTTGCCTGCCCATTCCCATACTCCCATACCAACCGCGTGCTCAAAAGGCGGCATTTCTCGATCGCGCACAAAAACGCCCCCACTCCGGCTTATAAAAGCCAAAACGGGGGCGTTTTTCTTTCAGCGAGAGCCGCACACTGCCCTTTAAATGAAGAGGCTCATATCACTCTCTTCCGCGTGGGCAAGCATGGCGGTTGCGCCTGCCATCTTGACGCCCGGAATCAGCTCTTCCTCTTTGATGCCCATGATGTCCATACTCATGGCACAGGCCAAGAGCTCCACGCCGCTCTCCTGCGCCTGCTTTATCAGGGCCTCCAGGCTATCGACGTTCTTTTGCTTCATCAGGCTGCGGATCATCTTCGGGCCGATGCCGCCCATGTTCATCTTAGAGAGCGGGAGTTTTCTGCTCCCTCTGGGCATCATAGCTCCGAATGTCTTGGAGATAAAGTCCTTTTTCACGCCAACCTTCTCAGGGCTGCGCAGGATGTTCAGCCCCCAGAAGGTAAAGAACATGCTCGTCTTTCTGCCCAGCGCCGCTGAGGCATTGGCCATAATAAAGCTTGCGATTGCCTTGTCCAGATCCCCGGAGAAGACAATGAAGTTCTTGCCGTTGTGCGCCGTCACCTGCTGCTCTTCCGCTGTTGGGTCGCTCTTTTGTATCCGCGCCGTTGAGATACCCTTTCTGCTCTCCATGCCGAGGAAGGCATTGCCCGTCCTGCGGCAATAGCCCGCAATATCACTTGCAAAGGCGGGATCCGTCGTCGATATTTCAATGACATCGCCCGTGGCAGCCCCCGCAACTGCGGAGGAAAGCTTGACAATGGGGCCGGGGCATTGCAGCCCGCAGGCATCCACAAAGATCATGTTTGCCGCGCCCGGGTCGGCGGCGACTTCGGGGCCGCCAGAGGGGCCATCGTCGTCTGGAGGCGGCAGGGGGATCCCAAGGCAGGCTCCCGCCGTGCCCAGCGTCGCCGCATGGCTGCTATAGATGCTGTTGTAGAGCCGATGCCCTCCGTTGAGGTAATAGCACTCGTAGCCCCTTTGGTTCAGGATGCAGCTGGCCACATAGCTGCGCATTCCCATCTGGCAGGTGACATAGACCGGCTTTTCCCGGCTCAGCTCATCCAGCCGCGCGCGCAGTTGATCGAGGGGGATGTTGAGAAAGCCATCCAGATGGTTGTTCTCAAATTCTAAAGGCGTGGAGATATCCAGCAGCGTCACGCTGCCGTCGCGGGGCAGGGCATCCACATCGTGCCAGTGGAAGCTCTTCGCCCGCCCGCTGCGCATGTTCTCAATGACAAGGCCCGCCATGTTGACGGGGTCCTTTGCCGAGGAGTAGGGCGGCGCATAGCAGAGCTCCAGCTCGATCAGGTCGCTTGCCGTGGCACCCAGCCGAATGGCCGAGGCAAACACATCGCAGCGCTTGTCGGTTCCGTCAAAGCCCAGGATCTGGGCGCCGAGTATTTTCCCCGTGCCCCGTTCAAAGATAGTCTTGATCGATAGGTTCACCGCGCCCGGGTAATAGTTGGCGTGGTTGGGCGGATAGACAAAGGATTTGTCATAGTCGAGCGAGAGCAGCTTGGCCTTCTTTTCATTGATGCCGGTGGTCGCCACCGTCATGTCGAACACCTTCAGGATCGCAGTACCCTGCGTGCCGCCATAGCGCGAGTTTCCGCCGCAGATATTGTCCGCCGCAATTCTCCCCTGTTTATTGGCGGGGCCCGCCAGGGGGATGATCGCCTTTTGCTTTGTTACGAAATCTACCACCTCAATGGCATCGCCCACCGCATAGATATCGGGATCCGAGGTTCTCATGTCGTCACTGACAATAATTGCGCCGCGCTCATTGGTCTCGATACCTGCCTCTTTTGCAATGCCGGTTTCCGGCTTGACACCGATCGCCATGATCAGCATGTCAACCTGCAGCGCCTTATTTCCAAGATCTACGGACAGCCCTTCCGGCGTCTCCCGGATCGCGCGCACGGCATGCTCAAGCAGCAGCGTGACGCCCTGGCTTTCAATATAGCGGTGGACATCGCAGGCCATGTCATAGTCGAGGGGGGCGATCAGCTGGTTCTGCATCTCCACCAGAGTGACGGAGAGCCCGGCGGCATGCAGGTTTTCCGCCATCTCCACGCCGATGTAGCCGCCGCCTACGACCGCTGCCGTCCGGGGATTCTTCTGCTCAATAAAGTCCTTAATCCTCTGGGTGTCAGGAATGTTGCGCAGGGTAAACACCTTGTCGGAATCTATGCCCTCAATCGGCGGGCGGATCGGCTCTGCCCCCATGGAGAGGATGAGCTGGTCATAGCCCTCTGTGTACACATTGCCGCTCTGGTGGTCGCGCACTTGGACAGTCTTCGCCTCTTTGTCAATGGCGATGACCTCGTTGTAGTTGCGCACATCCACATGGAAACGCTGGTGAAAGCTCAGCGGTGTCTGAACGGTCAGGGCAGAGCGGTCCCGAATTTCTCCTCCGATATAGTAGGGCAGGCCGCAGTTTGCAAAGGAAATATGTTCTCCACGCTCAAACATAATAATTTTGCAGTGTTCATCCAGCCGTCTGATCCTTGCGGCAGCCGTTGCGCCGCCGGCCACGCCGCCAACGATGAGTATCTTCTTTTGTTTCATTGCATACGCCTCCTCTTGCGATCCGCTTGGTCTCTCAGCACCCGATCGGGCTTATCGTATATATATTTTCTCCAGCTCACGCAGGCGCGCCAGCTGAGTTTCCCGCTCGTTGATATTGGCCTGCTCCTGTTCAAAGTGATGGACGCGCTCCTCCACCCACGCGGTGGCGGCCTTGGACAAAATCTTTTCGCCAAAGGGGAAGACCGTATCGTTTTCTTTTTGAATGTGCCTGCGCAGAAGCTTTTCGTAGCTGCCTGCCGCAACCAGAATGGATAAGCGGTTCTCATCGATCGGCTCCGCCTCATATGCGGTGATTGCCGCGTCCAAATCAGAACTATACAGCCGGCCGATGTCGTGTTCCACCATCATACCACGGCGGATCAAATTATCGCCCACCTCGCCCATCTCATCCACGATCATCTTAAACAAATAATTCTCTTCCTTCCCGTGGTGGATCCGATCCGCATATTGGCGCACAAAGGCGACCATGCCCCTCCAATCCTCCCCATCCACGGGCGAGCCTGAGAGCAGATGCAGCGACGCGCAGTGCATCACATCGAGCATACGCAAAATCTGACGGTGTTCCTCTACCAGTATGCCAACGCTGTTCATAAGCCTTTCCCCCTCTTTGGCGCGCACACGCAAGAGCCCGGCCCTCACGCGCTGCGCGGCCCATTTGCGCCGCAGATGCGCTTTGTATTGCCCTTCTGCTCAGAATAGCACAGGCGCGGCCAAAATCACGTTGCATTTGCAACATCGCTCATGTATAATTTGATCTGAGGTGAAGTCTATGCAGGTCAATTTGAAGTTGCTCCAAGAGGTCTCCCTCTTTCAGGGCTTGGAGCCCGAAGCGTTTCACGCACTATTTTCCTGCATCGGCGCAACAACAGAGCGCTATCAAAAAGGCGAGTTTATTTTCCTTCAGGGTGACATCATCTCTTCCATCGGCATTGTCCTCTCGGGCCGAATCCAGGTCATCCAGGAGGACATTTTCGGCAACCGCGCGATCCTCAACGATTTTTCCCCCAAGGCCGTCTTTGGCGAGTCCTTTGTCTGCGCGGGCGGCTCTGCGCTCACGGTATCCGTTCAGGCGGCAGAGCGCAGCGATGTCCTCTTTTTGCCCTTTGAGCGGCTCATGTACATCTGCCCGAGCGCCTGTGGCTTCCACAGCGCTATGATCAAAAACATGGTCATGATGCTCGCCCGAACGAATCTGAAGTTGATCGAAAAGCTCGAGATCACCACCAAGCACTCCCTCCGGGAAAAGATGCTCACTTACCTGGCGCAGCTGGCACAGGAGCAGAACTCCGCCACCGTCACCTCCCCGCTCGGGCGGGTTGATCTGGCTGATTTTCTGGGCGTTGACCGCAGCGCGCTCACGAGAGAGCTCAACCGCATGCAGGCAGAGGGTCTGATCTGCTTTGAAAAGAACCGCTATACGCTCAGGGAGCTCCTCGCGCCCGCCTGCGGCGCACCACCCGGCGGCTCTGCCCTGCGGAGCAGGCTGCCATCTCGCGCATGAAGCGGCAGGGCAGCTCTCTGCCGGGGTCTTTTCGGTAATACGCAGGGTATCCCCCCTTTTTTCGAGAGGGTGGTTGACATCGCGCAAAAGAGAGGCCGCGCCTGTATAGTATGCGTGCATTATGACAAAAAAGCAATACTTGAGGAGGTATTTTTATGAAAAAAATCATCAAAAACATCGAGCATTCCACCGTTCTCTCCCTTGCGGGGCAAGTGGACTATTTGCCCGGACAGGTTGTCAGCAAGACGCTGGCCCAAAACCAGCACCACAGTTTGACGCTTTTCGCCTTTGACAAGGGCGAGGAGATCAGCGCGCATGAGTCAAATGGCGATGCCTTCGTCACCCTCTTGGACGGCGTGGGGCGCATCACCATTGACGGGCAGGAATACGTCTTAAACGCGGGCGAGACCATTATTATGCCCGCAAAAACGCCGCATGCCGTCTATGCCAATGAGCAGATGAAGATGATGCTCCTTGTCTTGTTTGCGCCCCTGCCTTAAATTTCTGCACAGCCGCGGGGCGCACTTCTGCCCCCCTTCGAGCTGCTGGACGCTCGGCCTTCACGGCCCACACATCTTGGTAAAGAAAAACAGCGGTCTGATTGACCGCTGTTTTTTTTAATCATTTTGAGCGCTTCTCCCCCGCTGCCGCACCACGGCAAGTTCAAAGGGAACGCGGGCGGCAGTCTGCTTTTACAGGGTCAGCACCCGGTAGAGCATCACTGCCATCTCGGCGCGCGTCAGGGTGCTTAGGGGGTTGAGCTTTCCATAGTTGTCCCCCGTGACAATGCCCGCCGCCACCAGCGCGGAGACAGCGTCCTTCGCATAAGGGGAAACCGCGCCCGCATCCGGGAAGGCGCTGAGCGTCAGAGATGTGCTCGCCTCCAGAGTCTTCCCCTTCACGTCCAGCGAGCGCTTGATGAGCACCATCGCGTCCTGACGGGTCAGCGACTCATTGGGGCGGAAGTTTCCCTGATCTCCCAGAGCAATGCCCATCGCCTTTGCCGCGTGGAGGTCTATGGCATAATATGCATCACTCGGCACGTCCCGAAAGGCCTCCGCCGGTGTGCCGGTGAAGTGGAACGCGCGGCTGAGCATCAGCACAAAGTCGCCCCTGCGCAGCAGATCGGCGGGGCCGTAGCTGTTCGCTGAAAGCCCCTTGACAATGTCGTTCTGGTAGAGATAGCTCACGGCATCGGCCGCCCAGCTGTGCTTGCCCATATCCGTGAAGATGCCCAGAGCGCTCGTCACGTAGATATAGACGGTGCCCGTGTAGCTCTCCCCGTCCTCATCCGTACCCGTGTAGCTGAGGGTTGCCGTTCCGGAAAAGCCCACTACAGGAACAAAACTCACATTGGAGATGGCACCGCTCCCGCTCCCGGTTCCATAAGATGTCGCAGAGGAGAGGACACCGCCATAATTCCCGGGCGCAACATAGCTGTAATAAAGCGTGCCGACGCTGGTGGAGGGCTGGGCAAATTTGACCGACTTGAGGGCGGCACCGCCGCGGTTATCGCAGGCTTTTTTGAAGTCATTTGTCTGGAAGGCAACGGCCTGCCCATTCGTGCTGTTATAGCTGATGGCGCTTGCGTTGCCAAGCGCCTTGTAGCTGAGCACCACGGTGCCGGAAATCTCCTTCCCCCCTGTGCTCTCGCCGGTGAAGTCAAAGCTGATGGTCCCCGTGACACTGCTGCTGTTGGGAACAAAGGTGATGTCGGAGATGCCGCTCTGGCTGCTGCTGGGGCTGCGGTAGTATTTTGTACTCTTGCCGACCTCTTCGTTGTTTTTGTTTCCAGACCTATAGTTCACATAGAGGGTGCCCTTATTGGAGCTGGGGTTTGTAAATTTAATAAAGGAGAGCGTTTCGTTGATCTCATCCCTGCAAAAATCGTTGAAATCACTGGCAAGGAAGTCGATATTCTTCCCCGGGTCGGCAGAGTAATTCACATCTCCCCCGCCGGTGCCCACGCGGATGACCACGGTGCCGGAGATGCTCTTTCCGTTCACATCCTCCCCTGTAAAGGGGATGGAAACCGTCCCCGTATAATTGTTCGCCGGGACAAAGGTGATGTCGGAGATCCCGATCTGTTTGCTGCCGGGACTGCGGTAGCATTCTGTGCTTTTTTTGACGGCATCATTGCTCGTGCTGCTGCCGCTATAGTCGTAATAGAGCACGCCCTTGGAAGAACTGGGCAGGGTGAAGGTGACAAAATCCAGGTTCTTTCCCGTTTCATTGGTGCTGATTTTGTTAAAATCACTCGCGGAGAAGGTCACGGTCTTGTTCTTTTCTATCCTGTAGGTGACCGTAGCGTCGTTTTCCGAGACGGTCACAGAGCAGCTGGCTGTTTTGCTTCCGTCTTTCGTGGTGACTGTAATGGTGGCTTTTCCTTCCCCTTTCGCGGTGACTTTGCCGTTTGCGTCCACAGTGGCAACCGATGACTTCGTCGTCTCCCAGGTCAGGTTTTGGTTCGTCGCGTTAGAGGGTGTAATCGAGGCCTTCAGCGTCTCCGTGTCTCCGACTGCGAGGGAAAGTGAGCTTTTATTGAGGCTGACCCCCGTAACAGGCACCGATGCCGCCGTCACGGTCACGGTGCAGGTGAGCGTGGTTTCCGCTTCACCCACCGTTATGGTTGCGGTAATGGTCGCACGGTCGGCTGCCTTTCCGTCCACTGTCACACTACTCGTTTTCGTGTCTCCGCTCAGCACAGCGTTGCTGCTATTGCTTGTCCATTGTATGCTTGCGTTTTCCGGGAGGTTGCTCAGGCTTAGCTTCACTGTGCTGCCCACTTGAACGCTGGCGCTGCTGGGGGAGATCGCCGATATAACGATGATGGTGCAGTCGGCGGTCTTATTTCCATCGTCCGTCATAACTGTGACGGTCGCTTTGCCCGGGCCTTTGGCGGTAATTTTACCGTTTGTGCTCACTTCAATGACTGCCCCTGTTTTGTCATCGCTCATCCATCCCACGTTTTTGTTCGTTGCGTTGGAAGGTTTAAACTCGGCTTCCAGTTGTGTTGACTTTCCAACCGAAAGGATAAGGTTTCTTGGAAGGGTTATTTCTTCGACGGGAATCGGAGCTGTCACAGTCACGGTGCACTCTGCTTTTTTGCTTGGATCCGCGACTGCTGTCGCAGTGATGGTGGCTGTCCCCACCCCTACGGCAATGACGTAACCGCCGTCATCCACTCTTGCAACATTCTCATTGCCACTCGACCACGTCACTTTTTGATTCGTTGCGCCCGCAGGCTCCACTGTGGCAATCAGTGTTTCCAATTTTCCAACTTCCAGTTCAAGCTCTGTAGGGTTCAGGCTAACCTCCGTGACAGGAATATCCTCCGGATCCGGACCCAGTTCCCCCTCTGCCCAGGCGGTGGGGGCGAAGCTGAGCAGTAAGGCAAGCGAGAGAAGGGCTGCCGCAATGCGTGATATGTTGCTTTTCATCGTTCAAAAAGCTCCTTTCCATTTCCTTCGCCCAAGCGGAGAACACGGCGAATCGTAAGCGGGTTTTTCAATCTTTCCAATTATAGCATATCCCCGTGCTTATTGACAAGAAAAAGAAGGATGCCGCGCATCCTTCTTTACTCTTCTTCCCAAGGCGGGAGCCCTTCCTCCGCAGCCGGGTCATCAAAGGCTTCCTCTTCCGGCAACTGCATGGGGGATGCGTCAAAGCGACCCGGGCCGCCCGGCACGGAGCGTTCCGGCGACTCCGCAGAGGGAACCTCTCCCTCCCCCGCCCGGCCCTGCATGGCATCCCACTGCGCCTTGCTCATGAGAATCTGCCGGGGCTTGGAGCCGCCGTGCGGGCCGACAATGCCGCGATCTTCCATCTGATCAATCAGGCGGGAGGCGCGGGCATAGCCGAGCTTCAAGCGGCGCTGGAGCATGGAGGCGGAGGCCTGTCCAAGCTCCAGGATGATGTCCACAGCGGCGGGGAAGAGCTCATCCGCCTCCTCATCCTCCCCAAGGGCGGCTGCCGCCGTGCTGCCGCCCTGTCCCTTGGCACCTTTGGTATTCTGCGCGTTTTGTTCAATTTCCTGAAGCACCGCTTCGTCATAATCCGTCGCGCTGTTGGCCTTAATCTGCTCGACCACGGCAGAAACTTCCCTATCGTCAATCAAACAGCCCTGCACGCGGAGCGGTTTTCCCGCGCCAAGCGGGAACCAGAGCATGTCACCCTTGCCCACCAGTTTCTCCGCGCCCTGCGTGTCCAAAATAATCCGGGACTCCAGCGCAGATGCCACAGCAAAGGCGATTCTTGAGGGAATGTTCGCCTTCATGAGCCCTGTGATCACGTCTGCCGAGGGGCGCTGGGTGGCAATGATCAGGTGCATGCCCGCCGCGCGGCCCATTTGCGCCACCCGGCAGATCGACTCCTCCACCTCTTTGGCGGCGACGAGCATGAGATCTGCCAGCTCATCAATCACGACCACAATTTGCGGCAGCTTAGAGAGCCCCTCCTGTTTTTGTGCATAGGCATTGTAGGAGCTCAGCTCGCGCACGCCCGCCTCAGAGAAGAGGCGGTAGCGCTTCATCATCTCCGTCACCGCCCATTGCAGCGCACCGGCTGCCTTTTTGGGATCGGTCACCACCGGGATGAGCAGGTGAGGGATGCCGTTGTAGATGCCAAGCTCCACCATCTTGGGGTCCACCATGATCAGGCGGACTTCCTCCGGCGAGGCTTTGAAGAGCAGGCTGATAATCAGGCTGTTGGTGCAGACGGACTTTCCCGAGCCTGTGGTGCCGGCGATCAGCAGATGCGGGAGGCGCGCCGCGTCTCCAATGATATAGTTCCCGCCGATGTCCTTCCCCACAGCAAAGGCAACCTTGGACTTGTGCTGCTGAAAATCCCGCGATTCGATCACTTCACGGATCGAAACGGCTGTAATCACCTGGTTGGGCACCTCCACCCCCACGAGGGAGATCTTCCCCGGAACGGGTGCGATGCGAACGCCGGAGGCGCCAAGCGCAAGGGCGATGTCATCCGAGAGGTTCGTCAAGCGGTTCAGGCGCACGCCCTGCTCGAGCTCCAGCTCATAGCGCGTGACGGAAGGGCCGCGCACGGCACCGGTGATCTTCGCTTCAATGCCGAAGGAGGCGATGGTGTCCGCCAGGCGTTTTTTAATCGCCGTCAGCTCTTCCTCCACAGCACCGCCGACGGCGGCGCTGCCCTGATGCAGCAGCGTGGTCTGCGGAAAACTATATTCCTCCGATGTCTGCCCCATGCTGCTTGCAATATCCCTGGAGACGCTTCGCAACTCTTCCCGTATGAGCTGTTTTTTCTCCGTTTTACTCAGCTCCGTGAGCGCTTCTTCCAGATATTCCGGCTCCGCTTCCGGCGCGGGGATCGGAGGATGTGCCTCTCCCGCCGCGTCCGGCGGAGCGACATTGACAGAGGAGGCTTGCACGGCAGCCCCCCCCTCCGCGGGCTTTCGCAGCTGCTCGACCACTTCGTGGGGGCGCGGCGCGCGTGCATCGCGCGCAAAGAGCCTGCGTTTCTCTCCCGCGGGGGCCAGCACCTCCCCCGTCCGTTCGTCCAGTTCCAGATCAAGCGGCTTGCGCTTGCCGATTCCCAGCACTTCCCTCCCGCTGCTGTCCTCTGCCCCTTCGTCCGGCTCGTCGAACTCGTCCTGCTCATAGCTGCGCCGTCTCCGGCTGTGCTGATAGCTCAGGCGAGCGGCCTTGACGATCTTCTCGGGCGTAATGCGAAAGGCCGCAAGGCTGGCAAAGAGCAGCGCCAGAGCGAGAATGAAAAACGCACCGATGCGGCTAAAGAGCCGCGTGAGCCCTTCCGCCAGAGCGCCGCTGATGGCGCCGCCGCCCTGCAGGGCCTGTCCGTCTGCCCAGAGCAGCTGTGCGCCTGCGAAATCAAAGCTGTAGATCCCCCGCACAAAGAGGACATGACCCAGCCCCGCAAGTAAAAATGGGAGCAGAAACACGCAGAAAAGGCGCAGAGACACCTTCTCTTTCTGCCGAATTAAATATAAATAGGCAGCCACGAGGAGGGCCGGCGCCAGCAAATAGATGCCATAGCCCATCAGGCCTGTGAGCGTGCTGTGGAGAAGCGCAATCACAAGCGCATCCACCCCGGCGATGCCCAGGATGACAAAAAGCGCCAGCAATAGGCAGATGAGCGCCGAGCTGAGCCTGGCCCAGAGTGAGTTCCGGTCCCGATTTCTCTCGGGCGGTGCTGCTCTCTGCGGTTTTGCCCCGCCGCTCTTGCTTTTGCTAACAGGCGTTTTTTCGCTCTCGGATTTCTTGCTTGCCATATTTTCGCTCCTTTATTTTTGCGCTGTTTCTCTCTTTTGTTCTCAATTTATGTGGCCGCCGTTTTTGTAATCAAGCTTGCCACAATGGCGATGATGCCGACCGCCCAGCAGTAGTAAGCGAAGTTGCCAAACTTTTTCTTCACTGCCAAAAAATTCACCAGCTTGATGGCAAAAAAGCCAGACACCGCCGCTACAAGCATGCCGGAGAGGTAGATGGGGATCAATGCCACATCAATCCCTGCCGCAATGGCATCGCCAATCTCCAACACACCCGCGCCCAGAATCGCCGGAATTGACATAAGGAAGGAGAAGCGCACGGCAAATTTCCGGTCAAACCCGCGCAGCATGCCCATCGAAATCGTCGCACCGGAGCGCGAGAGCCCCGGAATGACGGCGAGGAGCTGGGCAAGGCCGACGATCAGCGCGTCCTTCATCGTCGCGGTGCGCGCGGTTTTTCTCCCCTTTTGCATCCGGTCGGAAAAAAAGAGGATCGCCCCCGTTGCAAGGAGGGCAAAGCCGATAAAGAGGGTGTTGTGATAGAGCGCTGCCACATAATCCTTCACAAACACCACCAGAATAAGCGGCAGCGTCGCCACAATGAGCATCATCGCAAGGCGGATGCTGGGCGTCTGCTCTGTCTGGCGATTGCGCGAAAAGAGGCCGGAGAGCATGTGGAAAAAATCCCGCACCATGTCCACAATGTCATGCCAATACACCACGCAGACAGCCATCAGTGTTCCGATGTGCAGCAGCACATCAAAAAGGAGATCCTCTTGCGCCACATCCATAAAGGTTTGAAGCAGCGAAAGGTGGCCGGAGCTGGAGATGGGCAAAAATTCCGCAATCCCCTGTACAAGCCCCAGAAACATCGATGTCAAATAGCTCAAACGCTCTCCCCCTTGGTGAACTTACCGTAAAGCTCTCGTCAAATTATTTTCCAGCGGCGCGAAAATCCGTCACAATTGGCGGCCTGTTTTATACAGAGAGTCCGCAAGAATTGTCCGGAAGGGCCCGTGAATATGAGTACCATCTTACCACATCCTTCACAAAATACCAAACATAATCTCATGAAAGAGAGAAAAAACAGGCGCTTTTCCCTGGTCCCGCCTGTTTTTTATCCTATGCCGCCCTCTCTCCCCCTATGCCGGGATTAGGCAGAGCACGCCGCCGCGGCACAGAGCCGAGACCCGGCGGTTTTTTCTGCCCACGGATCTCGTTTCAAAGGCTCCTAAGAGCGGTAGAGCGCCGCGAGCGCTTGGCAGGTCATATAGCAGTCGAGCTTGGAGACGACCTCAAAGGGGGAGTGCATGGAGAGTGTGGGTACGCCCGCGTCGAGCGTCTCAATGTTCCGCTCCGCCATATAGGCGGCCACGGTTCCGCCGCCGCCCTGATCAATCTTTCCAAGCTCCGCAGTCTGCCAGAGGATGTCCTTCTCGTTGAGCAGCCGGCGCAGGAAGCCCACCGTCTCCGCCGAGGCGTCCGAAGCGGCCGCCTTTCCCCTGGAGCCGGTGTATTTGCTGATGCAAATGCCATAGTTGAGGTAGGCGCTGTTCTGCTTTTCATAGACCTCCGGATAGTTCGGGTCAAAGGCCGCCGTCACATCCGCCGAGAGGCAGAAGGAGTTTTCATAGCAGGCGCGCAGGCTCTCGCCCTGCGCCTCGCAGAGATCTTTCATAAAGGTATCAAAGGCCCAGGATTTCATCCCGGTGACGCCCGCCGAGCCGATCTCTTCCTTATCCGCCAGCATGCAGACCGCCGTGTGCTGCACATCCTCCGCCTCCAAGAGGGAGATCAGCGCGGCATAGGCGCAGACGCGGTCGTCCTGCCCATAGGCTCCGATCATGCTGCGGTCGAGCCCCACGTCCCGGGCGGAAAAGGCGGGCACCGCCATAAGTTCCGCAGAGAGGAAGTCCTCCTCCACAAGGCCGTATTTCTGATGCAGGAGTTCCATCACCGCAAGCTTCACCCGCTCGCTCCCCTCGTCCCCCTTGAAGGGGCGGCTGCCCACCAGAAGGTTGAGCTGTTCGCCGGCAATGGCTTCACCCAGCGGTTTCTTGCTCTGATCCGCCGCCAGATGCGGCAAGAGATCCGTCACCGTCAAGATCGGGTCGCCGGGATCCGCACCGATGCAGACGGACTGGCTGCTCCCGTCCGCTTTGACCACAAGACCGCGCAGCTCAAGCGGGATGGCCACCCACTGATACTTGCGCACGCCGCCGTAATAGTGCGTCTTGAGATAGGCGAGCTCCTTGTCCTCATAGAGCGGGTATTGCTTGAGGTCCAGCCTTGGTGAGTCAATATGCGCCGCGCCGATCCGGGCGCCTTCTCCCAGCGTTTTCTTTCCGATCACCGCGAGCATGACGGCCTTGTCACGGTTGACGCGGTAGAGCTTATCCCCGGACTTGACCTGCATTCCGCGGGCAAAGGGTCGGAAGCCGTGCTCCTCTGCCAGCTTCACAGTATAGGCAACGCATTCGCGCTCGGTTTTTCCCTCATCCAAGAAACGTTTGTATGCGGCGCTGTACTCTTCTATGGCCGGGTCGAGCGTGTCGCCCAGTTTGTCATAGCCATGTTCTCTGTTTAAAAACAGCTCTTTTTTTCGCTGTTTGACTACATTTTCTTTTTTTTCTTCCATGTCAATCTCTCCTCCACCTGAAATAATCTTGGAGAACAGTGCCTTTGCGCGCTGGGAGAAGTCCTCGATCGAGCCCTCCCCGCTGTTCTCCAATAGGTAGTCACAGTGTTCTCTAAAGTAGGCCTCGTCCTTCTGCGCTTCCACGCGCAGGCGGGCATAGTCCTCGGCAATGCCCTCCCGCGCCATGATGCGCGCAATGCGCACTTCTTTCGGCGCGAGCACAGCCACCCGCGCATCGCAGAGATCTCCAAGCCCGCTTGCAATCAGCTCAATGGCATCAATGGCGAGGGCAGAGAGCCCTTCCTTCCGCGCCGCCGCGATCATGCGCGCGATCTCTTCGCCCACGTGGCTGTGTGTCAGGCGGTTCAAGTCCTCCAGCGCCTCCGGGTTGGCAAAGACCAGCTTGCCGAGCTTTTTGCGCTCCAGCCGCCCCGCATCGTCATAGAGCGGGCCAAAGCGGCTCTCCAGCGCCTGGCGCAGGGGCAGGCTCTCCTCCGTCAGCCGGTGGTAGACCGCGTCCGCGTCAATCACCAACGCACCCAGCGCCCGGAGCGCCATGAGCGCCGTCGTTTTCCCGGCGCCCGTGCCGCCGGTGATCCCAATAATTTTCATATGCTATCCTCTCAGCGACGTTTCGCGCCAAATCGCACCCTGAGCGTTATGATACATCAGCGCCGTGCCCGCTCAAGCGCTTGCCAAATCAGCTCTGCGGGCAGCGCCCCCTCCCGCAGGATGCGCGGGGGCTGCGCCGTCAGATCCAAAATCGTAGATTCCAATCCCACTTCGCATGTGCCGCCATCAAGCACGGCATCAATCCGCCCATCCAGCTGCCGGAGCACATCGTCCGCGCATTTCGGGCTTGGCCAATCCGAGCGGTTGGCAGAGGGCGCCGCGAGCGCTGTGCCGAGCGCCGCAATCACCGCGCGTGTCAGCGGGTGGTCGGGAGCGCGCACACCTAAGGTTGCCCCGCCGCTCCGCACAGCCGACGCCACCACGCCGCCATCGGGCAGGATCATGGTCAGCGGGCCCGGCCAAAATTCCCGCGCCAGCTGATAAGCCGCAGGCGGGATGTCCCGGCAGAGCTGTTCTGCCATTTCCATGCCCGTGAGCAGAACGCTCAGCGCCTTGCTCTCCGCCCTGCCCTTCGCGCGGTAAATCGCCGCAATTGCCTCCGGATTGCGGCAATCCGCCGCAAGACCGTAGACCGTTTCCGTTGGCAGCGCCACCAGCCCGCCCCGGGCAAGGATGCGGGCGGCCTGATCTGTCTCTCCCGCAGAGAGGCGCAGGGTCTCCCGGCGGCTCATGCAGGGCTCTCCCCTGCGCTCAGGCGCTCCGTCTGTTCGGCAATGCGCAGCGCCTCGAGAACTTCATCCAAGTCCCCGTTCATCATCTGATCGAGTTTATAGAATGTCATTCCGATGCGGTGGTCGGTGAGCCTGCCCTGCGGAAAATTGTAGGTGCGGATGCGCTCATTTCGCATCCCGCTTCCCACCTGGCTTCTGCGCTCCCCCGCCAGAGCGCTCTGCTGCTCCTCCAGCGCGCGTTCATAGAGGCGCGAGCGGAGAATTTGCATCGCCCTGTCCTTGTTTTTATGCTGGCTGCGCTGATCCTGGCACTCGACCACCGTTCCACTTGGAAGGTGGGTGATGCGAATGGCAGATTCTGTCTTATTCACATGCTGCCCGCCCGCGCCGGAGGCGCGGAATGTATCAATCTTCAAGTCGTTCGGGTCAAGTGCGAAATCCACCTCATCCGCCTCCGGAAGCACTGCAACGGTGACGGTCGAGGTGTGGATACGCCCGCCCGATTCGGTTTCCGGCACCCGCTGCACGCGGTGCACGCCGCTCTCAAACTTCATTTTCCCATAGACCGATTCGCCCTCAAGCAGGAAGGAGATCTCTTTGATCCCGCCGAGCTCCGTCTCGTTGACGTTGGCAAGCTCCACCGTCCAGCCCTGTTTTTCCGCGTACATGCTGTACATGCGGTGGAGCGAGTGGGCAAAGAGCGCCGCCTCCTCGCCGCCCACGCCGGCGCGAATTTCCATGATCACATTCTTGCTGTTGTTCGGGTCGCTCGGCAGAAGCAGCAGCTTCATCTCCTGCTCCAAGCGCGCCATCTCCTCCCTGGCCGCCTCATATTCTTCCTTCGCCATCTCACGAAGTTCCGGATCCGCGAGCATTTCCTTGGCGGAGTCGGCATCGTCCCGCCGGCGGATATAGGCGCGGTAGACCTCGACCAGTGGGAGAAGCTCCCGCTGTTCGCGGTTGAGTTTTGCCACCAGCGCAGGGTCTTCATACGTTTCCGGCTGGCCCAGTGCCGCCTCAATCTCATCCGAGCGCAGGGAGAGCTGCGCAACCTTCTCAAGCATCATTCATTCCTTCTTCCGATTGCACAGCGCCGCTCTCATCGTCCGCGCCGGCGTCGATTTCATCAAACACAGCGGCGAGCGCTTCGTCGATCTCCTGGAAGAGGTTTGAGAGCAGGCCCATCCCCTCCTGTGCCGCGCTTTGATAGGGAGAGACACGCGCTCCCTCCTCTTTCGTTTCCTTCGGCGCTTCCGCCGTATCCGCTTGCTCAAGCAGCGCAAGCTCTAGTAAGAGTTCGTCCATGTACAGCTCTCCTTTTCCGTTTAATTTATGCGTTGGGGGCCTCGCAGCGCAGGGAGAGCGCTTCCCACTCAAGCAGGAGGGCCGCATATTCCTCCTCCGCCGCCTGCTCCCGCGCGAGAATCTTCTCCAGCGCAAGATAGTCCGTCGCATTCGCTCCCTCTTCCTCCCGCAGTGCGGAGAGTTCCTCTTCCAGCCGCTCGATTTTCTTTTCCAGCATCGAAAGGTCTTTTCTCAGCTGCTTTCCGCCGCCGTCGCGCTTTGGTTTTGATGGCTTTTCCGCCTCTTTTCTGCGCGCTGGGGGAATGGTCTTCATGCGCGCGAGCATCTCCTGATACGCGCGGTAGTCACCGTGGAAATCCCGGATTTGTCCCTCACTCAGAGACCAGATCCGGTTTGCAAATCGGTCGATAAAATACCGGTCGTGGGAGACAAAGAGAAGGGTGCCCTCAAAATCCTCCACCGCCTCTTCAATCCACTCGCGTGAAGAGAGATCCAGGTGGTTGGTCGGCTCGTCTAAAATCAAGAAGTTGATCTTTGCATCCATCAGCATGCACAGGCGCAGGCGGCTCTTCTCCCCGCCGGAGAGCACAGACACGCGCTTAAACACATCTTCCCCGCGAAACTGGAAGGCCGCCAGGCGGTCTCTGGCCTCTTGGGTTGTGCAGTTGGCCTCGTAGAGCATCGTGTCCAAGAGGCTGCGCTCGGGCTGCGAGAAGTGAATCTGCTGGGGCAGATAAGCCGCACGCACAGCAGGGCCCTGTTTGCAGCGCCCCTCATCCGCCTTCTCCTGCCCCACAAGGATGTTCAAGAGCGTTGATTTCCCCGTTCCGTTGTCACCCAAAAGGGCGATCCGATCCCCCGCTTCTATCTGTAAATTCAGCTTGGAAAAGAGCGTTCTCTCTCCAAAGGCTTTTGAGATCTCTTCCAGCAAATAAAAGTCGTTCCCCTGAAACTCAGTTTCCCCAAAGCGAAGCCCCAGCTTGCGCTCCTCTCTGGGCCGATCCGTCTGCCGCAGGCGCTCCATACGCTTTTCGATGGCAAAGGCGCGCTTGTGCAGCTTTTCCTGGCCCCAGAGGTGCAGTTTGTCCGCCGCCTCTTTCAACTGCGCAAGCTTTGCCTGCTCCTTCTCATATTGCCGCAGCTGCTCTAGATGGCGCCGCTCTTTTTCAATTGCATAGAAGCTGTAGTTCCCCGCATAAAATTCCGCCTTGCCCTCTTTGAGCGCAATCGTGCGGTGGATCACCCGATCCAAAAAGTAGCGGTCGTGGGAGATGACGAGCACCGTGCCCGGATAGCGGGAGAGATACTCCTCAAGCCACTCCGTTGCGGAGAGATCCAGGTGGTTGGTCGGCTCGTCGAGCAGGAGAATATCCGTATCCATCAAGAGCAGCCGCGCGAGGTTCACCCGCGTTTTCTCCCCGCCGGAGAGCTTGGAAAAAAGCCGCTCCCGCATCGCATCGGAGAGCCCCAGACCTTGGGTGACTTTGGAGAGGCGCACTTCCATCTCATAGCCGCCGGCGTGCTCAAAGGCAGCCGCTAAGCTGTCATAGCGCCGCAGCAGGTTCCCCGAACTGTCATCCTCCATCTCATTGGCCAGCTTCTGCAGCGCCTGCCCCATCTCCTGCAGGCGGGAGAATGCGTCTCGGAGCACCTCCTCCACCCGGTAGCCCTCCGGATAGAGCGGAATCTGCGAGACCAAACCCAATTGCCGCCCCGCCGCAATGGAAACTTCGCCCCCGTCGGCCTCTTCCTCCCCGGTCAGGATGCGGAAGAGCGTGGTTTTCCCCGCGCCGTTTTTTCCGAGAATCCCCACGCGCTCCCCGCTGTCCACCTGGAAACTCAGCCCGTCGAGCACCCGGCTCCCGCGCTCATATTCTTTTGTCAAGGCCTGGACATTGATATCAATCATGCTCTTCTCTCCATCGCGTTTCCGCCGCGCACGCTACGATTTCCTAAAGGGGCCGGCCCTCTTCTTCCCAAAATCCTTTGGCTTGTCCCCGGCGGGCGGATATGATACAATATGACCGCAAGGTGCGAGGGATTCCGCCCCGCCGCGCGCTGCACACCGCCGGCTGAGATCCCTGCCGCGCGTCTTTCTATAAACCAACGAAGGAGGCCGTCACCATGGACGCACTCTTATGGCAGGAGCGAACCCTCTCCCTGCTCGATCAAAGCAAATACCCCCGCCAGGAGATCTGGCATGAATGCTCCGATTTCCGCGCCGTCGCCGCGCTTTTGGGCAGCCCGGCTGTGCGCGGGGAGGCCATCATCTCGGTGGCGGGCGCCTATGCCTATTGCCTCGCGGCGCTGGAATATGAGGGCAGCGCCGCGTTTTACAAGCAGCTCTCTGCCGCGAAGGAGAGCTTGCTCTCCGCCTGCCCGGATTCCCCGGCGCTGCGCGCGGCCATTCAAACGCTCGAGCAGACCTATGAGGAATACCGCAGCTCCCCTGAGCTGATCACCGCGCTCCTGGCGGCGGCCGTCACCATCCACCGGAAGGATGTCATCGCCTGCCGCAGCATGAACCGGCACGGCCGGGATATCGTCCCAAAGGACGGAAAGATTGTCGTCTCCGCCACCGGCGGCAGCTTCCACACCGGCGGCATCGGCGGCATCCTTGGCGTGCTGCTGCACGCACACCGTAAAGAGGGCCTTGCGCGCGTATTTGTCTGCGAGCACCGCCCCCATCTGGAGGGGCGCACGCTCACCCATGAGCTGCTGCGGCTCCAGGTGCCGGTGAGCCTGATCTCCGACCACAGCGCCGCCTCCCTCATGCCCCGCCCCTCCTGCGACATGCTGCTCCTCGAAGGCATACAGGTCGCGGCAAACGGCGACCTTTTGGTCGCACCCGGCGGCTACGGGCTTGCCATTGCCGCGTATTTCCACAGCATTCAGGTCTATGCCACGGCGTTTTCAGAACAGATTGAGCTTGACTGCCCGGACGGCAGCGCACTCTCCGCAGGGCAGGATGACAGCGCGGCGCTCTCCGCCCTGGACGGCAAGGACGCGCTCCCTGAGAGCGCACGTCCATGGACAGCGGCCTTTGACATCGTGCCGGGCTATCTGCTCACGGGGCTCATCACAGAGCGCGGGCTGGCCTTTCCCGATTTTTCCGAATCGCTGCCTGCGCTGCTCGCTAAGCGCGAGGAGCCACCCGTTGTAGTTCTCTGACCAGATCTTCAAATTCCATTCCGCGAGAGGCTTTGACCAAAATGACTGCCCCGGGCTTCATCAGCTCGGGCAGCATGGTCTTAGCCTCTTCTTTTGTCATGAAATGATGCACTTTCGGAATGGCGGAGAGTTTCGCCGCCTCGTAGATGCTGCGGGAGAGCTCCCCCACGGCGATCAGACAGTCGATTCCGTTTCTTGCGGCGCACTCGCCCACGCCGTAGTGCAGGGTCTTTCCCAGCGCGCCAAGCTCAAACATATCACCCAGGATTGCGACCTTATAGCTGCCGCTGCTCTGCGAGAGCACCTCCAGCGCCGCGCGCATGGACTGGGGGTTGGCGTTATACGCATCGTCCAAGATTGTAATCCCGCCTTCGTTGATTACATTCATCCGCATCTTTGTCGGCACGAAGGCAGCGATTCCCCGGGCAATCTCCTCCCCGGAGAGCCCATAATGCTCCCCGATCACCGTGGCGGCAAGCGCCGCATAGATCATATGGCGTCCGGGGGCCGGAATTTCCACCGCAATGCGCTGCTTCGGCGTTTGAATCGTGCAGCGCACACCGCGCTGGGCAAGATTTTCCACATCTGCTGCGTGGTAGGGCAATTTCTCATCCTCCACGCCATAGCAGATGGCCGTTTGCAGCAGCTTGCCCGACAGATTGCGCAGCAGGGGGTCGTCCCCGTTGAGGATGGCAAGCCCCTCCTGCGTCATCCCCCGGAATATCTCACATTTTGCCTTGAGGATGTTCTCATAGCTGCCTAGATTCTCAATGTGCGCGTCGCCAATATTGGTGATCACCGCAAGATCCGGCTCGACGATACGGGTCAGGTAATCAATCTCTTCAAAGTGGTTCATCCCCATCTCCAGCACGCAGATCTCGTGCTCCCTCTCCTGGCGGAACAGTGTGAGCGGGAGGCCAATCTCATTGTTGTAGCTGCCCTCGGTTTTGAGCACTTTGTATTTCGTTTTGAGCACCGATGAGATCATTTCCTTGGTCGTTGTCTTCCCCACGCTTCCGGTGACGGCAATATAGGGCACGGAGAAGCGGCTGCGATAATGCTTCGCGAGCGCGCCGAGTGCAAGTTGTGTGTTTTCTACCTGTATATAAAACTTTCCCGGCAGGAAATGCGCGGGCTGCTTCATGACCAAGCAGCCCGCCGCCCCGTTTTCGAGCGCCTTATCCAGGAAATCATGCCCGTCAAAGCGCTCACCAATGAGCGCGACAAACAGGCCGCCCGGCCGGATCAAGCGGCTGTCCCGCTCCACAGATTGCACGCGCAGCGCCGGATCGCGCAGATCTCCCAACAGACTCCCGCCGGTGCAGCGCAGAAGCTCTTCCACATTCATCGGTTCCATAGGTTCTTCCCCTCTCAGGTATAAGCTCAACATAGTTGTGATATCAGGTTACGCCGCTCTCTGCCGCTTCCCGAACAATTTGGGAGGCGACGATAATTTTCTCACAGAGCTCTCCATAGGAGAGCCCGATCGCTGCCGCCTCTTGCGGCAGAAGGCTCGTAGGCGTCATCCCCGGCAGCGTGTTGATCTCCAGGAAGTAGAGCGTTCCGTCCTCAGAGAGGATGAAATCCGCGCGGGAGTAGACCGAAAGGTTTAAGATCTGATGCACCCGCAGGGCCGTCTCTCCGATTTTTTCCTCCGTCTCCTCCGGAAGCCTGCCCGGGCAGATTTCCAGCGTTGCCCCCGGCTGATACTTGCTCTCATAGTTATAAAACTCCAGCTGCGGGATGATCTCCACCGTTGGCAGCGCCGTCTCTCCGAGCACGCCGCAGGTGAACTCCCGCCCCGCAATATATTCTTCAATCATGACTGTGTTTTCGTGGGAGAGGCTCTCACCCAGCGCTTGCTCCAGCTGCTCCTTCGTGTGCACGATGGACACCCCGAGGGAGGAGCCGCCCCGCAGCAGCTTCACCACGCAGGGCAGCGCCAGCCGCGCGGAGAGAAGCGGAATATCCTCCCTGCGATAGTTTAGTATCTCCCAGCGCGGCGTCCGTATGCCATGCTCTGATACCAGCCGCTTGGCCACGTCCTTATCCATGGCGATGGCGCTTCCCAAATAGCCTGAGCCGGTATAGGGAATGCCCAGCAGGTCAAAGGCGGCCTGCACCCTGCCATCCTCACCGCAGCTGCCGTGGAGCGCCAGGAAAACCATCTCCGCCTGGGCACACAGTTCTAGGACAGCCGGGCCAAAGAGGCTCTTCCCCTTCCACTGCCGCGCCGCGCGCACTGCAGCAAGATCCGGCGCCTCTTTCCCCACGGCGCGAAAATGCGCCGGAATCGGCGCATGAAACAGATCCTCCGTGCCCTTCTCATAGCCCTCAAGCCCCAAAAACATATCTAAAAATGCAACCTCGTGTCCTCTTTCCCGAAGTGCATGCACAACCATGGTCCCTGTGGAGAGCGAAACGTTTCGCTCCGAGCTCAAGCCCCCGGCCAATACCACGATCTTCATATGTCACTCTCCCCTGTGTTTGTTCCACCGTTCCATCTCTATGCCAAGCGGTCAGAGGATAGGACTCTAGCCCCTCGCGCTCTGATCCGATCGCAGTGGAAATCTATCTTTTAGTATAGCACATTTCTCTCCCTATCACAACCAAAAGTGCTCGTAAAATTCGCCGGCAGCGCCTCTTGTCTGCGCGGCAGCACAATGCCCGGCGGCTTTCCCCGGCGCGCGCCGCCGGACAAAAAGAAATCCAGTCTGCCCTCTCCAAACAGGAGGGCAAGCTGGAAAAGCCGGAACGCTTTGCAACATGCATCGGCAGCTTCATTGGATTGCGCAGGCAAGGGAGGGGCTCCGCCTGTTGTTTTGGCGGCGTGCGTATGAAATAGAACCGGCAGGCAGCGGAGCTCCGCTGCCTACCGAAGCATGCCCTCCCTGCTCCGGCGGGGTCTGAGGGATCAGCCCGGCCGGGTAGAGGGAGCGGCGTCTTGTTTCTATGGGAAGATCAACAGTTTCCAAGGATGGATTGCACCTTTTTGCCAGACAAACCATGCGCTCCAGGCAAGAACACTATGTATTCTAGCTGCTTGCAGTGTTTCCATCGTCTGCCTATGCCGCAAGATTACGCCGGGACGATTGCCTCTGTCGGGCAGCTGTCCACGCAAGCTGCGCAGTCAATGCAGGCATCCTGATCAATGACATACTGCGTCTCTCCCGGGGTGATGATGGACATGGGGCACTCGTCTGCGCAAGCGCCGCAGCTGATGCATGCATCGGTGATGGTATAAGCCACGAAAAACACCTCCAAAAAAGTTAACATGAATGAGTACGATTTATTCTATCACATCTCCTTCAAAAATCAAGATACATTTCCACGAAAACAAGGACTATTCCGGCGCAATTCCGGGCATATTTTAGTTGTGACTTTGTTTGAATCATCTAACAACATGCAAAGTGAGGGGATTTTATGCCGCAAGCAGATTACTTGGGGAGCGCAACGCCCGGCCTTGAGGGTGCGCCCCGCAGCCGCTCACATGAACGGCGCATTACCGCCGCGCAAGCCACCCCCGTGCTTGTGCCGAAGGCGGAGAACACAGAGGAGGAGCGCGCGCATGAAGCTTCCGCTTTTGGCAGCACAGAGTAAGGCAAAGCAATTCCACGCCGAGGGGGAGCGCACGCTTCTCTATGCGCAGCTCTTTGCCGCGCGGCTCGGGCACAACTATATCGGGAGCGAGCATTTGCTCCTCGCGCTGCTGCAAGAAGAGGAAAGCCTTGCTGCGCAGACGCTCTCCCGCCCGGGGCTCTCCTCCGTTGATTTACAGGCTTTTTTGGCCGGGCAGATCGGATCGGGGCACTCCAAGCGCCTTTCATCGCCCTGCTTCACCCCGCGCATGCGGCAAATCATTGAAGGCGCCGCAGAAGAGGCCCTCCTGCGCGGCGACGAAGGCATCGGCAGCAGTCACCTGCTGCTCGCGCTCCTGCGCCAGCGGCAGGGGCTTGCGATCGCCCTGATCCGCAAGGCGGAGCAGGGCGGCCCCGAGGCGCTCTATCAGCAACTGCGCGCGGCCATGGGCGGCGAAGGCGGCTCCTACCCCCTCAACCGCGGGCGCGGAGAGCGGGAAGCGCCCGCCGCGCCCGAAACCCGCCTCATTGACCAGTTCTCCCGCGATATGATCCAGCAGGCGCTCCTTGGCCGCTATGATCCCGTGGTCGGGCGGGATGCGGAAATTCAGCGCTGTATGCAGATTCTCATCCGCCGGAGCAAGAACAACCCCCTGCTGCTCGGCGATCCCGGTGTCGGGAAAACCGCGGTCGCGGAGGGGCTGGCACTGCGCATGGCGGCGGGGCAGGTTCCCGATGAGCTGCGCGGCAAACGCCTCCTATCTCTCGACCTCTCCTCCATGGTTGCGGGCACAAAATACCGCGGTGAATTTGAAGAACGGGTGAAAAATATCCTGCGGGAGGTGGGGCGCGCCGGCAACCTCATCCTCTTTCTCGATGAGATGCACACGATTGTCGGCGCCGGCTCTGCCGAGGGGGCCATCGATGCTTCCAACATCTTCAAACCGGCGCTCGCGCGCGGGGAGATTCAGATGATCGGCGCCACCACACACGCAGAATACCGAAAGTATATTGAAAAGGATGCCGCGCTCGAGCGGCGCTTCCAGCCGGTCTCCATCGATGAGCCCAGCTGCGAGACCAGCCTCTCCATCCTCCGGCGCCTTGGCCCGCGCTACGAGATGCACCACCGCATCCGCATCACAGAGGAGGCGATGGAAGCGGCGGTGCGCCTCTCACACCGCTACATCCCCTCCCGCCGTCTGCCCGACAAAGCGATTGATCTCATTGACGAGGCCGCCTCCAGCGTGCGCATGCGGGCAATGAACGGTTCGAGCGAACTCAAGGCGCTGGAAGATAAGATCCTGCACACCTTTCAGGAGAAGGAACTTGCCATCCGCAGACAAAACTATGAGAAAGCAGCGATGCTTCGAAATGCGGAGCGGGATTTCCGCAGGGAGTTCGAACAAAAGCGGCAGCTCTGGCGCAAGGAGCAGGCGGCGCCGCTGGTAAGTGAAGACACGGTGGCGAAGATTTTATCCCAATGGACCGGCATTCCCGCCGCTGCCATGAGCAAGCGCGAGAAGGATTACCTGTTGCATTTGGAATCGGTGCTGCAGCAGCGGGTTTCAGGTCAGGCCGCTGCGATCGCGTCCGTTTGCAACGCCATCCGCCGCGGACGAACGGGTCTGAAAGACCCCAAGCGGCCGATGGGCGCCTTTCTCTTTCTCGGCTCAACCGGTGTCGGCAAGACGGAACTCTCCAAGGCGCTTGCCGAGGCGCTCTTCGGCACAGAAGAGGCGTTGCTCCGCTTTGACATGACGGAATATTCCCAGCCAAATTCCATCTCACGCCTGCTCGGCTCCCCCCCCGGTTATGTGGGCTTCGAAGATGGCGGCCAGCTCACCGAACAGGTGCGGCGCAAGCCCTACAGCGTCATTCTCTTTGATGAGCTGGAGAAAGCCCACTCTGACATTTGGAGTGCCCTCTTGCAGATTATGGAAGACGGCATCGTGACGGATGCCAAGGGCACCCGTGTGGACTTTCGCAGCAGCGTCCTGGTGCTCACTTCCAATGCGGGCGCGGAAAAGCTCAGCGGCAAGGGAATCCCTCTCGGCTTCTCTTCGGGTGGGCAATCCAGCACGGAGGCCACGCGCGGCGCTGTGCTGCACGAGTTAAGAGAGCGCTTCCGCCCGGAATTTCTCAATCGTTTGGATGAGATCATCCTCTTCGAGCCGCTTGGGCCGAAGGAGATGGAGGCGATCACGAAAATGATGCTCGGGCAGATCGCAGCGCGCTTAGAGACCCTTGGGATCCGCTTTCGTTATGAAGACAGCTGTGTTGCGCAGCTCGCCCGATTGGGTTTTGATGCGAAACTGGGCGCGCGCCCCCTGCGGCGGCTGCTGCAAACCCAGGTGGAGGACCCCGCCTCGCGGCTGATTCTGGAAGAGACGCTCTCTTCCGACTGCGAACTCTCCCTGTATTTGGAGGATGGTCTTCTAAAAATGCGCAGCGGTGTTCCCTCTGCTTAAAAGAGAGGGCCCGCCGGGGGGACAGGCGCTTTGACCAAAGGGACAGACCTTCTCCCCGCTCTTTCTTTACTTTAGAAAGCTTGTTTTTTTACAATTTCTTTTGTATAATGTATCGTGTCGCAGTCTCTTTGCGACACGATATTCTATTCGCTTGCAAATGGCACTCTGCTCCTGCAAGCTGCTCTCCCTGCCGCACGCTTGCATACGGCGGAGGAGATGCAGAACCCTTCATGAAGCCCTGTGACCTGCTGTGTGCCCTGCGCCGCAGCGCCCATACGATTGGAGCACAGTTTCCGTGAATCAGCTCAATCCATCCGTGCGCAAGAGAAAACCCGAGGTGATATGATGCCCGCGCGAATTGGAATTGACATCGGATCTACGACTGTCAAAGTTGTTGTTCTGGATGCGCAAAACCAACTGCTTTTCCGCTCCTATGAGCGCCATTATTCAAAAGCCCGCCAGCGCGCTTTTGAGACCCTGCAATCCATTTCCCATATGCTCTCCGGAGAGTCTGTCCGCCTGCTCATCACCGGCTCCGCCGGTCTTGGCGTCTCCAAGGCAAGCGGCATTGATTTCGTTCAGGAGGTATATGCCACTGCCGCCGCAATCGAGGAGTTTTATCCTGACACGAATGCTGCCATTGAACTGGGCGGGGAGGATGCCAAGATTCTCTTCTTTGGAAACATTCTTGAGGAGCGTATGAACGGCTCCTGCGCCGGCGGAACCGGCGCTTTTATTGATCAGATGGCAACCCTCCTCAACGTCTCCGTTGAGGAACTTGACGCGCTCTATTTTCAGCATGAAAAAATCTACCCCATCGCCTCGCGCTGCGGCGTTTTTGCCAAGAGCGACATCCAGCCCATCCTCAATCAGGGCGGGCGCAAGGAGGACATTGCCGCCTCCATCTTTCAAGCGGTGGTGGATCAAACCGTGGGCGGCCTCACACAGGGCCGGGAACTGAAGGGGAAGATCGTCTTTTTGGGCGGCCCGCTCCACTTTCTCTACGGCCTTCGGGAGCGTTTTGTCAAAAGCTTACATCTGGATGCGGAACACGCCATCTTCCCGCAAGATGGCGACTGCTTTGCCGCCATTGGCGCGGCGCTCTGTGCGGAGGATTTCCCCGCGCAGTCCTTTGACACGCTCCTCTCCCGCTTGGAAGCGGCGACCGAGCCGCCTTCCCCGGTCGATACCATGCCCGCTCTCTTTTCCGATGAGGCGGAGTATGAGGCCTTTCAAGCCCGACACAGCCGCATGAGCGTGCCCTCTCTGGACATCAACAGCTACAGCGGAGATGCCTATCTGGGCATTGACGCGGGCTCCACGACGACAAAACTTGTTCTCATCAGCCAAAACGCTGAAATTTTGTATACATACTACCACTCGAACCTTGGAAACCCCGTTTCCATTGTTTTCGAACAGCTGCGCAAGCTCCGCGCGCTCTGCGGCGAGCGCATCGTCATTCGCGGTGCGGCCGTCACCGGCTATGGAGAGGATTTGATCCGCAATGCCTTCTCCTGCGATATGGGCTTGGTGGAGACGGTTGCGCATTATCAGGCCGCCGCACACTTTAATCCCAATGTTGATTTTATCATCGACATCGGCGGTCAAGATATGAAATGCTTTAAAATCCGCAACGGCGCGGTGGATTCGATTCTGCTCAACGAGGCCTGTTCCTCCGGCTGCGGCTCCTTCATCGAGACCTTTGCCAAGGCGCTCTCCTATGAGATCTCCGATTTCTCAAAGCTGGGGCTTTTTGCGCCTCATCCGGTAAACCTCGGCTCCCGCTGCACCGTATTTATGAACTCTTCCGTCAAGCAGGCGCAGAAGGATGGCGCAACTGTTTCGGATATCTCGGCGGGACTCTCCATCTCCGTGGTGAAAAACGCGGTCTACAAGGTCATTCGCGCCGCCAGCGCGGACGATCTGGGCGAAAACATCGTTGTGCAGGGCGGCACGTTTTTAAACGATGCCGTGCTGCGCGCCTTTGAGAGCGAGCTTGAGCGAACCGTTGTGCGCCCGACCATCTCCGGGATCATGGGTGCCTTTGGTGCGGCGCTCGCCGTCAAGGCAAATCCGCCCGCCGCCTCCACCCTGCTCGATGCACCTTCGCTTGCAAACTTTACGCACAGCGCAAAGCCCGCCACCTGTAAACTCTGCAACAACCGCTGTTCGCTGACCATCAATCACTTTGACGGCGGCCGGCGCTATTTCTCCGGCAACCGCTGCTCCCGCCCCTTGGGGCAGGACCCGACGCAGGTTCCCGATCTCTTTGAATACAAATATAACTCGCTGCGTCAGCTGCAGGGTCTTGGCAAAGGGAACGGGAGCCGCGGCAAGATCGGTCTGCCCTTTGGTCTGAACTTCTTTGAAAACCTTCCCTTCTGGTTTGAGTTTTTTACAACGCTCAACTTTGAAGTTGTTCTCTCGCCGGATTCTTCCCGTGCGCTCTATCTCAAGGGTCAGCAGACCATCCCCTCGGACACAGTCTGCTATCCCGCCAAACTCATGCATGGGCACATCCAGAGCCTGTGTGAGACCGATGTCGATGCCATCTTCTACCCCTGTATGAGCTATAACTTTGATGAGGACGGCGGCGATAACCACTATAATTGCCCCGTTGTCGCCTACTACCCCGAGCTTTTGGGCGCAAGCGTTTCCGCGCTCTCTCAAGTGCGCTACTTAACACCCTATGTGGGCCTTCACCGGCCGCGTGATTTCACCAAACGCATCGCCGCATACTTCAAAGAGGAGTTCGGCGTTCCGGAAAAAGAAACCCGCATCGCGTCAAAGAACGCCTATGCAGCCTATGAGCGCTATAAGCTCGACCTGCGCAGCCGCGCCAAGGAATACATTGCCTCCGCCCGAAAAGAGGGCAAGCAGATTCTGGTGCTTGCGGGGCGGCCCTATCACATTGATCCGGAGATCAACCACGGCATCAATGATTTGATCACCTCCTTTGGCTTTGTTCTCATCAGCGAGGATACGCTCTCACATCTGGTCGGCTGGGAGTCGCGCAAAGTGCTCAACCAGTGGACCTATCAGAGCCGCATGTACAATGCTGCGCGCTATGTCTGCACGCAGCCCGATATGCAGATGATTCAACTCGTCTCCTTCGGATGCGGCATCGATGCCATCACAACGGACGAACTGCGGGAGATTCTGGAATCAGGCGGCAAGTTTTATACACAACTTAAAATTGACGACATCAGCAACCTGGGCGCTGTAAGAATCCGCATCCGCAGCCTGATTGCCGCCCTGGAGGCGCGCCAAGGCTCCGAGACCGGCGGCGCGGCACCCCCAACCTTGACAGGAGCGTAGAGCATTTATGGCAGAGCTTCGTTACGATGCCTCCGGGCGTCTGCTTTTTACGGAAGAGATGAAAAAAGAATACACCCTCTTTATGCCGCAAATGCTGCCGGTTCATTTTGGCATGTTTCAGACCATGCTGCAGCTGGAAGGCTATCAGGTGCAGCAGCTCAACAACAGCGGCCGCGCCGTGGTGGATGAGGGCCTCAAGTATGTACATAATGACACCTGTTATCCCGCGCTGCTGGTCATCGGCCAGTTTATTGATGCCATCCGGAACGGCGGCCATGATCCGCACAAGACAGCGCTGCTCATCACACAGACCGGCGGCGGCTGCCGCGCTTCCAACTACATTCATCTGCTGCGCAAGGCGCTGGAAAAGGCGGGTATGGCCTATGTTCCGGTGATCAGCGTCAGTTTCGGCGTTGAAAAAAACCCCGGCTTTAAGCTGAGTCTCTACCTCATTACGCGCATGGTCTTTGCCATGATGTATGGGGATTTGATCGTCAATGTATCCAATCAGGTGCGCCCTTATGAGGTCAACCCGGGTCAGACGGATACACTGGTGGAACAGTGGAAGAAAAAACTTGTGGCGGGCTTTCGGGAGGGGAAATATGTCGGGCGGGAGAAAATGCGCCTGACCTACGCTGAAATTTGCCGCGAGTTCGCCGCAATCCCCGTGGATGGCGCGCCAAAGACCCGCGTGGGCGTGGTGGGAGAGATCTACGTCAAATACTCTTCCCTTGGCAACAACGATTTGGAGCAGTTTTTGCTCTCGGAGGGCGTAGAGCCGGTGGTGCCGGGGCTGACGGATTTTATCATTTTCAAGATCTTCAACCGCGAGGTAGATGTTGATATCTACGGCGGCTCCCCTGTCAAGCGCATGCTTGTCCGCTTTATGAAACGCTATGTGGAACGCTGCCAGCGTGACATGATTGAGGCGCTCGAGCGCTCCGGCCGTTTCCGTGCGCCCGGCCCCTTCTCCGAGCTGCAAGCGCTGGCAAAGGATTACCTTGGCCCCGGAAACAAAATGGGCGAAGGTTGGCTGCTCACGGCGGAAATGCTTGAGCTGATCCACTCGGGCACGCCCAACATCGTCTGCGCCCAGCCCTTTGGCTGCCTGCCCAACCACATTGTCGGCAAGGGTATGATACGCAAGATTAAGGACAACCACCCGGATTCCAATATCGTCGCCATCGATTACGACCCCGGCGCAACCCGCATCAACCAGGAAAACCGCATTAAACTGATGCTTGCCAATGCCAAACGGGCACAAAAGCAGACTGCCTCCCCCGCCGAGGAGGAAGCTGCTGAGCTTAGCCTCCCGAGCATGGGCACCGCGCAGTAAACAGGGCGCAGGGAAAAGGAGTTCCTTTTCCCTGCGCCCTTTCTGTAAAACTCGGGTGGAGTGGGAGACCAAAACAGCGCAGCTTCGTATTTCCGAAGCCGCGCTGTTTTTACTTGAACATTTTATTGTTTTCGATTTCCTGCCGGGAGTAGGCGCGTCTATTTAATAGCCTTTTCGCTCTGCCCGCGTCTCGCAATAGAGGCAGCGGTACACAGCGCCTTCCCGATCGGTCAGGCGAAAGACATGGTCGAGTTCCTGCTCCTGCGAGGTGATGCAGCGGGGGTTGCGGCAGAAAATGATGTTGGTGATCTGATCCGGCAGGGGCGGGTGTTTTTTAAGCATGCGCACGCCGCCGCGAATCACGTTCACCGTGATGCGGGGGTCCACATAGCCTAAGATCTCGTCGTTGAGTTCGATCGCCCGGTTGATCTTCAAAATATCCTTTTTCCCGTACTTCGCGCTGGATGCGTTTTTGATCAGCGCAACCTCGCAGTCGAGCCGGTCGAGGTTCAAATCCCGGTAGAGCTCCATCCCCATGCCGGCGGGAATGTGGTCGATGACAATTCCGTCCACAATGGTTCCAATAATCACAGCTGCACCTCCAAAAGCTTCAAGATCAAAGCCATACGGATGAACTTTCCATAGGTGGTCTGTCTGAAGTAACAGGCTCTGGGGTCATCATCGACTGCCACGGAGATCTCGTTGACCCTTGGAAGCGGATGCAGGATGGACATATCCGCCTTGGCGGCGATGAGCTTTTCCGGTGTCAGAATATAGCTGCTCTTCAGGCGGATATAGTCCGCTTCGTTGAAGAAGCGCTCTTTTTGCACGCGGGTCATGTAGAGAATATCGAGCTGCCCGATCACTTCCTCCAGCTGCTCCGTCTCCACGTAGGGAATCTTCTGTTTATCCAGCACACCCTGTTTGACGTAATCGGGCAGCTTGAGCTCATCCGGGGAGACGAGCACAAAGTGCACATCTTCATACTGTGAGAGCGCCCCGATGAGGGAGTGCACGGTTCGGCCGAATTTCAGGTCACCGCACAGGCCGACGGTCAGCCCGTTAAAGCGCCCCTTTTCCCGCTTGATGGTGATCATATCCGCGAGCGTCTGGGTCGGGTGATTGTGGCTTCCGTCCCCGGCGTTGATCACGGGGACTTCCGAGCGCATGGAAGCAACCAGCGGGGCGCCCTCTTTTGGGTGGCGCATGGCGATGATATCCGTATAACCGCTCACAACCTTAATGGTGTCGGAGACGCTCTCCCCCTTCGTCACGGAAGAGCTGCTCTCATCGGAGAAGCCCAGCACGTTCCCGCCGAGGTCATACATCGCCGCCTCAAAGCTCAGACGCGTCCGGGTAGAGGGTTCAAAAAACAGCGTTGCAAGTTTCTTTCCCTCGCAAGCTCTGCTGTATTGTTTAGGATTTTCAATGATATCTTCCGCTAAATCAATTAGTTCATCGAGCTCTTCTTTGCTGAAATCTAAAATGTCGATCAAATGCCTCATCCCTATCCCCCAATCCAACTCTCGTCAGAGGGATTGTCGCGAAAGGCGATCAAGCGCTCGATGTCCTCGGGCGCGATGTATCCCTCCTGTGCCGCAACCCGGCAGAGAACATCAAAGTTGACAAGGCTCACGTTGCGGACGCTTGCCGCCGCCATCCGCTCGATCCCCTTCTGCATTCCATAGGTAAAGATACTCACCACGCCGAGCACCTCTGCCCCCGCCTCGCGCAGGGCTTCCACCACCTCCAGCACGCTCCCGCCTGTGGAGATGAGATCCTCAATGACGACCACCTTCTGCCCCGGCAGAAGCTTGCCCTCGATCCGGTTCTGCCGGCCGTGATCCTTGCTGCCGGAGCGGACATAGCCCATGGGGATGCCCATCAGGTGCGCGGCGATGGCCGCGTGGGCAATGCCCGCGGTGCTCGTTCCCATGAGCACTTCGCAGTCGGGATACTGCGCGCGCACGGTCTGGGCGATGCCCGCTTCCACGAGATCCCTCGCCTCCGGCGCGCTTAAGATCAGGCGGTTGTCGCAATAAACGGGGCTTTTGATTCCGCTCGCCCAGGTGAAGGGCTCTTCCGGGCGGAGAAACACCGCGCCAATGGTGAGCAGCGCCTTTGCAATCTTTTCTTCCATCTTCTTACCCTCCCTGTTCATCGACAAATTCGGACACACAGCGGCGGTAGGCGGCAACGGGGTCATCCGCCTCCGTGATGGGTCTGCCCACCACGATATAGTCCGCCCCAAGCTGCCTTGCCCGCTCCGGCGTTGTCACACGCACCTGATCGCCCCGCTCCCCGTCGGCAAAGCGCACGCCGGGGGTCACGGTTAGAAAGGATTTTCCGCAGACCTCCTTCACCGTGCCCGCCTCCAGGGGAGAGCAGACCACGCCGTCCAGACCGGCCCGCGCGGCAGTTTTCGCATAATGGCGCACCACTTCATCCAGCGGGCGCTCGATGAGCAGATCCGCTTCCATCCGCTCCTGGCTTGTTGAGGTCAGCTGCGTCACGGCAATGAGCAGCGGGCGGCTGCCATCCGGGCGGAGCAGGCCGCGCAGCGCCGCCTCCATCATGGCAGCGGTGCCGCCTGCGTGGAGATTGCACATATCCACATCCAGGCGCGAGAGCACCGCCATCGCTTTTTCCACCGTATTGGGAATGTCGTGCAGCTTCAAATCAAGAAATATCTGATGGCCCCTGCTCTTGAGGCGGCGAACCATCTCCGGGCCTTCCGCGTAAAAGAGCTCCATGCCGATTTTGACAAAGGGCCGCTCCTCCCCAAAGCGATCCAGAAACGCAAGACAGTGTTCCGCATCGGCAAAGTCGCAGGCGATGATGACATCTTTCCCCATTTAATGCGCACCTCCTATGATTTCTTCTAAGGATACTATACCAAGGCGCTCCATGACAAGAGGCAAATTTGCAATAATCTCCGGCGCGGCATAGGGGTTTTTCAGGTTTGCCGCGCCGATCTGTACGGCAGTTGCGCCGGCAAGCATCATTTCAATTACATCCTCCGCGCAGGAGATGCCCCCCATACCCATGATCGGGATCTTCACTGCCTCATAGACCTGATAGACCATGCGCAGCGCCAGAGGAAAGACCGCGGGGCCGGACATGCCGCCCATGGTGTTGCCGAGGATCGGCCGCCGGCTGGAGAGGTCAATCCGCATGCCAAGGAGCGTATTGATCAGGCTGATCCCGTCCGCCCCGCCCTCTTCGCAGGCGCGGGCAATGGCGGCGATGTCCGTCACATTCGGGCTGAGCTTGAGGTAAACCGGCTTTCCCGTCACCGCTTTGACTGCCTTTGTCACCTCATAGGCGGATTTCGGGTCCGTGCCAAAGACCATGCCGCCCTTGTCTACATTTGGGCAGCTGATGTTGACCTCGATGATGCCCACCTGCTCCTCTTTGTCTATCTTCTCGCAGCAGTGGACATATTCCTCCAGCGAAAAGCCGCTGATGTTTGCAATCACCGGTTTGTGAAAGCATGCCTTCAGCTTGGGCAGCTCTTCGGCAATCACCGCGTCAATGCCGGGATTTTGCAGCCCCACCGCATTGAGCATGCCGCCCTCGCACTCGGCGATGCGCGGCGTGGGGTTTCCAAAGCGGGGCGCCGCTGTGCTGCCCTTAAAGGAAAAGGAAGCGAGAATATTGATGTCATAGAGCTCGGCAAACTCATAGCCGTAGCCAAACGTGCCGCTGGCAGGGATGATGGGATTCTCCAGCGTTAGCCCGGAGAGATTCACCCTCAGATTCACCATACAATCTCCCCCCTCTCAAGCACCGGCCCCTCTTTGCAGATGCGTTTGTAGCCGTCCTTCGTCTCGCAGCTGCAGCCCATGCAGGCGCCAAAGCCGCAGCCCATGCGCTCTTCAAAGCTAAACTGCCCGTCGCAGGCGGATGCCTCGTAAACCGCCCGGAGCATGGGCAGCGGGCCGCAGCTGTAGAGATAACTGGGGGAGAGACCCTCCATCGCATCGGTCACAAAGCCTTGGATCCCAAGGCTGCCGTCCTCTGTGGTGATCAGAAGCTTCACGCCGAGGGCTGCAAATTCCTCCTGATAGAATACTTCAGCGGCAGTCCGAAAACCCAGAATCACGGTGGGTGTTTTCCCCTCCTGCAGGAGTTGTTTCGCGAGCGCAAAGAGCGGCGGAATGCCCACACCGCCGCCGATCAGCAGCGGTTCACCTCCGCTTTTGCTTGTGTCGTAGCCGTTTCCAAGGCCCAGCAGCAATTCCAGCTGTGCGCCCTCTGCGAGCGTTTTCATGTACTCCGTGCCCCGGCCGACCGTTTTGTAGAGGATCGTCAGCTCCCCCGCCGTCCAGTCACACACGCTGATGGGGCGGCGCAGGTAAAAACCCGGGAGCTCAATGTTCACAAACTGCCCCGGCGCGCGTATGGCCGAGGTGTCTCCCCGCAGGCGCATTTCATAGACCGTATCCGTCAGGGCGAGGTTGTCCCGTATTGTAAAAAGTTCTCTGTTCAATACTGCGCTCCTTTTCTCATACTATGCCTTGGGCGGCAAGGCAGATGGGCCTTCCTTTGGCTCTCAACCCGCCGCGCAGGCAGCCTTGCTTACGCGTCAATCGTGGAGATGCAAAGGGTGGTCTCCTCCAAAATATCCAGCAGCACCCGGACGGTATCGAGGGAAGTGAACATTCCAACGCCGTTTTCCACAGCGCAGCGCCGGATCTCCCGCCCGTCGTTCTCCCCCGTGACAGAGTCCAGATTTCGGGTGTTGATCACATAAGTCACATGCCCTTTGCGGATGGAGTCTAAAATTTCATCGCTGCCGTCACTGATCTTGCGGCGCACTCTCGTGCGGATTCCAACAGATTTTAGGAAGGCCGCGGTGCCCTTGGTCGCCTCAATGTTGAAGCCAAGGTTATAAAAGCGCTTGATGAGCGGCAGGGCCTCTTCCTTATCCTTATCGGCCACTGTGACCAGAACGGTTCCGTAGTTCATCAGCTTCAAACCCGAGGCCTGCAGGGCCTTATAGAGCGCGCGGTTGAGCTGGTTGTCATAGCCGATGGCTTCGCCCGTGGACTTCATCTCGGGGGAGAGATAGGTGTCCATGCCCTGAAGCTTGGAGAAGGAAAAGGCGGGAACCTTGACGTACCAGCGCTTCTTCTCCGTCGGATAGATGTCAAAAATACCCTGTTCCTTGAGCGATCTGCCCAGGATGACATGGGTTGCGATATCGGCAAGGGAGTAGCCCGTCGCCTTCGAGAGGAAGGGCACGGTGCGGCTGGAGCGGGGGTTGACCTCAATCACATAGACATTTTCCTCTTCGTCTACGATAAACTGGATGTTGAAGAGCCCGAGCATACCAAGGCCGAGGCCAAGGCGCTTGCTGTATTCCAAGATCCGCCCGCGCGCTTTATCGGAAACACTGAAGGTGGGATAGACGCTGATGCTGTCCCCTGAGTGAATTCCGGTGCGCTCCACGTGCTCCATGATGCCGGGGACAAAGACATTTTGCCCATCGCAGACCGCGTCCACCTCCAGCTCCTTGCCGGGGATGTATTTATCCACCAGCACGGGCTGATCCTCGTTGATTTCCACCGCGCTCTTGAGATAGGCGCGCAGGGCCGCCTCGTTGTTGACAATTTGCATCGCCCGGCCGCCGAGCACATAGCTTGGCCGCACCAGAACCGGATAGCCCACTTCCTCCGCCTTCTGCACACCGGCTTCAATGTTTGTCACCGCGCGGCCTTTGGGCTGGGGCACCTTGAGCACCTCGAGCATATGTTCAAAGGCGTCGCGGTTTTCTGCCCGCTCAATGGCCTCCACCCCGGTTCCGATGAGCTTCACCCCGCGTGCCTCCAGCGGCGCGGCCAGATTGATCGCCGTCTGCCCGCCGAGTGTTGCAATCACACCCATCGGCTGCTCCCGCTCGATGATGTTCATCACATCTTCCACCGTGAGCGGCTCAAAATAGAGCTTGTCTCCCGTATTGGGGTCGGTGGAGACGGTTTCCGGGTTGTTGTTGATGATAATGGCCTCATAGCCAATTTCCTTGATGGTCTGCACCGCGTGGACAGTCGAGTAGTCAAACTCGATGCCCTGGCCGATGCGGATGGGCCCCGAACCGAGCACGATGATCTTTTCCCTTGTATCTGGGATGTGCTTCCCATCCCCGTTATAGGAGGAGTAGAAGTAGGGCACGTAGCTCTCGGGCCCTGCGGCGCAGGTGTCGATCATGAGGTAGTCAGGGAAGATGCCCCTCTCCTTCCGCAGCGCATAGACCGCCTCCTCTGTCCTATTCCAGAGTTTTGCGATATATGGGTCGGAAAAGCCGGAGCGCTTGGCGGCAAGAAGCACATCCACATCGTCGGGGTGATCTACGAGCGCACGCTCCTGTAAGACGACATCGCGGATGGCGTTTAAAAACACCGCTTCAATCTTTGTGACCTGATAGAGCTCTTCCGTTCCGCAGCCGAGGCGGAAGAGCTGCGCCAGCCCATAGATGCGGTCGTCCGTCCCCTCCGAGACATACTGCAGCAGCTCTTCCCATCCCATACTGTCAAATTTCGGCAGGTGGAGATGAACCGCGCCGTTTTCCAGCGAGCGCACCGCCTTCATGATGCTCTCCGTGAGTGTTTTCCCGATGCTCATCACCTCCCCCGTCGCCTTCATCTGCGTGCCCAGCCGGTTGGAGGCCGTTGCAAACTTGTCAAAGGGGAAGCGCGCCATCTTGCAGACGACATAGTTGAGCTTGGGGTTAAAGTTTGCATAGCGGTCGGCGATCATGATTTCATCAAGCGTCATCCCCACAGCGATTTTCGCCGTCACGCGGGCGATGGGGTATCCGCTCGCCTTGGAGGCGAGGGCGGAGGAGCGCGAAACACGGGGGTTGACCTCGATGAGATAATATTCATTTGAATTTGGGGAGAGCGCAAACTGCACATTGCAGCCGCCGCTGATCTGCAGACCGCGGATTATTTTCAGCGCGCTGCTGCGCAGAATCTCCAGCGTCTCCCCGCTCAGGCTCTGGCAGGGCGCCACCACCATGGAGTCCCCCGTGTGCACGCCGACCGGGTCGATGTTTTCCATGTCGCAGATGGCAATGGCGGTGTCGGCGGCATCCCGCATCACCTCAAATTCAATCTCTTTCCAGCCCTTGACGCTTTTTTCCACCAGCACCTGCCCCACAGGGGAGAGCGCCAGCGCGTTCTCCATCATCGCAAGGAGCTCCGCTTCGTTTTCGGCAAAGCCGCCGCCGGTTCCGCCGAGGGTAAAGGCGGGGCGCAGCACCAGGGGATACCCGATCTGCCGCGCGGCCTCCACCCCCTCCTGAACGGTGCAGGTCACAACGGAGGGGAGCACCGGCTCCCCGATCTCCTGGCAGAATTCCTTAAACTTTTTTCGGTCCTCCGCCTGCTCAATGCTTGCGGCGGCAGTGCCGAGCAGCTCCACCTGGCACTCCTCCAGAACGCCTTTTTTCTCCAGCTGCATGGCCAGATTCAGCCCCGTCTGCCCGCCGATGCCGGGGACAATGGCATCCGGCCGCTCGAAGCGCAGAATTTTTGCAACGTATTCCAGCGTCAGCGGCTCCATATACACCTTATCCGCCATACTGGTGTCCGTCATGATCGTGGCGGGGTTGGAGTTGAGCAGGATTACCTCATACCCCTCTTCCTTCAGGGCGATGCAGGCCTGCGTGCCCGCATAGTCAAACTCCGCCGCCTGCCCAATGACAATGGGGCCGGAACCAATGACCAAAATCTTCCGAATGTCTGTTCTTTTCGGCATAATTATTTCTCCTCCCAGACGATCTGCCCATCAACGATTGTCAGCTTACAGCGGCCCCAGACCGTCCTGCCCGCAAAGGGGGTGGCGCGGCCTTGGGAGACAAACTCAGCCGGATCGATGACATAGGGATGATGCAAGTCAAACACGGTCAAATCCGCGGGGGCACCGGCCTCCAGCGCGGAGCCGATTCCAAAGCGGCGCATGGGCCGCAGCTGCATCCACAGAAGAAGCTGTTCCAAGCTGCAAAAGCCCGTTTTGACCAGCTCTGTATAGAGAAGGGGGAAGGCCGTCTCCAGCCCCACCACGCCCATCAGGCTCTTCTCCAGCCCGCCTGCCTTTTCCTCGGCGGAGTGCGGCGCGTGGTCGGTCGCGATCATATCAACCGTCCCGTCAAGCAGGCCCTCCCGCAGCGCCCTTTGATCCTCCGCGCTGCGGATGGGCGGGTTCATCTTAAAGCGCCCATCCTCCTGCAAATCCGCGTCGCTGAGCAGCAGGTAGTGCGGTGCGGTCTCACAGCTCACGTCCAGCCCCTCCGCCTTGGCCCTGCGGATCAAATCCACGCTCTCCTTTGTTGAGACATGGCAGACATGGTAGCGGCAGCCGGTCGCTCTGACGAGCTCTAAATCCCGCGCCACCTGCCCCCATTCGCTCTCGGAGCAGATGCCACGGTGCCCGTGGGCTTTGGCGTAGGCACCCTCGTGGATGTAGCCCCCCTTGAGCAGGCGCTCATCTTCACAGTGCGCGGCGATGATGCCGCCAAGTTCCTTCACCCGCCTCATCGCCTCTTCCATGATCCCATCGGCCTGCACGCCTTTCCCATCGTCGGAAAAGGCGACTACCTGCGGTGCCAGGGCTTCCAAATCTGCAAGGCGCTCCCCTAGTTCTCCCTGCGTGATGCAGCCGTAAGGATGCACCCTAACGAGCGCCTGCCCGCGTATGATCGCCTGCTGGGCGGCAAGGGTTTCGCGGCTGTCCGGCGCAGGATTGAGGTTTGGCATGGCGCAAACTGTTGTGAATCCGCCGCGCGCCGCTGCCAGCGTGCCGCTTTTCATGGTTTCCTTATATGAAAAACCCGGTTCTCGAAGATGAACATGAACATCAACGAAACCGGGAAAGAGATCAAAACCATTTAATTGAATTACAACAGCCTCCGCAGCCTGCGGTGCCTTTGGGGAAACGGAAACAATTCTGCCCTGATCGATCAGAATATCACCCTGAACGCTGCGATCTGCGGTGTGAATGGTTGCGCCTGAAAGCAGATATTTCACTTCTATCACCTGTTCCCTTCTGCAAGCGTTCCGCCGTGCCCCGCCCGGCTGCTCCGGGCGGGGTCTGCGGCGAACACATTTTATCGCTAAATAGTTTATCTGATTGCGCGGGATCTGTCAATCCCTTTTTCACTTTCCTCCGCCCCCGCACGCACGCATCCGTGTCAATCCAAGGCTAACGGCCATGCGCGGCAATCGTTTAGAACAGGCCGGAGATGCGCCCCTTGTCATCGACATCAATGTTCTCCGCCGCCGGTTGTTTCGGAAGGCCCGGCATGGTTAAAATATCCCCCGTCATCGCGACGAGGAAGCCGGCTCCGGCCGAGAGCTTGAGATTGCGCACCGTCAGCTGAAAGTCCCTTGGCGCACCCAAAAGAGCGGGGTCATCCGAAAAGCTATACTGCGTCTTTGCCATGCAGATGGGCAGCTTGCCAAAGCCCTGCTCTGTGAGCTGCTTGGCCTGCTTTTTTGCCTGCGGGCTTAGGATGACACCTTCGCCCCGGTAAACTTTCTTGACTATCTGCTCGAGTTTTTCCTCAATGCTGCTCTCTAAGGAGTAGCAGTGTGTAAATTGGTTGGGCAGCTCGCAAAGGCGCACCACCTCTTCCGCCAAGGCCCTTCCGCCTTCGCCGCCCTTGGCCCAAACCTCAGAGCGCGCCACATTGACACCCAGCTTCCGGCACTGCTCCTCGATCAGGCACAGCTCCGCCTCGGTATCCTGCGGGAAGCGGTTGATGGCCACCACACAGGGCAGGCCAAAAACCTCCGTAATGTTTTGCACATGCTGCAGCAGGTTGGGCAGGCCGCGCCAAAGCGCCTCAAGATTTTCCTCGCCCAATTGTGTCTTGGGCGCGCCGCCGTGGTGCTTGAGCGCGCGCACGCTTGCAACAATCACCACCGCAGAGGGGCTCAGCCCCGCCATGCGGCACTTGATATCAAAAAACTTTTCCGCGCCCAGATCCGCGCCGAAACCGGCCTCCGTCACCGCGTAGTCGCCGAGCTTGAGCGCCATTTTCGTCGCCATGATGGAGTTGCAGCCGTGTGCAATGTTTGCAAAGGGGCCGCCGTGCACAAAGGCGGGGGTGTTTTCGAGCGTCTGCACCAGATTTGGTTTGAGCGCGTCCTTGAGCAGCGCCGCCATGGCCCCTGCCGCCTTCAAGTCCCCTGCGGTGACGGGCCTTTCCTCATAGGTCGCAGCCACCACCACACGGGCAAGGCGCTCTTTCAAGTCGCGGATGGAATCTGCAAGGCAGAGGATGGCCATGATCTCAGAGGCAACTGTAATATCGAAGCCATCCTCCCGGGGCACACCGTTGACCCGGCCGCCCAGACCGTCCGTAATGCTGCGCAGCTGCCGGTCGTTCATATCCAAGCAGCGCCGCCAGCTGATCCGCCGCGGGTCAATGCCCAGCGCGTTGCCCTGATAGATATGGTTGTCGAGCATGGCCGCAAGCAGGTTGTTGGCCGCGCCGATGGCGTGAAAATCCCCCGTGAAGTGCAGGTTGATGTCCTCCATTGGCAGCAGCTGGGCAAAGCCGCCCCCGGCGGCGCCGCCTTTCAGGCCGAAGACGGGGCCAAGGGAGGGCTCCCGCAGGGCGACGATGGCGCGCTTTCCCAGCTTTCGGAGCCCGTCCGCGAGGCCCACGGTTGTCGTTGTCTTTCCCTCTCCGGCGGGGGTCGGGGTGATGGCGCTGACCAACACGAGCTTCCCGTCCGGCGCGCTGATTTCCGAGAGAATGTTATAGTCAACCTTCGCCTTGTCGCTCCCGTAGAGCTCCAGATAGCGCTCCCGGATCCCGGCTTCCTCCGCAATTTGGCGGATGGGCCTTGGCATCACGCTCTGGGCAATTTCGATATCACTTTTCATCTTCATCGCGTCCACCCTCTTCTCTTACACGGTTGTATTCGTCGCCCGAAGCGTCACGTCATGGTAGCCGCCCTCGACAATGCTGGTTGCGGAGACCAGAGTGATTTTCGCCTCCTTCTGTAATTGCTGCACGTCCATCACACCGCAGTTGCACATGGTGGACTTGACCTTATAAAGACTCTTTGCCACGTTATCCTGAAGGCTGCCGGCGTAGACCACATAGGAATCTACGCCCTCCTCAAAGGAGAGGTCGCTCTTGCCGCCCAGGTCATAGCGCTGCCAGTTGCGTGCGCGGTTGGAGCCCTCGCCCCAGTATTCCTTGACATAGGTTCCATTGATATTGAGTTTATTTGTGGGGCTCTCATCAAAACGGGCGAAATAGCGGCCCAGCATCAGAAAATCCGCCCCCATGGCAAGTGCCAGGGTCATGTGGTAATCGTGGACGATCCCGCCGTCCGAACAGATGGGGACATAGATGCCCGTCCGCTCAAAATACTCATTGCGGGCAGCGGCCACTTCGATGAGCGCCGTCGCCTGCCCCCGTCCAATGCCCTTTTCCTCGCGGGTGATGCAGATGGAACCGCCGCCGATGCCGACCTTGACAAAGTCTGCCCCGGCCTCGGCCAGAAAGAGGAATCCCTCCCTGTCCACGACATTTCCGGCGCCAATCTTGACGCTCTCGCCGTATTTGCTGCGGACGAACTCCAGCACGCGCTTCTGCCAGACGGTGAAGCCCTCGGAGGAGTCAATGCAGAGAACATCCGCTCCAGCGGCGACGAGCGCCGGAATCCGCTCCTCATAGTCAAGCGTATTGATGCCCGCGCCCACCACGTAGCGCTTTTCCTGATCGAGCAGCTCCTGCGGGTTGTCCTTGTGCGCGGAGTAATCCTTTCGGAAGACGAAGCTCATCAACAGGCCGTTTTCATCCACGATAGGCAACGCGTTGAGCTTGTGCTCCCAGATGATGTCGTTGGCCTGCTTGAGCGTGGTGTGCTTGGGCGCGGTGATCAGTTTCTCCACCGGTGTCATAAACTCAGACACCTTCGTGTCCGTTGACATGCGGCTCACGCGGTAGTCGCGGCTTGTGACCAGGCCCATCAGCTTGCCATTTGGCGTGCCGCTGTCGGTCACAGGCATGGTGGAGTGCCCCATCTCCTTGAGCAGGCGGAGCACATCGCCCAGGGTGTAGTCCGGCTTGAGGTTTGCATCGCTGACCACAAAGCCCGCCTTATAGCCCTTGGCCCTTGCCACCATAGCAGCTTCGCTTTCAATGCTCTGTGAGGCGTAGATAAAGGAGATTCCGCCCTCCCTCGCCAGCGCCACCGCCATGCGGTCATCGGAGACCGACTGCATGATGGCGGAGGAGAGCGGGATGTTCAGATGCAGCGCCGGCTCTTTCCCGCGCGCATATTTCACCAGCGGCACTTTCAGGGAGATGTTCTCCGGGCGGCACTCCTCCGGCGTATAGCCAGGTATGAATAAATATTCACTAAACGTGCGGGAGGGCTCGGGATAATAATAGGCCATTTTGGCGTACCTCCTGTTGGGATATTTTATTTCTTGACTGCTCGGACTCCATCCGTCAGTCGCGCGCTGTCTCTTCTTATTCGTCAAACTCCTGCTGGAAGGGCTGCAAGCGTTTCGCCCGATGTGAGCAGGCCACGCTCCGCTGCGTAAGGCAATCAGTCAAAATAGCGCACGGCGCCGCGGAAGAGGCCCATATCGTAATTTCCGGGCACGTTCTTGTAAATTCCCTTGGAGAGGCGCTCTGTGTGCCCCATCTTGCCCAAGACCCGCCCGTCCGGCGAGGTGATCCCCTCTACCGCGCCCAGCGAGCCGCTGGGGTTAAAGAGAATGTCTCCGCTGGGTTCGTCCGCAAAGTCCACATACTGCGTTGCAATCTGTCCCTGATTCAGCAGCTCACGGAGCAGTGTTTCGGAGGCGAGGAAGCGCCCCTCCCCGTGGGAGATCACTGTGCTGTACACCTCGCCCGGCTCACATTCCATCAGCCAGGGGGAGAGATTGGATGCAATGCGTGTGCGGACAATGCGGGATTGGTGCCGCCCGATGGCGTTGTGCGTCAGGGTCGGGCAGTGCTCATCTGTATCCATAATCCGCCCAAAGGGAACCAAGCCCAGCTTAATGAGCGCCTGAAATCCGTTGCATATACCGCAGATCAGGCCGTCCCGCTCATTGAGCAGCAGATCGGTCGCCTCCCGGACTTTCGCATTGCGGAAGAAGGAGGTGATGAGCTTTGCCGAGCCGTCAGGCTCGTCGCCGCCGGAGAAGCCGCCGGGAATCAGGATCACTTGGGCGGCTGCAATGGCCTTGGCCATCGCCTCCACCGATCCGCTCACCTGCGCGGCGGTGAGGTTTCGGATGACAACAATCTCCGGCACTGCCCCCGCGGCACGGAGCGCCCGCTCCGCGTCATATTCCGTGTTCGTCCCCGGGAAGACGGGCACCAGCACGCGCGGCTTTGCATATTTCACCCTCGGCGCCATCCAGCCGGAAGCCCTGTGGTCGGGCACATGGAGCGTGACCTCCTCCTGCGGTATATGAGAGGGGTAAATCGTCTCGAGCGTTTCTTCATGGACTTGGAAGAGCTGCGAGAGGGGCAGGCTCTCCCCACGGAAGGAGAGCAGCTCCTCTTCCTGCGTCGTGCCCAGCAGCAGGCCGCCCGGATCCGTATCGTCACTGCACTCGAGAACAAAGGAGCCGTATTGATAGGCGAAGAGCTCTTCGAGCGTCCGCTCCGGCGCAAAGGAGAAGCCAATCCGGTTGCCCGCCGCCATGTTTAAAACTGCCTGCGCAATACCGCCGTAAGTTGGGGTGCAGGCGGCGTGGATCTTCTCCTCCCGGCCGAGCCGCGTGACGGTCTCGAGCACCGCGCGAAGGCTCTCCGCCTTTGGGAGGCCATCCGCCCCGACATCCGGCCGCAGCCAAAAGACCTTGTGTCCGGCGGCTTTGAACTCCGGCGAGAGAATATGCGCAAGCTCGTCTGTCGTCACCGAAAAGGAGATCAGCGTCGGCGGCACGTCCATCTCCTCAAAGCTCCCGCTCATGGAGTCCTTCCCGCCGATGGCCGCGATGGAGAGCTCCATCTGCGCGCGGAATGCGCCCAGCAGCGCCGCAAGCGGCTTGCCCCAGCGGGTTTCCTCCCGGCCGAGCCGCTCGAAATATTCCTGAAAGCTCAGGTAGGTGTCTGCAAGCGAAGCGCCCGTTGCCACGAGCTTTGCCACGGACTCCACGACGGCAAGGTAGGCACCGTGATAGGGGCTCTGTGAGGAGATAAAGGGGTTATAGCCCCAGGCCATCAGGGAGCAGCTGTCCGTATCTCTCTCCTGCGTGGCAATTTTATGCACCATCGCCTGCGGGGGTGTGAGTTGGTACTTTCCGCCCAGAGGCATGAGCACAGTGCCCGAGCCGATGCTCGAGTCAAACTGCTCCGTGAGCCCCCGCTTGGAGCAGACGTTTAAATCAGCCGCGAGCGCGAGGAAGCCTTTGGAGAACTCCGCAGGGATCTCCTTTGCGAAGGGCTTTGGCGCAAGCACTTTGGCGCTGCTGTGTTTCTCCGCGCCGTTGCTGTCCAAAAAGTCCCGGGAAATATCGACGATGCGATCCCCCTGCCAGTGCATGATGAGTCTGCGCGCCGCCGTGACCTCCGCCACGACGGTGGCCTCCAGGTTTTCTTCCCCCGCCAGGGCGAGAAAGCGCGCCGCGTCCCCCGCCTCCACGACGACCGCCATGCGCTCCTGGGACTCGCTGATGGCAAGCTCGGTTCCATCGAGCCCTTCATATTTTTTTGGTACGGCATCAAGTTCAATCGCAAGACCGTCGGCCAGTTCCCCAATGGCGACACAGACACCGCCCGCGCCAAAGTCGTTGCAGCGCTTGATCAGCAGCGAGGCCTCTTTCCTGCGGAAGAGCCGTTGAATTTTCCGCTCCTCCGGCGCGTTGCCCTTTTGCACCTCTGCGCCGCCGGTTTCCAGCGACTCCGTTGTGTGCGATTTGGACGAGCCCGTTGCGCCGCCGCAGCCGTCCCTTCCGGTTCGCCCGCCCAGCAGAATCACAAGGTCACCCGCCGCCGGCTGCTCCCGGCGGACGTTTTCCGCCGGCGCCGCGCCGATGACCGCGCCGACTTCCATCCGCTTTGCCTCATAGCCGGGGTGGTAAATTTCATCCACCTGCCCTGTGGGCAGGCCGATTTGGTTGCCGTAAGAGCTGTAGCCTGCGGCGGCCCTTGTGACGATGCTCCGCTGGGGCAGCTTGCCCGGCAGTGTTTCTGAGACCGGTTTTCTCGGGTCCGCCGCTCCCGTCACCCGCATCGCCGCGTACACATAGGATCGGCCGGAGAGCGGGTCGCGGATCGCCCCGCCGATGCAGGTTGCAGCGCCGCCGAAGGGCTCAATTTCCGTGGGGTGGTTGTGCGTTTCGTTCTTAAAGAGCAGCAGCCAGTCCTCCAGGCCCGCATCGGTACTCACCTTAATCTTTACAGTGCAGGCGTTGACCTCTTCAGACTCGTCCAGATGCAGCAGCTGCCCGCTCCTGCGCAGGTGTTTTCCAACAATTGTGCCCAAATCCATCAGGCTCACGGGCTTTTCCCTGCCCAGATCCTTGCGCAGGGCAAGATAGTCCTCATAAGTTTTTTGGATCAGCGGCGCGTCAAAGACCGCCTCATCAATCTGGGTTAAGAAGGTTGTATGGCGGCAGTGATCAGACCAATAGGTGTCAATCACACGCAGCTCCGTCACCGTTGGGTCGCGCGCTTCCGTCTGGAAATAGTTCTGGCAGGCGTGCAGATCCGCAAGGTCCATCGCAAGCCCCCAGGCCTCGTGAAAGCGGATCAAACCCGCCTCGTCCAGGGCGCAAAACCCATCCAACACCGCCACCTTTTCCGGCGGCGTGACGGGGAGTTCGAGCGTCTCGTAGGGCAGGAGCGATGCCTCCCGGGACTCAATGGGATTGATGAGATAGTCTTTGACCGCCGCAATCTCCTGCTCGGAGAGCGTGCCTGTGAGCTGGTAGACCCGTGCCGTGCGCACGAGCGGCCGCTCCTTCTGGGAGAGGATTTGGACGCACTGAGCGGCAGAGTCTGCCCGCTGGTCGAATTGACCGGGGAGGTATTCCACCGCAAAGCACAGCGCGCCCTTCTCTTCCGGCAAGATTTCATAGACCAAGTCGGTCTGCGGTTCGGAGAAGACCGTCTTGACACACAGGTCAAAGAGCGCCTCGTCAACGCCCTGCACGTCATAGCGGTTGAAGAGGCGCAGCGTCTCCAAGCCTTCCACATTGAGCAGTGTTTTCAGATCGGAGAAGAGTGCCTGCGCCTCCACGGCCAGCGCCGCTCGCTTCTCCACATATACGCGGTATACCACGGTCATCCCTCCTCCAGCGCCTGTAAGGCACGTGCTCCAATGTCCTTCCGGCAGTAAGCTTGTTCAAAATGGACGCGCGCTGCCTCCTGATATGCCTTTTGCACCGCTTCCGCAAGGCTCTCCCCCGTCGCGGTGACACCGAGCACGCGGCCGCCGGCGCTCTGCAAGACCCCGTCCACAAGCTTTGCCCCCGCGATAAAGACCTCCGCGTCCAAATCCGCGGGGATGGTAATGGGCTTGCCCGTCTCATAGCTGCCGGGGTAGCCCTCGCTGGCGAGCACCACGCAGCAGGCCGCTCCTTGTTTGAAGACGACCTCCGTCTCATGGAGCTTGCCCTCTGCGGTTTTTTGCATGACGGTGAAAAGATCGCTCTCCAAGAGCGGCAGCACAACCTGCGTCTCCGGGTCACCAAAGCGGCAGTTGTACTCTATCACCTTCGGGCCGTCCTCCGTGAGCATCAGGCCGAAGTAGAGGCAGCCCTGAAATCGTCTCCCCTCCCGGTTCATTGCCTCCATGGTGGGCAGAAAGATCTCTCTCATGCAGCGCCGGGCAATCTCCCCGGTGTAGTAGGGATTGGGCGCAATGCAGCCCATGCCGCCGGTGTTCGGTCCCTGATCGCCGTCAAAGATCCGCTTGTGGTCCATGGAAGAGAGCATGGGCATCATGCTCCTGCCATCCGTAAAGGCCAGCACGGAGACTTCCGGCCCTTCGAGAAACTCTTCAATGACAATGCGGCTCCCGCTCTCGCCAAACACCTTCTCCTCCATCATCGCAAAGACAGCGGCGCGCGCCTCCTCCCGCGTCTGGGCGATGATGACGCCCTTGCCAAGGGCCAGCCCGTCCGCCTTGATAACGGTAGGGATGGGTGCCTCTTCCAGATAGGCGAGTGCCTGCTGCAGATCGGTGAAGACCGCGTATGCCGCAGTTGGAATTCCATATTGCTTCATCAGGTTTTTTGAGAACACCTTGCTCCCCTCGATGAGTGCGGCGGCCTTGTTTGGCCCAAAACAGGGAATGTTTTTCTCTCTCAGTGCGTCTACCGCGCCGAGCACCAGAGGATCGTCCGGCCCCACAACGGCAAAATCAATCTCCTCCTGCAGCGCAAAGTCTACCATACGCTCGAGATCCGTTGCGCCGATATCCACGCAGATTGCGTCGGCGGCAATCCCCCCGTTCCCGGGAAGGGCATAGATGCGTTCAACGGATTGATTCTTACGCAGGCTTCGTATAATGGCGTGCTCGCGCCCGCCGCCGCCCACGACCAATACCTTCATCAGCTCACCCCTTCTCTCATTTGTCAATGGTGGAACAGGCGCAGGCCGGTGAAGGCCATGGCCATCTGATAGCGGTTGCAAACAGCGATCACATGGTCGTCCCGCACGGAACCGCCCGGCTGCGCCACATAGCTCACTCCGCTGCGCTGCGCGCGCTCAATGTTGTCCCCAAAGGGGAAAAATGCGTCGCTCCCCAGGGCGATGCCGCGGATTGTAGAGAGATAGCTCCGCTTTTCTTCCCGGCTGAAGGGCTCCGGGCGGCGGCTGAAAAAGGCCTGCCAGTTCCCCTCGGCAAGGACGCTCTCGTTGTCCTCTTCCACATCGGAGAGGTAGAGATCAATGGCATTGTCCCGCTCGGGCCGCCCCAGCGCCGCGAGGAAGGGCAGCTCCAGCGTCTTGGGATGCTGGCGCAAGTGCCAAGTGTCTGCCTTCTGCCCCGCCAGACGCGTGCAGTGAATGCGGGATTGCTGCCCCGCGCCAACGCCGATGGCCTGCCCGTCCACCGCATAGCAGACGGAGTTGGACTGGGTGTATTTGAGCGTAATCAAGGCGACAATCAAGTCCCGCTTGGCCTCCGCGGGGAGCTCTTTGTTCTCCGTCACTATCTGTTCAAGCAGGCTCTCGTCAATGCGGGCATCGTTGCGCCCCTGCTGGAAGGTGATGCCAAAGACCTGCTTGCGCTCGATCCCTTCCGGAACGTAGTGGGGGTCGATGCGCACGATATTATAACTGCCCTTACGCTTGGCGCGCAGAATTTCCAGCGCCTCCGGGCTGTATCCGGGAGCGATCACCCCGTCTGAGACCTCGCGCCCGATCAGCCGCGCCGTCACCTCGTCACAGGGGTCGGAGAGGGCGATCCAGTCCCCAAACGAACACATGCGGTCGGTGCCCCGCGCCCGCGCATAGGCCGATGCGAGGGGCGAGTCGTCCAGCCCCTCTATGTCATCGACAAAGGCGGCGCGCTTGAGCGCAGCGCCCAGCGGCAGACCCAGCGCCGCCGAGGTGGGGCTGACGTGCTTAAACGACGCTGCCGCAGGCAGATGAAGCGCTTCCCGCAGTTCTTTCACCAGCTGCCAGCTGTTGAGCGCGTCGAGAAAGTTGATATATCCCGGCCGCCCGTTTAAAATCTCGATGGGGAGCGGGGCGCCGCTGTCCATATAGAGTTCTGCGGGTTTCTGGTTGGGGTTACAGCCGTATTTTAATTCAAACCGTTTCATCCCTGTCCTCCTGCGCAATATTTGTTGACCAAGCGAAGGTCCTCTTCGCCGCTTTCAAGGTCAAGATAACTCACATACAGTGCGATTTTGTTCTCTTCGTCCAGCGAATCCCAGATCATCGCCGTCATCGCATCAATCCCAGCCGGAATCGCAACGCGCTGCGGCTCCCCCCGATAGCTTGGCAGGGGACTGCCGTCCTGCACGTAGGTGTGCAGGAAATGCCCCACGCCGGGGAGGGGCGGGTAGCAGAAAAACTGGCGGGCGCAGGCGCTGCCCGCTTCATCCGCGCGCTTTAAAATCGCCATGGTATATGCACCACCCGGGCGGAGGATGGCTGAAATGCGCGGCGTAAAATTCGGCGCGTCGGGCTCAAACTCCCGGGTGAAGAGGGCGGCTTCAAAGCAGCTCCCCTGCTCCATCGCATCGCGAATGGTATCCGTCTGGTCACCGTTGGTGAGAATATGGCAGCCCTGGAGCTTGCGCAGCGGGTGGTAGATGATCAGGGAAGGGTCTTCCAGCTTTGCCGCATCCGCCGCTTCAGTGCGGATGCCGTCCTCCGTGCGGGCGAAAATGCGGTTGCGGCTGTTCGCGCTGCGCCCCATGATGAAATAGGCCATCGCCATCCGCTTGCCATCGGGCGTATTCCCCATCACAATGCCGCGGCCGGGATAGCGGTTGCCGCTCAGAAGGGCATCCAGCTGCTGCGTCTCATATCCGTTCATCTCTTTTGCTCCTTCTCTCTTGCGATCTGTTTGGAAACCAGCTCTGCTGCCTTGGGCAGCAGCTGCCACTCTGCCTCCTGCATCACGCGCAGCTGCAAGCGCTCCGCCGTGTCCTCAGGCAAAACCTCCACCGCCTTTTGGAGGATGATCTCTCCCCCATCCGGGATTTCGTTGACATAGTGCACCGTTGCCCCCGTGAGCTTCACACCGCAGGAGAGCGCGGCTTCGTGCACCTTCAGCCCGTAAAAACCCTTGCCGCTAAAGGCGGGGATCAGGGAGGGGTGGACATTGAGAATGCGCTTGGGCCAGGCCCTTGTAAACTCCGCGGAGAGAATGCGCATGAAGCCCGCCAAGATGATCAGCTCAATCCCGCGCTCCGCTAACAGGGCGCCAAGCTGCTCTTCAAAGCGCTCTTTTCCTAAGGCCAGCGCTTCAATCTGCGCAGCGCCCGCCCGCTCCAGAGCATAGGCGCCCGCCTGATTGGAGACCACCAAGACGATCTCCCCGCTTTGCAGCACGCCGCTGCGCTGTGCGTCCAAAAGCGCCTGTAGGTTGGTGCCGCCGCCGGAGACGAGGACGGCGATCCTCGTCTTTACCATAAGATCAGGCCCTCATCGCCGGGCACGATTTCGCCGAGCACGGAGGGCTTCTCCCCCGCCCCTTCCAGCACGCGCAGGGCGGTATCGAGTTCTTCCCTCGCGAGAACGACCGTCATGCCGATGCCCATGTTAAAGGTATTAAACATCTCCCGGCGGGGGATGCCGCCGCGTGTTTCCACCAGCTTGAAAATGGGCAGCACCGGAACGGCAGCCTCTTCGATCTTTGCCGCAAGGCCAGGCGGCAGGCTCCGGGGAATGTTCTCATAAAAACCGCCGCCGGTGATGTGAGAAACGGATTTAACCGTCACCGCATCCATCAGCGCGAGAATGCTCTTGACGTAGATGCGCGTGGGGGTGAGCAGCAGCTCACCAAGCGCCGCCCCGTCTAATTCCGCCATCGGGGCGCGCAGGTCGCTCTGCTCCACATTCAGCACTTTTCGTACCAACGAAAAGCCGTTGGAATGCAGGCCGGATGAGGGCAGGCCAAGGATCACATCCCCCGCCCGGATGCTGTTTTTGTCAAAGATCCTCGCCTTATCCACGACGCCCACGGAAAAGCCCGCAAGGTCATATTCCTCTTCCGGGTAGAAGCCCGGCATCTCCGCCGTCTCCCCGCCCACAATGGCGCAGCCCGCCTGCACGCAGCCCTCCGCCACGCCCGAGACGATGGCAGCCACCTTTTCTGGGACATTCTTCCCCAGCGCCAGATAGTCGAGGAAGAAGAGCGGGCGCGCCCCGCAGCAGACGATGTCATTGACGCACATGGCGACGCAGTCAATCCCGATCGTCTCGTGCTTGTCCAGCAGGAAGGCGAGTTTCAATTTTGTACCGACGCCGTCGGTGCCCGCAACCAGAACGGGCTGCTCCATCCCCTTCACGTCCAGCTCAAAGAGACCGCCAAAGCCGCCGATTTCAGCAGACGCGCCGGGGATCATGGTTCTGGCGATATGCGCTTTCATCAGCTCCACCGCTCTGTAGCCGGCGGTGATATCCACCCCGGCGGCGGCGTAGCTGCTTGATTTCGACTCCATCACATCATCTACCCCTTTCCGTTCCAGCAATATGTGCACACCTTGCACGGATCAATGCCGATCGCGGCGATCATGTTCTCCAGTGTCTGGTATTCCAGGCTTGTGAAGTGCAGGTTTTTACAGATCCGCGCGCGCATCTTCTCGCAGCGCGGTGAGTTGCTCTGCCCGTACTCCTCCAGATGTGCAAAGCCGGCTTCCCCCTCCAGCTCCATAATGGTCCTGCGGGTCAAAAGTTCCATATCCGAGTTGCTTCTGGTAAAATTGAGGTATTTGCAGGCGTAGAGAATCGGCGGGCAGGCGGAGCGGATGTGCACTTCCTCCGCGCCGTTTTCATAGAGAAACTCCACCGTCTCGCGCAGCTGCGTGCCCCGGACAATGCTATCGTCCACAAAGAGCAGCTTCTTCCCGTCAATGAGCGCGCGCACCGGAATTTGCTTCATCTTTGCCACCTTGTTGCGCTCGCTCTGGTTGTTGGGTGTAAAGCTGCGCGGCCAAGTGGGGGTATATTTAATAAAGGGCCTGGCAAAGGGGATGCCGCTCGCGTTGGCATAGCCGATGGCGTGCGGCGTGCCGGAATCCGGTACGCCGCTTACAGAGTCGATGTTCATGGAATTGCCCTTTTCCCGGTCCGCCGCCGCCAGCAGCGCGCCGTTGCGGTTGCGCATCACCTCAACATTGATCCCCTCGTAGTTGGAGTTGGGGTAGCCGTAGTAAGTCCACAAAAAGGCGCAGATTTTCAGCTCCTCTGTCGGCGCGACCAGCTGCGAAAAGCCCTCCGCTGTCACCTTGACCACTTCGCTCGGCCCGAGCTCATACACATCTTGATAGCCGAGCTTTTCATAGGCAAAAGACTCGAAGGCGAGCGCGTGTCCGTTTTCATCCTTCCCCAGATGGATGGGAATCCTGCCGAATTTATCGCGGCAGGCGTAGATGGCATCCTTGGTCATCAGGAGAATGGAGGCCGTCCCCTCCACGCGCTCCTGCACATAGCGCAGCCCCTCGGAGATGCGTGGCTTCTGGTTGATCAGCGCAGCAACGAGCTCCGTTGTGTTCACCCTGCCGCCCGTCATGGCCTCAAAGTGAAAGCCGCCGGGCGAGAGAAGCTCTTCAATCAGCTCCGGCGCATTGTTGATCCGGCCGACAATGGTGATGGCATAGGTGCCGAGTTTTGAGCGCACCAAGAGCGGCTGCGGATCCGTGTCGCTGATGCAGCCAATGCAGATGTTTCCGTGCATCTCTTCCGTGATCCCCTCAAATTTGGTTCGAAAGGGGGAGTTTTCAATGTTGTGAATGTCGCGCTGAAAGCCATCCTCCCCGCCGAAGGCCGCCATGCCACCGCGCTTTGCACCGAGGTGCGAATGGTAATCCGTTCCAAAAAATACGTCTAATACGCAGTCTCGCTTGGAAACCGCGCCAAAAAAACCGCCCAAGTGTCACACCTCCGTGATTTCCGCGCAGGGGAATCCCTGCCGCAGACTATGGCCGCCGCCCCCCCAGAAGCAGCTTTCGGAAAAGTTCAGGGGTCGCCTTCATGCAAATTTATGCAAAGAACAGCTTAGAGAGCTCCATCGGCTGAATATGAACGCCGTCCCGGTAGACCCGCATATTGCCCGATGCGATTTCATCGATCAGCATGACCTCTCCGGCTGCGTCATAGCCAAATTCCAGCTTGATGTCATAGAGAATCAGGCCGCGCTCCCGCAGCACGCCGGCAATAAGCTGCGTGATCTCCTGCGTCATGGCCTTGATGGCCTCATACTGCGCATCGCTCATGATGCCGAGCATCACCAGCGCATCCTTAATAATCAGCGGGTCACCCCGCTCGTCATCCTTGAGGGTCATCTCCACATAGGCGGGCAGTTCCGCCCCCGCTTCAATATAATCGCCGTAGCGCTTGAGAAAGCTGCCCACCGCCCTGTGGCGGCAGATTACCTCAAGCCCCTTGCCAAACATTTTGGCGGGCAGAACTTCCATCGTCACCGCGTCCAGATCCGCGCCGACAAAGTGTGTTCTGACACCGGCCGCCTGCAGTTTCTCAAAGAAATAAGCCGACATGCGCAGGTTTTCTCTCCCCACGCCTTCAATCGTCAGACCGACGGTGTTGGCGCCGGGGTCAAAGACACCGTCCTGCCCTGTGACATCGTCCTTAAACTTCAAGAGATAGTTCCCGTTTTCCAATGCGTAAACATCCTTAGTTTTTCCCCGATAGACTTGTTTCATCCAAATTCCTCCAAGTATAAAATCAGGCCCTGAGCGCCGCTAGATATTCTTCGCGTTCAGCGCTGCATCTTTATTCAGTATGGTTTCCCGCGCGCGCGCCCGCGCCTTGGAGAGTTTGTCCGAGAGCTGCGCGTCCTCCACGGCGAGAATCTGTATGGCAAGCAAAGCGGCATTGACCGCGCCGTCAATCGCAACCGTGGCAACGGGGATGCCCGAGGGCATCTGCACGGTGGAGAGAAGCGCGTCAATGCCGTCCAGCACCGAGGCTTTGATGGGGATTCCGATGACGGGGAGGGTGGTGCTCGCTGCGATGGCGCCAGCCAGATGCGCCGCCTTTCCAGCCGCCGCAATGATCACGCCAAAGCCCTCTGCCCGCGCCGAGAGCGCAAAGGCGCGCGCCTCTTCCGGCGTCCTGTGCGCGGAATAAATATGCGCTTCAAATGGAACCTCGTATGCTCGAAGCGTCTCCATGGCCTGTTCCACCACGGGCAGATCGCTGTCACTGCCCATGAGAATGGCAACCTTTTTCATTCTCATATCCTCCTTGTAGGCATATCTTAGATGGGAAATGGGCAGTCCCCTTCCGGTTCGCTGGAAGTCGAACTGCCCAAACAGCAGCAAAATAATCGTGAGATTTCGCGCTTCGTCTCATTCTGCATTTTACATTTTTATTATACAATAAAATCTCTGTCCCGTCAATTCTCCAGAACGTTAGCTTTTCCCTTTTTTCCGCTTTCCCTCTCTGTCTAATTTCCCTATAAAAGAGCGGCATGCCCGGGCAGAGCTGCCTGGGCATGCATTGCATTTCACTGGAGTCTCTGCGCGTTTCAGGCTTTCATGCTCAGCGCCTGGCGGATTTTTTTGGCGATCGCCTCCGGCGTGAGGCCAAAGGCCTTGAGCACTTCTTCGGCCTTGCCTGAGCGGCCAAAACGATCCTCTACGCCATGCCGCAGCACCGGCACCGGGCAGCAGCCGGAGAGGTATTCCGCCACGGCGCTTCCGAGACCGCCGATGATATTGTGCTCCTCCGAGGTGACAATCACGCCCGTCTCCCGCGCCGCCGCAAGGAGGATCTCCTCATCGAGCGGCTTAATGGTGTGCATATCGATCACGCGGACAGAGATGTTCTCCGCCGCCATCATCTCTGCCGCCTGCAGAGCCATCTGCACCATCATGCCCACAGCCACAACCGTCACATCACTGCCCTGCCGCAGCAGCGCACCCTTGCCGAGTTCAAAGCGGTAACCCTCCACACGGTCGGTCACCGTTTCCACCGCAAGCCGGCCCAAGCGCATGTAGGCGGGGCCTTCGTAGCCCAGCAGCGCCTCGACCGCCAGACGCATTTCATTCGCGTCACAGGGGCAGAGCACCATCATTTCAGGGATCACCCGCATAATGGCAAGATCTTCAATGCACTGGTGGGTTGCACCGTCTTCTCCCACAGAGAGCCCCCCGTGCGAGCCAATGACTTTGACATTCAGCTGCGGATAGGCCACACTGTTTCGCACCTGCTCCCAGGCGCGGCCGGCGGCAAACATCGCAAAGGTGTTGGTGAAGGGCTTTTTCCCCGCAGCGGCAAGGCCCGCAGCGACACCGGTCATATTCGCCTCGGCAATACCCATATTGAAAAAGCGTGAGGGGTAGGCTGCCGCAAAGTCCTTGGTCATGGTGGAACCGGAGAGATCCGCATCCAGCACCACGAGCTTCGGCTCGCGCTCCGCCATCTTGACGAGCATCTGCCCATAGGCAGCTCTTGTTGCAATTTTCTCTGCCATCTCAGCGTCCCTCCATCTTTGCAAGCTGCGCGCTCAGCTCGGCCCTCGCCGCCTGATACTGCTCTTCATTGGGCGGCTTTCCGTGCCAGCCCGCATCATCTTCCATGAAGGAAACGCCCTTCCCCTTGACCGTGCGGGCCAGGATGGCGACCGGGCTTCCCTTGTGCTCAGCGGCGGTTTCAAAGGCCGCTTCCAGTCCGTCCAGGTCGTGCCCGTCCACGTTGATGACATAAAAACCAAAGGCGGCAAACTTGCCATCCAGGGGGTCTGTGGGCATGATATCCGCCGTTCTCCCGTCGATCTGTAGGCCATTGACATCCACGATTACACAGAGCTGATCTAGTTGGTATTTTGCCGCGCTCATCAGCGCCTCCCAGACCTGCCCCTCGCCGAGTTCACCGTCGCCCAGCAGGGCGTACACGCGGTGGGAGTCCCCGTCCATTTTTGCGGCCAGCGCCATGCCGACTGCCGCGGAGATCCCCTGCCCGAGGGAACCTGTGGACATATCCACGCCGGCTACATGGTGCATTTCCGCGTGGCCGGACATCTGCCCGTCCACACTTCGGAACATGCACAGCTCACTCTCCGGGAAGAAGCCGCGCTGCGCTAAGATCGGGTAGAGCCCGGGCGTACAGTGCCCTTTTGAGAGAACAAAACGATCTCTTTCCTCATTTTTCGGGTTTTCCGGGTCCAGATTCCGCATAATCCTGAAATACAGCACGGTTAAAATGTCCATCGCGGAAAACGAACCGCCCAAGTGGCCCGAGGCGCAGCCATACACCATATCCAGCCCCATAATCCGCCCCTTCGCCGCAATGACGGCAAGTTCACTCCTGTCCGACTGGTTCATTGCAACCCCTCCTCACAATGATATCTGATTAGTAAAGCCCTGATTTTAGGGCACTTCTTGGATCACTGCAAGCCTGTTCTCTAAAAAACTGAGCAGAGACGCAAGGCTTCGCGCCTATTTTATCACGGAAACTCTTCCCGGTCAAATTCGATTTATCAGTCCGCCGCGCTTAGTCTTGGCACACCCCCAATCCCACTGCGGAGATTGCTGTGCCCTGCTCAGAAACTCTTCCGCGAAGGGGAATCGCCCGCAGCAGAACGCCTATCCCTGACTAAAAAGCAGCATACGATTGAGTACAACACCTGCAGCTCCATCCCCCGCTCAACACGGGCAAAAACAAACGCAGCTTCGGAGACTTCGACCGCCAGCAGAGATCAGACACACTTTTTCTTATAAAGAAGGATATTGCTTTGCGCTTTGATTTTGAAAGCACTTTAAAAGACGGTTTTTTGTTGACAGTTTGTGCGAAGCTGTGTATAATATCTAGACGAATAGGGGCTTGGTTTTTGACCTCGTTTTGTAGAGGGTTGTTCGCGTGGCCGAAGGTCGTGGTTTTGAAATCCACTCAGCTTACTGCCCCACCTTAAGTCCCATGGCCGCATGGATACAAGGTTATTGGCATTGAACGCAGCCCAATTTTTGAGCAAATGCCCGCACTTTGCTCACAGTTTTCCAAGCTTGCTTTTTTCGCAACTTTATACGGAGAGATGTCCGAGCTGGTTTAAGGTGCAGGTCTCGAAATCCACTCGGCCAGTTGCCTTGATGATGCCGGAAACCCTTGAGTTTCCGTGGGTTTGCGGGATTTTGAAAATTTAGCTTTTTACCGATTTCTACGGTTTTTCTACACTTTGCCTTGACTTCTACGCGGGGCTTGGTGTATTAAAATAAATATGGAGGCGTATCGAAGTGGTCATAACGAGCCTGACTCGAAATCATGTTATCTGCGCCGAAAACTGAATAATTATTATATGGAGACGTATCGAAGTGGTCATAACGGGGCGCACTCGAAATGCGTTAGCCCTCACGGGCTCGTGGGTTCGAATCCCACCGTCTCCGCCAACAACAATCCCGCGTAAATCAAGGGTTTACGCGGGTTTTCTTATGTCGTTTTGCGGTGCCCTAATCTCGCGCTATATGCTAAAATGGTGCCCGTGGTGCCCTCATTTGTGGTGCCCTGCGTCGATTGTTCTATGCAGTTTATTCATCAAAAATGTATGCTGTGGTGCCCGAATGGTGCCCGGAACTCCTAAAAACATATAAAAAGCAGCGTGGAGCTATAAAGAGATACTGCCCTTAAAGCTCAATATCGCTGCTTTTCTTTTTTGTTCTTTTCGGTGCTGTCTTTGTGTCTGCTTCTTTTTCCTGTGCTGCTTTTTGCGGGTGTAGCGCTTTATGGTAGGTTTCAAGCACAGATTTTTTACGCTCTAACCGCACATTGACATACTGTGCCGTCACTGCTTCAAGGTTAGTTGAGATACCGAGCGACATACCAATACCTTTTAAGGTATGCCCCAATATCTCGCCTACCGTGTAGAAGTCGCCCGTCAGTTGGTGCATATTTGTAGCTGCCGTATGTCGCAAATCGTGAAAGCGAATATGCGGCATTTCAAGGTGGCGTATGAGTTGCCCGAAGTTTGCCGACATTCTATCTCTGCGCTGCGGCGATCCGTCCGGCTTTGCAATAAATAGCTTGTTGTCGTAATACTCGCCGCCGCTTGCCGCAATCAACTCTTTCTGCCGTTCTATCAAATCAAACTGTCGCAGGAAGTATGGTAGCGTTTCCTCTGTAATCGGTAAAACGCGGTCGTTTGATTTTGTCGGTGCCATTTCAGTAATTGTCTTTGTTCCTGGCGGTACCTTGAAAGGCATTTGTTCTACAACGGCAAACTGCATTTTTTCAAGGTCAATATTATTCGTCCTTAGCCCGATAATCTCACTCATACGCAATCCGTACATTCCGGCAAGCACAACAGGCATTTCCCACTCTGTACCGATTACATTACTCATAAACTTTTGCATTTGCTCAATGGTGTACGGGTCGGGTGTTTTCCCCTGCTTGCCAAACTTTGTAATAATATCACGGGCAGGATTATGCTCAATATATCGGTATTTTCGGGCGTGTTCCATTGATACGCTCAAAATGCGCTGTGCATAGCGAACGGTGCTATTTGACAAGCCTTTATCAAATAGCTGCTGAAACATATTGTCAAGCATAGCAGGCGTCAGTTGGTTTAGTTGAACGTGTCCGATATAGGGCAAGATGTGATTTTTAATGTGGCTCTTGTAGCCTGCAAAAGTGCTTGGACGCAAATTAGCCTTGCCGTGATTTTCTACCCATTCCTCTAAATATTCCTTTACGGTTTGCTTGCCCTGTGAAGTAACAACGGGCGTATATACAGGATTAGCAAGTTTAACTTTCATTTCCGCTTCGTGCTGTGTTGCTTCTTTCTTGGTAGCAAATCCTTTTTTAGAATAGGTCTTTTTGCCCTCCGGCGAATTGTATTTTATATTCACGTCGTAAACGGTGCCCGGTTTTCCCGTAAGTACGCCGTTTCCGTCGCGTTTATTCTGTACTTGTCTTGATGATACTGCCATAGCTTAACCTCCCTGTACTGTCGGGAGCTTTGCCGCCGTTTTTGCTCGATTGTACCAATCCCAAATTGCGGCGTCTGCAATCAAGCGGCGGTTTCCATTTTGGATATATTCAAGCTCGCCACTATCCATAAGCTCGCGCAGCTTGTTTTCGCCAATGCCGCTAACCTTGCTCATTTGCTCTACGGTTTTGAGCATAGGGAGCATAGGGGCGGTTTGGTTTGTTGTTTCCTTTTTTGCCATAGAAAATACCCCCTTTCATATAGTGGCTAAAAGGTTAATTTCAAATATAAGGGGCTTTAATCAGACGGTTATCAGCATAACCTCACGGGAGTTCCACCCCTCCGACGGTCTGCCGGAGCCCTATCCATTGCCTGCGACGCTCTTAACGCTCGGACTGTGGCTATAAGGGAGTATCATTATATATCTTGTGTGTCGTCGCCCGCAGTTTGCTATGACTGCTTTACAGCGTCGGTGTTAATCGCTCGTTCCAAACGGAAGTCATGGCGCACCCGCCGCGTGGCTCGGCACAAGAGGAAAGTATCTGACTTGCCCTATACTGCGTCGCCGTTATCTTGCGTCGCTTTCTTTGTCAAGGAACGAAAAGAGGTGTTTTCAATGTGTGCCTGCTGAAAGGGGAAATGCAGGCACAGGGATTTAATTAAACCTCGAAATCAAGGACAGCTCGCATAAGTCTTGAACGCAGGCGGTCGCGTATGTCCTCATCTATGCCGTAATATGTATTACCTCGCTCGTCTTTGAGCGTTCTCATAGAGAGGTAGGAGATATAGCCCTCATAATGCTGTACTACCATTTTCATAGCTTCCGGGTCGCCTTTTGTCGCGGCAACGATTACCACATAAGGCAATAGACCGCGCTCACTTTGCTCGCTTGTATTACCATTCTGTTTCATCATCTGCGCGTTCCTCCAAAAATTTTTTCAGACTGCTGAAAGAGCTTGTCCGTCTGTGCTGTACGGTACTTCTCGGAATGTTGTAGAGCTTTGCAATATCTGCGTCGCTCATATCGTGGAAGTAGTACAATATCACAGCATTGCGTTTTTCTTCGGGCAAAGTACGGAGAGCTTCGGCTAACAGTTCGGGGGTAATTCTCTTACCGCCCACACAAAATGAATTGTCGTTCTTTTCGCTTTCAAAAGGAGCGTCAACCGTGTAAAGTTGATTTTCTTCTTCGGGCGACAAATCGGAAAAACTTACAAAGTGTTTCTGATAGCGTTTCACATCTCGGTGTGCGTTGCTCGCTTCGCATTTCAAAGCCTTTTTGCAAAAGCTGTTGAAAGCACAGCGCACTTCAAACTGGGTACGAGTTGGTTCGTTCAAGGCGTTCACCTCCTTTCGCAACCGCGAAAGCGGGTGATTGTTTGATTTCCCCTTTCGTAACCCTCACCACCGCATTTTCAAAACTGCCAACGCAAAGCAGAGATTTTTCTATAAAAATTTTTTGAAAATGTAAAATGCGCCCGTTTGCAAGACGCAAACAGGCGCATAAAGAAATGTCAATAGTATTCGATTGAATTGTCAGTTCATATATATAGCCGGAATACCCTGACGGTGGGTGATAGCTTTTTTTAACCGTAGGATATTAGGCGGGCGAGAAAAGCAATAGGTAAGGTACAATAAATTGCGCAAATTGAAAAAAGCCTGAAAAAGAGACACGGTATGCAGATCTCTGATAGAATGAAGTTACCACACCACCATTCTGAAAGGAGACTACAAACCATGTCCGAGAAAATTGTACAGTTAAACGAGGAAGTAATCAAGGGGCAAATCAAGGAACTAGTGCGTGGGAGCGTGGAAGAAACGCTCAACGGCCTGCTGGAGGCCGAAGCAGAGAAGCTGACGCAGGCTGCCAAATACGAGCGCAGCGAAGAACGTCAAGGCTACCGCAGCGGTCATTACAGCCGAAATCTCACTACTACCTCTGGCGACGTCACCCTCAACGTACCCCGCCTCAAAGGAATTTCTTTTGAAACCGCCATCATTGAGCGCTACCGTCGTAGAGAAAGCAGTGTGGAGGAGGCCCTTATCGAGATGTACCTTGCCGGTGTCTCTGTGCGCCGTGTAGAAGACATCACCGAAGCGCTCTGGGGCAGCAAGGTCTCACCCTCTACCATCAGCGAGCTGAACAAGAAAGCCTACGTTCACATTGAAGATTGGCGTAACCGCCCCCTACAGGGCGGGCGGTATCCGTACGTCTATGTGGATGGCATCTACCTGCGCCGCAACTGGGGCGGAGAGTACGAAAATGTGGCTATTCTGGTAGCTATCGCCGTGAATGAGGACGGTTACCGTGAGGTTTTAGGCGCAGCGGAGGGCATGAAAGAAGACAAAGCCAGCTGGGTTAGTTTCTTTCAGTGGCTCAAAGGTCGGGGTCTGGACGGCGTCAAGCTCATCGTCGGCGACAAGTGCATGGGTATGCTGGAGGCCGTTGGAGAAGTGTTTCCGGAGGCCAAATACCAACGCTGCGTGGTTCACTTCTACCGAAACGTCTTCTCTGTTGTCCCTAAATCCAAGGTGAAATTGGTCGCTAAAATGCTCAAGGCAATCCATGCTCAGGAGAGCAAGAAAGCAGCCAGGGAGAAGGCCAAGGCCGTGGTGACAGAACTTCGTGCCATGAAGCTGAAGGAGGCGGCCAAGAAGATTGAGGATAGCGTGGAAGAAACCCTGACCTATGCGGACTTCCCCTCGGAGCATTGGACTCGCATCCGCACCAACAATGTCATTGAGCGCCTGAACAGAGAAATCCGTAGGCGCACCCGCGTGGTTGGCTGCTTTCCGGACGGTAACTCGGCGCTGATGCTGGTCTGCGCACGACTTCGCCATGTGGCCGGAACCCAGTGGGGCAACAAGAAATACATGAACATGAAGCATCTGGAGATCGTTCTGGACGAGGGCTCCATTGCGGGCTAACTTTATTCTCTCAGAGACTGCAAACCAATTTGCGCATAATTCTTGACACTACCAAGCAATATAATAACACGGCGATACCTCCTTGATACCGCCGTGTTCGGTTGTAAGTCGTCGCAAACGGCGGCTTGATATTTCAAACCGCCGATTACATCATAGTTGGATTTTATTTATGAAATCACAAGAGCCTATAAATCGTGTATAATCGCACGGTTTATAGGCTCTGCGTCTTTGCGTCTGGCTCTTTGATAACTGATATTTGTAGTTGTTTCACATTGATGAAAACTTCCTGCTTACATTTTGGACAGAATAGTGGAAAGTTTTTTAGCTCTGTATCTTTACAAATTTTAATTCTTGTTTTGTTTTTACAGATAGGGCATAGAATAAAAATGGTTTCCATTTTTATTTAATATCACCTCGCAAACCTTTGTTGAAATATATCCGATAAATTAAACAATCACGCTTACGGCACATTGTATAAGTATCAAAGCAAGAATAATATTGATTACTCGATAATATTTCAAGTAAACTCGTTGGAAAAAGTGTCCTGCAAAAATCCAACTAAGAGTTGCAATCGTGCCCACACTTGCAATAAACAGCTCCGAAACAAGCAACACACCAAGAGAGTGGTAATACGGTGCAATATAAACAGTTAATGCTGTAATACCAAACATATAAATTTTTACATTTACAAATTGGAGCAAAAAGCCTTTTAGAAAAGAGGGCGCGTTCGCTTCGTTTTCATTTGTCGGATTGCTGATTGCGATACGAACAGCAAGAAAAATGATGTAAGCAACACCGACATATTTAATTACATTCAGAAATGGAGACAAAATCTGTTGCAGGCCATATACAAACAGGGCGCAAAGAATTTGCACCACATAATATCCGGTAAAAATGCCGAAGTAAAGTTTTTTTCCCAATTTCCACTCAAAATTTACAGCGGTATTTAATGCTAATATGTTACCGGGACCGGGTGTAAAGGCATTAACGAAAACATAAAGTAGAAATGAAGTAATCGCAGATACCGTCATAATCATTCCACCTTTTCCAATGCCTGTTTCAAGTCTGCAATAATATCATCTACATTTTCAAGACCTACGGACAGACGCACCATTCCGGCATGGATACCTGCCGCTTTCAACTGTTCATCGGTAAGCTGGCGGTGGGTTTCACTGGCAGGGTGTAATACACAGGTTCTTATGTCAGCCACATGAACCTCATTGGAAGCAAGGCTTAATGAATCCATAAAGCGAACAGCATTCTCCCTGCCGCCTTTTATGATGAATGAAATCACGCCGCTGCTTCCTTTTAAGTATTTCTGTGCCAAATGAGAATTGATGTCGCCGGGCAATCCCGGATAGGTTACACTTTCCACCTTGTCGGATTCAGATAAAAATTCGGCTACCGTTAAAGCGTTTTCGCAATATGCTTTCATTCGTACCGCTAAGGTTTCCAGTCCAAGATTTAACAAAAATGCAGAGTGAGCCGCAGGATAAACACCGAAGTCGCGCATGAGCTGCATTCTTGCTTTGATGATATATGCTTTTTCACCGTAGGTTTTTGTATAGGAAATTCCATGATATGAAGGATCGGGTTCCGTAAGTTCAGGGAAGTTTCCGCTTTCCCAGTCAAATTTTCCGCTGTCTACAATAGCGCCGCCGATTTGTACAGCATGACCGTCCATATATTTTGATGTGGAATGTATCACAATATCAGCGCCAAACTCAAAGGGCTTGCAGAGAACAGGTGTTGCAAAGGTATTATCCACAATAAGTGGAACATGGTGCCTGTGTGCAATTTTTGCGAACCGTTCTATATCAAAAACTGTGAGTGCCGGATTCGCAATGGTTTCACCAAACACCGCCTTTGTATGCGGAGTAAACAGGCTGTTGATTTCTTCGTCAGAAGCATTTTTGTCGATGTAAATACAGGTGATACCCAATTTTCGCAAGGTGTGAGAAAACAGATTGACCGTACCACCGTAAATCTCCGTCGTACTGATGAAGTTATCCCCTGCATTACAAATATTCAATATGGAAAGCAGCGTGGCAGCTTGTCCTGATGTTGTGCATAAGGCGCCGACGCCTCCCTCAAGTGCAGAAATTTTATCCTCTACTGCCATCACGGTTGGATTTCCAAAACGGGAATAAATAAGGGATTTCATCGGGTCATCAAAAACCGCTGCCACCTCGTCGGTGGAATCATATACATAAGTTGTACTCTGCACAATCGGTACAACTCTCGGCTGTGCATTTTGGGGTTGATACCCTGCGTGCAAACATTTTGTTTCATCTCTCATATTGTGTTCCTCCTATATCTGTTTTTGTAAAAGCATTAAATATTCAGCCCAAAAGAAATAACCTGTTCCAGAATATCCTTTTTTTGACCGCAGGGGAGATACTCAAAAAGTCCCATACCAACTACGCAAAACTCATTTTGAAGTTTCAGAAGAAGTTGTTTCAGTTGACTATACGGAATACCGTTTGGCACCGGAAGCGGAGTAGATGAAAAATCATAGGGGTCAATCACATCTAAATCAAGATGGATATATATGTACCTTTTCCCTATTTGCCTGCATTTTTTTACCGTGATGTCTGCGACATCAGAAAGGGAAGATGATAAAAGCAGAGGAATATGTTTCTTGCTAATATATGTCTTTTCCGTTTTATCCAAATCCCGGCTTCCAACAAGCATAAATTGTTCTGCACAGAGCGTTTGACATTTTATTGAAGAAAAAATATCTCCGCACTCTCCCAGCAACGCCCGGACAGGCATACCATAAAATAAATGTGTTTGCGATTCTTCCGGCGAATTGATATCGCCGTGTGCGTCTAACCACAAAACCGTCAAATCTCCCCTATATATTTCATTCAAATAAAAAATTGATGATATATCAGCGTCGCAACCGCCACCTACAGTAAATACATGAGTTGCTTTACTTTGCCGTAATATGGCAAGTGCTTCTTTCGTTTGTTCAGCAATCGTGTGAAAGCCGATAATACCGCACTCAAAAGCAAGGCTTTCATTACATTCTGAAATGGGGACTATTTCGTAGTCTGATTTTTTAAGGTATAACCTCTGAATTTCTCTTGCTCCGTCGAGTGTGTTTTTGTCTGCTCCACCTTGCCATTGAGGATTTACCAATACTACTTTTTTCATCTAATGTATGCTTGCCTCTCCTATCAAATACTTACAGCATTATTATACACCAAAAGAAAGGTTATATGGTAACACCTGTTTTGTATGTTTAGTTATAGCTTTAAGCTATATCAAGAGGAAAAAATTAAAGCGATTCCGCATAACGAAGAAGTGCATCGCAAAACTTCTGTCCCAATTCAGAAAGAACAGCGTCTTTGTGATGAATCGTTCCGATATGAATTTCTTCCTCGACATTCAAAGGAACAGCAATAATATCATCACCGTGAAGATATTTTGGAAAAATGCCCGACGAAATGATATAGGCGTTTAAGCCAATCATAAAGTTTACAACTGCAGCTCGGTCACTAACTCGAATAATTTTTTTCACTGTTCTGGTGCTAAGTATTTCCTCTGAATAATAAAAAGAGTTATGTTGTCCTTGTGTGTAGGAAAGGCAAGGATATTCTTCCAAGTCCTCCAAATTGACATATTTGCACTTGGCAAGCGGATGTTTTCTTGAAATGAAGATATGAGGCTTTGCACAAAACAGCTCTCGGAATATGATGTTTTTTTCGGAAAAAATTTTCCGCAAGACGGATTCGTTGTAACAAGATAGATATAGAACACCTAAATCACTTCTCATAGAGCCGACATTTTCAATAATTTCATAAGTTGGTGCCTCGTTTAATTCAAACTCATACTCATCAAGGCCGTATTCCTTTACAAGCTCTACAAAGGCATTTGCGGCAAAGGTGTAGTGTTGGGTTGAAATGGAAAATTTTTGTTTTGCAGTCTTTCCTGTTATATATTTTGCTTCTAAAAGTTCGCTTTGTGTCAATACTTGCCGAGCATAACCTAAAAATTCTTCTCCGTCTTTGGTTAGAGAAACGCCTCTGCTTGTCCGTATAAATATAGTTAGCTTAATTTCCTTTTCCAGTTCTAATATTGCGTTGGATAGGCTTGGCTGAGAAATATACAGAGCCTTTGCTGCTTCGTTAATAGAGCCCGTTTCTGAAACCTTTACGATATATTTTAATTGTTGTAATGTCATTTTATCTCACCTTTCATTTATTTAGGTTTTTGTTTCTTGGGTACTACGATATAATCAAATATAATTTGTTTACAAAATTGTAAACTATACCACAATATATTATATATGGTCAAGAAAATAATATCAAGATACTTTCTGTGAATAATTTGAATTATAATGGCTAATCATAGGAACTGTGCAGACATATCCAAACACAAATATGAACTGTAAAATATAAGTGTATGAATTATTCAAGCACAAAGGACTATGATAAAGTATGAAAAGAGAAGTTATACCTTATGACTTCACAGCTTTCGGTAAGGCGATAAAAGTGGCGCGAATGGAACGGGGCGAATCCCGTAAAAATGTAAGCGACGCTATGAATATCTCTCCCCGTTATCTTGCGAATATTGAGAATAAAGGTCAGCAGCCAAGCTTGCAGATATTCTATGAGCTTGTAACCCGGTATCATATATCGGTAGACCAATTCTTTTTCCCTGATGAAACGGCAGATAAGACTACCCGCCGCCGTCAGCTTGATACCCTGCTTGACGATTTGAGCGAGGGCGGTTTGCATATCGTAACGGAAACCGCAAAGGCAGTTATTGATACGGAGAAGCAAAAATGAAGTCAGGACAATTTAACAAAAGTTGAAACGCGGCAGACGAATAAAGTTTGCGGCGTTTTTCTTTTTCCTTTGGCAGTTTTCGGTTTTTGGTGGTATAGGAAGTAAGAGAGATAAAGTTTCGTAGCAAGCATAGGAAACGGGTACCCGTTTCCGTATTTTGCCCTGCAAAATGGCTTGTTGGGAAGTTTCCCAAACCCTCTGAAAAAAGCGAAAAAGGAGTGTCAAAGTATGAACGGCAGAAAAAGAACGGTACAGATAAAGTTTCGTGTAACGGAAGCAGAACGGGATTTAATTCTTGAAAAAATGAAGCTGATACCAACAGACAATATGGCGGCCTATCTGCGTAAGATTGCCATTGACGGGTATATCGTGCAGATAGACCATAGCGATATAAAGGCTATGACCGCCGAGATACAGAAAATCGGCGTCAATGTCAATCAGATAGCAAAGCGGGCAAATGCTACGGGGAATGTGTACCGAGAGGATATTGAAGAAATAAAGGGGGTGCTTGCGGAGATATGGCGGTTACAAAGATTAAGCCTATTAAAAGCACATTGAGCAAAGCACTTGACTATATCCAAAATCCCGCAAAGACAGACGAAAAAATCCTTGTTTCCTCTTTCGGCTGTTCCTATGAAACGGCAGACATTGAATTTGGATTTACCTTGTCGCAAGCGTTGGAAAAAGGCAATAACCTTGCACATCATCTGATACAGTCTTTTGAGCCGGGAGAAGTTGACTATGAAAAGGCGCACGAAATCGGGCGGCAGCTTGCCGACGCGGTAACAAAGGGGCAGCACGAATATGTTTTGACTACCCACATTGACAAAGGGCATATCCATAACCACATCATTTTTTGTGCCGTAAACTTCGTAAACCACCGCAAATATAATTCAAACAAGAGAAGCTATTACGGCATACGGAATATGAGCGACAAGCTGTGCCGGGAAAACGGATTGTCCGTTGTTGTCCCGAACAAAGGCAGTAAAGGAAAGCACTATGCGGAATACCAAGCGGAGAAAACGGGTACAAGCTACAAGGGTAAGTTAAAGATTGCCATTGATACGCTGATACCGCAAGTATCAAGTTTTGAGGAATTGCTACAACGCCTGCAAGCGGCAGGCTATGAGATAAAGACGGGTAAATATATTTCTTGCCGCGCTCCCGAACAGGAACGGTTTACCCGCCTTAAAACTCTCGGCGCAGATTATACAGAGGACGCTATCAAGGAACGGATAGAGGGCAAGCGCACCCGCGCCGCCAAAGTTCCGAAGCAGGCAGAACAAAGGGGCGTATCTTTGCTGATTGATATTGAAAACAGTATCAAGGCACAGGAAAGCAGAGGTTACGAACAATGGGCGAAAATCCATAATCTGAAACAAGCCGCAAAGACTATGAATTTCTTAACGGAACACAAAATTGAACAGTACGCAGATTTAACAGCGAAAATCGCAGAAGTTACCGCCGCTTCCGAACAGGCGGCAGAGAGCCTAAAAGAAGTTGAAAAGAGGCTTGCGGATATGGCGGTGCTGATAAAGAATGTTACCACCTATCAAAAGACAAAGCCCGTATATGAAGCCTACAAGCGGGCAAAGGATAGGGGCAAATACAAAGCTGCTCACGAAAGCGATATAATCCTCTTTGAAACTGCGGCAAGGGCATTAAAGGCGTCGCAGATCGGCGGTAAGCTCCCGAATGTCGCCGCCCTGCAAGCTGAATATGCAAAGCTCCAAGAACAAAAAGAAACCTTGTACGCCGACTATGGAAAACTCAAAAAGCAAGTCAAGGAATATGATGTTATCAAGCGAAACATTGACAGTATTTTGAGAGTAGACAGACAGCCGGAACGGGAAAGGAATACGCAGATAGAATAAAAGGCACAAAAAAAGACAGGCGCGGCAGCCGATAATCACGGCCACCGCGCCCGCTTTTTCGTGGGTGCAGATAAATGTTTTTGTTACGGAGTTAAACGGCATTTTAAGGGGTAAAGGTATAAATCCCTTGCCGCCTCGTTTTCGTGTCCGAAAACCCTTGAAAATAAAGCCTCCGTAAGCCCCTATTTCGTAACAAGAGCGCGCTTTTTCCGCATACGCTCGGCGGCTTGCCTGCGGGTAATCTGTTTTCGGCAATCGGGGCAATACTTGACATTGTTCGAGGTGGAAGCAAAGGCGGCACCGCATACGGAACAACGCCGCCTGTCCTCGCTTTGATAAAGCTCCGCATATAAGAGCTTATCAAGCGGTAGAACGGCATTACGAAACCATTTGCAAAGCAGAGAGTAAGAAATAAGCTGCGGGCATACACAGCTTTCCCCGTCGTCAAGTAAAATGCAGTTACCGTCAAAGCAGTTGCAGCATTCTTTCTTGATAAGGGCGTTTACCCGTCGGCTCTGCTTCGGTGTCAGCCTTTTAAGCTCGCTCATACTTCGTCTGCGGAATATAGGGAAAGCTCCCCATATTCCGCTTCGGTCATAGCCGCCACTTTGGTAAGGGCGCGGCTTGCTATCTCTTTCATATCCTCGTCCATATAGGGCAAAGCGGCGGTCAGATTGTCGATAAGCTCCTGTCTGTCCTTGCCTGTGTAAATACTCAAAAGGTTTGTTTCCTCAACGGTAAATCTGTTCATCATCATACCTCCAAATCGTGATTTTTCTGTTTTGCCGCCTTTTTCGGGGCGGTCGTTTCCTTTGCTTTTTTAAGCTGCTCACGGATAGACGGTTTTTCCTCACGCCTTGCGGGAGCTTTGGATTTTTCCTTGCCCTGTGCTTTTTCCGCTTTCATAGCGTTAGCAAGGTCAACAATGGAAATCGGCTCGCCCGCCTTAACTTTCTGCTCCAACTCGTCAACAGTAGGGGTCTGCGGCGTGTTATTGATAATACCGTCAAATTTGTTGTCATTCTGCTCTACGGTGTCCTCGATATGCTTTAACGGATTTTCTTTCTCCGGTGGCTCGGCGGCAACGGCAAAAGCCCTTGTACCGTTTCCCATAATGAGAAATTTCCCGTCGTCTGATGTGTGATGAAGCCTGTAGCCTGCTTCTTTCATCTGCTCGGCGGTCATATCCGTAAGGCTGAAACTGCCGCGTGGGGTATTGATTTTTTCGCCTGTTAAATGCTCGTCGGGGATAAGGGGCGTATGCTCTTTCAAAAACTCCGGCACCTTCTTATAACCGATACTGTCTACATAGTGGGCGGTGTCCTCGCCGTTCTGATGAAGCACGACAATATCCGAAACGGAAAGGCTGTGTCCCTTAAAATCTTTCGGGTGGTCGATATTAAACTTTTCCCAAATGTTGTTAAGGGTCATATCTGCCGTAAGGGGCGCGGAATAAACAAGGTCATAATTTGCTCTGTCTACTGCGTGTCCCGTTGCGATAAGGCGGTCGTAAGGCTCAAAGTGCAAATCCTGTGTTTCCTCGCTTCGTTTTAGCTGATAGATAGAATAAGTGTCCTTGTCCGGCTCGGCGGTCTGTTCTTTGGGCGCCTGTTCTTTGTCCTGTGCCTTTTGGATTTCAGCTAATTCCTTGTCAATGCTGTTTATAATCTCTGCTGCGGCACTTCGGATTGTTTCAAGGGAGCTTTTCAGTTCCGCAAGCTCGCGGCCGCTGCTCCAACCCGCAACATAACCGAAAGAATAGTCAGAGGTATCAAGTCCGTAATGCTGGCATACGGTGTAGGCAACGCTTTCCGCTTCAACCTCACGGGTGCGACGGTCAACACGGGTCTGCTCGTCCATAGAAGAAGTAAGGTCAATATCGTGCAGTTTTGCGTGAGCGATTTCGTGAATGGCAGTTTTTAGGGTCTGTAATTCGCTCATTCCCTCGTCAATGGCAATACGCTTATCTTCCAAGTGATAATATCCGTGTGCGCCGCCCTCGATTTTCTCAAAGGCAATCGGTACGGGGGAAGTTGCCTTTAATGCCTTGAAAAAGTCCTCGTACAGTTCCACATTTCCCGTCAGCGTGTCAACGGCAATGCTCGGAAGCTCTTTCCCCTCGGTCTGTGATACATCAAAGACAGATACCACCTTAAAGGCGGGTATGGTAATTTCCTTTTCCTCTGTAACGGGCTTTCCGTCCTTGTCGATAATCGGCTGCTGTGTCAGAGGGTCGATTTTCTTCATTTCCTTTTTTACCGTGTAGGGCGACGGGGCAAGGATTTTGATACCCTTTTGTCCTTTCATCACATTACGCTGAAAATTGTTTTTCCAAGCGGAAAAGCCTGCGATATAGGAAGCGTCGGGCTTCTGCATAGCGATAAGCAAGGTATTATTAAAGCTGTAATTATGGAATTTTGACATTACCTGCAGGTATTCTTTGAAACGCTCGCTATCAAAGAGTTCTGCAATGCCTTGTTCCAAACGGTCTGTAATCTCTTTGAGCTTGCCTGCGGGATTTTCGGAAGTCAGGATAATAGGGATAACAGGCTGCGGCTCTTTGGTCTGTGTGTTCATCTGCTCGGCGGTTTGTACTGCGGATATATCCATATCCACCTTTGCGGGGTCTATCTGCGGAGCTTGTGCGCTGCTCATAATGCGGTATTCCTCCGGCACCTCGCGCCCCTCATAATGCTTTACCCATTCGTCGCCGCTTTCTACGATATAACCGTAATCGGTAAAGCTGCCTTTTTCCTTTTCGGCGGCGTTGCGTCCGAACGCGGTAAGGTCAATCCCCGCTTTCCATTCGTCCGGCATTTGCACCATTCCCGATTTGTTAAGGTAATAATCGCCAAGCTCTGCGGCTGTTCGTACTTCGGGGATATGTACGAAAAAGTCCTCATTGTAGGTAAAATCAATTATCTGCCCGATATTTTCAAAGCCCTGTTTTCTCTGTGCCGCCGCGTTTAACGCGGCAATCCCGGAAGCGTCAAGATTTTCAAGACGTGCGGCAAGAAAATTAAGCTCGTCAATATCTGCGGAGCATACCATATCGTATGGCAGGGCAAGCCGTTTTTCTTCGGTGTCGGAAAAACCGCGAATAAATAAATCCTGCGGATTGTCGGCGGTAAGTCCAATACTTGCCAATGCTTCTTGAAGCTGCTCCTTTGTTGCCGGCATTGATAACCAATAGCCGCCCGCTTCGCCCGTTTCAAAACGGCTGCGGCTGTCAAGCAAAATAGCAAACTGTTCGTCTTTGCTTTCTGCCGTTGTTCTTTGCTCGGCGGGTGCCTTTGCCTGTTCAGGCTTCTTTATTTCCTCGCCCTCAACTGAATATCCGGGCAAAAGTACGCCGTTTACCTTAAAGCACTCTGCGTACTGTTTCGGGATTTGCGGGGATAACTCGGTAAAGAGATTTGCATAGGCTTTCTGCCGCCCTGCAAGGTATTTTTCCATAGCGGCTCTGTCGGGGAAAACCTTTCTGTCCTGTCCCGCAATTTTCATCTGACTGTTTCTTTCGGGACCGTTGGTGTAAACGCTCCAAGTCAGAGAATAGGAATACGGTACGCTTTCCTGTTTCTCGCGGTCATAGCGGGTATTTTCATAAACATAATAATTCATTCGATACACCGCATTACTGATTTCGTGGCGGTTGTGGTCGCGTTCCTCCCACTTGTTAGAGGTATGCTGTACGGCGGGCGTCCTTGCGTATTCAATGGCTTTTTCAAATGATAAAGTCTTGCCCGCCTGTTCTTCCCAAGTGTCGGCCTGCTCCCGCAATCCGCTGTAAATCGCTTCTTCTGCCGCCGCGCTCGCCTCTTTCTGTTTGATAAGCTCCGCAAGCGGCAGGGCGGTAAGTTCGGCTATATCGGATTTTTCGCTTTCAAAATAGATAGTGCGCTCGATTTTCAGTTTTTCGGCGGCTTCTAATCTGTCGTGGTCGTATGAAGTATAAGACATAAATTATCGCTCCTTTCGTAATTTTCATATAAGGGTTTGGGAAACTTCCCAACAAACAAAATCCCCGCCGTTCTCGTCAGAGAAAAGCGGAGATTTTACGGAAACGGGTACCCGTTTCCTATGCTTGCTATTCAAGTTCTTTATCCCTCTGAACAGATACCTTGTAATTGACATACTTGCCGCCCGTGTCGGCTAAAAGGATAGTTCCGTCATAGGTCTTGCCTGTCTTTTGGGAATACAGCTTTTTTACTTTCGCTTTGCCGCTTTTCAGTAGTTCGGCGGCAATTTTCGGGGTAAAAGAGGTTTTTCGTTCCTCAAAGAAACGGTCATTTTTCCACATAGAAAAAGAACAATCCCTATTCTCGCAGTAATAGTTTTTCTTGCCCTCATAGACATTACCATTGCAACGGGGGCATTTGCCGATTACGGTCTTTTCGCTCTGAAAACGCGCCTTGTCTTTATCGGAAAGGAAAGGATAGGTTTTCACAAGCTCACGCGCCATATCCTCAATGCCGCGCATAAAAGCGGCGGGGGAAGCCTCACCTTTTGCAATCTGCGTCAAGGTGTTTTCCCATTCAGCCGTAAGGCTCGGAGAGGTCAGGCTATCCGGCAGAACACAGACAAGGTTAATTCCGTCTTTGGTGGGAAGTAGCTGCTTGCCCTTGCGCTCGATAAAGCCGCCTTTAATGAGTTTTTCAATCACGGCGGCGCGGGTGGCAGGCGTACCAAGCCCGCGACGCTCTGCGTCCTCGTCTGTGTCCTCGCTTCCTGCGTGTTCCATAGCGGAAAGCAAACTTGCTTCATTGTGGGGCTTCGGGGGCGTTGTTTCGTGTTCCGTTACCCTTGCGGCAGGCTTTTCAAATCGCTGTCCCTCGGTAAACGGGGGAACATCAAGAATAAGGGCGTTTTCCTCGTCGTCGCTGTCGGGTTTCTTTTTAAGGCTTGCGCGGTATCTCGCTTCAAGCTCTTTCCAACCCATACAAAGCACCGTTTTACCCTTTGCCGTAAATTCTCGGTCTGCACAGGAGAAAACCGCCGTAACCGCTTCAAAGATATGCGGCTCGGCGGTAGCGGTCAAAAGTCGTACCCCTGCAAGCGTAAGGATATTTCGCTCACTTTCGGGAAGTGCAGAAATGTCGGTTTTCGCAAGCTCCATTGTAGGAATAATGGCGTGGTGGTCTGATACCTTTTTGCTGTCAAGCACACGGGAAATATTCGCAGAATGTTTCGCCCCTTGCATAAACGGCAGCTTGTTCAGAAGTAAGGCGGCAATCCCCGCCGCCGTAGCTTCCATATCATCAGTTAGAAAGCTGCTGTCCGTTCTCGGATAGGTAAGCAGCTTCTTTTCATACAGAGTTTGTGCAAGGTCAAGGGTCTGCTTCGCCGTGTAGCCGTAAATGCGGTTAGCTTCTCTTTGCAGGCTTGTAAGGTCAAAGAGTTTCGGCGGAGCAACCGTCTTTTTCTCTTTCACAAGAAAAGTACAGACAGCCGCCGACGCTTCACAGGCTGCTTTCAGTTCGGCAGCTTCCGTAGCTGCGCGGATCTTCTCGCTTGCCGCTTCCGCGCCGGGTAAAGAAAGGCGTGCAACATAGTATTTTTCTTTCTTAAAGTTCGTAATGGAAACATCACGGTCAACAAGCATTTTAAGGGTCGGGGTCTGAACGCGCCCCACATTCAAGGTCTTGCGATACAGACAAGAGAAAAGGCGGGTCGCATTGATACCGATAATCCAATCGGCTTTTGCCCGACACAAAGCGGAAGCGAAAAGAGGGTCGTAGTCCCGTCCGTCTTTCAAATTATCAAAGCCTTGCTTGATAGCCTCGGTTTCCATTGAGGAAATCCAAAGGCGGCGCATAGGCTTTTTGCATTTTGCCGTTTCATAGACAAAACGGAAAATCAGCTCTCCCTCGCGTCCTGCGTCGCAGGCATTGATAACCTCCGTAACATCTGCCCGGTGCATAAGCTCTTTTAGGATTTTGAATTGCTTTCCCTTGTCTGCGGCAACGGTATAAATCCAATCCTGCGGCAGAATGGGTAAGCTGTCATAAGTCCATTTCTTGTACTGCTCCCCATAGGCGGCAGCCTCCGCAAGTTCTACCAAATGCCCGACACACCAAGAAATGATGTAGCCGTTATTTTCGATATATCCGTCTTTTTTGCCCTTAATGTCAAGGGCGGCGGCAATCGCCGCCCCGACACTCGGTTTCTCTGCAATTACTAACTTCATTCTTTCTCGTCCTCCGCTTCGGTATCTGTACTTTCGGTTTTTTCCTCCGGCTCGTCCTCGTCGTATTCGTCAAAATCGAAGTCGTCAAGGTCGGTATCTCCCTTTGCGGCCTGCTTCGGCTTCATCACTTTGAAATAGTACAAAGCACCACCGCCCCCAAGCAGAGCGACTACAAGAAAGATAATAATGCCGCCCATATTGTTTGTATCTTCCTGCGGCTCGGTGTCGGCAGGCTCCGGCTCTGCTTCTTTGCCCGTACAGCTATCCATATTTACGGAACAGACGGGGCAAGCGGTGTTGATTTTGCCCGTTTCGCATTTATCGGCACAGCTACACACGGCAGGGGTTGTTTCGGTTGTTTCCCCGTCCTCGATAATGGCAAGCAAATCCGCCTCGTCTACTTGATTTAGAAAATGCACCGAATTTTCGCCCTCGGCTGCGTGGTCGATAATGATATAGAAATAGTTGCCGTTTCTGCTCTGCACAACAATAAATTCCTTATCCTCGGTAGCTTCGCCCTCGATTTCGAGGGCAAGCTCCATATTGCCCTCCGGCGTTAAGGGCGTCGGGTCATAGATAACCCCGCTGTCGTCGGTTTCGGTTTCCTCTGTGGGTGTCTGTGCAAAGGCGGTAACGGAAAAACCGCCCAAGCACACAAGCACGATACAAAGTACGCTTAAAATACGGATAAATCCCTTATTCTTCATTGTAGCTGTCCTCCTGTTCGGTGTAATGGTCTGCGGGAACGGTGGCAATACCGGGAATACCGCCGCCCGAAAGCAGGGCGGTAAGCTCCGCAGGGGTCATATTCATAGCACGCACAAGCTGAACGATTTGCAGATTTTCCGCTTCCGTTCTCTGTGTTTCAAGGGTTTTCAGCTTGTTTTGGTATTCCGTGATTTTCTCACGGGTCTTTTGGATTTCCTTGTCGATACGCTCAATTTTGTTCATAGCCATAATAAAAAGCTCCTTTCAGATTTCAAAAAGTATGTTTTTAGTTCCAATTCATCAGCCCGTACCCTTTGATACAGGCGTAATCAAGGGAATAGCTCTTGATTTTGCAGGCGTCGCCCGAATTGCCCTCAACGGTGTAAACACGGCTTCCGTCCGTACCTATCACAAGTCCGACGTGGTCTGCGCTTCCGTCTAAATCCCAATCAAAGAAAATAGCGTCGCCGGGGGCGATATTCTCATAGCTTCGCGCTCCCCATTGTCCGTGAGAGGTAAACCAAGCAACGCCCTGTGATTGACACGCCGCAAATCTCGGCTCGGAAAGTCCTGCCTGTCCGTAACACCAAGACACAAAGCAGGCGCACCATTCCACACGGCTGTTAAAGCCGTACCAACTCCAATAAGGGTAGCCGCCTATATTTCCCGCCTGTGCTTTTGCAAGCTCCACAAGGGCGGTATTGCCGGAGCGTGTACCGTTTACAAAGCGAACACCGCTTAAATCCTCCGATACTCCCGTATCTGCGCTGCCGCCGCCGAATATGAGGGGCTTATTTCCGCTTGTTTCCAAGTACACACCGAACATTTGTAACTGCTCGACATTGAGAAGCTGCGGCACAAAAGAGGATATAGGGGTATTTGTCAGCGATACATTGAGGATATAATACTCATAGGGTACTTCAACCTCGTATTCGTAAGTTTCCGTACTCGTTTCGCCTGTTTCCGGGTCAGTAACGGTATAGCTGCCTGTCCTCGTTTCCGTCCGATAGCGTATTTCGGTTTCGGGGGTCAGCGTCAAAGTGTACTGCATATCAAAGACACGGTTGATTTCGCTCTGTGCGCTCTGCGGGGTGTAGGTCTGTAAAAGCGCGGTCAGATAAGACGCAAGTTCGTGGGGGTTATGCCCGATATTGTCAAGGTTATAGCGGTATTCATCATAGCCGGGATAACTGTCCTCGATATTGTCAATCTGTCTTTGCAGTTCGCTTTCCTTTGCGGCATAGGCATTTTCTACGGCAACCAAATCCGCGTCCTCGGAAGTGTAGGAAGTTCCGACAATGCCACTCATCGGCGCGGAGAATATAGCTGAACAGGAAGAAAGCCCTGCAAAAAGCATTACAAGTAAAAGCAGAACGGCAATACCGATGATAACGGCGGTCGGGTGCCTTGACACAAACGCCGCGATTTTTCTTGTCTGCTCGGCGGTTTTCTTTGCCGCCTTGCGTGTTTTCTCGGCTGCGTTTTTGATACCCTTTGCGCTGTTCCTCGCTTCCTTTGCATACTGATTTTTAATCTGTTGTTTCTGCCAAAAACGAGAAACGGGATTGCTTTTAAGCTGCGGATTTTCGTGTAAGGTCTTGTGATACTGAAAATCCGCATTTGCCTTGAATGCCGCCTTTTCAGCTTTTGCCGCTTCTCTGTAAGGCTTCAGCTTATGGCTGCGGTAGCCCTCTTTAACTTTCCGTGTTCCATAGCGTAAGCCGTGTTCCGCGACTTCCTCTGTCTTGTGCGCGCCCTCAACGCCCGAATTGTCCTTTTCAACCGAATGTATCTTGTTGTGAACAAAAATGCCCGCTTCTCCGATAGGGCGGGATAACGGGCTTTTGCTGTCCTTAAAGCCGGGCGGCTTTTCCCGTTCCTCAAAGTGCAGACGGGTTTTGCTCTTGCCTGTGGCTTCGTCAAAAGTCCTTGTTTTTACAAGTTTCTTTTCCTTTGGGATAGCTGCCCTTGCCTTATCCAAACGGTCTGCGGCTTTATCGGATTTTTTGATGTACTTTTCAAGCTCCGGCGCGGATAATTCTTCCTCTGTAAATTTAAGCCGTGAGGATTTCGTTTCAGCCGTAGCCTCCGCCTGTGCCTTGCGTACCGCCTTTTTGGAAGCCTTGCGGGTATGGGCGGCGTCAAGATGTTCCATAACTCGCTCAGTCTTTCCTGTGTCTGCTTTGGTAACGGTAGGGATAGCAGACGGTAAAGGGGCGGCTTCGGAAACGGGTGCCGTAAGCTGCGCCGCGTCCTGTGCCGCCTGCTGTTCGGGTGTTTTCTGTAAATCCGCCTCCTGTTCCCGTTTACTGATACGCTCGGCGGTCTGCTGTGTTTCATTGATTTCAATAGCCCCGTCACGGGTCATTTTCTGCGTGATTTTGTCACGGGGTTTATATTCTTTCAAGCGGTATCACCTCCAATCCGCGCCCTTGCAAGGGTGCAATACTCCGCGTTTAGCTCAATCCCGATATAATGGCGGTCAAGCTGCTTTGCAGCAAATCCCGTTGTACCGCTTCCGAAAAATGGGTCAAGCACAACACCGCCTTTCGGACAGCCTGCAAGTATGCACGTTTGGGCGAGCTTCGGGGGATAGGCGGCAAAATGCCCGCCCTTGTAGGGCACAGTATTGATAAGCCAAACGTCGCGCTTGTTTCTTGTGGTCGGCATAAATGCTTCGTCATAATAGCCGCCTGTTCGGGGTCTGTTGATAGCCTGCACCTTGCCTTGTCCTGGTACTTCCTCGGCGTATTTGTTTCCTGCGCCGCGCCCGCCGCGATAACGCGCCGCCGTAGTCGGGGCGATAGGCTCCGCTATGGCGGCAGCGTCATAGTAATACTTTTTGGATTTCGTCAGTAAAAAGATGTGTTCATAGCACCGGCTCGGTCTGTCGCGGCAGCTTTCGGGCATAGGGTTATCTTTTTGCCATATAATATCGCTTCGCAAATACCACCCGTCAGAACGCAGGGCAAAGGCAAGCAGCCACGGAATACCGATTAAATCCTTTTGTTTGCAGCCTGCTACCATTCGTGCGATTGATACGGCTTGCCCGTTTCTGCCTCTGGGATTTTTGGGGTCGGTGTAGCCGCCCTTATTGCCTGTTCCGCAGTAGGTGTCAGCGATATTCAGCCATAGGGTGCCGTCGTCTGTGAGTACGCGGCGCACTTCGCGGAATACTTCAACAAGCCGCCCGATATATCGCTCCGGCGTTTCCTCGCGCCCGATCTGCGCGTCAAGTCCATAATCGCGCAGGGCGTAATAGGGCGGGCTTGTTACACAGCAATTTACGCTATTGCTCGGAAGCTCCCGCAAAGCACACAGCGCGTCGCGGTTGATAATAATATCCGTTTTCATACTGCACTCACTTCCTCCGGCTTCGTCGTCATTACCCTGTAAAGCTCGGTATCTGTCGGGAAGCGGTCAACAAAAGGCAGCACGACATTCCCGTAAAAGATAAGTCCCTCGCCCGCGTCGGTGTGGGTTACATACTTCATCTGCTGCGGGGAGATGTTAAGCTGCTTTGCAAGGATAGCCCGGTCGCCTGCGGCTTGATTGAGCATAAGGACAAAATCGCTGTTTTCAAAAATGTTCTCAACTTCACGGGAAGAAAGTAAATCCTTGACATTCTGCGTGATTGCGGTCGGTATGCCGCCCCATTTTCTAAAACGCTTCCAAATCTCAACGGAATAGGCTGCGGTCTGTTCCTCCTTGAGTAGCAAATGAAATTCGTCCATATAGTAGCGGGTAGCCTTTTTCTCGGCGCGGTTTACCGTAACCCTGTTCCATACTTGGTCTTGCACAATGAGCATACCTAGCTTTTTAAGCTGTTTTCCAAGCTGCTTTATATCAAAGCAGATAAGACGGTTTGAAAGCTCTACATTCGTTCTGTGGTTAAAGATGTTCAGACTTCCCGAAACATAAAGCTCCAATGCGGCAGCGACACGCGCCGCCTCCGGCTCCGGCTGTTTTAACAGTTCTTCGTAAAGGTCGCCCAAGATAGGCATATTCGCAGGGTCGGGATTTACAAGGAAAGTACGGTACACATTCCTAACGGCTCTGTCGATAACCGTTTTTTCAACGGGTTGCAAGCCCTCTTTTCCGCCGATAACAAGCTCGCAAAGGGATAGGATAAAATCACTTTTCAGCGCAAGCGGATTGTCGTCCTCGCTGTAATTGAGGTTTATATCCATAGGGTTTATGTAGTCGCTGCTCGTCGGGGAAATCCGTATTACTTGCCCGTGTAGTCTTTCAACAAGGGGGTAATACTCGGCTTCGGGGTCGCAGATAATAATGTCGTCGTCGGTTATGAGGAAAATGTTTATAATCTCCCTTTTTGCCGCAAAGGATTTACCGCTTCCCGGTGTTCCCAAGATAAGCCCGTTTGGATTTTTGAGCTTTTTCCTGTCGCACAAAATCATATTGTTAGACAAGGCGTTTAAGCCGTAGTAAAGGGCTGCGCCCTTATGAAAAAGCTCCTGTGTGATAAAGGGAATGAAAATAGCGGTGCTTGAAGTCGTCAGCCCCCTTTGAATAGGGATAAGGTTATCCCCAAGAGGAATTGATGACATAAAGCCCGCTTCCTGCATATAGTCAAGACGGGTAAGAGCGCAGTTGTTTTTCTGTGCGATACCCGCCGTAGCAAACACATCATTTTCAAGTTTTCGCTTTGTGTCTGCCATATTCACGACAAGGAATGTAAGCAGAAACATACGCTCGTTGCGGCTCTGTAAATCCTGCAAGAGATTTTTCGCTTCGCTGCCGAACGTGGCGAGGTCAGACGGTATAATATCCATATCGTAACCGCTTCGCACCGCTTTTTTCTGTTCCTCAATCTTCATCTTGTCAAGGTCTGTAATCTTGCGCTTAATGGTCTTGATAGCTTCGGTCTGGTCGATACTCTTAATGTGGAGATTGACGATAATGCCGTTTTCAAGGTCGAGAATATCCGCAAGCATACGGTCATTCAGTTCGGGCGCAAGGATTTCAAGGAACGATACCGCGCCTAACTTTTTACCCATACGGAACATTCGCCCGTCCCCGAAACGAAAAGACGACGGGGCGATAAAGTCCTTTGTGGTAAGCCCCGACGGTGCAAGCCAATCCCAAGAGAAACGGAACGGCTCGCCCTCTGGGTGAAATATCCCGTGTAGGGTCTGCAAGCGTTCATATCCCGTCATAGGGTGTGCTGCCACGCCAAGCACTTTGAAATTATTAAGTACGTCGGTTTCAATGCGGGAAAGCCTTGCCTTTGCTGCGGTCAGATTATCCGCTTCAATGGAAAAGGTAATATACTTTGCCTTTTCAAGTCCGTTGTTACCCTTTTCAAGCTGATTTTTCAGCATATCCGCATACTCGGCGCGGATAGAGTTAAAAGCGTCGTCCTGCTGTGGAATTTGGATAGCTGCCTGCGCTTTTTCTTTCCTTGCGCCTTGATTGATGAAAGAAAGCTGCACCGATACGGAAGCGTCAAAGTAGTTCAAGAAGTCGCACCAATTTTCAAAAATGGCGGTCTTGTCGTCAGCCTGTGCAAGCTGATAGTTGATGTCCTCAAACACAATGCTCTTGCTGTATTTCTTTTCAGATACCTTGCAAATCCCGTCCGGGTACATCTGCACATACGGGATTGTCTGCTGCGCCGTATGGGGTTTTCCGTCGCCCTTTGTCCTCCCAATAATGGCGGCGATTTCCTTTTTTTCGGCGCGGGTCAGCTTCCTTTTAGCCCCTGCGGGGCTTGCCTGTTTTGCTGCCTTGTTTGACAATAGCTGATACCTCCTTTTCAAGTTTTCTTTGTTTCTCTATAACTGCATAGAAATTGTTGGTCTGATAGGGGCGGTCCTTTGGTCTGATAAACTTTGTCTGAATGATGTTTTTTACCACGACTTCAAGGGGCTGCCCGTGTTTTTCATACATAGCCAAAAGGAAGCAGGGGAGCATTACAACAATCATCACGAAAGCCGCAAAGCTCGTTCCTATACTTCCTTTGAGCAAAAAGAAAAGCGGTAGTCCTATTGCAAGGGCTGCCGCAAAGCAAATGATTTGTCGTTTCGTCAGATTGAAAGCGACCTTTGTTTTGACTTTGGATAAGTCTTTGGGTACGGGTACATAAGCCATACAAAAAACTCCTTTCCGTCTTAATGGGCGTTAAATATCGACTTCGCAAGTGCGCCTGTTTTGAACAGCGAGAAACAGAGGATAACGGTATAGGCCGCAAGGGAGAAAATCGCGCTGTGCAGATTATCCGCTATAATCATACTGTTTACCAAAACCGCATAAATGCCGACGCATATCATTATGAGGAAGCCTTGAAAACCGAGAGCGAAAAGGGCTTTAAGGTAGTTGTTGCCTATCTGTCCCCATTCTCTGTTAGTCATTGTTGCAAACGGGATAGGCGATACCGAACAGTAAAGGTATATTTCTATCATTCTGCCGTAAAGGATAACCGTAATAAGCACCGACATAATTTTCATGCACAGGCTTACAAGGCTTGTTTCCATTACGAGCAGGAGCAGTTCGGGGATTTCCATTGCGTCAAGCCCTGCCTGCATAGAGGATAGGGCGGCGTCCACGTCTATATTTGTGTTGCCGCCGATTACCCCCGCCGCACCGGCTACGACATGCTGCGCCATATCGAATACCGCCATAGTGATTGTAAAGGTGTGGGTAACGAGATATACCGCTACCCACGCCTTGAAAAACCACTTGAAAAACATAAAGGTGTCTATGTCGTGCATATTGTTCTTTTCCGTTACCATACTGATAAGCTCCACGCATAGAACATAGGTAATGACAAGCCCCGCAATGGGGACAATCACATTTTCCGATAGGGTCTGTATCATAGAAAATATGCTTGCGTTCCACCCTTGCGGGGTCTTGCCTACCTCTGTGGCGATAGTTCCGACTTTTTCGTTTACGTCCCCGAACATAGTTGACAGATTACCGTTGATGGCTCCGATAAGAATACCTTTTATCCATTCGTTAATCGCGTCAAGTATGCTCTGCATAGGCTATACCCGCCGCTTAACCGAAAAGCCCGGAAAGCAAAGGTACAAGAGTGCCGCCGATGAGGGCAACGCCGCCGCCCGCCATGAGCTGCTTCATGCCCTGCGATTTTGCGCCGGGGTTGTCATTGCCGTAGCCCTCCAAGAGATTGATAACGCCCCAAATGCCAAGTCCTGCACCGAGAGCAATAACAAGTGTCTGCAATACGCCTACTGCGCTGTTGAAAAATGACATAAATTCCTCACTTTCTGCCGCTTTGCGGCTGTCAAATAATATTTGTTTTTTGTTTTTTGGTCTTGAATTGTCAAGTCAAAAGCAACACTTGATTAAAAAAGACTTCATGAGGGGATTTCCAAGCTAAGCATTTGCGGGGTCTGAAATTTAGTTTGTTCATGAAGTTCTTGATGTCGCTATCAGAAGAAAGAGCGATATCGAAGGATTTCGGCAGATATTCTCTGAGCAGGCCATTGGTGTTCTCATTTGTTCCACGCTGCCAAGGAGCGTGAGGGTCTGGGAAGTAAAACTGCAATCCCTTCAGTGCCTGTGTTACAGAACTATGCTTGGAAAACTCTTTACCCCGGTCAGGGGTGATACTTTTTAGTTTCTTCTTAGGCAGAGCGGAAAGCAAAGTAATCATTTTTTCAGCAACCGAAGCAGAATATCTCTTTGCAACCTTTCCGGCCAGCAGATAGCGGCTGCACCTGTCTGTAATGGTTACAAGACAGGCGGAACCTGTTTTCCCTGCCAGAGTATCGGCTTCCCAATGACCGATGACTTGACGCCCCTCCGCTTCTTTTGGCCGCTCCTGGATCCGGTTGCTGATAACAATCTTCCCCCTGGTTTCTATCGTCCCTCTGCGCCGCCTTGTCTTTCCGCGATGGCGTAGCTTTCTGATTGCACCTCGGTTTCCTTTGGAATGCCGTTGCTCAGGAGTGTCAAACAATCCCGCGTAAATTGCCCGATAGATCGTCGAATAGCTGATTTTGAACATGCTGTTTTCATAAAGAAGGCGATTTGAGATTTGTTCCGGCGACCATTGCAGTTCAAGAAACAGACGCTTTACTGTTTCCATCAATCCCACATCTGAAAGCAACTTATGACGCCTGCATTTTTTTCGACGTTTACAGTATTTTCTGTGCGCTTCTACCGCAGAGTAGCTTTCATCAGGGCGACTGTTACGTTTGATTTCCCGCGTCACTGTTGACACTGAACGCCCAATTTCCGCTGATATCGTCCGTAAGCTTTTTCCTTCTGTGCGCAGCACAAGTATCTTTTCTCTTTCGGTTATGCTAAGATGATGATAATGACTCATTGTCTTGGCTTCCTCCCATAGTTGTCCTCACAAACACTATGGTATCGGATTCCTTGCTCTGAGTCATTTCTTTTTTCTGCTGTTGCACTTACATTGTAAATTCAAGGTACAAAAAAACCGCCGTAGTTCATACGGCGGCAGCCTCCGCACCGTGTCCCGGCGGTGCGGATTGTTCGGTATTATGCTTCATCAATCAGTAGGTGCGCGCACCCAATAGAAATGGTGTTTGCGGTTTCTGATAATGTCCTCCTTTCCGCGCCGCTTATTCAAGATCGGCGGCGTCAACTTCGTAATAGTCAAATACTTCGTCGGGCTTTACGATTGCAGGGCGGCGTCTTAAATGCTTTTCCACATCAAAGGTATTCTTTTTATCATAGTCCGACAGGTATTTGTAGTTAGGGTGTTTTGTAATATCGTATTTTTCGGAGAAAAAGGGGCGTACTCCGCGTAGCTGCAAGATACATTTGCCGCCGTCCATAACGGCGATTTCGTCCTGTGACATAAGCTCCTTGCCTAACTTCTGATAATTCAGCCCGTGGGATAGCTCCCGTCCTCTGTTCTCGGAAGTATTGAAGCTGTCTATGGTTTCCTTTCCCAATATCTCCGATATTTCTTTGAGGGTAGTTTTCTCCTTGCCGCCCAAAAACAAAGTCGTGTCGCAGTTACCGACAATGGTATCGGCGTTATCCTTGTAAATGGCTTTAAGCTGTGATTGACTTTGCAGAATGATTGACGCGGAGATTTCACGGCTTCGTATGGTGGCAATCAGCTTTTCAAACTTTGGTATCTGCCCGATATTTGCAAACTCATCAAGCAGACAGCGAACGTGAACGGGCAGCCTGCCGCCGTACACATCATCTGCCTTGTCGCAAAGAAGATTGAAAAGCTGTGTATAAAGAATACTCACAACAAAGTTGAAAGTATCGTCCGTATCGGAGATGATAACGAAAAGGGCGGTCTTTCTGTCGCCTATGGTGTCAAGCTCCATTTCGTCGGTTTCCATAAGCTCGCGCAATTCCCGTATGTCAAAAGGTGCCAGCCTTGCGCCACAAGAAATAAGAATTGAACTGCGTGTTTTTCCCGCCGAGAGCAGGAATTTTTTATACTGCCTTACTGCAAAATGTTCCGGGTCTTTTCCCTCTAACCGTTCAAACATAAGGTCAACGGGGGATTGAAATTCCGGGTCGTCCTCACGGGCTTCGCTTGCGTTTATCATTTCAAGCAGGGTGGTAAAATTCTTTTCATTCTCCGGGGCTTCGTAATGGATATAGCCGATAAGAGCGCAATAAAAAAGGCGTTCGGACTTTACCCAAAAATCCTCGCCGCTTTTTTCTCCGTCGCCTTTGGTGTTTGCGATTATGGTATTTACAAGTTTCAAAATATCTTTTTCGCTGCGTATATAAGCAAAGGGATTGTACCGCATTGACTTTTTGAAATTGATAGTGTTCAGCACTTTGATTTTGTACCCGCCGCGCTGCAAGAGCTTCCCGCACTCGATTAAGACGGTGCCTTTCGGGTCGGTTACTACATAGCTTGAGTGCATTTGCATAAGGTTAGGCTTGACGAAAAACCTTGTCTTGCCGCTTCCGCTTCCTCCGATAACAAGCACATTTTTGTTTCTTGCATATTTCGGGTGCTTCGGTCGGCTTGACATCATCAGCCGTTCGGTCTGTGTCAATAGCACATTGTTTTCAAATACGGGGTCGATATACGGCTTTATATCCTCGCTGTTCCCCCAACGGGCAGAGCCGTACTCCATACCTTTGCGGTATTTCTTTGCGTTTTTGCCTTTCAGATACACCGCAAGCCTTACAATAACCGCGCCTGCAATGCCGATAAGTAAATCTATGGGGTGTATGCTCGGCAGGGCATTTGAAAAAGCGGCTGCAAAACCGTCCCCGATAGATAAGAGCTTGCCGGAGAGGTCAGCCCCCGGCGCAAGTCTGAACGCCTGCCCGATTTTATCAAAGGCATACACAAAGATAAGATACGGGGCATTTAGGATAAGCAGTTTTTTGATTTCGGGCTTCATCTGTCAATCCCCCTGTCTTTGTGTTTTGTTTTTTGACGGTTAGCGTTAAGTTCCTTTGCCTTTTCCTTGAACGCGGCTAATACCTTGCGGATAGAGGGCTTTTGTTCCTGCGTCAGCTTCTTTGCGGAAAATTCCTTGAAAGCTGCTGTCAGCGCGTCTGCGTCCCGTCCTTTGAAAAAGACAAGGTAACGGGGCGGCTGCTCGGCAGTATCCTTTTTCAAAGCAAAGTCAACGCCGTATTTTTTTGCCGTATGCTCAAAAGCCTTGATATTCTCGCTCGTTATCTCAATGTTGGATAGTCCCGCGTTCTGTTTTGCAAGCTGTTTTAGGGTCTGCTTGCCCTGCGGCTGCTTGTCTTTTTGCTTCTTCATCTGTGCAAGCATAGCCTTGACAGCCTTTTGAAGCGTGGCGGCGGTCAGCTTGCCGCCCTTGATAGAGAGCGCAACCACTTTTTCGTTGATTTCGTCCTGCATTGTTTACCGTCCTCCTTTCCCGGTAGTGCCGTGATATTCTTAAATGCGAACGCACAGGCCGTTCAAGTCCTCGGCACGAATACCCACAAGATACCAATTATCCCCGTACTCAATGCGGGTAGACTTCCATTTGCCGCCTGTAAATACCTCCAAGCACTCCCCGCAATGCAGGCCGCCGTAATAGTCGGCAATATCAAAACGAATGTCGTAACGGTCGGTATGCTCGTCAAATACCAAAGCTCCTGTTTTCTGTGTCATAGCTTTTAGTCCTCCTGTTTTCAGATTTTGCCGCTTGCCATATCGTGAGCGACAAGGGCGGTGTAGTAGCTGTCAATGGTAGACGGTGCGTTGAATAGCACCGCTTTTAGGTACTGCTTGATGTTTCGGATTTTCGTTGTGTTCTCTCGCATACAGTCAAGCACAAAGCGGATATGTTCGCTGTCCAGCTTCATAAACTTTGACTTGACAAGTTCTGCGGGGTAATCGTCGCCTGCAATGCGTATCTGCTTCCTTGCGGTACAGACGGTTTCCAAAATGAGGTCAACGATTTCATTCAGGCGTTCTTTGTCAATGGGGTTATCTTGCAGTAAAATATCGTAGTCGATATTGTCCTTGATGATTTCCTCATACACTCTGTATGCGTCGTTCTTTTCCTTTCGCTTCCTTTCCTGCGGCTCTGCCGCGTCCCCGCCAAAAGGCAAGGGGTTTGGGGAATGGATAGGAATGGAATGGGTAATTGATAAATCCGTATTTGATTTTTCTTTTTTTGGTAAGTCAGTTTTTGATATATCTTTATTTATTTGCGTTGGATTTTCCGACGTCGGATTTCCCGATGTCGGATTTTCCAATATCGGTTTATCCGTTGTTGGATTTTCCAATATCGGCTTTTCCAACTGCGGCTGCTCGTAAATCGTATATTCAATGGCGGTCATTTTGCCTTTATCGTCGCGCCCCTGCCTCCTTGTGATATATCCCGCTTTTTCAAGCTCCCAAATGGCAGTACGGATAGCGTCGATACTTTCACGGTTGATGTAGGACAGCCCCGCAAGGGTGTAATCCCAATCCTCCGGCAGCGACAGCATTTGAGAAAGCAGCCCCTTTGCTTTTAAGGTCAATTCCTTATTGCGTAGGTGGTGGTTGCTCATTACGGTATATCCCGTGTTGCGTTCCACTCTGAAAACTGCCATAGTCCTTTCACTCCTTTGCTTTGATTTCGTTACGGAGTTAAACGGCATTTTTGAGGGAAAAGGTATAAAACCCTTGCCCCCTTAAAACCTCGCTCTGTAAAGTCTTGAAATACAAGCCTTTTTTCGCCCCTACTCCGTAACAAAAGGGCATAAAAAAAGCGGCGTTCCTTTTCTTCCGTTTGGGAAGTGAGAAACGCCGCTTTTTACGGTACTATTTACTTTCCTCGATATAGTCCTTGATGATTTCCGCAAAGTCAGCCGTAAAGGAAAATATGAAGTATTCCAAAACGGCGGGGTCTGCGTCCATAGGTGCCGCTTCATCAGAGAAGCGCAAGCCCATAAGTCCGTATAGCAATTTGATAATCTTAAAGAGCTTGCCCCGGTCTGCGGGTGTGTTCATAGATACGAGAATATCTGTCAGACGGTTTACGGTTTCCATATCGCCGCCCGTTGTTACCCATACCATTTCTGCAAATGGCTGTGTGATTGCTCCGGCGACAAGGTTAATTTTATCCTTGTTTATCTTGCCGTTTTGAAGTACAATACCTTTATCAAAAAGGGTTGTTGGTTGGTTACTACTCATTGTGTCCTCCTTTTTTGTTGGTGCCCGTGGTGCCCGAATGGTGCCCGGACATAAAAAATGATGTTGTAAGGTGTTACGGACACAAGTAACAAGATACGAGAAAATCCCCATTTTATAAGGGTTTTAGCTGTTAAGTTATGCAACGATATGTGGAGATATAAGGGATTTTAGGCGTTTCACGCCCCTCGAAATCAGGTTGTCCTCACGGGCACGTGAGTTCGAATCTCACCGCCTCCGCCATGAGCCTGTTTGCGGTCAATGTCCGCAGCAGGCTCTTCCTTTTTTGTTCTTTTCTACGCTCCCTTTTGGGGGCGTTTTTTCTGCTTTCGTAGAAAACGGATATGTCTGAGCCCTTGCCCTATAAGGCTTTTACCTATTCCCATAAAGCAGTCCGTAGAAAATCAGTTGACCGCTGCAAGTCCAGTAGGTTCCGCCACTCGGTTTCTTTCAAACATCCCATCCATAACCAAGCCGGATTCGATCTGTGCGTGGAAGTCCAGATGGGAGTAAATATCCGCTGTGGTCGAAAAGGTGCTGTGCCCCAGCCATATCTGGATTTGCTTCATTGATATCCCATTTGCAAGCAGTAAGCTGGCGCAGGAATGTCTTAAATCGTGGAAACGGATTTTTTTGAGGTCAGCTTTTTCAATCACCCAGCTAAAGTGTTCCGTCACATAATTGGGACGCATGAGTTTCCCCGCTTGGTCGAGGCAGATATAATCGAGGTAATCTCGGCAGTAAGAACGCTTGAATAGCTTTCGGTACATTTCCTGCTTTTCCTTTTCTGCAAGCAGCAGCTTTTCCACCGATGGCAGTAACGGTAGGGTGCGGAAGCTGGATTTGGTTTTCAGTACATCTTCCCCGACCGCTATGGATTTGCCATCTACCGTGTCCTCAATCACCTTGTGCTTGATGGAGATTGTCTTTTGCTCAAGGTTTATCGCATCCCACTTTAATCCGAGGACTTCACTTCGGCGTAAGCCGTAGTAAGCTGCCAGCTTCACACAAATCTCCAAGGGATCATCTGATATCGCATCGAACAGTGCCATCATTTCCTCTGCGGAATAAAACTGAGCATGGTACACGTTTTTCTTGGGCCTGTCCACCCGGTCAGCAGGGTTACTATCGATGATTTCCTTTTTCACCGCATTCTGCAATGCTCTGCGGAGAACTGCGTGATAATGGATGACCGTGTTCGGTGTGTGTCCTTCATCAAAAATTGATTGATGAAAGTCCTGGATGTGCTGTGGGGTAACCTCTCCCAAGGTGATATTCAGCTCGGTAAAGTACCGGCTGATCCGACCGTCCAGCATGGTTTGATAGCCTTTGAATGTTGTTTTGGCTATCGTGGGCTTTGCTTGAGTCAGCCATTTTTGGAGGTAGTCGGTAAATAATACCCCTGCTTGTGGATTCCGTTTGCCCTCGATTTGTTCTCTGGCTCGTTCCTCGGCTTCCCGACGCTCCTTTTCTTCCTGCTCCTGTTCATATTCCAACCGGATTTGGTCAAAGGCTTTTTGGGCTTTCCTGTCGCTGGTTCCCGCTACCGGGAGTCCGGTAGAAGCCCATTTGGGTTTTCTTTTGCCATCCACTTTGATATATAGGACGGCGTAATAAGTATTGTTTTTTTCTTGTAGGCAGCCTGTTATCATTGTTATCCTCCTTTAAAATAACAGCGAATTTGCCTACCATTGACAACATCACAATACCATAGAAAGCATGGGATAGCTACTGAATTACGCGGAAACAATCCAACGGATTTTTCTACGGTTTTGGGCCAATAATAAGCAAAAAGCCATATCAACCAATCTTGATATGGCACATTTCTTCGCTCAGTAAATATTCAATGACGCATGACTTGGGAATCTTATAGGTTCGCCCAATGCGAACACTATGTATCTCTTTTTCTGACAGCAGTTTATATGCCAGTTTCCGGCTGATGCCTCCGAGCATTTCCCGTAATTGATTTACCTCGACTACATCGGGGTATTTTTCAAACATGATTGTTTGGTTACCCATAATACAAATCCCCCTTTCATAAAAAAGGCGCCGGACTAAGTCCGACGCTGATAGAAAGTGCCTGATTGATTTCTTCCATCTTCTGCTCATCCAGCCTGCCGACCCAGCCCCGAAGCCGGGTTCGGTCGATGGTGCGTATCTGCTCCAGAAGTGCGAAAGACTCCATGGACAGTCTGCCCGCTCCGACAACGGCCGTATGGGTGGGAAGAGGATTTTTGGGTTTGCCAGTGATGGCGCAGACAATGGTGGTGGGACTATGGCGGTTGCCTATATCATTTTGCAGAATAAGTACGGGACGGATGCCTCCTTGCTCGCAGCCCACAACAGGGTTTAAATCGGCGTAGTAAATATCGCCGCGGCTGATGCCTTGCTTTATCGTGTCCAAACTTTGCACCTCCTTGATTTGGAATTCCTTCATTTCTCTTAATGGCACAAATATAGGGACCGCTCTGCTGTAACGGCAGAGCGATCCCCATCGCTTCTGACATTAAGTCTTTTTCGGTAATCAAGGTGCTTAATTCGACACTACTCCCCAAGCACACAGAGCCCGAATCGTATCGGACTCAAAAGGCGATGGCCTGAACTGCGGCTGGCATCACCGCATCATGGGAATCTCACCCCCGCCAGGATCTCTGCCGGCTGCCCTCATTGCGTGATCCCCCGGTCAGGGGGGCTGTGACTGGACAGAAGTATCAATATAGGCTGACGGGATCATTGCGAGACAGGCTGCCACAGCCTGTTTTCCGGTCGGATGGGTACCGCTTTGCACCTTATTTGGCCGTCTTTAATAGGAGCAGAAAGAAACGAGCGAACAGAAAAGTGAGTGATTCCGCTTTTCTTGCTGCCTGCCTACAGGTGGTCTTGGCGCATCCTCCGGGGTCGCTTTCCCTTTTGGGGTCCGTCAGCTAACGTATTCAGGTTATCGGATATGAAGTTTTCAAAGAGCCGTGAGGGAGAATAGAAAAACCCCCTCACTACTAAGCCGATTTCGTGAGGGGGTTGGACGGAAAAAGTTTTACTTTTCCATAAGTTTTTTTAAAGTGCGTAGAATTTTCATCTTCCGATCATGAATTGTCATGCGTGGGATTCCTGTTTCCGCCGCCACTTGATGCTCACTTTTGTCCTGAAAAAACAGGAGGAAAATTAGCTCCTGTTCCTTCGAAGTGAGCTGTGAGAGGCACTGGTGGAGTTTTTCTGCGATGAGCTTGTCCATAATCAGATCCTCCACACGGGGAGAAACAAGGTCGGGAATTACATCCTCACCATTGGTTCCCTCCGTATCCAGGGCACTGTAGTAAAACACACCGTTTGTTGTATCTCTTTCCTCCAGATAAGTTTCGCGGCGTTTCATGTGGTGATAGGTCAAATAGATTTCTTCGCTGACAGGGACGAGCTGCCCCTGCACCTTGATTCGATATTCTTTTTTCTCTGCCATATGGCTTGTCCTCCGTTTTCTGATTTTTGATGGTGAATCAAAAGTCAGAAGCGGAGGAGATCGGCAGCGCGTTTTGACAGAAATGCTGCTGTCAAGCTCCGAATATGGGATTATATGTAAAACAAGTAGGAAATTTGTCGAAAAAAATAAGTCAGCACTATGCCCATGGCAAAATGCTGACTTTTTTAGCTTTGCAATATTAAATTGTCGGGGTGAAGGAGGGTATGTACAGGTTGCTCTGTCTCTATTTACACCTCGAAAAGGGATAAAAGCGGAATATCTTCATATGGATACCTCTCTCGCCATAGCCCAGCGAAAGCCGGTATCCTGATACCTGAAACATCCGTTAAAAGCCTCAAAAGCCTGCCCTTGGTTATGAAGGGCAGGCTTCGCATGATTTTCGGCAGCCAGACTATCATAGCACATTAAGTGCCTTAGACCCTCGGCTTTGCGTCCCCGGCTTTAGCCGAGTTTGCCCATAGCTTTATTGATTTGTTGTCGCTACTTTGCTTTTCTCACTCCATTTTTGTCTACCTCGTAGCCATCTACTTTGGTGCTCTTGGCGAGAGCTCCATTTGCGTAAAAGTAATACCACTTGCCGCCAATCTCCAGCCACTTGCCGGATACCATCAGCCCCTCTTTCGTAAAGTAATACCGCTTGCTGCCAATGTTCTGCCAGCCGGTAACCATCCTGTTCTCGGAGTAATAGCGCCAGCTATCGCCGTCCTTGACCCAGCCTGTTTTCAGCGTTCTGCCTGTCTCGAAGAAATACTTCACGCCGTCAATGGTCTGTGTGCCGGTAAGGGCCTTGCCGTCCTTGTAGTAGAGCCACTGTCCGGCGTCATTCAGTGCCCAGCCCTGTGCTGTGGCAGGGTCGATGGTCAGCTTGATGTAACGGTGGAGCATGGAGGAAACCTCCGCACGGGTGGCGCTGGCTTTTGGATTAAACTTGTTGCCTGTGCCGCCCATCATAATGCCCGCCTGCTGCATGACCGTTACCGCTGTATTGTAGGTGCTGCCGATACTGGAAGCGTCCGCATAGGCGGTAGCCTCACGGGTCACGGGCAGCTTGTAGCCGGTAGCTTTTGCGTAGTTTGCGAAGATGACCGCAATTTCCTCACGGGTAATCGCTCTGTCCGGTGCAAACTGCTTGTTTCCGATGCCCTGCACAACGCCGTTCCTATATGCCCATTCAATGTAGGGACGGAAGGCGCTGTCAGCTTTTACGTCGGTAAAGCTGTTTGTGGTGTATGCCTTCACATCCATGCCTGCCAGTCTGCCAAGGGCTGTCACCAGCATTCCCCGTGTCATGGCGGTGTCAGGTGCAAAAGTAGTTTTTGATGTACCGGAGAGAAGTCCTCTGCCGACTACATAATCAATGGCTTCTTTTCCCCAATGGGTTCCGATGTCGGTAAACTTGGCGCTTGGAGCCGTGTAGCCCACGCCGTATACGGAGAAGTGGCCGGTGGGGATCAGCAGGCTCCCGCTGTTTGCGTCATATGCGGAACCGTCAATGCGCTGTGCTTTTCCGTTTGCGTCCACATACACGCCGAACAGATAGCCCACAGCCTCATTCTTACCCGGTGTATAAGGGATGGAGAGGGTTGCTGATCCGCTGCCGAGGCTGGTGATGGTCTGTGTTTTTCCGTTTTTATCAACATAGCTGATGGTGACGCTGTATACCGGCCTGTTTCCGAGAAGGGCTTTTGCCTCTTTGGAGAGCCCTGTCGCCGGAGCGATGGTGATGCTGATATCTCCGCTACTCTGTTTCTGGATTTCCTTTAGGGCGTTCAGATCAAAACTGAGGGATACCGGTGCGCTGCTGATTTCAAACTCAGTTACCCCAGCACTTACAAGACTGTTCAGGGAATTTCGGGTCAAGGTTGCCGCAAGAGAAGTCGTGCCCTTTGGCATTGTAACATTCAGTGCCACCGATATGCCGTTAGCAGTTTTGCCCTGTGCCCTTGCGTCAGCTTGCGCCTTTGCGATAGCGTCGGTGATAGCTTTTTCGGGGATGGTTGCGCTGGCTGTGCCATTTGTTCCCCTTGTTGCTGTGACAGGAGCCGTCGCCATCACCGGTTGGTCGGGCTTCTTTTCCGGTATAATGGTTGCAGGAATATCCGGTGTATAAGAACCACCGCCACCGCCGCCGTTGTAGCGCCAGCCCGCCGTAACCGTCAGATTGGAGGACACATTGGTAAAGGCTTTATCCCACCCTGTAAAGGTATAGCCATTTCGGGTAACGATGGGAGCAGTTGCCGCTCCGCCCTCCGCGATGGTCTGTGACAGCTCACCCCCTCCTGTGCGGCTGCCACCGTTCAAGTTAAAGGTAACAGTATAGGTCTGCTCCGCAACGATCAACGCTCCGACTGTGCGGGCCGTAATGGTGTAATTATCAGTTGCCGTGCCGCCTGTGAGCGTTATGGCATAGCTACCCGGTGTGTTGCCGTCAAAGGTTGGGCAAGCCAGTACAGGCTCGGCGTTCAAGGCATCCGCTTTGGTCTTGCCGGGAGCCAAATTGCTTACTGTATAGGTAAGCTCCGGCAGGCTGCCGCCCTTAATGACCGTCTTGTTATCGGCAACAAGGGTGATTTCCCGCTTTGCGATGGTAAAGTTGAATATCTCGCTGCCTGCATAATTGGGGTTACTCTCCGGTACAGAAATGGTCAACTTATATGCGCCTGCGTTTGTGGGTGCGGTGCTATTGCTGTAGCCTGCACCGTCTGTGGATTCATACAGCCATTCCAGTTGATTTACCGGAACAGAGCCGCCTGCAACGGTCACCGTGCCGCTTGGGGCATATACCGCGCCGTCATAGGTTTTATTGGCGGTCGTGATGCCGCCAATGGTAACGGGTTGCTTTGCCGTAACCGTCACCTTGCGGCTGACGGAAAGGTCACCCGGCAGGGTCAGCCATGCGGGTGGAGCTATGTAGCTGACGGCGCCTGTAAAGGTCTGCTCGGTGCCCACAGCCGTTCTGTCCAGCGTTTCGCCGCCGTTCCAGTTGATGGTATAGGCAATGCTTTCGTCCTCAACGGCAATGCTGCCGCTTGCGGGGAGAATGGCGCTTCCCAACTCAGCGGCTGTAGCGGAGCTGTCGCTGTTTATGACCACCAGCGTATCACTGAAAGTGGGGTTTACCGCCGTAACCGGCGCAACGGTAACGATTAGACTCGCAATCACGCCGTTTGGATCAATATTGCTGTTGCCTGTGAGCGTACCGACCGTCACATATATGGCGCTTTTGACATTGTAGGCGGAGACAGTCGACCATGTGATGGGCAGCGTTGCCGTGCCGCCATCGGTGATGACACTTACATCTGACGGCAGACCCACCGCATCCACCACCGCCTGTGCGGTTGTGGCAGTGCGCATTTGATAGGCGGTTCTGCTGACATTGGCCATAATTGTGCTGATGCTCGCTACCTTGGCCTGTTCAATGGTGAAATAGACTGTGCCGGAAGCGAGGGAGAGCGCATAGTTGCCGCCCGCGCTTAAAGTGCCAAGGGAAATGGCGTAGGTACCCACACCTTCGCCCACTACACGATTTAATGCGCCAGTGAATGCCCCCGAATCCAAACTGCCATCGTTTTCAAAAACCAGTATCGGATCAGCCGCGCCGTATTTTTTACTCTGACCGGAGTGGGGAGTGATGGTAACCGACTTTTTGCCTATGGTGTAGGCAAGATTCTTTGTTCCGTAAAAGCTGCCGATACCGGTGATGGTGAGCGTCACTGTTCCGACATTTGTACCCGCGCTGGTTCCGCTGCCGTCCGTGCTGGTGATTGAGACGGTATAATCCGTATTCTTTGCCAAGGTTTCGCCATCAAAGGTAATGGTCAAGGTTGGGATTTGCTCACTGCCGTTATAAGTGAGGCTGCCTGTTGCGCCCACTGTGGCGTACTGAATATCCCGCGCCGTCAGATATAGCCCGCCGTCGCTGTTCTGCCCCGCAAGCCCCGTGAGCGTGGGCAGCTTGCCGTCGGCAAATGTCCAAACGCCGCTGTCCCACGCAGCAGTATCCCAATTACCTGCCGTCGTCCAGAAGCTGCCACCAAACAAGGTCTGTGACGTCACATCCGCGCCGTCCTTTGCACTTAGACCCTTATTTGCCCATGTGCCGGGCATGCGGCTGAACGCATAGTTGTTTAAGAGAATGCCGGAGGTGTTATTGCCCACCATGCGCCCATAATTGTATTCGCCTGCGTTGATGGAAGGGTTCAGCGCTACGCTATTTTTTGCTGTGCCGCCGCCGAGAAAACCCAGCACACCGCTAACATGCTCCGTTCCCCGAACACTGCCGGTGCTGTAGCAATTTTGCACGCTGCCGCTGCTAACATCTCCCGCAACGCCGCCGACAAAGCGACCACCTGTGACATTGCCGGTGCTGTAGCAATTTTGCACGGCAGCAACCCCAACGAATCCCGCAACGCCGCCGACACTATCCGCACCGGAAACGCTGCTGTCGCTGTAGCAGCGCTGCACCGTAGTGACAGCATATTCAAGATACCCTATTATACCGCCAACATAGTTGCCGCTGCCGGTCACACTGCCGGAGCTATAGCAGTTTAGCACCGTACCGCTGGAGGCACGGCCCACCGTTCCGCCGACATTCGCCACACCGGAGATGCTACCGGTAACGGTGCAGTTTTCCACTGTCGCACCCCAAGTATCTCCAGCTACACCGCCGACACGGTCTTTGCCTTTGACGTTTGCGTCGATGATTCGGATATTCTGCACGTTGCTGTCTATGTAGAGATAGCCAAATAAACCGACCCTATCAGCCGCCGGACGGTTGATCGTCAGCCCGGTGATGGTTTTGTTGTTGCCGTCAAAGCTGCCTTTGAATAAATTGCTCGCACCACCAATGGGCGTCCAGCCATCCCCGCTTGCATAAGCGGAAAGGTCAAGGTTATTCACCAGCCTGTAGTATGCGTTCGATTGTGCATAATGTCCGGTTCCCGCATTTACCAGCTCCGCCAGCTTGGCAAGGTCTGCGGCGGTTTTGATGAGGTAGGGGTCGCTATCGCTTGTGCCCGCGCCATCAAAGGGGGCTGCACCTGTTTCGATAAGGTGGGTGGGCATCGAAACCGCTTCGCCGAAGCCGGGAAGCTTGTTTTTTTCATATGTCCATGCAGGGTCACCCACAAACAGCACTTCAAAGAAGCCCTCAGCGTTTATTTCAGCGGCGGTCTTGGGCGTGCCTTGCTTACCTGTCGATGTGCCGCCCGATACGATGCTGCCATTCACCGTCATGCCGCCAAAGGCGATGTTGCCCGAAAGGGTAGCGGAGTAAGTGGCGCCTGACACGCGCCCGCTATTCGGCGCGCCGCCCACGGAGAGACCCAGTGCTGCGCAGTTTATAATCCTGCCGCTGTCTACATAGCCCACCACGCCGCCGTTTTCGTCGCTTCCCGAAACGGCGGCGGTGCTGTAGCAGTTTTCCACCGTACCGGTAAGTCCCCCTGCAATGCCGCCGTTGAAACGGCTGGTGCCGATGATACTGCCGCTGCTGGAGCAGTTTTTCAATGTGCCAGAAACATAGCCCGCTATCCCGCCCATGTAGCCCCCACTGCGAAGGTTGACATCCACAACACTGAGATTTTCTACCGTACCGCTCACGAAGCCAAATAGGCCGATGCAGCTATTCATTCCGTGGTTGGCGCTGAGACCGCTGACCGTTTTGCCGTTGCCATCAAAGCTGCCGCCAAACGGGTTGCTACTCCCTCGTCCGATGGGGGACCAGCCCTTGCCGTCGACCGCAACCCCATAGGAGGAAAGATCAAGGTCGTTCATCAGCTTATAATGCGCGCTGTGATAACTTGGGTTCTGCGCCGTCACTAGCTCCGCCAGCTTGGCGAGCTGGGCAGCGGTGGCGATCTGGTAAGGGTCCTCGCTGGTGCCCGCACCCCGAAAGTTCGGGTCGCTGGTACCTGTAATATGCGTGGGCATAGTAATCGCCGCGCCAAAGCCGGGCAGCTTGCCGGTTTCTATTGCCCAACCGTTTTCTGCGGTAAACCGTCCGCCCAGTGTGCCGTCCTCCTTGATTTTGGCGGCGGTTTTAGGTTCACCGTCCACCTGATCCGCACCCTCAACAAGGGTTTTTGCGCTGCCACCCTCCGTCACCGTCATGCCGCTAAACGCTGCATTGCCCAAAAGTGTCCCCAAGAATGCACTGCCCACTACACGCCCGACATCGGTGATGCCGCTGACCGAAGGGTTGAGCGCTGCGCAATTTTGCACAGGGCCGTCATAGACACTCCCCGCCACGCCGCCGACATAGCCTTCGCCGCTGATCGTGCCGGTGCTGTAGCAGTTTTGCACAGTGCTGCCGGACACAAACCCCGCCACGCCGCCGACATTGCTTTTGCCGCTGATCGTGCCGGTGCTGTAGCAGTTTTCCAGCGTGCCGCCGGAGACAAGCCCCGCCACGCCGCCGATAAAGATTTCTCCGCTGACGGTTGCACCCATTATGCCAAGGTTCTGCACCTTGCCGCCGCCGCCGACTTCGCCGAACAATCCCTGACGGTAAGCATTGCGGTTGATCGTTAGGTTATTTATCTTGTGGCCACTGCCGTCAAAGGTTCCCTTGAAGTAATTGAAATTGGTGCCGATGGGCACCCAGCCTTCGCCTTTGGAGTACGCCGAGAGGTCGATGTCGTTTTGCAGCTCCAGTGTGACGTGCGCATTCGCATTGTTGAATAAAAACAGCTCCAGCCCGTTTGAGCGGGCGTTCACCAGCAAGGCAATCTCGGCAAGCTGCGCCGCCGTGGTAATTTCCAGCGGGCTGTCCGTTGTGCCGCCGCCCGCCATACGCGCCATCCTGCCCCCGGATGTCTGCGGAATATACACGGTTATGCGGGGCAGCTCCACGCCGTCCGCAAGACCATACCCCTCGCCCAAAGCGGCGGTGAACACATACAGGCCACGCTGGGGAGCCTCGGCATCATAGTCATGGTCGGCCTCCCAGACCACCGGGATTTCGACCGCTTCGCCCTCGACCGTACCGCTTACGGTTTCCGGGAATTCCGGTGTGGTAGTATTCTGCCAGCGAACATTCTCGGGCAACTCTTCAAAGGCTGTAACTGTGCCTATCATGGTAACCGCACCAACGGTCGCGGTGATTGCCGGGACTTCCACGCTGCTGGCAAGAGTAAATTCCTTCGGCAGCTCGGGAGTAAAAATATATGTACCCGAGGCTTCACCGTTGTATTCGGGTGATGAATCCCATGTGACAGGCAGGGGGACGGTGATTTCCGTCACGCTGTCCACGGTTTTCTCCGTGGGTTCGGTTTCAAAGTAATCCCCATCTTCTTGTGCATCGGAGGGGGAGGCAATTTGCGCCCCTGCTCCAGCTTCGGTATCACCTATTTCATCCATACCAATCGCTGATCCGCTCGCCGTATCAGCGCTGCCTGAATTCTCATCCGGTTCCCCTGAATCCAGTACCGGTTCTTCCGTAGAAGCCGCAAGCCGTATGGTCGCTGTCAGGGAATCCGGCAGCTCCAAATCCGCCTCGGATGTGCCAAGGGGAACGCTCTGCTCCGCAATCTCTGATTTCAGTGATTCAAAGGCAATTATCTTGCCGCTTGCGCCATCAGAAAGCATACCTGTATCCGCCGATGCTGACACAGGTGTCATTCCCACAACCATGATTGCAGACAGCAGCATGGCTGTGATTTTGTGAAACGCTTTTCTTCTGCTCATACCATTTCCTCCATTTCGTACTATAAAAACTCCTATTGAATCTACAACTGCTCCCGCACACTTCGCCAAGCAAAATTCCAAGAACTGTGACCGTTTTGGCTCAACTGCTTGAATTTGAGACTATTAGATGATATACTGAAAGTGGAATAACCCAGATTAGTGAACGAGGTTACTTACTTAGATTATTATACCTTACTTTTTAAGAAAATTCAATAGAGGAGAGGAAACATGAGAGAGAAAAAGCCTGATAAAAGGAAAGTGCAAGGAGCAGAAACAAAAAAGAAGCTGTACGAGATTGCGAAAAAGCTGTTTTCAGAGCGCAACTTCTCTGACGTAAATGTAGAGGACATCACGGATGAAGCCGGTATCACCAAGGGGGCCTTTTATGTCCACTTCGAGTCTAAGGATGCGCTGATTGCCAGTTTAATTGCAGACTACGTAGCCAGCGCCGATATGGATTACAAAACCTTTGTGGAAGCACTGCCCAATGAGATGCCAGCCTCAGAGGTGATCCTTGCCCTGACCCAAAAGATAGCCGATGAACTTGCGGATACCATCGGCTGCGAGAATATGAAAAAAATCTATCAGATGCTGCTGACGGGAACCGTGGACACCGAAGCGGTCAAGGGCTATGGCAGAGAGCTTTATTTGCTATTTTACAGCATATTGGACAAGGGCATCCGACGCGGTGAGATCACATCTTCATTGCCGCCCGAGGCTCTTTCCCGACATTTTGTGATGGCAATAAGGGGCGTTAGTTATGAATGGTGTGTCCGATCCCCTGGTTTTGACCTCAAGGTGCAGGCCGTGGAACATTGCAAATTGCTGATTGAGGGAATAGAGGCATAAGAATATAAGGGCAATGATTATGTGGTAGGCAGAGGACTGCTCTCCGGCACATAAAATACGGCCTTTGCTTCGGATACCCCTATGATAAGAGGTATGCTGGTGACAGCCCTTGGTCGGCTTGCAGGCGTGGATATCAAGCTCTATACCACCAATAGTTTTACCGATGTAAAAACGGACAGCACTTTCCTCCCCTACATCGAGCGGGAATACAAGAAAGGCATTGTGCAGGGTATCGGCAGTCAACAGTTTGCACCCGACCGGGCAATCACCCGTGATGAAATTGCGCTCATCTTCGCAAACTACGTAAAAGCCACTGGCTACAAGCTGCCTATGACCCGCAAAGTCGTGACCTGGAATACTGTTGTTCTTTTCCTGTAGTAAGCCTTTCTTAGAGTGAGAGATTCTGGTGGGTCCACAATGAACCGCACCTCGGTTCATCAAAAGGACAGTCATTCCCCTTGGCGGGAAGACTGTCCTTTTTGAATATTGCAGCTATTTCCGTAAAATGAGCCTATTGCTTGTGTTGCTCCCATTTTCCCGATAGCGTGGTTCCTTTTCGATGAGCCCCGCTTTGACAAGATCATGCAGGGCACGCTTGACGGTGCTGCGAGAGAGCTGCAAGTCAGAAGCAATCGTTTTTACTGCGGGCCAGCAGTTCGCTCCCTTGCCTGCTCTGCTGAATTCAGGGCGGCTCCTGCAAACCAGCGGGCCTTGTGGTCGGAGGGCAGTTTGTCCATTAAAAGCTGGAACTGGCTTTTCCCCTTTACCTTGCTGGGCGCCAGCAAGTCCTGAACCAATTTGAACACGCTGATGATATGGCGGCAGTCCACCTTTTTTCCATCTGCTTCAGTGGGAGGCATATACTCGGCAATCAACAGAATCACTGAGGAGAGGAGTCCTTCGGCGGCATCGTAAAAAAACTGATTCTGTCCGTAATTTTCACTGCTGGCGTTGATGATGGTTTTGGAGATAATCTTGGCGTATTTCTCTGCTTTCGCCTTTGCCACAAGATTGTTTTCGTCGGCAAGGTACTGATCCATGTAGGTGTTCACCAGATGGAGCATATTGTTGCCGTCCGAGCGGGTGGGGTTTCTGAGGTCGATGACCGCCACATGGTAGCCGTAGTAGTCACGGGCGATGGCTCCGTAGTTCCGATACAGATCGCCCTTGGTGTCGGTCGATAAAAAACTCATCCCGGAGGCACAGGCGTATTCCAGGTTGGGGTATAAAAAGTATGCAGTTTTCCCGACACCGGACGCACCGATCATGAGGCAGTGGACATCGTAAGTGTCCACCATCGCCGTGATCTTGTTTTTCGCACCTACGCATCCGAGAATGATTCCCTGCTCGGCGGCAGTGGGGAGGCATTGGCCCTGCCTCCACAGCTCCGGCTGAAAGGGGATGTGCTGATAGGTATTTTTGATTTCCTGTTTTGATGCGAATCGTGCCGTACCGTGCTGGCCGTCACCTACCGTGCGGGACTTGATTCCGTTTAGGGTATAATAGTGGGCCAAAAGGGAAAGGCCGCCGATGACGAAAAACATCACGGCGGCCGCTGCAATCAAAATATAGACTTGAGATGGCATGGTATACTCCTTTCTTTTCGATTGATTTAGTGGTAAAATACTTGAAAAAGTTGTAGTGTGTTAAAACGTGCAGTATAGCGATAAATTTGAATTTAAAGTGTAGGTTATTTATATTGTTTAGGATGGAGGTGGATAGATGTTTAACGAAATTTGTATTTATGAAGCTAAAATTGAAAAGCAAGATGAGATTGAGACTCTTATGAAAGAAGTGGCAGAATTTTATATGCAGCAAGAGGGTGTAATTGACGTTAAATATATTAAGCGCACACATCGTCAAACTGATTTTAATGCCGTAAAACAAGGGGAATTACCAATTACTCTCACAAGATATGTTGGTAAGGTGACCTATGTCTTACATTGGACTGTCCGTGATGAAGAAACACACGCAAGAGTATCAAAATTAGGGCTTGAACAATTTTATAAGCGATGGAATAGATGTTTAACTACTATGCCTAAAATTATTTTAGGTGAAAATATTGTGTAAAAATGAGCATCAAGAGAAACTCACAAATTCCACTTTGTCAGAATATCTAATCAGCACTTAATTTATTTACCCTTGTAAGTCAGGCAAAGTAGTCAGGAAATGATCGCTCGGCCTTTTTTAAGCCATCGTCAGAGCCTGACGCTGACTCTGCTCCATCTTCTGCCGATGCTTCTCCAGCAGAATCGCTCCCTTAAGTCCCTGAGCAGCAATGTGTTCATAGCATTCTGCCAGCTTTTCCTTTTCACCGGCGGTCACCACACGCTCAAAGCCCCGCAGAGCCATGATGTCGGATTCCAGTAAATCCAGCCGTGTTTTCAGGTGCCCTCGATTTTCATAAGTCCTGAAACCACTATGCAGACGGCTTTGCACCACGGAGATGTCCCGGCTGTGATTCATCTGCCGGTACTCCCTCGCAGCGGCAGCTACGGAGAGGCGGCACATTTCCCTAAGACATTCATCTGCCTCTGAAAATTGTCCCCAATGCAGATAGGATCGGGCTTTCAAGAGCAGAGCCGACAGGGTGTTAGCGGAACAGTTGGATTTCACAGTCATTGCCGTTTCGGTAAGCTCCCGGCAGATTTCATCCCGAATTAAATGCTGGGGATGTTCCTCGGCAGGGATTGCCGGTAGTCCGTGATTTGCCTTGATATCCCCGTTCCAGTCCTTGTGTATAGACAAATCCTTATCACATGAGACACCCTTTTCTATAAGCAGATCGTGATATTTCTCCGAGGCTTCGATCCCCGCCTCGTCATGATCCAGACACAGGACTACATGGTTTAGGTTCGGATGCAGTTTCAGCATCTTCAGCATGGCGTATTCGGAAACACCGCAGAGTGCCACATGGCTGTGGTTCTGCCAGTCCTTGGGATGCAGGGTGATGTAAGACAGCAAGTCGATGGGAGCCTCAAACACATAGAGGCTGTTGCTTATGCCGATGTGGTGGAAGCTGTATGCCGGATCGCAGCTCTCCACATTCCCCTTGAAGCCGGTTCCCTCGGTATAGAGCCCCCGTTTATGGGCATGGCGGGGAACTCCGTTTTCATCGTATCCCACAAAGACTGCATTATGGTATTCTTTTATGCCATCCTTGGATTTTTCGCAACTCTCATACAGGAGCTTTGCTCTGGCAAAGTAACTGACCACCTCACGGTCAATGAGCCGGGTTTTAGTAAGGTAGGCATAGACACGGCGCATATCGCTGTGGGGATTCGGAAGGGCAAAGGGCTGTTTTGGCTCCTGTTTCTTTTGCGAGGCGGGCCTGTAGACTTCGCCCTGCTCACCGCCCAGCAGCATGGTCACCGCTTCAGGGAAAGACAGTCCATAGAACTGCCGCACGAAGTCAATGGCATATCCGCCGCTCTCTGCGGAGTGATCGTACCACTCGTTTCCCCGGACGGTGATGCTGCGGTCGGATGCCAGCCGCTTATCCCGGCCGCTGGGAATCAGCTTCTCACCGCGCCGCTGGAGAAAGTCCACAAGGTCCACGTTGTTGGCACGGTATTTTTGGTCATCCGAAAAATGCACATATACACCCATGGTCCACCTCCTATTTATGGCGAGTGCCGATTCTATGAAAAAAAGCCGCCCTTTTTACAGGACGGCAATAGCTCTTACGCGATTTCTCCTTGATAGGCGGCAGCTCGATTTTCTTTTTCTGTTTTTTCACGGTTATCCTCCAATCATTATAATGACATGGTCTGTTCGTGGTCATCCCTCGCATGACCCTGTGCCTGCTTTTTCTCACGGAGCTTGCGGAGGAGCTTACGGTCGGTTCGCTGGCCGGGCGGTTTCAGCGGCGGGGTGTTGTCTGCAAAAACACGGCTCATGTGATGCAGGAGCCGTGTTCCCGCCAGCAGAACGGAGGGGTCTTTGAAATCATCCATATGGTCGAGGAAAAATTGGGCGTAAATGTTGCCCTGTGCTGCCGAGAGGGTAAACCAGAGGACGGCAGTTTCTTTATCTTGGGGGACATCTTTTCCCATCAGATACAACTTGCCGAGGGTGTACTGCGCATACTGATTTCCCTGTTCTGCGGCAGCCGTCAGAAATTGCAGGGCAGTCTGAATATCCTTTGGCACATCCTCGCCCATGAGGTAAATCTTGCCCAGCCGGTACTGTGCAAATTGATTGCCCTGACCGGCAGACCGTTTTAGGTAATCCAGAGCTTTTGGGACATCCTTCGGAACATCCTCCCCCTTGAAGTAGAGGACGCCGAGGGCATATTCGGCAAATTGGTTCTTTCTGTCGGCGGCAAAGGTCAGCCAGTGAATGGCGGACTCCATATCTTTCAGTACGCCCTCGCCGCCGAGGTACAGCTTGCCGAGCCGGTATGCGGCAAAGTCATTGTCCTGTCCTGCCGACAGGGTATAGAGCCGTATTGCCTCTGCGATATTCTGCGGAACGTGCTGTCCCTTTTCATAGAGCTTGCCGAGAAAATATGCGGCATAGGGATTCTCAGCCTCCACCGCTTTTCTGAGGTAGCCGAGGGCTTTCTCCACATCCTGCGGCGGTGCTTTTTCATCGGAGAGGATGAGTTTGGCAAGCTGATAGCAGGCAAAGGGGTTTCCCACGGATGCCGCCTTATCAAAGTATTCCTTTGCCCTGGCTTCATCCTTGTCGGTACCCACACCATTCAGAAGCATCCAGCCCAAGCGGTATTGGAGCTTATCGTCATGGCTCTTTTCCTCCAGGGAAACAAAACCGAGAAAGGCTTCCTTGAAGCGGCGGTCAGCGTCCTGCTGATTTTTTACACAGCCGATTCCGTCCCGCAGCATTTTACCAAGCTCGAAGCTGGCATAGGGAAAGCTCTGGTCTGCCGAGCGGGTATAAAGGGCAAAGGCGGTTTCATGATCCTGATCCACACCCTTGCCATGGTAATACAGACCGCCGAGGGAATACTGTGCGTACTTATAATTCTCATCTGCGGACAGGGTGAGCCAATCGGCAGCCTGTAAATAATCCTGTTCCGTGCCAAGCCCTGCGGCATACATTTTTCCTATGCGGTACTCAGTGTATTTCCACGCCTTTTCTTCCTCGGCCCCATGGAAAACAGCAAGAGCCTTTTCGTACCAACGATAGGCTTCCTCGGCATCCGTTTCGCAGCCAAGACCATCGGCGGCCATTCTGCCAAGGTCATACAGGGCGAGAGGATTATCCGCCTCCGCCTCTGCGAGTAAGAGTTCACGGGCTTTTTCAAAGTCCTGCGGGATTCCGATATCCTCGTTACCGTACAAATATTGCTTTGCTTGCTTGTAGCCATCCGTCCACCATGAGTCGGAAGATTCCTTATCGGCAGAGGCTTCATCGCCGGAGGGCTGCCCTCCGGAATCATCTATCGGTTCCTGATTTTCTTCATCCGCCATGTCAGAGAGGGGCATCTCCAGATCGTTGTCCGGCTCCGGCAGGGCGGTTTCCACGGATGCCGGTTCCTCAAAGGTCATGCTCCCCATCAGCAGGGCTTCCTGGATGACCATGTTGCGGATGGGCTTAAAATCATCACAGCGGGAAAGAGGCAGCGGCTCCGATGGGGTTTCTGTGTAGATGGATTCGATTCGGCCCCTGGCTTCCCACCACAGACGGTAGGCTTCCGAGACACGGCTGTCCTGTGCCAGCTCATCCACAATTTCGTCCACGATATTTTTCAGGTCCGGCTTGAGGTAGCCGTACTGTTTTTTGCCACTGACCGTTTGCAGTCGCTCGGCAAGGAGTGTGAGGAGCTGCTCCATGCGGTCGCTTTGTAAAACGCCGCCTTTCATCTGACGGATCATCTCCCGCATGGACTCGGCCGCCTGTTTCTTGAGGTCGTCCCGCCGCTGTGTCTTTTCTCCATAAAGCGGTATAAGCTCTTGATGGAAAATCTCATTTGCCAGAGAGGACTTCATTTTTTTAATGCCCTGTTTCGTATGGCAAAGCCGTTTTCCTGTTCCGTCACCCGGCGCACCGGGATTCCGAGTCTGCCCGCTTCCTCGATTTCAAGGTGCATTCCGAGCGAGATATGGTCACCGTAGCACCATAACTCGTCACAACGGGACAACATGGTGATTCCCATGTCAAGTCCAAGCTGACGCTGTTCCGGCTGATGTTCATCCAGAATGGCGGGATATAGCAAATGGGGCGCAAAAAAAAGCGTGCCCCTCGTTCATCACATGGCGGCACGCTTTCTTGGCAAACTCGGTATTCTTTTCAATGTCCCCGGCGTAGGGGGACGCCATATAAATCAATTTCATGGTCTTTTTCCCTTCTGCGTTATTTCGGTGCAACCGCCTGCACCACAGTTCGGGTGGTGTTCACAGCGGCCTGCGCCGTGTAGACGGCACTCATCACATTGGCCTTTGTGCTGGTGTCCAGCCCAAAAGCTCCGGCGATTCTTGGCACTTCCCCTGCGGAAAGCATCAGCCCAAGCCCCAGCAGGGCGTGGGTTCTCAGTACCATAAGCCCTGCGGCAAGGATGGTTGCCTGCAAAAATGTGGTGAGGCACAGACCGATGATCTGCTTGCACCACTGTGTAAATCCGTCAATGTAACCGCGGGGAACGGAAAACATATACAGGCTGCCTACGGCAATCTGGATCAGCAAAATGCCTCCGCGTTTTAAATTGGCAAAAAACACTTTAATGACCGAGTACCCCATCATGATAATCAGGAAAAGCATCATGATGGGGTTTGTGATGCCCGACAGCCCTCCAAAGATACCGGAGCCCATAGCACCGCCAAGGTCTGACGAGCTGCCAAGCTCTGCTATGATGTTCCCCGCAAGGTCACCGAAGCTGCTTCCGTAGCCGGTGATTCCTGACGTGAGGCTGCTCTGGAGATTGACCGAGAGCTTGAACAGCTCCACCGGTAAGATGGTAAAAAGGGACACCGCCATAAAGCCTTTGATGGCGTTTAAGGCGGCGTCTTTTATGCTGCCCCGGCCGTGCTGGTACTCAATGCCGGTTTCAAACACCGACACCACAAGCCCGGTCCCGTACAGCGCCCAAGCCAGATAAGAGAAAAACAGGACGATAGACTGTACCCATTCCATAGAGAACAGCTCCACGCCCATATTTCCCATCTGTGCAAAAAAGTCAGCAAGAAAGCCGACCACTTGTCCGTAGAGCCATTCGATGATCTGATCCATCACGGTTCCAAGGACAAAGTCCCATATAAACATTTGGAAGTTCACCTCCTTCGAGACATAAAAAATCACACCGTAGCAAGGCACACGGTGTGTTCATTCATCTCGGTTAATAAATTTCGAGCAATGATTTATATATTGAGTAAATCTCAAAAACAACTTGACAATCAGCTCTTTCAGAGTTTCAATACCACACAACGGTGGCCGCCGAAATAATCTTAGGAGGTCAATTGCATGGCAGACTATAAAAAAATGTACGATTCGCTGTTCAATGATGTGACGGACGCGATATCGTTGCTTCAGCGTGCACAGCAAAAAACGGAGGAGCTTTTTATCTCTGGCGATGATGGCATCGTATTGGAGATTAGAAAAGAATCCGGGCCTGAGGGCGAAAAAGAATAGCGGAATCATTTTGTAAAGTAAGGAGAGTGGCACAAGCCACTCTCCTTGTTTTTCTGATGTAAACACCATCATGTTTGATCGTCATGTCCTTCCATATCCCCAGAATCGACAAAGGTATCCTTGTACATAGACGGTGAACGTATTCTTGCTTTCATGCGTCAACTCCTTCCCTTTGTTTATAATTCAGGTCTTAATTATGAATTGCTGATATATGCATGGCAAAGCTGATTGTTCTGTTGACGTATTTTATAAAATAAAATTCAAAACATATTGACACCTATCTATATAACCGCATATAATAACACATAGACAAATATCTATGTGAGGTGATTTTAAGATGGATGAAAAATATGCTGAAAACGTCGGATTGTTCAAAGCACTGGCGGACACAAACCGGCTTATGATTGTGGATATGCTTTCCTGCGGTGAACTTTGTGCCTGCAAGATTTTAGAGAAATTCAATATTACGCAGCCAACCCTTTCCCACCACATGAAAATACTTTGTGATTGCGGTTTGGTGAGTGGGCGTAAAGAAGGCAAGTGGACGCATTATTCTCTGAACGATAACAAAGTACAGGATTTCAAAAACTTCTTGAATTCCATCACCACCGACAAAGAAGATTGTATTTGCAAAGAGGGGGAATGCACCTGTGGAAAAGGGTAAGCAACGTGAAGGTATCGGATTTTTTGAAAAATATCTGACTGTATGGGTATTGATTTGCATGGCGGCAGGTATTTTAATCGGCAAATTCCTGCCCGCTGTTCCAGTTTTTTTGGGACGCTTTGAGTATGCACAAATATCCATCCCCATCGCCGTACTGATATGGATTATGATTTATCCCATGATGATGAAGGTGGATTTTCAGTCGATCAAGGATGTACGAAGAAATCCCCAGGGCTTGATTATAGGCAGGCTGTCCATTTGTTCATATCTGGTGCCGTTCATCAAATCACCATTCACATCCATCAGGTATCCTTGCGCAGGATGGAGAGATATTCTTCGTATGCAAAACGGCGGCTGCGCTTGCCATCTCCGGTCTGCTCTAAAATACCGAGCCTCAAAAGCTTTTTGACTGCATTATCCAGCGTTGTAAAGGAGACGCCCAACGCTTCCGCGGTCTTGCCAATGTCGATAATCGGTGTATGCTCAAGGAATAGGAAAAGCTTTTCAACCATACCGGTTCGAATATCATTTTGCTTCACCAGCGCCAGATTGCGTTCGTGGAGCGCAATTAGCTTTTCAATGCTCTGCACCGCGTCCCCGGCGGATTCATAAATTCCTTGCAGAAAAAACTTCACCCACTGCTCATAATTGTCCTTCTCCCGAACCTCGGACAGTCTGTCGTAATATTCAATACGATTGCGTTTTAGAAAATAGGAAATGTAAAGGATGGGGTGGGTGAGGATGCCTTCATTTTTTAAATACAGATAAACCATGAGCCTGCCGATGCGCCCGTTGCCATCAAGAAAGGGATGGATCGTCTCAAACTGATAGTGGATCAGTGCGATTTTAACAAGCGGATCGGTATTGTCCGGCTTGTTTATATATATCTCGAGATTGCTCATCGCCTCCTGCATATCAAGAAGATTGGGCGGAATATAGCGTGCCGTTTTAAGGGTACTTCCGGCAGCGCCAATCCAGTTTTGGCTGCTGCGAAACTCACCCGGACTTTTTTCACTGCCGCGCATGCCATCCATTAATACGCGGTGAGTTTCTAAAATCAGCCGGTTGCAAAGCGGCAGCTCTTCCATCCTTGCCGCGGCATAGTCACTCGCCTTAATATAGTTGACGACATCGGCGACATTTTGATTTGTGTTTTGCTCAATAGAAGGATCGAGTATATCATCAAGGGTTGCCTGTGTTCCCTCTATTTGGGATGAGAGTAAGGCTTCCTTGCGAACATACATGGACACAAATAGCGGTACGCTTGGAATGTGCGTCCCCAGCGTTTCCAGTTGGGAAAGCGCGGCATGTGCCTTCGCAAGTATGTTTGAAAGCTCCTTGTCGTAGGCGAGAGGAGGATTTGGGGGAAGATTAGACGGGCAGAATGAATTGTACTTCATCTCACCCGACAGATTTGATTGATAATGGCCTGCTCTGCTCATAATGCACCTCCCATTAGAATAATACCCTAATTATAGCATTGTTATTCTCGCAAAACAAGCGTTGTACAAAATAACTTATCCCCAATCTCTATTGTTATTCTACCAAATCCGCTATATCGTATAATAACTATAAGTTAGACACTCAGTTATTTAAACAAACTCTTGTGCATGGTGGGAGACACTATTTTATGAGTCAACACGGTGGACGCTCACAGGATGCTCACACTTATGCTAAGAACCTGCTTCGGCCGGGTATTTTTAGAAAGCCTTGAAATGACAGGGTAATCACCTGTAACCCCCATGAATACAGCGTTCCCAGCGTTTTGAAACGCTCACAGATACCGCCACGTGACACCAAAGACCGATGGCTCATAACGACTCGAAAACCTGTGTCGGTTCATCCCGACCGTGGGTTCGAATCCCACTCTCTCCGCCAACGGGGCTCTAAGCCCAGACAAAAGGGTCACCAAGTGCGGTGACCCTTTGTTTATTTCTATATTGTCCGGGGGTTTGCGCTGTGCGTGATAAGATTATACGAATCGTTTGGTCGGAGCCACTATTGATTGAAGACGCTATTACTTCGTCGCTCTCGTTAGAATCCGGGCTGTACTATATAACAAGGCTTTTTAGAATGAAGGAAACCAGCCTTTATATTGGCAAATCAACAAATTCAATTCGCTCTCGCATCCGGGCGCATGATCGTCAATGGGTACATGATTATCGTGGCAAAATCTATGTGAGGATCGGTCAAATTATTTATCCTCGAAATGCAGATGCTGAACTGCTTGACCATGCGGAGAGTGCCTTGATTTTTGAGCATGGAGACATTTTGATGGATAACACCGACAAACGACTTACTTATTCTTACTGTGATCTATATCGCATCGAAAATATAGGAAATTGTTTTGAGCTTAAACAAACTGTTCGGATGCATAGCCATTAAAATCACTAATACATAGCACAAAAGCGTGGATTGAGAATTACTCCTCATCCACGCCCTTTTTCTTTTCTGCCGATAATTCAATGATTCGCAGCTCCGGCTCCGGCGAGGAAATATACAGCTCCTCGCACTCCCACCCTGCCTTAATTAGAAGTTCTATGGCCCGTTCGGAAGCCCTGAACATCTTAAAATACATCTCTTTGTAATCTGGCATATGCTCACCTCAAGGTATACTTTAGAACAAAGTAATCAAAATGTCAATAGAACGAATTGTTCTATTTTATACTGACAATGGTGATGGAAATGGAAAAATATGAGCGTATCCGCGGGCTGCGTGAGGATGCGGATTTGACGCAGGAAAAGGTCGGAGCGGCGATCAATGTTCCGCAACGCACCTATGCCTATTATGAAAGTGGTGAGCGGATGATTCCGCCCCATGTTCTTTGTGCGTTGGCAGATTTTTATGATGTAAGCGTAGACTACATTCTGGGTCGCACCGACAGCAAGAAAACCAATTGAACATTAAACCCTTACAGTGCCATGGAATCTAACTCCATGGCACTGTTTTGTCGCTGGGCGGAAAGCTCCTCCAGCAGATTTCGATGTAGCTCCGACATCGCCGTGATGCCTTGCCCTGCCCCCTGAGGACAAATACTCCGCCGGGGAATCCTTTGAGATCAGGTATTTTCCATAGTATAACACCGCTTTTACAAGGCGGTCTTGCGCCCACCGATTTATGGTGTACATGTTATATCCACAAAGGGCGGCGGCATGTCTGCTGGTCAGCATGTCCGGCTCATCCTGCCACTGCGCCACTAAAAACGAACACAGTTCATCGCTATCCAAATCATATCTCGGCCTGCCATCTGCCGCGCTTTTGCTGGAAAACCCACCGACGGGAATCACACCTTCCAGCAAGCCCTCATCCCGCTTGCGCAGAAACGCAATGACATCCTCCAGACGAATCTGAAAGCGCCGTGTTTTCTTGCCGGAATCCCGACAGGGCACCACCCCGTTTTCTAAAATCCACCGGGCTTTCCTCTTGCTGATTTGGCAAATACGATAGAATTGATCCATAGAGATAACTTCCGGATATTCCTCCCATAGCTTATCGTAATCCATATGTACCCCCCTTCTCACATCTGCATGGTCATGGACGGTCCCTCTACCTGTTCTTTCAGCTCCCCGGGAGCGAAAGCGGCGCTGATGGCATTCACAAGCCTGTTGGGTTTGACACATCAATTCTGACAGCATGTGTCCCTAAATCACCAGAAGCAAAGAGGGGCAGATCACTCAACCGGTCTGCCCTTCCAAAACTGCCTCACCGATTCATGTAATCCTCGCCGAGTCGCTCAATATTTCGATGATGAATAATCACCCAATAGGCAGCATCATCACTTTCCTGCGCCCTTATAGCTTCTTCTTCGGTGACCTCTACCTCTCTGATTGTTCCGCCAATATCTCCAGAATCATACCGAATGACATATCTGCTCTCATCTTTCAAAATCTCCATGTAGCCGTTTTTGAAAATCGTAATCACAAAAAATCCTCCCTACCATATTGGATTTACCATATACTGTCCCGGGCTTGGGGAATCAATCACTGCTTCCATAACGCCGCCGCTGGTATAGCCGCCGGGAATCCATTGCGGGTTTGCCCCCGCCTCGTTTCCGCTTGGCATGCGCGATCCCATTGGGTTTGACACATCAATTCTGACAGCATGTGTCCCTAAATCACCAGAAGCAAAGAGGGGCAGACCACTCAATCGGTCTGCCCCTCCAAAACTGCTTCACCGATTCATGTAATCCTCGCCAAAAAGCTCAACGTTCTGGTGGTGGATGATAATTCTATACGCATCCTCGCCGCTTTGCTGCGCGCGTACGGCTTCTTCCTGAGAAATTTCAAAAGTTTTATATTCATCGACGATTTCGCCCGCGTCAAACGTTAAAAAATACCTTTCTTCTTGTTTATGGATTTCTACTCCATACCCGCTAAAAATCAGTTCCATACGATTCTCTCCTTAATTGATTGTTCTCACAACATAATCCCCTACGTTAACAGGGTCAATGACTGCCTCCATAATCCCACCGCTGGTATAGCCACCAGGGATCCACTGTGCATTTGCACCTCTCTCGTTTCCGCTTGGCATGCGCAAGCCTGTAGAATTCGGTACATCAATTCTGACAGGATGTGTCCCTAAATCAACAGAAGGAAGGAGGGGCAGATCACTCAATCGGTCTGCCCCTCCAAAACTGCTTCACCGATTCATGTAATCCTCGCCAAAAAGCTCGATGTTATCGTATTTATTCAAAATCTCGGTAATTGCTTCCGCACTCTCTTGTGCCCGTATCGCTTCTTCTTGAGTGATAGCCCTTTCTATGACCGTTCCACCAATATCTCCAGAATCATACCGAATGGTGTAGGTACCCTCGTTCTCAAAGATTTCAAGCCAATCATTTTTATAAATAGTATTCATATTCATTCTCCTTCTACCAAATTGGTTTTACCACATACTGCCCTAGATTTGGGGAATCAATGACTGCTTCTATAATTCCGCCGTCAGTATATCCGCCGGGAACCCACTGTGCATTTGCACCTCTCTCGTTTCCGCTTGGCATTCGCAAGCCTGTTGGGTTTGACACATCAATTCTGACAGGCTGATTTCCTAATGTGCCACGGTCAAGACCAAGTAAATCCTCAAGCAGCCAAACATCTCCTCCTGATCTCCTTATTAACTCATCCGCTAAAGAAGAGGGCATGACAAAGGTGCCACCATCTGGACCAACACGACCCGAAGGAGATCGGTCATAAAACTTTGTAACTCCACCCTCAAACTGCGCGAGATGGCTGTTGATATAACTGCTACTCAGGTAAGTGGACGGATCCGGACGCTCACCTTTTTGCATCCGCAGGATATCATCAATCTGCCTTCGCGTAAGCCCGCTCGCGCGCCCCCGCGCCAAGTCATCCAACGCACTGCGGAGAAACTCATCTGCGGAGGAAAAAGCGCTGTGAAGCGTGCTTCTCGCCAAGCCAAAGAGAGACAGAATCCCAGCCGCGCCAAGGATATCCGCCAGATGCTCCGGCGACCAGAGCTCTTCGGGATTGAACACGCCATAGATCGCGTCCACAAGGCCTAGGGTAAGGAGATTGGCTCCCGTCAATACACCCGGCTCGTCGAAGAACGCAGCGCCCCGGCGCGAAAGCTCGGAAAGCACCGCGCTGGCAAGCCCGAAAACGGTTGCGTCCGCGAACCGCAAGGTGCCAAGCAGAATGTTTTCCTCCGCCAGCTCAGCTGCATGCGCAAACAGATCCCTGCCCCGCTGGAAAAAAGCTTCGAGCAAAGTGAGGGAGGAATGAAGGATTTTGGAGAAGGCAGCTGTGGCATCCCCTCCAAGCTCTCCCAGTGCCGCCTCAGCATTGTTACCCATCTCTTCCATGAGGCGGAAAAGCTCCCGATACACGCCCTGCAGCTTCGGATCCAGTCCTAAAATCGGCATCTCCGCGCGGGGATCCAAGCGGCTTAGGGCATCAGGGTTGATCCCGAAGGAGACAAAACGGGGATCCAAGATGAAAATCCCAGCGCCCCCCAGCCCGTCCAGGGCCCGCTGGAGACGCAGGAGCATATCCTCCCGATTGGGACTATTATACTGCCGCAGGCCCGTCCTGTCCAGCGCCACGAGGCTGCAGCGGCAGTTCGGGTGCAGGGGCGGGATCATTCCTCCCCGCGCCAAGTCCTCTTTGCCAAACAGCCGGCCGTGGAGCCGCTCACATTGCTCACAGGTGTGATCGCCCTTTTCGCTGATAAAAAGATAGGATTCCTCCGGCCGCTCTTCCAGAATGCTCAGATACTGCTGGAGAATCGCGCCGTGCACCACTTGGATGTTGTGGAGCCGGTCCGTCTGACTGAGTAGGTCGCCGTGAAAATCAACGAGCGCCAACCCGGGGCTTTCCGGATGGGTTTGGCTTGCTTGCTGTGCAGATTGAGTCAGCAGGGTTGGCGCTGTTCGCTGATAGCTTGCTATGCTCTGGAGAAAGCCCTTGGAAAGGCCCTCCGGAATGCGCCTGTCTATCTGCAATTTGTCCGTATGCTTCCGAACGACCTGAGCAAGTAATCGCTCCAGATCAGCGACTTTTTCTCCCTCAAGGCTCTTAAGATGCTTGCAGGGATTAACTGACATCGCATCCCTGCAGCCCGATTCCGGGGGCTGAGCTGTCTTCACATAACCTGCGCTTTGCTTCACATACATAACATACCGCCCTTTTAGAGTCTTTACCTCATCATGTAAAGGGGGCTTATGAAGCAGCTTTGCGTACACTTAATTTCAAAATAAGTTTAAGAATCTCGACAAAAGAGAAAGGAGGGCAGCTGCATGCGGGAAAAAGCTGTACCCCTCTTTCTGGGGATGAAGGTCAAAGATAACAGTCTGAAGCTTCCCCATAGACAGCAGACAGCATAAAAATGATAGATAACGGTACATTGGAAATTAGCTTTCCATGTGGACTTCAATGTAAACAGAGCATACATCTCAAGCTGCGCAAACGAAAGCGGCCCTTGAAATCAAGGAGAGAAAAATGGCGGCGTTGCCCTTGTTTTCGTAATCGCAAAGGATGATAGTTGAAGAGGAAAGAAAAAAACCTAAAATGGAAAGGACACATGCGTCATGAAATAATTGCCGATTATATTGACAAAGCAGAATAAAACAAACATACTAAAGCCTAGGTGAATTGTTTAAACGAAGAAATCTCACCCTGCCGCATCTTGCCCATTCTAATATCTGCGCGAAAGGAGATCGAAAAATGGATTTATTCTCTTCAATCAGCCGGCGGAAAGCCTGTCGGAAATATATCGCAGAGCAACTGAGCGCCAATGAGCTCGAAGAAATCAAAGCAGTTCTCAACACCTTTGAGCCACTGTTCCCGGACGCTCCCCTGAGCTATCGTTTCGCGGAAGAAACAAAGGGAGTGTTCCATGTCAAAGCTCCGCATTATCTTATTATCAGCGGGCAGGGTAAGGAAGGCGAGCAGGAAAACGCAGGCTTCATTGGTGAGCAGTTTGGGCTGTGGCTGAATGCGCGCGAGCTGGGCAGTGTGTTTCTGGGCGCATCTAAGGATGCAAGTGAAGGCCGCAAACCCTCTGATATGATTGTAATTGCATTTGGAAAGCCAGAAGGCTCACCCCATCGTGAAGCCTCTGAGTTCAAACGCAAACGCATTTCAGAAATCACCAACGCGCCGGGCGATGCGTGTATAAAAGCAGTCCACCTGGCTCCCTCAGGGATGAATATACAGCCGTGGTATTTTGAGAAAAAGAACAATCGACTGCTGATCTATCGCCAGCGATTGAAGCCGCCCATGTCCTTGGTATATAAACTTACAAAAGTAGATATGGGGATCGCGCTTTGCCATTACGCGCTGGCGTGCAGGCATTTTGGGAAAGCCTTTCACTTCTATGCGGGGGGAAGCGCCGAAGTAAAAAAAGGCTATGCGCTTTTTGGCTATGTGGATCTTGGGGAGTAAGTTCGTCTTATCGCACAGGAAATTGGATCCATGTGGCGCAGCGGCTTGCTGATGCCAGCAAAAGAGAATACAATTGTTATAGGTTTGTCAACTATGCGCTTTTTGCAGTGCTGTCTTTCCGAAAAGCGGCTTCATCTTCCGATCGCGCAAGCGTTCTTTAAGACTGGGAGAGGAAATGCAAAGAGAGAGAATCGTGAGCGGCGGCATGAATAGCAAGCTTAAAGCGCTCAAACGCGTGTGCGTTCAAGTCACCCTGATCAAACAATCCAAAATTGACAATGACCGCACAACAGGGCTTTAAGCCCGGCAAGGGGTTATTGAAACAACGCCCCCTCGTATTTTTAGTTTGCCGGATATCTAATTCAGTACAACATTACGAATAAATAATAAAGGACGCAGATTGAGAATTACTCATCCACGTCCCTTTTATTTTCTGCCCATAATTCAATGATTTTTAGTTCCGTCCCCGCTGAGAAAATAAGCAACTCCTCACACTCCTGTTGTACCGCAATTAGAAGCTCTATGGCCCGTTCGGAGGCCTTGAACATCCTGAAATACATCTCTTTGTAATCCGGCATATACTCACCTCATCACCAATATTATACGGTTACCGCATAAATGTCAATATGCAATCACCGCATAACGTACAATATTTTCGAGGTGAGGATATTGTATCAGCATATTAGGGATTTGCGGGAAGACCGCGATTTAACACAGCAGCAATTGGCGGAACTGCTTAATATCAGCCAAGCAACGTATTCCCGATATGAAAGTGGAGCGCTGGATATTCCCAGCTCCTCGTTGATTGCCTTAGCAAGATTCTATAAGACAAGTGTAGATTACCTATTGGGCTTAACGGACAACAAGTCACCGTACAAAAAATAATATTACAGTGCCATGGAATCCTTTAAAATCAGATATTTTCCAAAAATGCACATAGCACTCCGCTGTCCAAATCATACCTCGATCGGAAATCTGAAAGGGCCGTGTTTTCTTTCCGGGATCCCGACAGAGCACCACCCCGTTTTCTAAACTCTACCGGGCCTTACGCTTGTTTTGCTAGCGTATCGTTCTTTTTCTCATACAGACAGATGCGGTTGCGCCCTGTATTCTTGGCTTGGTACATGGCTGCATCTGCCTGAAGAAGCAGTTGAGCGAATGAATGGGAATCCCCAGCAGAAGAATGTGCTATTCCAATGCTTGCCGTGATGTGTAACTTGCTTGCTTCATAATGGATCTTCGCATCTTCGATGGCTGCGCGGAGCGTTTCTGCCACCTCAACAGCCCTCTCAAGCGCGATATTTTCTATCAGCACGACAATTTCCTCGCCCCCCATATCGCCCAATGATATCATTGCTGCGCAAACGTCCCTTTAAGGTTTCGGCCAGTGTTTTAAGAACCTTATCACCACAGGGATGACCGTATGTGTCATTGAATTGTTTGAAATTGTCAATGTCAATCATCAGCATGGCGTAGGGGTGGAGTTTCGCTTTTTCGGTGCCCAGCAAAAATTGCGCAAGCTCGAAAAAGGTTGCTCTGTTGTAGATGTCCATCAATGGATCAAAGGTTGCCTTATCATACAAGCCCTGTAATTGCTTTTCTTTATCTGTAATATCGCGGAGCACCATGCTGGTGCCGCTTATTCTGCCCTTGCTTAGAACCGAGTCTTTGACAACTGCGAAATATCTCAATTCACTGTTTACCTTCATTGATATCTGGTCTTCACCCGCAAGTTTCATGATGAATTCCATAGAATCACCGGGACGGAGTGATTCCAGCTCAGGAAACAAGCGTTTTGCTGATTTGTTGGCATCCAGGAAAGTGCCGTCATGACTGTATACGATAAAAACATCCGACATAAATTCAACCGCTCGTGCACGTGCCAGCGGCACTACATTGAGCAGATTTTGTTTCCGAACAGAGTAGAGCAGCAACACCAAGGAAATGGAAACAGCAATTGGGTTTAAGTCAAGTCGAAGATAACTATAAGACAAACTGTGATAAATATTGACAGCTAGCGGGATTAAAATTGCCGCTAACAAAGAAACGTTTTGTTGTCTTTGTTGCCTACTGTTGGTATTCAGATGCCTTATAATGCGCCAAATACTCAAAAAAACGAGGAATAGATTATAGACGATTGACACGTAGTTCCCTATTCCAGCGTATCCTTGACAATTGGCAATCGATCCGCTTCGGAAGTATTCTATCCCCGTATAATGCAGCCGCACCCACGGAAAGGCCTGCGCGGTAACGAAATTAAAAAACGGTAGTGCAAACAGTAGGCAATACCCCCGCAAGCTAAATCTTTTTTCGCCATAAATATCCCGCACAAATAGATAGTTCAGAACTGGTATAAATAACGAGCCCATCTTTTGAACTCGAACCCCCACAAAAGCGGCTTCTAGTGTGAGAGAGGTGATTTCCAGAAAATAACCAAAGGTGTATAAAAAACTGCACAGCGAAGAAAACAGCAAAAAAAATGATCGTTCTGAGCTGTAATGAACGACAGAATATATCAGTAAAAATAAAGAAATTGCAGTTGCAATCATCATGAATAAAGGAATTGCATTCAACTTGGACACCTTCCCAGCAAAGCCACAGACAATCAAGTTATAGAAGCAAATAACGCAACGGAGCATCACATAATCCGCGTTATTATCATAGCATTATCGGATATTATTTTCAACCACAGGAGAAAGGAGGGTTGAGTCAAGAGGAAGATCAGAAGCCACTCACGCTCCTTTCACAAGAATGCTCTGGCGATCTTGGATATCTGGCAAACTAAGAGCGCTTGCACAAAACAGCTGCGGCGGCCCTCCTTTAAAATGAAGCAGATTTACGCTGAGGACAAATTTTAAGGGCGATCCGGCAGGAGCTAATGGCAACTTATCACCGTTCTTTCATCCTTGATGGCACCCTTTGCAGCGTTAAGGGGCGCGCTTCTCCCATCATACGCCTTATCTCCGAGCGTTTCTTTCAGGTTTTTCTTTCTCTCCCCTTCCATACGGAGGCGATAACGCTCAAATCCCCACAGAACACGGGTGAAATCCCCCGCGACTTCATGCTCGCCGCCATCGGCGAGGAAATCGTTCCAGGGCTTCTCCCCTTGCACGCAGATAGCGCTCAGCCGCATAACCGTATTACTTTTCTTTTTACTGCCTCCGCAACAGCTGTAAACCCCTCCTTCCAGCGGATATTCCGATGCCGGTAAGGAGGGGTTTTCTATTTGATGAACACAGATTCGAACTCGTATTAATTGAATGAATAAACTTTTTCTGGAAGTCTTTCTGTTCCCATGCTATACTAATAAGATAATCCAAACGTGCGATAGTAATATTGCAGGAGCATCTTTCTGCAAGGGCGGATTTCGGCCCTTTTGCAAGCACAGGAGAGCGATGCCCCGTTTTGATGCGATAGCTTTTTTAAACAGCGGAACTTGAAAGAGACCATCCCAAATGAATTGCCAATGCAGCCAAAGCTGGATAAGGAGCGGGAAGAAGCCATGAAAAAACTCAGTAACGTCTTTGTGTTTGTAAGCCTCATCAGCGCCCTTCTCATCCTTCTGGCCTTTGGCTTCTTTATGAGAAATACAAATCATTTCTTCTCCGATTATTATAATCAGCAACTCAACGATTACAGCAGCGTATTTAGAAAGGCCATTGAAATGGCGGAGGATTACACAGAGATCTACGAGCGCGCGGTAGCCGATGATTTATACCATAGATTATTTGAACTTAGTCGAAAGCTGGAAGATGTCCCCCTCAACAAACTCAGCACCGAAAGGCTTGAAGCGTTACGGCAAGCGTATGATTTGTTTGGCCTAGCTATCTTCACCAGAGATACGGAAGGCGTCTTTATCTATCACTCAACCATTCCGGAGGAAATCGGGGAGAGAACAGGGGGGTGGGGCTACTGGAACGAGGCGTTTGAGAGCCTGCTCGAGGGGCGGACTCCGTCTATTCAAGAAGGAAATTCTTTTGAGCGTTTTTGGATTGGCCCGCGGAGTAAATCCTACTATGCGCCCGGCTATTATCGCTATGCGTATTATTATAACGCGCAGCAAGGCTACCTCATTAATGGTGTTATTCAAGACAACAGCGCCTACGGAGATAGTGTTGTGAATATGCTGGATGATTTTTTTGATCATTTAGATAAAGAAATCAGTTATATCGAGGCCGTCTCACTGATCGACCTCACAGCATGGGAGAAGGCCTATCATAACGATTACAAAAACCCGGAGGCCCCCGCCTTTCTTTACGGAAACCTGGACAAGGATGTGCTGGTGCACTCCGGACTTACACCTGAAGACTTATATGCCATTGACCACAATCAAAGCATTTCCTTTCAGTATCAGGGAATTTACAAAACACTCTTTTTGGTTTCAGCGGGCGGAGGGGATCAGCCCTGCCTTATCGCTATTTTACTCGATGACCAGCAAGCAAAATCCTTCATTCAGCATACCCTTTCCGCTTATATCGCCCTGCTTATAGTTACACTGGCGATACTTGTAATCGGGATCTACTCCATCGTGATTCGATACCGGTCTCTCTTGACCTTCCAGACGGAGCGAAACAAGGAAGTTGAGCGCTTTACGAAGGATCTCGCGATGCTCCCCGAGCTCGCCTATAAGTGCAAGCTTCAGGGGGATGAGCTGCAGCTCACCTATAACTATGGCAGTGCCATGAGTGAGGAGCATAAGATTTCATTGGAATCCATCTACCGCCCGATGAAAGAAATTTATTCACCCGGATATGTGGAGGCCTTTAGAGCCTTGACAGAGCCCGTGTTCAAGGGCGAGGCCAAGCGCTTTGAAATTGCTTACCACGATCACCTCTATGAACATTTTACGAGCCCCATCTTCGGGAAGGACGGTTCTGTGATCGAGATTATTGGCATCGCCAACAATATCACAGATCGAAAGCTGCAAGAAGAGGAGGCAAAGTATTTTGCTACCCACGACCATTTGACCGGTCTTACCAACCGCAGGGCCTTTGAAGATGCGGTATATAAAGAAATCAATGAGAACCCCGATCGCACGCATGCCATGGTGCTCATTGATTTAGACGCGTTTAAGCATGTAAATGATCGTTTCGGCCATCTGGCCGGCGACTCAGTGCTCAAGCAGGCGGCGAATCGCATCAAACATGCAATTACTGCGCGATCTGCCGCTGCGATTGTCGCCCGCATGGGCGGAGATGAATTCTCGGCATATATTCCCTATACCGAGACGCAAGAGATGATAGATATTGCAAACGATATCATTCTCCTCACTTCAAAGCCTTACATGCTTCCAAGCGGCTTGGCCCAGCTTACTGCAAGCATCGGCATCTCCCTCTACCCCTCACATTCTTCTGCCTATGGGCAGCTGCTCCATTATGCAGATATTGCAATGTACCAGGCGAAAATGCTTGAGGGCGGAAGCTACCAATTCTTTTCAGAGGCGATGTGTATGGGAGAGATGAGATAATGCCGTATCGCGCGGGATCCGCCGGCCTTGTGCAGCAGCCTTATCGTATTGCAACAAAAATGCATCTATTTCCCTCGGTCGGCAGCTTCCTTGTGATAGCGCGTTTTATCCCGGTACATGCTTGCATCTGCTTCCTTGAACATATTCGACATCCGTACATCCGTTTTTTCGGCTGATATTGCATACCCGGCGCTGACGGAGAGCTGAAAAGGAAACTGCTTGCTTTCATTAAACGCAGCAAAACTGCTTTTGATTTCTTGAACGGTTTGTACCGCAACACATTGATCGCTCTGCGGGAGGATTATCACAAACTCATCCCCACCATAACGCGCCAAAAAAGCAGGCGTTCGCTTGAAAATCGCGCGCAGGATCTCCGCTGTTTGGATCAGCGCCCGATCGCCGAAGCTATGGCCGTAGGTGTCATTAATAGACTTAAAGTTGTTAATGTCCAACAGAATGAGGGTAATGGAGCGGTTTTGCCCCTCTTCATACGTCGCGAGATATCGCTCCATATTTCTGCGATTATTCAGGCGGGTGAGGGAATCTTGCGAAATAACCTGGCTCTCTTTATTGAGCAAAACCAACAGGCTGGAGATCACCGCACAGGGCCATATGACACTGACCCCATACAAGATCGTCTGCGCAAACCCTCCTATAAAGGGCGGAACCGCAAAAAAAGCAATGGTCAGCAGCTCTTTCTTGCGGTCGTAAAACACTTCCTTTTTATACCTGGCCAGGGCCGCCGCAGAAACGGAAACGAGGTACGCAAGGATAAAAACAGACATCGGGGCAGAGAGTACGCCGCGATGAAACTGATTGGACGCGTCCAGATAGAAACACCAGCCGTTGAGCGGCGCGGTAAGGACAATTGTACCCAGGAGCGCAAACGGGATGAGGATAAAAAGCAGTTCATGGAGCGTTGAAATCTTCTGAGCAAAGATGCGATAGTGCGCATACCTCAGCCAGCCCAGGGCAACTAAAATCTGCATCATAAAATACAGAATATTGTCCGCGTAACTTAAAGTTCGCATCAGCCCGCCGCTTTTCCCATCTAGTATCCACATTCCTGTATCTGTCAATAAAACCAGTAAAATCATCACTTGAATTCTTCGCATCAGGCGAACATCGTATGTGTCTGCGAAGTTTTGTCTGTAGCGGTGAAGGATAATCAAAATGATGATGCAGGAAAAACTGTTGATGCCGATGTTGTATAATAACGTTTCATTCAAGTTTAGTTCAATCATTTTATCCCAACTTTTCAAGCGAACCTCAAACGGAACGCCTTTTATGATCTGCCTTACCCGGCGCTAAAAAACCGGGGCGGGGATGCGGGCAAGCCCTCCTGCCCCAGCACTTCTCACAAGATTTTATCCCTGCCCTCAGCCCAAACCCCGTCCTATAGTATAGCGAAAACTCTCCCCTTTTTCTAGCCATTTACTCGCCAAAATCCGGGCAGTGCCCCAGCTTGGCAAGTCCCTTATTCGACATTTGCGCAGGTCTCCCCGCCTGCGCCGTTTTTGCCTTCGCCGGAGAGCTCGATTATCTGCGGCCCCGCCTGGGAAATATACAGCTCTTCACACTCCCGCGGGGTAGTGTCAAGAATTATGCGCAAATTGGTTTGCAGTCTCTGAGAGAATAAAGTTAGCCCGCAATGGAGCCCTCGTCCAGAACGATCTCCAGATGCTTCATGTTCATGTATTTCTTGTTGCCCCACTGGGTTCCGGCCACATGGCGAAGTCGTGCGCAGACCAGCATCAGCGCCGAGTTACCGTCCGGAAAGCAGCCAACCACGCGGGTGCGCCTACGGATTTCTCTGTTCAGGCGCTCAATGACATTGTTGGTGCGGATGCGAGTCCAATGCTCCGAGGGGAAGTCCGCATAGGTCAGGGTTTCTTCCACGCTATCCTCAATCTTCTTGGCCGCCTCCTTCAGCTTCATGGCACGAAGTTCTGTCACCACGGCCTTGGCCTTCTCCCTGGCTGCTTTCTTGCTCTCCTGAGCATGGATTGCCTTGAGCATTTTAGCGACCAATTTCACCTTGGATTTAGGGACAACAGAGAAGACGTTTCGGTAGAAGTGAACCACGCAGCGTTGGTATTTGGCCTCCGGAAACACTTCTCCAACGGCCTCCAGCATACCCATGCACTTGTCGCCGACGATGAGCTTGACGCCGTCCAGACCCCGACCTTTGAGCCACTGAAAGAAACTAACCCAGCTGGCTTTGTCTTCTTTCATGCCCTCCGCTGCGCCTAAAACCTCACGGTAACCGTCCTCATTCACGGCGATAGCTACCAGAATAGCCACATTTTCGTACTCTCCGCCCCAGTTGCGGCGCAGGTAGATGCCATCCACATAGACGTACGGATACCGCCCGCCCTGTAGGGGGCGGTTACGCCAATCTTCAATGTGAACGTAGGCTTTCTTGTTCAGCTCGCTGATGGTAGAGGGTGAGACCTTGCTGCCCCAGAGCGCTTCGGTGATGTCTTCTACACGGCGCACAGAGACACCGGCAAGGTACATCTCGATAAGGGCCTCCTCCACACTGCTTTCTCTACGACGGTAGCGCTCAATGATGGCGGTTTCAAAAGAAATTCCTTTGAGGCGGGGTACGTTGAGGGTGACGTCGCCAGAGGTAGTAGTGAGATTTCGGCTGTAATGACCGCTGCGGTAGCCTTGACGTTCTTCGCTGCGCTCGTATTTGGCAGCCTGCGTCAGCTTCTCTGCTTCGGCCTCCAGCAGGCCGTTGAGCGTTTCTTCCACGCTCCCACGCACTAGTTCCTTGATTTGCCCCTTGATTACTTCCTCGTTTAACTGTACAATTTTCTCGGACATGGTTTGTAGTCTCCTTTCAGAATGGTGGTGTGGTAACTTCATTCTATCAGAGATCTGCATACCGTGTCTCTTTTTCAGGCTTTTTTCAATTTGCGCAATTTATTGTACCTTACCTCCCGCGGCGCCGATATCAGGACGCTGATCGCCTCTTCGCTGGCACGGAAGAGCTTCAAATACATCTCTTTATCATCCGGCATCTCCTCACCTCAAACTATAGTTTAGGACAACTTGTCCAATATGTCAATAGGACAACTTGCCCTATTGTATACTGTTCCCGGTGATGAGAATGCATTTAAAAATACGTGACATACGGGAAGACCATGACCTGACACAGCAGCAAATTGCAGAATACTTGATGTGTGACCAGTCACTATATTCTAAGTATGAACGTGGGGAGCGGGATGTCCCACTCCATGTCATCGTTCGGCTGGCGCAGTTTTATAAGACCAGCGTTGATTATCTGGTCGGGCTGACGGAGAACAAGCAGCCATACCGCTAAACCCATTGCCGCGCCTATAGGCATAGGACAGTTTCTGGCGGCCGCATGGCTTCCTCGCGAAAACAGAAGCGGGAAAAGGGAGGACAGGCGCATGCGCCCGTCCTCCTTCTCGCTTCTGATTCTCATTCACGCAGCAACTGATAGAGCAGCTGCGCCATCTGCGCGCGGGTGGAGCTGCCCGCCGGGTCAAGCTTCCCCTCCGAGCCGGAGACAATGCCCGCCTCCAGCAGAACACGCAATGCCTCTCTCGCCCACTCCGCTGCGTCCGCGCCGTCGGCAAAGTCTGCAAGGCTCTTGCCGCCCTCGGCGGCTATGGGCAACTGATCGATACTCCGCAGCGCATTGTAGAGCAGGGTGAACATCTCCTGCCGCGTAACAGCGCTCTCAGGGGCAAAGCGGTTCTCACCCACGCCCTTTGCGATGCCCAAACGCTTGGCGGCGGCCAGATAGCCTGTGTAATAGCTCTCGCCCGCATCGGCAAAATTGTCCGCAGGGTTCTCCTCTGCCGCAATCGCATAGGCGCGCATCAGAAGGGTGATGAACTGCCCGCGCGTCAGGCTTGCGTTGGGGCTGAAGGCATTTTCCGCCGTCCCAGTGCTGATGCCGCGCTGGGCGACAAAGGCCACTGCCTCATAGAACCAATCGCCCTCCTCCACGTCGCGGAAGGGGTTTTTCCAAGCCGTATCCTGCCCCAGCAGATAGAGGGGGAGGTGGTCGAGCGTGAAGTGGACTATGCCGTTTTCAAAGCGGCAGGGGATCTTCTCCAGCTCACCCGCGTCGTTTAAGTGCCACACGGCAACGGGGAGCGGCCCGCTGTAGGGCAGCTGAATTTGCAGCCTTCCGCCGTCAAAGCTGCTGATATTCCTCCCGTCGGATCGGATGCTGATGTCCAGCAGCAAATCGCCGGGGTTGATGGCTTCCTGCTGCGCTGCTGTGAGCGTGTTTGCCGCCACGGGAGCCAGGGAAATGCGCAAACTTTCACCCGCCGCCTGCCCTGCCACGGAAGCTGCCGCCGCCTCGTCGAGTGTGATGCAGCCTGTCGGCAGCTTCACGCTCACGCCCAAGCCGGCGTTTGCCATGGATGCGAGCGCCGCTTTCGGCAGCTCCGCCGCCGTGACGGCACCCGTGCCCGAGAGGTCGAGCGTTGCCGCGCCGTCTTTGCCTGCTTCGATGAGCTCCGCCAGCTTCGCCTCCGGCAGATTCAGCAAAGCCGTGCCGTTTTCGTTTCTGTAGTCGATGGGCAGCTCACCGCCTGTGGATGAGGTGGGCGGGTTGACGCTGGCGCTTCCACCGCCGCCACCGCCAGCGGGCGCGGGCGCTTGGGGCGCGGCCTCCTGCCTGTATGCCACGGAACCCTTTTCGGTATTAACCCAAAGCTTAAACCAGTAGCTTTGCCCGTTTGTAAGCCCTTTCACCGTATAGCTTCTGGCGCCAGAGCCAAGCGCGAAGGGGCTGCCTGTAATTTCGCCTTCACGTTCATCCTCTTCTAAATAAACATGCAGCTTATAGTTCAAGATGGGCATCCCGCCGTCAAAGGGCGCTGCCCAGTTCACCGCAACCTGCCCGTCGCCGGGGGTCAGTGTGATGACAGGATTGTCGGGGGAAACGGCGGGAATGGAAACCGCCTCAGCGCTCACCGCGCCGGTATAATTCCCCTTGCCGATGAGCGAAACGGTGATTTCCCTGTTCAAGTCCTCTTGGACAAGGGTGTAGATTTCGCCGGTCGCGCCGGAGATGGGCGCGCCGTTTCTCAGCCATCGAATGTCGTATTCCGCATTGGCGGTGAGTGGGTCAACATCAGCCAGCGTCAGGTTTTTACCAACAATGTCAGTTTTATACATTGGGGAGTCAAAGCTTGCGCCTTCTATGGAAATCCAGCCGTTCAGGGGAATCTTGCCCACCTCCACGGGGGCGCTTTGCACCGTTCCGCTGTAATTACCCGAAGCGGTGACGCGGACGGAGAGCTTTGTGCCGGACGGGTCCTCGGCAGTCACTGTGTACTCAGAATCCGTTGCCTCGGAAATTGCCTCGCTGCCCCGATACCACTGGTAGCTCGGCAAAATATCATATCCGAAAACTGTGCTGGTGATGCCGGAACTATCAGCCGTCAGGGTGTCGCCCTCGTCGATGCGGCTTGCATCGCCTGTACCGTTTGCTACCGTAATCCCCACCGTGCCGACGATGGGCTTTTGGGTGATTTTGGCTGTGGTGGAGACGGACGGCGGGGACTCGGGGAGCACATAGTTCTCCGCCGCGGTCGTATCGTAAAGCGTTACCGCCACCGTAACGTTCTTGTTTTCCCCGGCGGTTTGATCCACAAACGTGCCGTTCACCCAATAGTCTGTGTTACGTATCAGGCTGTCGCTTCCCACCAGCCCGCCGAAGGTCACGCCGGTCACATAGGCGTAATCTTTGCCGTTAAACACCTTATCTTCAACCGTTGCGGCGGTGATGGTCAGCTCTTTTTTATTGACCGTCAGGCTGGCTGTTCCCTCGGCCGGGGCGCGCCCGATGTCCTGATAGACCGCCCTGAGGTTGCTATATGCCCCGGCCTTAGGCGGTGTCCATGTGAAAGGACTCGTTTGGCCGCTTTCCTCTACTGTGGCCGTGCCAATCCTGGTTTCGCCGTCATAAAACGTCACTGTGCCGCCCGCGCGGTTGCTTGCGGCATTGCCGCCGATTTTCAGCGCGGCGGTGGGGGTGGTGCTATCGCCGTAGGGAATGGAGTTTGGAGAGAGGGAGAGCTCCACCGTGTCCACCGGCGCGGTAAGGACGTAGTAGTCGTAATAATCAAAGGGCCCGCCCGCATTATTTAACAACAGCGCAAAATTGGCGTAGCCGCCCTGCAGCTTGATGGCGGCGGGGTCAGGGGCTATGGACCCTCTCAACCATATCGTGACCGGCTTGTCGCCCACTTTGGGCTCATAGGTTCCAGCGGTTGTCAGAATAATGCTTTTGCCCGGGGTGATGCCGTTACTGGGATATCGGAAATTGCCGTGGGAGTTATTCGCCACACTAAACGCAAAGGCGCTGCCCGTGCCGGGGTCAAGCGTGTCTATACTGTACACAAACGAACCCTGGGCAAGCGTGACGGTAACATCATCAGCAAGGGATACCGTTTTAAAATGTGACAAGGCATTGCAGGTAATACTGTTGTTTACCTGCAATTTGCTATCTGTGGAGCTGCCCGAAATGTCTCCACTCGCTGAGAAATCCGTCCCCAGAGTGAGATTATAGGATCGAGAATCTAGACAATAGCCCGGTATATCCACCGTGATATCCTCCATCGCCGTATCGGCGTTGAGATAAATATCCTGTGCACCGGCAGTCAGATTGTGTCCGCCGCCGTCGATGGTGCAGGGCTTTGCGGGCATATCGCCGGGGCTAAGGTTTTCTTTCCCACCGTCAATCACCGTGTCCATCCCCAGCACGAGGGTGGTGCTGTCAATGCTTGCATCCGAAAGCGTACCCACATAGGCCGAGGCGGCTTGGAAGCTGTTGTACATTGTTGTTGTGCCCTTGTGCTCAACCGTGGCCCGGTAATCCCCGGTGAGAGTGGGCAGGCCGCCGTTTGTGCCGCTCTCCCATGCCCAGACAGAGAGAAGGGGCGCGTCACTTGCCGGCGCATAGCTGTTGAGCGTGTCGGCGAAGGCTTGGGTTTGCATGGCGGTCAGTGCCATACCCTCCACGTTGCCGGACTGGTTGTTACTGTCCATACCGATTTTATTCAACGGATTGTCGGTGCTGTTATAATAGTCCTGTGCAATGGTGCCACTCGAAGCGTTCCAGCCCGCAAAGCCGCCGATGTAGCTGCTGCCGCCGCCTGTCACTGCGCCCACAGCGTAGCAGTTCACGATGCTGCCGTTGTAATTCCAGCCCACAAGACCGCCGATCTGGCCTTTGTCATTGGTGGCGATGCCCGTGACGCTACCAATCGCGTAGCAATTGGTGATGCTGCCGCTGTTGTCTCCCGCCAAGCCGCCGGTATTCCAGTCACCGGAAACCGTAACATTGGCGGAGCAGTTCGTGATGCTTCCGTTGTTGCCGCCGGCAAGGCCGCCGCTATGGCTGCCGATTGATACGGTTCCCGTGGCGTGGCAGTTGAGGATACTGCCCCGATGAAAGCCCACGAGGATGCCGCAGTAGCTGGTGCCGTAAACCTTGCCGCTGACCCTCAGGTTTTTCAGTGTGCTGCCCATGCCCGCATAACCGAACAGACCGTTTTCCCCAATTAATGAGGGCTCACCGCTCGTGCCAACGGCAAGGCCGGTAATGCTATACCCGCCGCCGTCAAAGCTGCCCTGAAAAAGGTACTGTTCGGACTCAGAAAGCGACCTGCCGATGGGCGTCCACTGGCGATTGTCGAGGTCAATGTCGTCCGTCAGGATAAAGTATTTCCCGGCGTAGCTGTTGCCGTCATTCACCGTCTTCGCCAGATAGGCCAGCTGTGCACCGGTGGTGATTTGGTAGGGGTCGCCCGCCGTTCCGCTGCCGCTTTCGAACGTGGTGGCGATGCTGCCGTCCCACGTGTCACCCACCGGCGCTGCGCTCGCCACACCCGGCAGCAGAGAGAGCAGCAGGGTGAGGCAAAGGGCGAGGGATAAGACTCTGTGAGAAAACGTTTTTTGTTTCATTCGTTTTTCCTCCTTGCGGGCACGCGTCTGTGCCCGTGTTTCGTCCTGCGATTCTGCGGAAGTTCAGCCCGCAAATTCAAGGCCCGCTTTCTTCTAAGGCAAGCGGGGGCCCCTCTGCTTGCGGGGCGGGAATATCCTAACTGCTTTCTCACAAAACCGCCCGCTCCGGCCAAGCGCGGGGGTGCCAATTTGCTGCGATGCGCTTGACAAATGCGTCGCTCTGTGGTATTGTTGTCAAAATTTACGTTGGAGGCTGTTTCGATATGTGTCGTAACGCGTTTCCGAAAACCGCACAGTTTTTTTATTACTGCTACTTTTTTACCCTTAAAAAGTAACAGTAATTTGTGCAGCGTGATTTTATACAGCCGGGTATTTTTGGCGGCTCAGTGTTTTCACACCACACAGATTGCGAATCTGCGTGGTGTTTTTATTTTTCTGGAAAGAAGGAGTTCATTATGGTAGCTGTGATTCGTCCCAATGTTTCGCAGGAAAAAATCGATCATTTGATCAGTTGGATTCATGAGAAGGGGCTGGAAGTTTATTTTTCTCAGGGCGCGTTTCAGAGCGTGCTGGGGCTGGTGGGAGACACCTCCAAGATTGACATGGACATGCTCCGCAGCCTGGATATCGTCGAGTCTGTGACGCAGATTTCCGAGCCCTTCAAGGCCTGTAACCGTCGCTTCCACCCTGAGGACACCGTAATTCGCACCATGGGCGGGCAAGGCCCCTCTCTCGGCGGCGGACACTTTGCCCTGATCGCCGGGCCCTGCTCTGTGGAGACCAAGGAGCAGCTCCTCTCCGTCGCCCGGGACATCAAGGCCGCAGGCGCCTCCTTCCTGCGCGGCGGCGCCTTCAAACCCCGCACCTCCCCCTATGACTTTCAGGGCTTGGGCGCGGAGGGGCTGCAATACCTGCTGGAGGCCAAGCGCGCCACGGGCCTGCCCATTGTCACGGAGATTATGGACGTGCGCAACATCGACCTCTTCGAGGATGTGGATGTCATTCAGGTGGGCGCGCGCAACACGCAGAATTACGACCTCTTGAAAGAACTCGGTAAGCTAGACAAGGTGATCCTGCTCAAGCGGGGTCTCGCCGGCACCATCAAGGAACTGCTCATGAGCGCGGAGTACATCATGGCAAACGGCAATGAGCAAGTGATCCTCTGCGAGCGCGGCATCCGCACTTACGAGTCCACCTACACGAGAAACACGCTCGATCTCTCTGCCATTCCCGTGCTCAAGGAGCTCTCTCACCTGCCGGTGGTGCTCGACCCCAGCCACGCCACCGGGCGCTCTGCGCTGGTGCCCTCCATGGCGCTGGCCGCCGCCGCCGCGGGTGCGGACGGGATTATGATCGAGGTGCACAACGACCCCGCCAACGCCTGGTGTGACGGGCCGCAGTCGCTCAACCCCGAGCAGTTCCGGCAGGTCGCCCAACAGATCTTCAAAATCCGGGAGGTGCTTCTCTCATGACGATTGGAATTGTAGGGCTGGGGCTCATCGGCGGCTCTCTGGCCAAGGCCTTCCAGCGGCGGGACGGCATCACCGTTCTGGGCACCGACCGGGATGGCGCCATCCTCGACTTTGCCCGCCTTGCAGAAGCGGTGGATGCCCCGCTCACGGATGAGACCATTGCAGACTGCGATGCCATCCTTCTGGCGCTCTATCCGCAGGGCTGCATCGACTGGCTCCGGGAAAAGGCCCCGCTTATCGGCAAGGACACACTGGTGATGGACTGCGCCGGCACCAAGCTGCAGCTGTGCGCGGCCTGTTTTGCCCTTGCGGCGCAGCATGGCTTCACCTTTGTCGGCGGGCACCCCATGGCGGGCACACATCACTCGGGCTTCAAATACAGCCGGGAAGATCTCTTTGACGGCGCGCCCATGGTCATCGTCCCGCCGGATTTTAACAACATCCGCCTGCTCGACCGGGTGAAAACGCTGCTCGACCCCGTCGGCTTCGGGCAGATTTCCGTCACCAGCGCCGAGGAACACGACGAGATCATCGCCTTCACCTCTCAGCTGCCGCATTTGCTCTCCAACGCCTTTATTAAAAGCCCCGCTGCCAAGCGCCACCGCGGCATTTCAGCGGGGAGTTACAAGGACTTGACGCGGGTGGCCTGGCTCAACCCCGAGATGTGGACGGAGCTGTTTTTGGAAAACCGCAGCGCCCTGCTCCGCGAGCTGGACGGGCTGCTCCGTTCACTGGAGGCCTACCGCAGCGCCCTGCGGGAGGAGGATGGCCCCGCTCTCTGCGCGCTGCTGGATGAGGGGCGGCGCATCAAGCGGGAGGTGGACGGCAAATGAAGCAGCTGACCATCTCCGCGAGCCGCAGCTATGATGTGCTGGTCGGCCTCACTTTGCTGGCGGCGGCGGGGGGAGAGATCACAGCGCGCCTTCCCGCCGTGCGCAGCGCCGCCATTGTCACCGACAGCAGCGTTGGCCCGCTGTATCTCGCTGCGCTGACAGAGAGCCTTGAGCGGGCGGGGCTGCACGTCCACCCCTTCTCCTTCCCCGCCGGGGAAGCCTCCAAAAACAGCGCGAACTATCTCGCCCTGCTGGAATTTCTGGCAGAATGCCGCCTTACCCGAAGCGATGCGGTTCTTGCCCTTGGCGGCGGCGTGGTCGGCGATCTCGCGGGCTTTGCCGCCGCCACTTTTTTGCGGGGCATCTCCCTTATCCAGATCCCCACCACGCTCCTGGCCATGGTGGACTCCTCTGTTGGGGGGAAGGTCGGCATCAATCTGGAGAGCGGAAAGAATCTCGCGGGGGCCTTCCACCAACCCTCCCTCGTGCTCTGCGACACGGATACGCTGCAGAGCCTGCCCGAAGCCGCCTTTGCCGACGGGATGGCCGAGGTCATCAAATACGGCATGCTGCAGAGTGCAGCCCTGCTCACGCGGCTTGAAACGGGGGGCATTCGGGACGATCTTGCCCCTGTGATCCTCACGTGCATCGCCATGAAAGGCGCGCTGGTGGGGCAAGATGAGTTTGATACCGGGCAGCGGCAGCTGCTCAATTTCGGCCACACGATCGGCCATGCAATTGAGCGCTGCAGCGGCTACCGCATCTCGCACGGGCGTGCGGTCGCCATGGGCATGGCGATCATCACCCGCGCGGCGGTGCGGCAGGGTCTCTGTCCTCACGAGTGCCAACATCGGCTCGAAGCTCTGCTCGCGCAATATAGCCTCGCAGGCGAAGCGGACTACTCCCCCGATGCCCTCTTTGAAGCGGTGCAGCACGATAAAAAACGCGCGGGCGACGCCATCACGCTGGTGCTGCCCGTCACACTGGGGCGCTGTGAATTAAAAACCATCCCGCTGGAGGAATTCAGGGAGTGGATTGTAAGGGGGCTGTTCCCATGAACGTGATCATACAGCCCGGCCCCCTCCGGGGCAGCGTTCCAGCCATCCCCTCCAAGTCCCACCTGCACCGTCTGCTCATCTGCGCGGCGCTCGCGGATCGGGAGACCATCCTCACCCGGGCGGAGACGAGGGCGGAGGACATCCTTGCCACGCGCCGCTGCCTCGGCGCCTTGGGTGCCTCCATCCGCGAGACGGAGGCGGGGCTCTCCGTGATCCCGATCGACCGAACGGCCCTGCCCGCCCGCGCCCTGCTCGATTGCGGGGAGAGCGGCTCCACCCTGCGCTTTTTGCTCCCGCTGGCAGCGGCGCTGGGAGTCGAAGCCGAGTTTCTTTTGGCGGGGCGGCTGCCCATGCGTCCGATGGAAGATTTGGAGGCGGCGCTGCGCAGCCACGGCTGCGTGATCGAGCGGAGCGAAGACGGGAGCCTGCACCTCTCCGGCCACCTGACCCCGGGGGACTACGAACTGCCGGGCGGCGTCTCTTCTCAGTATATCACCGGGCTGCTGCTCGCGCTGCCCCTGCTGGCGGGCGAGAGCCGGCTTCGCATCTCCGGGACGCTGGAGTCTGAGGACTATGTAACCCTCACGCTGGAGACCCAGCGCGCCTTCGGCTGCGACATCCGCCAAATCGGCGCGGACTTTCTCATCCCCGGCGGGGCGCACCCCTTTCTAAGTCCGGGGCGCATTGATGCGGACGGCGACTGGTCGAACGCCGCCTTCTGGCTCTCTCTGGGAGCCATGCCCGGCGGGCACATTCTCTGCAGCGGGCTCAATCGGCAGAGCCGCCAGGGTGACCGCGCCGTTCTGGACGTGCTCACTCGCATGGGCGCTGCAATTTCATGGCAGGATGGGGGCGTGCTCGTGCGCGAGGGGGCGCGAGTCGCCACAGAGATCGATGCCTCCCACATCCCCGACCTGATCCCGCCCTTGGCGGCCGTGGCGGCGGTGAGCCGGGGCAGCACCCGCATGACAAACGCCGGGCGGCTGCGCCTGAAGGAATCCGACCGGCTCGAGAGCGTGAGCCAAACCCTGCGCATTTTGGGTGCCGACTTGCAGGAGGAAGCAGAGGGGCTGATCATCCGCGGTGTTCCGCACTTAAGCGGCGGAACGGTGGAGAGCCACGGCGACCACCGCATTGCTATGATGGCAGCCGTTGCCGCCGCCGCGTGCAAAGGCCCCGTGACGGTATTGGGCGCGCAGGCGGTGGACAAATCTTACCCGGACTTCTGGAAGAAGCTCGCGGCCCTGACACGAAAGGTGGAGGTCATCGTATGAGCAGCGCTTACAACAACCGCTTGAGCTTGCATATCTTCGGCCAGTCCCACGGCGCTGCCATCGGCATGAGTTTGGGCGGGCTGCCGCCGGGCGAGCTTGTAGATCTCACTGAGTTGCAGCATTTTCTGGATCGGCGCGCCCCGGGGAAACACCCCTGGGAAACGCCCCGCCGCGAAGCCGACCGGCCGGAGATTCTCTCGGGTCTGCTGGAGGGCAAAACCTGCGGCGCGCCCCTTGCCGCTGTCATCTACAACGAAAACACCCGCTCGAAGGACTATGCCGCCATCGCATCGCTGCCCCGCCCCGGGCACGCGGACTACGCGGCACAGAGGAAATTTCACGGTGCAGGGGATCTCGCCGGCGGCGGGCACTTTTCCGGGCGGCTGACCGCTCCGCTCTGCATTGCCGGCGGCATCTGCCTGCAGCTGCTCCGCCGGCGCGGCATCCGGATCGGCGCGCACATTGCCCGCATCGCCGGCATCGCAGATGCCGCCTTTGACCCCGTTTCGGTGGGTGCGGCGGAGTTTGACCGGCTCTCCCAGCTGGAGTTTCCGGTCTTAGACGAAGCGGCGGGCGAAGCCATGAAAGTGGCAATCGCCGCGGCGCGCGCGGAGCAGGACTCTGTGGGCGGGGTGGTGGAGTGCGCCGTCATCGGCTTGCCGCCGGGGCTCGGCGAGCCCATCTTCGGCGGGATGGAAAACCGCCTGGCGCAGCTGATCTTTGGCATTCCCGCCGTCAAAGGCGTGGAATTTGGGGCGGGCTTTGCCGCCGCCGAGCTGCGCGGGAGCGCGCACAACGATCCCTTTGCGTTTGGAGCGGACGGCAGCGTTCGAACGCTTCGCAACCAGCACGGCGGGATTTTGGGCGGAATCACCTCCGGCATGCCCCTGCTGCTGCGCGCGGCCTTCAAGCCCACGCCCTCCATCGGCCTGCCGCAGCAGAGTGTGAACCTCTCCACGCAGAGAGAGCAGCTGCTGGAGATCAAGGGGCGGCATGACCCCTGCATCGTTCCGCGCGCCCTGCCCTGCGTGGAGGCGGCAGCGGCCATCGCCCTGCTCGATGCGCTGCTTGAACAGGGTGCCTACGAATATTGGAAAGGGGAAGTATGACGATGAACATGGAAAGCTTACGCCAGGAGATTGATGCGATTGACCGCCGCCTGCTGGCGCTCTTTGAAGAACGGATGGATGCCTCCGAGCGCATCGGCCAGTATAAGCGCGAGCGCGGACTGCCCATCCTCGATGTCAAGCGCGAGCGCGAGAAGCAGAGGGAGATCCGGGACATGGCCGCCCCGGGCAGGGGGACGGAGGCCTCTATTCTCTATGACCTGCTCTTTGAGCTCAGCCGCCTCCAGCAGATGAGCGGGAGCTCCCACTCCCCTCTTTACACGCAGATCCAGCAGGCGATTGAAGAGACGCCCAAGCTCTTCCCCACATCTGCCAGCGTGGCCTGCCAGGGCGTGGAGGGTGCGTATTCCGAGCAGGCCTGCTCCCGCCTCTTCAAGCAGCCCAACATCCTTTATTTTAACAATTTTGAGGGCGTGTTCTCCGCCATCGAGCAGGGCCTCTGCCAGTATGGCATCCTGCCGCTGGAAAACAGCAGCGCAGGTTCGGTGAACAAGGTCTATGACCTGATGCAGACACACCGCTTCCACATTGTCCGCTCGCTGCGGCTGAAGGTCAACCACAACCTTTTGGCCCTTCCGGGCGTCCAGCTAGAGGACGTGCGGGAGATCTTCTCCCACGAGCAGGCGATTTCCCAGTGCTCCGCCTTTCTCGCATCGCTCGGTCCCCACGTCAAGCTGACCCCCGTCTCCAACACCGCTGAGGCTGCGCGCGCCCTGGCGGAGAGCGGCCGGCGCGACGCGGCCGCCATCGCCTCCCGCCACTGCCAGCAGCTCTACCAGCTGGGCGCGCTGGCGCAAGATATGCAGGACACGGATAACAACTATACTCGCTTCATCTGCATCTCCCGCAAGATGGAGCTCTACCCCGGCGCAAACCGCAGCAGCATTATGATGGTGCTGCCGCATCAGCCCGGCTCGCTCTATAAGGTTCTCTCCCGTTTTTATGCCCTGGGCATCAACCTCAACAAGCTTGAGAGCCGCCCCATCCCCAGCAGGGATTTCGAGTTCATGTTTTATTTTGATCTGGAGGCCTCCATCTACTCGGAGGAGTTGATGCGCCTGATTGACAGCTTGCATGAATACTGCGAGGTCTTTACCTACTTTGGCAGCTATACCGAGGTGATCTGATCATGCGCTGCGGACTCTTGGGCAGGACGCTCTCCCACAGCTATTCCCCCCAGATACACAAGCATTTTGGGGACTATCGCTACGAACTCTACCCCGTAGAGCCGGAGGATTTGCACGCTTTTTTGACCGGCGGCGGCTTTGACGGGCTCAATGTCACCATCCCTTATAAAGAGGCAGTGCTCCCCTACTGCGCGGCGCTCTCTGCCGAAGCCGCCGCCATCGGCAGCGTCAACACCCTTGTGCGCCGGGCGGACGGCAGCCTCTTCGGGGACAACACCGATGCGCTCGGCTTTCGCAGCATGCTCACGCAAAGCGGCATTGACCCGCAGGGCAAGAAAGCGCTCGTGCTCGGCAGCGGCGGCGCCTCCCGCACGGTTTGCCACGTGCTTCGGCAGGCGGGCGCGGGAGAACTGCTTGTGATCTCCCGCAGTGGGGCGGACAACTACGAAACCCTCCACCGCCACCGGGATACCCAGCTGCTTGTCAACTGCACGCCGCTTGGCATGTATCCCGAGAACGACACCGCGCCGCTTTCTCTGCAAGACTTTCCCGCCCTGACGGGGGTGCTCGACCTCATCTATAACCCCGCCCGCAGCCGCCTGCTGCTTGAAGCGGCGGCGCTCCGCCTGCCGCATATGGGCGGGCTGCCCATGCTGGTCAGTCAGGCGGCGGCCGCTTCCGCCCGCTTCACCGGACGGGTGGTTTCGCCCGAAACCGAGGCCGCTCTGCTGCGCCGCATTGCCATGGAGATGGAAAACATCATCCTCATCGGCATGCCGGGCAGCGGCAAGAGCACGGTGGGCCGCCTGCTGGCAGAGCAGCTTGGCCGCCCCTTTGTAGACGCGGACGAGGCCATTGAAGCGGCGCACGGCCCCATCCCCGCCATCTTCCGGCAAGGAGGGGAATCGGGCTTTCGCGAAAAGGAATCTGCCATTCTGCGGGACTTGGGCCGCCGGTCGGGCTGGGTCATTGCCACGGGGGGCGGCTGCGTCACGCGGGAGGAAAATTACGCCTATCTGCGCCAAAACGGCTGCCTGGTCTTTTTGACGCGGCCGCTGGAGCAGCTCGCCCGGAAGGGGCGCCCCCTCTCACTGGGCGCGGATCTGGACGCGCTCTGCCGGCAGCGTTTGCCCCAATACCGGCGCTTTGCCGACATCACCATCCCGAACAAAGGGACAGCGGCGGAGGCTGCCGCTGCCATTCAGGAGGCCATCTATGCGTATTATTGTGATCAACGGCCCTAACATCAACCTGCTGGGCATGCGGGAGCCTGCCATCTATGGCAAACATAGCTACCAAGACCTGCTCCATCTCCTTCGGGAGACCGCCGCCGCTGAAGGCATTGAGCTGGAGGTCTTTCAGTCCAACCACGAGGGAGCCCTGGTCGATGCGATTCAGGAGGCGCGCACAAAGGCGGATGGCATCCTCATCAACCCCGCCGCCTATACCCACACAAGCATCGCCATTCTCGATGCGCTGCGCGCCGTCGCCCTGCCCGCGGTGGAGGTGCACCTCTCGCAGCTCGGCGAGCGCGAAGCCTTCCGCCAAGTCTCCTACGCGGGCATGGCCTGCCTGCACACGATCATGGGGCAGGGCATCGAGGGATACCGCGAGGGGCTGCTCTGGCTCAAAACGTATCTTCTCTCTCCAGAAACACGGAGCAGCCCCGCCCCGAAAACACAGGGGGGCGGCGGCAGATAAGCCGGCAATTTTCTCACAAAGCAAGGCCTTGTCAAAATAGCAACAGTCCGCAGGGAAGCTCCTGCGGACTGTTGCTTTGTTTTTTCCGAACTCTCTGCTGCTTCGCTTTTTTCAGCGGATGTTTATGCGTCTTTCAGCGCGTTGATCATCTCGATGGCACCCAGGGCGCAGTCGTAGCCCTTGTTGCCGGCCTTGGTGCCCGCGCGCTCAATCGCCTGCTGGATGGTGTCGGTTGTCACCACGCCAAACAGGACGGGCACGCCGCTCTGCAGGGAGACCTGAGCGATCCCCTTGGTGACCTCGCTGCAGACCAGCTCGTAATGGTTCGTTGCCCCGCGGATGACAGCGCCGAGGCAAATCACCGCGTCATAGTTGCCCGAGCGCGCCATTTGCTGCGCGGCCAGGGGGAGTTCAAAGGCGCCCGGAACCCACATGAGCGTGATGTCCTCCTCGGACACATCGTGGCGAACTAAGCCGTCCACCGCGCCTGAGAGCAGTTTGGAGACAATAAATTCGTTAAATCTTGCGGCGACAATGCCGATTTTTGCACCACTGCCGATGACATTCCCTTCAATGACTTTCATAGCCATGATGACCCACTCCTTTTATTTGAGACTCTTTGTTTAGAGAGAGACGGATGAGAGGATATGACCCATCCGCTCCTTTTTGGTTTTGAGATATGCCGCGTCCTCGGGCTGCGCCTCCACCTCGATGGGTACCCGCTCCCGGATGGAGAGGCCGAAGCCGTCCAGCCCGTAGACCTTATCGGGGTTATTGGTCAGAAGGCGCAGGCTCTTTGCGCCCAGATCGCGCAAAATTTGTGCGCCGACCCAATATTCACGCAGATCCGGCGCAAAGCCAAGCTTTTCATTGGCCTCCACCGTGTCGTAGCCCTCCTCTTGCAGCTTGTAGGCTTTGAGCTTGTTGATCAGGCCGATGCCGCGCCCTTCCTGCCGCATGTAGAGCAAAATGCCGCGCCCTTCCGCTTCAATCTGCCGCATGGCGCGCTGAAGCTGCTCGCCGCAGTCGCAGCGCGAAGAGGCAAAAACATCGCCCGTCAGGCACTCCGAGTGCACGCGGCAGAGGATGTCCTCCCCGTCTCCAATCTCGCCCTTCACCAGCGCAATATGATGCTCGCCGTTGAGGTCGTTGGTGTAGCCATAGACTTGGAACACACCCCAGTCGGTCGGGAGCTTGGCGGAGGCCTCGCAGCGGACGTGCTTTTCATGCAGCCGGCAATAGTCCTGCAAGTCCTTGATCGTGATCATCTTCATCTCCAGCTCCCTGGCCATCTGTTCGAGCTGCGTTTTCGTCATCATCGTCCCGTCGTCGCCCATGACCTCGCAGCAGATTCCGCAGGCCTCCAGCCCCGCGAGGCGGCAGAGGTCAACGGTTGCTTCCGTATGGCCGTTTCGCACCAGCACGCCGCCCTCTCTGGCGATGAGGGGGAACATATGGCCCGGCTGGCGGAAATCCTGCGGTTTTGCATCCGGCTCTACGGCCTTGATCGCCGTGAGAGAGCGCTCCACAGCGGAGATTCCGGTGCCGGTCTCCACATGGTCGATGGAGACGGTAAAGGCGGTGGAGTGGTTGTCGGTGTTGTTGGCAACCATCTGCGCAAGGCCCAGCTTTTCTCCATAGGCTTCGCTCATCGGCATGCAGATCAGGCCCCTGCCGCGGATCGCCATGAGGTTGATATTCTCGGTGGTGGCAAACTGAGCGGCGCAGATGAAATCGCCCTCGTTTTCACGGTCAGGATCGTCCGTGCAGAGAATGACCTCCCCCGCGCGCAGTGCCTCCAGCGCCTCGTCGATGCTTGCATACTGAAATTTCATGAGTATCCTCCTTATTTTCTGGCGGAGAGACCTGCTCTTCGCTCTCGTTTTACTTCTGCTATTTAGAATCCATAACGGGCCAATAATTCGAGGCTCAGTTCCTCTTCCGGCGCGGCCGGATGTTTTGGCGCAAGCCCTAAGAGCTTTTGCACATATTTGCCCACAATGTCCTGCTCGAGGTTGACCGCATCCCCCGCATCTTTTCTCAGGAGGGTCGTCTCCGCGCCCGTGTGGGGGATAATAGAGACCTGAAACGCGCTCTCCCCAACGCTTGCCACGGTTAGGCTGATGCCGTCAATGGCGATGGAGCCCTTCTCCACCACCAGCGCCAGCAGCTCTCGCCCCGCCCCGATGGTCAGCCAGACCGCATTGCCCTCCGTCTCCTTTTTCAGGATCGTCCCCACCGCGTCAATATGGCCGGAGACGATGTGCCCGCCAAAGCGTCCGTCTGCTGCCAAGGCGCGCTCAAGATTCACCTCACTGCCCGGGATCAGCGCGCCCAAATTAGAGCGGCGCAGCGTCTCGGGCATCACATCCGCCCGAAATGAGCGGGTATTCATGTGCTTGACTGTCAAGCAAACACCATTGACAGCGATGCTATCTCCAAGCTTTGTGCCCTCAAGCACGAGCTGCGCTTCAATTTCCAACACGCCGGATACTTCGTCGGACATCAGATGCTTCACGCGGCCGACTTCCTCTACAATTCCGGTGAACATGGCCCGGCCTCCTTGACAGTATAGTCCAGCAGCAGGTCGCCGCCGTCAAATAATTGCAGCTTCGGCCCCTCCAGCAGCAGCGCCTCCGCCGGAAGCGAAACGCCCGCCCCGCCGATGGGGCTCATCGCCGCAGCGCCGCCGAAGAGCTTGGGCGCCACATAGCAATACAGCCGGTGAAAAAGCCGCCGCTCCAGAAAGCTGCCGAGAATCGCTGCGCCGCCCTCCACCAGCACGCTGTCAATTTCCATCTCACCCAAGCGCTCCAAGAGCACCTGCAGGTCAAGCTGCGCCCCGCAGAGGGGCACATCCAGCACCGTGACACCGAGAGCTTCCAGCGCCGCGCGCCGCTCTGGGTCCGCTGCGTGCGTTGCGATGAGGGTTGGAATCTCTCCCGCAGTTTGGCACAGGCGGCTCTCCAGCGGCATGGAGAGGCGGCGGTCGCAGACCACGCGAAGGGGATTGCGCCCGCCCGGCAGGCGGCAGTTGAGCAGGGGGTCATCTGCAAGAACCGTGCCCGAGCCGACTAAAATGGCGCGGTAGCGGTTCCGCAGGCTCTGCACATGTGCCCGCGCATCCTCCCCCGTGATCCACTGGGAGGCGCCGCTGCGGGTGGCAATTTTTCCATCCGCCGTCATGGCGTATTTGAGGGCGACATAGGGCGTTTTGGTCATGATATAGTGGAAGAAGATGGGGTTGAGTGCGTCGCAGGTCTCCCGCATGAAGTCCTCCTCCACCGCGATGCCATGCTCGCGCAAAATGGCAGCGCCCTGCCCCGCCACTTTCGGGTTGGGGTCGCGGGAGCCGATGACGACGCGGGCAAGTTTCGCCGCAAGGATCGCATCGGTGCAGGGGGGCGTTTTCCCGTGGTGGCAGCAGGGTTCCAGTGTCACATAGATCGTCGCCCCGGCGGGGTCCTCCCTGCAGGCGGCCAGCGCGTTGCGCTCTGCGTGCGCCTCTCCGCGGCGGGCGTGATAGCCCTCCCCAATGACCCTGCCCTCTTTGACAATCACAGCGCCAACCAAGGGGTTTGGGCCGCTCCAGCCAGCCCCTTTCTGCGCCAGCTCGATGGCTCTTTGCATGTATTCTGCCTTCTTCATCGCTTCTCCCCCTTCGCCCAGATCAGTTGTGTCTGGGCATAGATTCCTTCAGTGCCGCATAGCTGTCCTCACGCCCGCAGGCGCAAGGTATGCAGCTCAAGTTATTCAGACGACACGCTTGTATAGGATCTTTACCTTACACCTAAGGTTACTTCAAAAAAATGTTTAGGATGTATCGTCTCTCCCTGAAATTCGATTTTATGCATAGAAAAGTACATAGAAAAGCCCTGTCAAAACAATCACTTGTTTCTACAGGGCAGGAGGAAGCGTGCACTGCGCGATAGGCAGCCTACGAAAGCCGCATCGCACGGTATGTGCAAGCCATTTTCAGACCCGGAGGCGCAGCAGTGCGCCCTGCTTTTGGGTGGGGACATTAAAAAACTCTGAAACAAGCCGCAGCCAATTTCAGAGCGCACCCACAGCGGGTCACTGATCCCCGCGGGTTGAGAACAATCCGCACAGATCAGCATTGCCGCCATTGCGCGTGAACACTCACTGCGCCCTGGTGGCATCCTTCTTCTCTCATCCAGACTATCACTGTCGGCTCCGGAATTAAACCGGATCAGCTTGACCTTTCAGGTTCAGACCTGAAAGCGCTCGCGGGCTATACCGCCGGTGGGGAGTTTCACCCCGCCCTGAAGAATTTGATTCAATTGTCGTGCCGCTTGCGCCTTCATTGTGATGCAAGCGGAGGCAGAGGGTTTGCTGCAAGGCCGCCCGGATCTTGGGCAAGCCGGCAGGGCGAAGAGCACACGGTGGCGCTGCGCTTACTTTCTGCCTGAAGACAGTATAGACTCTTTCCCGGCATTTGTAAAGCCGTTTTTGCGGAAAAGTTTAAGAATGCGCAGTCAAAACTGCTTTATCGCAGCGAGATGAGCAAAAAAAGACCAAGAAACGGAAAAAGACCCGCTCACTCGGCGCGAGTTCCCTTGGGACTCTGTCCGCACAGGTTCCGGGGATTTGCGCGCCCGCAGGCGGCAGCGCACGGCTTTCTCCTCCCGGCGCTTACCGCTCTTCTTTCTCCCTTGTGGGCCTTTCGAGAGTGTGGTATACTATCCGCAAAGCGGATAGTATACCTGATTAGACCACATATACCACAACGGCGCACAGCGCCTGTGGTACTATCCGCAAAGCGGATAGTATACCTAATTAGACCACATATACCACAACGGCGCACAGCGCCTGTGGTACTATCCGCAAAGCGGATAGTATACCTGATTAGACCACATATACCACAACGGCGCACAGCGCCTGCGGTATACCGAGTCTTGTTTCCATGCGCGGGCTCCCCGCAGCCCAACTTCTCCATTCTCCGAAATATGGCGGCGAACGCCGGGCGGAAGCTGCCATTTCACCCAACCTACCATGAAAAGAAGGCAAGTGATGATGATAGAACAGAGACGGAACCTGGCCCCGACCATTGCATATCTGGCAGTCTGCTTTTTTTGGGGCTCCACCTATCTCGCAATGAAGATCGGTGCAACCTCCAGCTTCCCGCCGGAGCTCTTTGCGGGGGTTCGTTTTTTTATTGCGGGGATTTTGCTGCTCCTCTTCACCCTTCTGACGCGGCAGGCCTTCCCAAAGAGCCCGAAGGACGCGGCACAGGCCGCCTTACCGGGCATTTTAATGCTCATGTGCTGCAACGGAATTGTGATGTACTGCGCGCAATGGGTTGATTCCGGCATCACCTCACTCCTGCTCTGCACGGTTCCGCTCTTTGTCGCGCTGATTGAAAGCGTCATCTTGCGCAGTGAATCGCTCAGTCTCTCCCACTGGCTCTGTCTTTTGCTGGGCTTTCTCGGCATGGGGCTGACCATTGTATCCGGGCAGAGCCTCGGCTCCATTGATCTGCGGGGCGGCGTGCTCCTCCTCTTCGGCTCGGTCATGTGGGCAAGCGGCTCTGTCTATGCCAAGCGGGTCACCCCCTCCGGCAGCACAGCGTCCCACATCTCCCTCCAGATGCTCTCCGCGGGGATTGGCCTGATCATCATCTCCTTTTTCATGGGGGAGTTTTCCCATGTGGCCGTGACGAAGGGCGCGGTTTGGGCCATGCTCTACCTGATCCTCTTCGGCTCACTCATCGGCTATTCCTGCAACATGTATGTGATTCGGGTTTGGCCCGCCTCCATCGCCGTGACCTCCTCCTACATCAACCCCATTGTGGCCGTGCTGCTTGGGATCCTCTTTTTGCGCGAAGCGGTGAATCTGCACATTCTGCTCTCCATGTGTGTGACGCTCGGCTCTGTGGTGATGCTGCACATCCTGCGCTATCAAAAGCTGCGCCGAAAAGTTTTGGAGGAAGAACTTAACTCCTGAATGCGCCTGCCAGGCCGCGGAACGCATAAACAGTTCAGTCCCGGCAGCAGCGCTTTACACGCCGCCGGGACTGGGTAGTTCTCCGGTCAAGGTGGGGGCATTATGTGTCGGCACCCGTCTGCTTGCTTTGGAGGTATGCGTCAATAGAGCGCGCGGCGGTTTTCCCGGCACCCATGGCGAGGATCACCGTTGCAGCACCGGTGACGGCATCGCCGCCGGCATAGACCCCCGCGCGGGTGGTTGCCATGGTCTCCGGATCGGCAACGATGCAGCCCCAGTCGTTGAGTGCAAGGCCCGCTGTGGTGCGGCCGAGGAGGGGGTTTGGCGTAGTGCCAATGGCCATAATGAGCGCATCCACCTCCAACTCAAACTCGGAACCTTCCACGGGGCGCGGACTGCGCCGGCCGGATTCGTCCGGCTCACCGAGCTCCATGCGAATGCAGGAAATTGCCCGCACATGCTTGTTCTCGTCACCTAAAATGCGCGTCGGCACCACGAGCACATTGAGTGCAATGCCCTCCTCCCTTGCATGAAAAACTTCCTCCACGCGGGCGGGCATCTCCTTCATGCTGCGCCGATAGACGATGTGCACTTCCTCCGCGCCCAGGCGCATCGCGCAGCGCGCCGCGTCCATGGCAACGTTGCCGCCGCCCACCACCGCGACCTTCTTGTGGTGCTTGATGGGCGTGGCAAAGGCCTCGTCATGGGCGCGCATTAAATTCACCCGGGTGAGGAATTCGTTGGCGGAGTAGACACCCAGCAGGTTTTCCCCCTCAATGTGCATAAAGCTGGGGAGGCCCGCGCCTGTCCCGATAAACACCGCTTCAAAGCCCTCCTCGAAGAGCGCATCGATCGACATGGTTCTGCCGATCACCATGTTGGTCTTGAGCGTGACACCCAGGGCCTTGAGCCCCTCCACCTCCCGCGCAAGGATCTCAGCCGGCAGGCGGAATTCAGGGATGCCGTAGATCAACACGCCGCCTGCCGCATGAAAGGCCTCAAAGACAGTGACCTGATAGCCGCGCTGGGCCAAATCACCCGCACAGGAGAGGCCCGCCGGCCCCGCGCCGATGACGGCAACCCTGCGCCCCTTGCCCGGCGGTGCGCTGCGGGGTGCCGCCGGTTCTTGCGCCATGTGCCAATCCGCCACGAAGCGCTCCAGCCGCCCGATCGCCACCGGCTCCCCTTTTTTCCCCCGGACACAGAGCTGTTCACACTGGGATTCCTGCGGGCACACTCTGCCGCAGACGGCCGGCAGGCTGTTTGTCTCGCGTATGATCTCATAGGCCCCTTCCATCTCCCCCTGGCTGAGCGCGCGGATGAAGGCGGGGATACTGACATTGACGGGGCAGCCGGATACGCAGCGCGGATTTTTGCACAGGAGGCAGCGCGCCGCTTCCTCCAGTGCCATCTCCTTGCTGTAGCCCAGGGCGACCTCATCGAAATTACGCGCGCGGACGGTGGGCTTCTGTTCCGGCATTTCCACCTTGCTCAAAGACATATTCGCCATGATCTATCCCCCCAGCAGGCGGCATTTGTGATTCTTCTCTTCCTCGTGGTAATAAGCGTTGCGCGCAGAGAGTTCCTCAAAATCGACCAAATGCCCATCGAATTCCGGCCCATCCACGCAGGAGAATTTCAACTCACCGCCCACCGTAACCCGGCAGACCCCGCACATGCCCGTGCCGTCAATCATCGTGGAGTTGAGGCTGACAATGGTGCGCAGGCCGTATTCTTTGGTGAGCGCTGAGACGAATTTCATCATAGGGACGGGGCCAATGGCGATGATCTGGTCATACTCCTCCCCCGCCTCCAGAAGGCTTCTGAGTTTGTCGGTTACAAAGCCGCGCTCACCGTAGCTGCCATCATCGGTCGTAATAAAGAGCCGATCTGACACGGCTCTCATTTCTTCCTCTAAAATGACGATGTCACGGGAGCGAAAGCCCGCAATGATGTCCACCCCGGCCCCCATCTGATGGAGCGCCTTCGCCTGCGGATAGGCAATGGCGCAGCCGACACCGCCGCCGACGATGCAGGCCCTCCTGATGCCCTCAAGCCGGCTCTCCTTGCCCAGTGGGCCGACAAAATCCAGGATGCTCTCGCCTGCCTCTTTCTGCGCCAACATCATCGTCGTGGCACCCACATGCTGAAAGATAATCGTCACTGTGCCCTCTTCCAAATCGGTCTCGGCAATGGTCAAAGGGACCCGCTCACCATATTGGTCTAGGCGAAATATGATAAACTGACCGGGCTTTGCCCCTTTGGCAATGTCAGGCGCGCTGATCTTCATGCTTGTCACGCTTGGATTGAGTAACTTTTTCTCTACAATGCGAAACATGTCCTTTCACTCCCCCTTTAAACTGCCGGTACGCACAAAAAAGATTCTTTCGGGTCTCTTTGTCAATATGATACCACAAAAATGACAAAATATATAGCTCGTCCCAGTCCCTGTCATAGAAAATGATTCCTTTTGTGGTTTTGATCCACTTGAGGACGGCCTTTTCCGCTTCTTCCACCCCTCTTATCTCTCTCATCCTACTCAAAAGGTATAAAAAAGAAAATAATTATCCCGGATTACGAAACTTCTCCTTGAACCATGTGGTTTTTGTGATATAATGGATATATTTAGTGATATATTGTGCACGCCATTCAAAAAATAGCAGATTCTTCTTGATCTCCTCTTGCTTTCTTGTGACAGGCATAGGAGAATCTCACCGAAACTGTGACAAACGCTGTAGTTGTTTTTCTGCAAAGTAGATTCCGACAGGGCAAAGTAGCGCAAAAAAACCTGCAGCCAGATACTTTGTCTGTATCGAGCAGCAGGTTTTCCTAAACTTTTCTGATGATGTCATCAAGCGCATCTGTATGTTTGCTTAGCTTGAAAGCGCATTGTCCATCAGGCCGATCATTTCCAGCACACTGCGAAAGGACGCCTCCATCTCGGCCTCTTTCCAGAGCAGGCTGCCTTGCCAGCTTGCATTCTGGCGGAACAATACGTTGATTTGGAACGTGGCCAACACAGGGGCGGCATTTTCTTCTTCTGTTGCCGCGCGCATCCACGACTTGTCCTGTTCGTCGTGGTTAAAGAGCCGATGCTCCATGCTCCTCTGCGGAAAGCACAGCGAATCCATGATAAATTCAGTGAGAAACAGAAATTGTGTCAAGTTTTCGAAATATTGCGGCGTTTCGAAAAAAGGGTTGCACAAAATACCGCTGGGATTTTTGCCCGAATAGTTTAATATTTTAATCAAATTGACTTTCATTTCATATGGTACGATCTGTGGAGCGTATGCGGCCATAGATGCTCACCTCCTGCGCCAGGTTTTTTAATCACAAGATCACCGCAGTTCTATGTACCTATATTGTAGCAGAGAAAGGTTCCCAATTGGTTACAAGAAGGTAAAATACACACAATTTTTAAACTGATAAGACACGGAGGTGGGAAAATGAAAACGGAGGCTTTGGAACATAAAATTGTGTTACATGTCACCATGCTTGGGCAATTTTCAATTTCCTATACCGAACAAGGGGTCACCAAGACATTAACCGATCAAAAAAGCGCGTCCAAGCGCCTGTGGTCCTTCCTTGAATACCTGATCTATTATCATGATACCTCTGTCGAACAAGAAAAGATCATCGATATGATCTGGCCGGACGAAGAGGTGGATGACCCCGTCAACTCGCTCAAAACCCTGCTTCACCGTGCCCGCCGGTCTTTGGAATCCATTGGAATTCCAAACGCAAAGCAGGTGTTATTATACAAAAACGCCTCCTATTCCTGGGGGGATCAGGTCGAATTTGTCTTGGATACGGAGCAGTTTGACCAGTTATATAAGGAGGCACAAGCAGCTTCCGACCCGCTTGATGGCTATCTGAGCGCCATTCAGCTCTACACGGGGCAATTTCTCCCGCGCGCATCGTATGACACTTGGGTGCTCTCGCTGCGGACCTATTACCACACGCTGTATTTGAAAATTTGCATTGAAGCCGCCGCCTTATTGGAAGAGGAAGGTCGCCAGCTGGAGATCATTGACCTCTGCAAGAATGCGCTGAACTTTGAGCAGTTTGACGAGGACATCCACCTGCTTTTGATGCAGGCGCTCACCGCCACCGGCGCCCACCAGGCTGCCATACAGCATTACAACCACATGTCCAAGCTCTTTATGGAGCAGCTGGGCGTGATGCCCTCGGAGCGCATTACCGATTATTACCGCGTTGTGCGGCAGAATACGAATAACATTGAATTAAACTTACATATTGTGCAAGACCATCTTTTGGAGCTCAGCGCCCCCAACGGGCCTTACTTTTGCGAATATGCCGTTTTTCAGGATGTTTACCGCCTGGAAGCGCGCCTGACTGAACGCACAGGCCAGGTGATCCAACTCGCCTTGCTCTCTATTTTGCCCCTCACGGAGAAAGGCCTTACGCAGAAGCAGATATCGCTCATCATGTCTTATTTAAAAGAGACGATTGACTCCACCCTGCGCAGGGGGGATGCCTATACCCGCTTTAGCCCCACCCAATACCTTGTTCTGCTCCCCTGCGCCAGCTACGAAAACGGGAATAAGGTCTTGCTCCGCCTGATTGCAAAATTCAAACGCAGCTACCCCAATATTCAGGCGCAGATTCAGTCGAGCGTTTTGCCCCTGATCCCGGGGGGGCAAAAGGATTCCATGCCTCAAACGGCCAATCAATAACGAGGATGTAAAAATCTCACTGAGATTTTTACATCCTTGTCTGTTTATGGGGAGCCCTGCGGCCAGAAGTAACTTTCTCAAAGCGGCCTGCGTTTGAAAGAAGCGCTTGCCTGCAGATCTTTGCGAAAGATGGCGCGCTGCGATGAGCCGGGCGGGGCTTGCTTTGGGATAGATGGATCCTATTTGTCCCCCTGCACCCGCTGTTCCTCTTTGTTCGGGTTTTTCATCAGCGCCACCAAAACAATGGCCAGCACGCAGGTGGCGGCTGCGACAAGGAAAGAGAGCGTGTCGCTCCCCGTGGCGCTCAATTTCTGCGCGATCACCGGGAAGAGCAGCGCAGACACGCCAAAGCCCAGCAGGACAAGCCCAAAGTTCATCCCGCCGTATTGGGTGCCAAAGCTCTCCGCCGTCATGGCGGAATAGACACTGGCGGCGCCGCCGAAGCCGAAGGAAATCAGGGTGATGCAGAGCAAAAACATCGTCCCCTGCGCGGCGATCATGGTGAGAGAGGCCGCGAGCATCATCACTGCAATGGACACCATGGCCGCTTTTCTTCCGATTTTATCGGATGTCCACGCCACAATCAGCCTGCCTGCCGCGCTGCTCAGGCCCGTGATTGCCACGCCCGCGAGAGCAAGATTTTCGGACAGGCCCCGCTCCGTTCCAAGGGAGAGAAACACCGGGTTGAGAACAAAATACGCCGGCAGGGTGAAGAGCAGCGCGCCCGCGAGCAGATAATACTGCTTCGTCTTAAGGATTTCTTTGGGTGCATATTGCCGCCTTGCAACAGCAGCCTGCGAGGGCACATAACCTTTTGGCAAATAGCCCTGCGGCGGGTTTTCAATCAGCAGCGCGCAGGCACCGCAGATGAGCAGAAAGCCCGCGCCGAAGCAGAGAAAGGTCAGCTGCACGCCAACCTCCGCCAGCAAGAAGCGGGCCAGGGGCGCAAAGAGCAGCAGCGAGAGCCCAAAGGCGCTCACAATCATGCCGGAGGCAAAGCCGCGCCGATCGGGGAACCACTTTTGTATCGCCGCGATGGTGCAGGTGTACACGGTTCCAACGCCAAGGCCCGCGATGGTGCCATAGCTGAGGTAGACAAGGGAGGGGGCGCTTGCGGGGACGAGTGCCGTGCCGGCCATGCCGACCCCGATCAGCACGCTGCCCGCAACTGTGACGGCTTTCGGGCCCAGCTTGTCCTGCGCATAGCCGCCGAGGATCACGCCGAGAACAAACATGGAGAGCATGACCGACGCCGTCAGGGCGGCAGCACCGGGGTCCCAGTTTAAATGCGCGGCAACGGGGCCTCGGAACACGCTCCAACCATAGATGATGCCGGCGCAAAGCTGTATCACCATGCCGGCGGCCAAGATGCGATATCGTTTTTGTAGTTTCATTTCAAACAACCCTTTCCTGATTTTTAGTTTGGCTCAGAAAAAACCAGGGAAACATATTGTTTGCCCATAGGATCACGCTCACTTTCATGCAAATAAAAAGCGCCCACGACAATCAATCCGTTGTCATGGGCGCGCATTTGCCACTCGGTTACAATTCTAGCGCGGTTTCCCTGACAAGCGGTTTCTAAAAAAGAAAAAGCCAAAAAACGAAGCAAAAAAAGCTTCGTTACAAAAGAGATTGTTCCATTGGCCGCTGCGCTTGTTCATCGGAAATCCTCCAGCATTGCATTGGACTGTAGTATACAAGAGCGGCGGGCTTCTGTCAAGGATAACTTTTCCCCGGCGCATGGATGTGCAGATGCGGGCATCTGCCTGATCCCTCACGTGGGATGTGCCGGAAGAACAGAAAGAAACCCTGTAGCTGTGGAGCTACAGGGTTTCTTGCTTGGTCCGAGTGGAATTATAGGACTTGGAAAAACGCAGTAATATCAACACTTTGCAGGTCGTTATCAAGAGGCTCTTTTACCTATAGCCGGTAACGGAAATCCGTTTGATAAAAAACATAGAATCATTCCGTCCGTCTAGGTCAAGACTCGCTATAAAATTGTTGGCCATCCTGGGTGATTTCCGGTGTAGTATATCCCTTTGTGTAGTAACTCCACAATTCAAGTAGTTGATCACGGTTTTGTTGTAGAAACGGTGTTATAGTCTTCTTGTTGTCGCGTTTGTGAGGGTTTACCAAAGGATCAATCGGCAGCAAAGTTTTTAAAGAATATCGTATTTCTACTCCGGCTTTTGATACATGAACATGGGGCATGTGTTCATGTATTTTTTCGTCGGGATGAATGGTAAATCTGTAGCTGGTTTCGTTGTGAATAGATGCGCCACCGACAACAAAGTAGGCGAATTCCAGCCGGTCCATTTCAAAATCGCGAAAAATATTTGAAATAGGCTTATCTTTTTGTAGCCCTAACAAGTAAGCTTGATGCCGTATGTAAACCGTTTCTATGGTGAAATTTTCAAGCCCCCAGGCTCCCAGCCTTTCTCTTATAACTATATCTTTTTTCAAATAGTCAATTAATTCACCGACATTAACAATCGTAAATTGGCGCAAGGTCTCCTCCGTGAAACTATTTGCGATACTGCTGTTTGGTTTATAAATCATTATTTGCTCGGAAAAAGTTTCTTCACTCATCCCGCAGAAATAAATATTGAACTGTATTTCATCCATATTCCTGCCACCTTACCCCTCTGTCCAATGCGTGTATTATAGCATTAACGCAAAATCCTGTCGATTGTTTTTGTTGTTCCAGTGTCTCCGTATTAACACTGGAACAACAAAAGGCCGCCGACAAAAGTCGACGGCCTTTTCAATGGTCCGAGTGGAATTATGGGACTTGGAAAAACAAAGTAAAATCAATGGTTTTCGGGCAATCAAAAGACAACATTACCCCTAAATAACCCCTCGAAAAGGGGACACACGCCGTAGGTTTTGAAAACCTACGGCGTTTCTTAACACAAAACGTCCCAAAATACAAAAGTACAACTCAACCGTACGTCGCGTTTTATCGTCGGGTATACGGTTGATTCTCCGATGGATAAGTGATATTATATAGCTTGGGAAGGAGGATTCATATGAATAGTGACAATTATCCTGTTCTATCAAGAGTCTTTACCCGCTCAGTATTAAAAAGTTTCGCTGTTGGGAAAAAAACTGATGATATATACAATCTTGCAGTGAAATTATTTATACCGCACCCAGAAAAGAACACAAATGCCGAGAACTTTGAGTTATTGTATCGTATCCTGAAAGACGAGTATCGCAATGAATATTTCTATAAAAACACTCTATTAAATAAATTGTTACTTGGTGTCCACAGCATTAATACAACTACAGCATTGACAGAATTGCCTGTTGCGGAATCAAAGGCAGATTTTGTATTGATAAACGGAAAAGCTGTAGTCTATGAAATAAAAACGGAACTTGACAACCTCGATAGGCTGGACGGTCAGATTTCGAGCTATTATAAAGCGTTCAATCATGTTTGTGTTTTGTCGTATGAAAGTAATGCGGATACAATACTACGCAAATACAAAGATACATCTGTCGGTGTTTACGTTGTCACACAGAAAGACACTATTCGGCGGATTAAAGAACCAACTTTGAACAATGAACACTTAACAGCGGAAGCAATGTTTCATACGTTACGAAAGCCTGAGTATGAAAACATTTTATTGCAATTTTATGATGGTCTACCTCAAGTTTCCCAATTCAAGTATTATGATGTGTGTTTAGACTTGTTTTGTGAGCTTGGTGTGGATAATGTGTACGATGCCGTTCTTAAAGAACTTAAAGGTCGAAATTTTGTAAGCAGTGATAAGTTTATACAAATCCCCAAATCACTCAAGGCACTATGCTATTTTAGCGAGCTAACTGCATCCCAATTTGATAGATTAAACACAAATTTGGCTTTAGGCTATTAGGAGGATATTTTATGTATTTCCCGTATTTGCGTGGCAAACAAGAAGAATTACTGGCATTACAAGAATTACTGAACAGCGATAAGCTATCAGAAAAAATCACGCCAGTTATTGAACCTGTAAAACTAAGCTCTACTTTCATCAACACTTTGCAACTTTTTATTGAAAAGGAGCGTAAAGTATATATCATACAAAATCCTACTGTCGGAAATTTTGAGGATGAGTTAATTACAAGTATGATTGGCGATGAAGATGATAAGGAAAAACGACGGGTTGAAATTCTTGTCGAAAACCAAAAGAAATACGCTGAGTGTCAGACAAGCCCATATATTGACCTCTCTTTCCTTTATACGAGTGAAGATGAAGAAATAATAAGTGTTGCAAGTGCTAACACTAAAATTGCCTTGGTGTTTACCGATGATGACCAAATTGAGGATTATAAAAATAGCAGTTTAGAGGATTTAAATATAGAGATAATGTTTGTGCCTGAGATTGAAAGCAAAGATGGATTAAACGCACCCATGCTGCTATTCCGTGATAGGTTTAAGAAAGCAGCTCGCAACTCTGACTATCTGGAAAACGATGATGAATTTTTCACAAAAGACAATCTCATCTACGCAAAGAATAATTTTTATGGGTTTAGTGATTATAGTATCGTTGGAAAAGGATACGACGAAGCTGGATTTTCGCCTTATGCTGTAGCTATACATATAATTTATCTGAACAGTGAAACCTCTGCTTTTAGGATAAGGCATTTTGTTTCAGATACCAACCATAGCAGCAAAAACCCAGCGTTAAAATTTTCCGAGGCAATGAAAAAACTTGTGGCTTGGTGTGGTGAAAACCCGGAAATACAATCATTGGGATTAGATAGATTAACTTCTTTCTACCATGAAGAAAAGTATCCGGGCTTAGGGTCAGTCAAACGGTATTCCATTATGCACCACTTAGAAATAGTGGGAAAGTATTTGGACTGACATACGCTCACACAGTTATTTGAAAAACAGGTATCCGCGCAGTATGTGGAGCCTGTTTTTCTTTCGTATCAGATTAAATTAGTCCTATCTATAGGGGTAGTGTCAAGAATTATGCGCAAATTGGTTTGCAGTCTCTGAGAGAATAAAGTTAGCCCGCAATGGAGCCCTCGTCCAGAACGATCTCCAGATGCTTCATGTTCATGTATTTCTTGTTGCCCCACTGGGTTCCGGCCACATGGCGAAGTCGTGCGCAGACCAGCATCAGCGCCGAGTTACCGTCCGGAAAGCAGCCAACCACGCGGGTGCGCCTACGGATTTCTCTGTTCAGGCGCTCAATGACATTGTTGGTGCGGATGCGAGTCCAATGCTCCGAGGGGAAGTCCGCATAGGTCAGGGTTTCTTCCACGCTATCCTCAATCTTCTTGGCCGCCTCCTTCAGCTTCATGGCACGAAGTTCTGTCACCACGGCCTTGGCCTTCTCCCTGGCTGCTTTCTTGCTCTCCTGAGCATGGATTGCCTTGAGCATTTTAGCGACCAATTTCACCTTGGATTTAGGGACAACAGAGAAGACGTTTCGGTAGAAGTGAACCACGCAGCGTTGGTATTTGGCCTCCGGAAACACTTCTCCAACGGCCTCCAGCATACCCATGCACTTGTCGCCGACGATGAGCTTGACGCCGTCCAGACCCCGACCTTTGAGCCACTGAAAGAAACTAACCCAGCTGGCTTTGTCTTCTTTCATGCCCTCCGCTGCGCCTAAAACCTCACGGTAACCGTCCTCATTCACGGCGATAGCTACCAGAATAGCCACATTTTCGTACTCTCCGCCCCAGTTGCGGCGCAGGTAGATGCCATCCACATAGACGTACGGATACCGCCCGCCCTGTAGGGGGCGGTTACGCCAATCTTCAATGTGAACGTAGGCTTTCTTGTTCAGCTCGCTGATGGTAGAGGGTGAGACCTTGCTGCCCCAGAGCGCTTCGGTGATGTCTTCTACACGGCGCACAGAGACACCGGCAAGGTACATCTCGATAAGGGCCTCCTCCACACTGCTTTCTCTACGACGGTAGCGCTCAATGATGGCGGTTTCAAAAGAAATTCCTTTGAGGCGGGGTACGTTGAGGGTGACGTCGCCAGAGGTAGTAGTGAGATTTCGGCTGTAATGACCGCTGCGGTAGCCTTGACGTTCTTCGCTGCGCTCGTATTTGGCAGCCTGCGTCAGCTTCTCTGCTTCGGCCTCCAGCAGGCCGTTGAGCGTTTCTTCCACGCTCCCACGCACTAGTTCCTTGATTTGCCCCTTGATTACTTCCTCGTTTAACTGTACAATTTTCTCGGACATGGTTTGTAGTCTCCTTTCAGAATGGTGGTGTGGTAACTTCATTCTATCAGAGATCTGCATACCGTGTCTCTTTTTCAGGCTTTTTTCAATTTGCGCAATTTATTGTACCTTACCTAGGCATTTCCGTTCGGGTGTTCTTATAGGACTTAGGACTTGAACACATCTGAAAAAGCCTGTAATATCAACAAAAATAAAAGGAATGTAATCGAATCCGATTACATTCCTCATGGTGCGAGTGGCGATATAAGACCTTTTTAAGAAACCCAGTAAAATCAATGGTTTGCGGGCAATCAAAAGACAACATTACCCCTAAATAACCCCTCGAAAGGGGACACACGCCGTAGGTTTTGAAAATCTACGGCGTTTTTTTATGCCATTTTTCAAAGCGAAAGGAGGTTTACCGCATGGCAGTATTCCGGGTGGAGAAAAACAAGGGCTATACCGTAATGAGCAACCACCACCTACGCAACCGGGGCTTGACCCTAAAGGCAAAGGGGCTTTTGTCGCAAATGCTGTCCTTGCCGGAGAATTGGGACTATACCCTTTCCGGCCTGTCCCATATCAACCGGGAAAGTATCGACGCTATCCGCACGGCGGTATGGGAGCTTGAAAAAGCCGGATATATCACCCGGCAGCAAGGCCGGGACGGTAAAGGCAAAATGACCGCGATTGAGTACACCATCTACGAGCAACCGCAGCCGTCGCCGGAATTGGATTGTCTGATATTGGAAAATCCAACAGCGGATAATCCGACGACGGGAAACCCGGTATCGGAAAATCCAACGCAATTAAATAAAGAACTATCTATTACTGAAAAATCAAATACGGATTTATCAAGTACCCATTCCGTTCCTATCCATTCCCCTAACCCCTTGCCTTATGAGGACGGGGCGGCAGAGCTGCCGGAAAGGAAAAGAACGGAACCGAACGACGCATACAGGATTTATAAGGAAATCATAAAGGACAATATCGAGTATGACATACTCATACAGGATACGCACATCGACAAAGGCCGTTTGGACGAAATCGTGACCCTTATCCTTGAAACTGTCTGCACGGCGCGAAAGACAATCCGCATCGCTGGTGACGATTATCCCGCCGAGCTTGTGAAAGCAAAGTTTATGAAGCTGGATAGCGGTCATATCCAGTTTGTCTTTGATTGCATGGAAGAGAACACCACCAAAATCCGCAATATCAAAAAATACCTGTTGGCGGTGCTGTTTAACGCACCGTCCACAATGGACAGCTATTATACCGCCCTTGTCGCTCACGACATGGCGCATTGGGGCGAATAGAGCGTCACCCATGACGGCGGCGCGGAAAGGAGGACGCTTTGCTACATGAGGAAGTAAACCGGGAAAGTATGCAGCTTGGAGCAAAAATCGCTAATCTCACCATGGCGGAAATCCGCAAGGCGATTGAAACGCTGCTTGCCGAGCTTAAAAACAATAAGCTGAACACCCCCACCGTCGTACATGGCAAGCAAAGCCTAAAGGAGCTTGCCACTCAAAATGCGGGGCTTTCCAGCATGGAACTGAAAGACCCGAACCTACGGCAGCTTAACCGGGAAATGAAAAAGTCCGGGATTGATTTTTCGCCGGTCAAGACCGGCAAGGGTGAATATCTATTGTTTTTCAAAGGCCGGGACGCTGACGCTATGACCCACGCTTTTAATCAATATACAAAAAAGTTAGTCAGTCAAGCAGAAAAGCCGTCTATCCGAAAAATGCTTGCGGCATTTAGAGATAAGGCGGCGCAGATGGACAAACAGCGCGTCAAAGAGAAAAATTACAGCAAGGGAGGGCATGAGCGTTGAACTCTCTTACTGTGAAAAAACTGATTATCCGTGCCTTGCCCTTTGTCATGTTCTTTTACCTGTTCGGCAAGGCCGGTCAAGCGTTCCGGCTGGCGCAGGGCGTTGATTTACCTGGCAAGCTACTCAATATCGGCGGCGGCTTTGCCGTCGCTTTTGCAAATCCCTTGATTATCAAATATCTTCAACTCCGCGCTTATATCCTCAAAGCTATCGCTTAAAATCATTTGCCGAAATAGGCTTAAATCTATTTCCATACTTTCACTTCCTCATAGAAGTATTGTACACCCAACCCACTCCTAACACAACCAAAGGAGGACAATCAATGCAGCTTATTATCGCAGAAAAACCAAGCGTCGGGGCGAATATCGCCGCCGTGCTTGGGGCAACCGAGAAAAAGGACGGCTACATACAGGGAGCGGGATACATCGTTTCTTGGTGTATCGGCCACCTTGCAGGGCTTGCCGCCGCCCATGCCTATGACGAGAGGTATTCCAAATGGCGGCAGGAGGATTTACCTATCTTGCCGGGTGACTGGCAGTACACCGTTACCGCCGACAAGAAAAAGCAGTTTGCCATCTTGCGGGAGCTTATGAACCGCAGGGACGTTGAAAGCCTTGTATGCGCCACCGACGCGGGGCGCGAGGGCGAGTTAATTTTTCGTTTTGTCTACCAAATGACGGGTTGCAAAAAGCCCTTTGCCCGCCTTTGGATTTCCAGCATGGAAGAAAGTGCAATCCGTGAGGGCTTTAGGAACATGAAAGACGGGCGGGAGTACGACGCGCCTTACCATTCCGCACTATGTAGGGCAAAAGCGGATTGGCTTATCGGTATCAACGCGACCCGGCTTTTTTCGGTGCTATACGGCAAGACCTTGAACGTGGGACGGGTGCAGACCCCGACCCTTGCCATGCTAACCGAGCGCGGCACGAAAATATCCGGCTTCATAAAGGAAAAGTATCATCATGTGCATATCGGCATGGGCGACATTGACGCTATCAGCGAGAAAATCCCCGCCGCCGAGGACGCACAGGCCATGCAAACGGCTTGCCATGAACGGCAAGCCGTTTTTTTAGCCATATAGCGAAGTGTCTGCGGATCCTTGCCTACAATCGGGGCTATCTGCTCCGCTGTTAGGTATTCCCTGGGGCAATCTACAAGCTTTTTAATGTGGGGTGGGTAGTTCATGGCTTACCTCCTTTCTAACCTTTGTCATGGTTAAACTTACCTTGTCAAATTATGTCGTTGCACTTATAATGTTAACTATCATCAGAGAAAGGACGTGGTTTTTCGTGGGATTATTCAGCCCTAAGAAACGAGCGAAAAGCAAGCCTGTTGTTGTCCGAGTGCAAACCACCGCCCTGGATGCCGAAATGAAGCTTTGGCAAGCAAAGAAAAATGATGTAAAATACCAAAGGCTGCTGGCCGAAAACAACAGCCTGCACGAAGAAATTTCCTCAGAATACGCCATTATCCGTAATCTTAATCTTTACCAGTCACCTCAAGCTGATCAGTTTGAGCAAAAATGCATTCAAGCAATTGCGCTTATCGAAATGTTGTTCCCCTTCTGGGAAAAATACCGAGAGCCTCTCCCTACCTATTGTGAACCCGCAAAACGCCTTGCGATGCTCTATGAAAAACAAAATCGCTTTGAAGACGCTGCTTTTATTTGCGTGAAAGCCTGCCGCTTAGGGATGCCAAATGACGGAACAAAAGGCGGTATGCGCGGTCGGTTATCTAGTTCAATAAAAAAGGGAGGGCTAACCCCGAACTCTGAAATGAAATCCATTTTGGGTCTTTAATTCGCACCCCGCCCCGGCCAACAGGCCGGGGCTTTAGCTTGCGTCTTGACCTTCGCTTTCATCAAGAAAAAGCCAATCTGCCACATACTCCGGGAACAAGCCTTTCAAAATCTTCCTAGCTTCTGGGTAGGAAAAGTCAGAGGCACCAGAAATCTTGTTTTGAATCGTCTTTTCGCTTACTCCTAAAAATTCTGCAAAAGCTTTCTTGCTGATTCCCTTTTTGAATAGTGCGCTTTCTAAGTTTTTCAACATTTTAAACACCCCTTTTACGATGTATCGTGACTTATGCATTAACAATACACGACCCATCGTTAGTTGTCAAGAGTTTTTTACGACGTGTCGTAATGTTTTTCTTGACACGGCGCCGCCCTAGTGTTAATGTTGTTTTATGAGGTGATAAAATGAACTTACTCGATAAGCTAGACTTTCTGATGTCTGAAAATGACCTGAATAAAAATACGCTTTCTCAAAAAAGCGGCATCCCATATTCAACAATAGATTCTTTGTATAAAAAAGGATTTGAGAACATAAAACTGTCTACCTTGAAGGGACTGGCTGAGGCTCTCAATGTGTCGCTTGACTTCCTGGTGAGAGATGATGCTTCTGACTTAGGTACAACAAAAAACGCCCCCGGGACATCTCCCGAGGGCAAATATACGGACATTATTGAATTGCTGCACCAGCTCACTCCTGAGCAAAGAGCGGAGGTTAAGGGTTATATCAACCGAATCCTGCAAGAGAAAAGGGAAGCGCCGCCCCGGCTTGCTATGGTGGCGCGCGGCGGAAAGACCATCCAGCCGAAGGTTGAAATTACCGACGAGGAGCTGGCGCGTTTTGTGGAAGAAACCGAAGAGGCGGCCCAGGAGGAAAACTCACGTTATTAACTGACGTATGTATGAATCAAATTGCCTGCGCACCTTGCGCTCCAGCGGAGAGCTTTCAAACCTGTTCCTTTCCTCCAGCACACCAAGCCTGCCCGCTCGAAATGTGGCCGCCTGCATGGATATGTCGCAGGCCAGCGCAATCTGCTGCGGGGTTCGTGCGCCGATCTCATGTAAGACAATGGCCGGTGCAAGCAAACGGGATGCAAACACATTGGCCTGCTGCTCGATCGGCGGATCAGCCACCCTTGGCTCTCGGTTCCTGCCCGTGGGCAGCCCGCCGCTGAGGTGTCCAAGAAAGATGTGTCCAAGCTCATGGGCAATCGTGAAGCGAATGCGCCCCGGCACCATCGCTCCGTTGTAGAACACCAAAGGCACACCGCACCGCCGGAGGGCAAATCCGTCACTACTGTGAGCCTGCTCTTCCAATCCGTTTCTGCACAGGAACTCGCCCGCCGCCTGATAGCTTCGAAGTGTAAAGCCGGCCTCCCGGCATATGCTTGACACCCGCACCGGAAGTCGATCAACCCCGAAGTGGATCAGCGCCTCCCACGCGGCATCCCTTGCGTCTTTATACTCTTGATACAGCATAAAATCACCTCACATAAAGCATAGGTGATCTATGTCGAAACTTCCCGAGGTAAATGTTGGCAATTAACAGACCCAATCACGTTTAGAAAACAAAAAACCCACCCTCGGTGCACGAACACCGAGGGCGGGCAAGGGGCAGAATCTCAGCAGGCTCTGCCCCTTCATCTTATCAAAGATCGGAGGAAAAGGCAAGATGGATTGTATCTATTGCTTTCGTGAACTCCCTCCGGGCGCAGCCTTTTGCGCCTATTGCGGGAAAAAGCAAATTAAGAAAGTGCGCGCGGCGAAACGCGCCAACGGTGAGGGCAGCATCCGAAGGCTATCAAATGGCACATGGAGAGCCGAGGTGGTCTTGTGGTACTTCTGGGATGAAGAAGCCGAGCGTATGAAGCCTAGGACTATTTCCAAGTCAGGCTTTCTCAAAAAGGCCGAGGCTGCAGCATATCTCCCCAACTTGAAAGAAGAGGGATACCGGCGCTGGGGCAAATACCCTACCAGCAGCAAGAAACGCCCCGAGACATTCAAAGAGGTATACGAGGCCTGGCTTCCCACGCATCAGGCGAGTAAATCCACTTTGGACTGCTACAGGGCAGCCTATAAGCACTTTGCTCCGGTTCATAACCAGCATATGGATGATATCTATGTGGACGATCTTCAAGAATGTCTGGACGAGTGCGACAAAGGCAAGCGAACGAAAGAAAATATGAAAACGCTTTGCGGCCTAGTCTACAAGTATGCTGTGCCGCGTCAGTACGTGGCTAAAGAGCTTATCCTATCCCAGTACCTGATTATCAATGAAAAGGCTGCTGAAAACACCAGAACAGGCCTTACGCAAGAAGAGCTGGGCAAATTGCAAGCGAGCATCGGGAAGGTGCCGTACGCAGATTATATCTTCTGTATGTGCTACCTCGGATTTCGACCCAGCGAGTTTCTGGATCTCCGCGTGGAGCACTACAACCGCGCCGAGAAGTATTTCACGGGCGGGTCAAAGACGGAAGCGGGCAAGGACAGAATCGTCCCGGTCTCTCCCAAGATTCAGAAGCGCATAGATGCGCTGGTCGTAGATAAAATTGGCGGGTATGTGTTTTGCGATGCCAGTGGGGGGCGGTTCAATCTGCGCCGCTTCCGAGAGGATTATTTTGCTCCGGCGCTGGAATCCATCGGCATCAGCCAAGAGGAGCGAGATGCACGGCTTCTGACCCCGCACTGCTGCCGGCATACGTTTGCAAACCTCATGCGGGATGTGCCGGGTGCAGATAAGAATAAACTGGCTCTCATCGGTCATACCAGCGAGGAGATGCTCCGGCACTATCAGGATGCGGATCTGGAGGGGCTTCGAAGGATCGTAAACAGTTTGTAACTTCTGCTGAACCGCTGCTGAACCGTTTCATTTTCACGGCTTTTTCTCACGTTTTTAATTTTCTATTAAAATACAAGAAACCCTGTAGCTTCAACAGCTACAGGGTTTCTTTCTGGTCCGAGTGACAGGACTTGAACCTGCGGTCTCTTGACCCCCAGTCAAGCGCGATACCAAACTTCGCCACACCCGGATACTGCCCAGAGACAGCTTTATTATAGTAGCACAATTTTATCTTGCTTTCAAGCAATTCTCTCTATTTATCCTTCGTCGAATTGCACAATTAAATGAGGCCATCCCCTATTTCTTTGCCGTCCCAATGCATTCTCAGGGCTTTGTCAGTATGTGTTCCAATGCGATGGCGGACCAGTCCTCTAAGGATGCGCGCTGCTCCTTCAGCTCTGCCTGGCTCATCCAAGCGCCTTCCATCTTCTCCCTCTCGCGCACATGGACATCCCCCCGTGCTTCCAACAGGCAGAGGAGCCCCGTGTGGTAGTCCCCCACGCCGCCATCGTTGTTGTTGAGTATTCCCACCCAACGCAGGCTCTGGATCTCTTCGATCGAAACCTCTTCCAAGAGCTCCCGGTAGAGTCCCGCTTCCAAAATCGTCTGCCCGCCTGCGCCCGCTTCCCCCGGGTTGATGTGCCCGCCGACACCCAGAGAGATTTTATGATGCAGGCGCGATTCCGTCTGCTTATCCAGGCGTTTCATCGCAAAATAACGCCCCGCTTGATGGAGGATTACATAGGGGATGATCTGCTTTTTCGTCGCATCATACTCCGCCTGTTCCCTCGGCATGAAACTATGGTGCTGCAGAATAAAATCAATGACCGGAGCAAGCCCCTTCGTTTGCAGCACAGAGCCGTCGAGCAGCGCTTCCAGCTCGGCCCTCTCCACGACCAGCACCTCTTCCATCGCCCCATCTCCCTTCGCAGGTCAGCTTGTGCTGATCCGGTTTTTAATCCTGATCCCAGTTGTGATACACATTCTGCACATCGTCGTTGTCTTCCAGGTGCTTGTAACATTCCGAACGACTTTCGCCACAAAAACAAGAACTATTTAATGAAAACTAAACTTTTTTATCAAATTATTTTCTTCTATGCATAGCACAATTTGCCATGTTTGTCACAACTAAATTGACTAGATTTATAATAGCAGACTCCATAAAAAAACGCAAGCATATGTGCAGTAAATTGCGGACTCTTAGAACAAAAACTATGTCATCATACCTGCCAACTTATAAAAGCTGGTTCTTTTTGTGCCTGTTCGCTCCATGGCAACTTTAGCGGAAATTTCACCTGCTTTCCAAGCAGAGTAAACATTCTCCCAATTTTCAGGAAATTGGAGCGCTGGACGGCCTAATGCCTTTCCCTTTGCTTTTGCAGCCTCAATACCCTCTGCCTGTCTCTGTTTAATGGTTTCGCGCTCCTGCTGGGCAATTGTCCCAAGAACTTCAATCAGAATGTTATTGACCATCTCAAATACCCATTCCTGCCCCTCTGGCAAGTCCATCATGGTGGTCGGGAGATCAATCACCTTTAGCCTAATTCCATTATCTTTAAAAAACTGCAATTCGTTTTTTATGTCACACTTATTGCGGCTCAATCTATCAAGCGACTTGATAACAAGCGTATCCCCACTTCGTAGCATTGCATTTTTAAGGGCCTGATACCCTGGCCTGACTAAATTCTTTCCACTTTCCTTATCCGTTACTATCTCCCGCTCCTGTGCACCAAGAGCCTTAAATGCGGCAATCTGGCGGTCAAGATTCTGTTCCTTACTTGATACTCTTGCGTAATAATATGTTCGGCTATCCATGTTTAACACCTCTTTCCTCTATGTTTGCATTCTATCACGATTGTTCGTAAATGTCAATTTAATTACGAACATATCTGTAAAGCAAAAAATGTATTATGCGAACAAGAATATGTAACGCTTTTTAAATATTCGCAAAGGTGTACTTTCGCAGACATATGCCGACTGTTGCAACTTATCACCGAGATTATTCTGTCAGCGATCGATTCAGGGGATTGTGTTAAGAACGAATTCCAGTTTGCCTCTATTCTATCTCTAAAGTTTTTTTCATGTACTCTCTAAACACATCATTCTTCCAAAAGCCCACACGAATTCCATCAATTCCCCTAGTCAAAAGGACGTAATAGATGTTCATAACAAAAAGGGTAAATTCAACTTGATTTTCCTTAATATCCATTTCCTCGGCTGTGAATGTTCCGTTTATATTGTAGAAATTATCTGGATTGCCAACAAGTTTCCCATCATCGCCTACTTGAAGATCGCTCCCAACTAAAACACCGACTTTGTTTAAGTCTATTCCCTGAACTGCAAAAACGGAACCGATCTGCTCCTCCGCATCAGTATCTTTGCTGTTAATCCAGTTTTCCTGCGTAGAATTCCATCTGCGTGTAATATCTCCTTCATGCCAATGTGTAATACTGGGATTTTTTCCATCACTTTGCTTCCAATCCTCAACCAAACCTGCCAGTACCCGATTAATATGTTCCGGATTGAAATTCATATCCTCATCAAGCCAGTCGATTAGTCTGTGAAGAGGATTCTCTGCTACATACCCAAAATATGCATCCGGACTTTTATCGCTAAATAGCTGCCTGTTAAAATTAGGGTTGAAGTTTGTAAGCTCTGAATCCAATAGGCCGGTATCTTTATATAGAAGATATTTTATTCCGTTTATATAATCATCCGAGGTGTAGCTTTTCCCTTTTGTAGTCCGGATTCTAAACTGGGTTGTTAAAAATGCCTTTTCATATTCTGCAGTCAAATTCTTGAACATCTCTCTGGTAACATTAGCCGGCCTGATTGCCTGCAGAACATCATACATAAGAATAATTTGCTTTCCAAGCATTTGAATAATTTCAAGATGTGACATACAATTCTTGAATTCTTCTATTTTATAAACAGCATTGAATGAGGGGTGCTGTTTGCCGTAATTCCTGGACATTTTGTGTGACTCATCTACAATGATGATATCGTACTTTTCCCGCGAAGTAATAAGTTTTGTTGAGGTCAGCACAGACAAGCGACTGCTGTTCATTCCATACACTTTGAAAATACTGGCCCCCGTCTTTTCCCAGTTTGGCTGTACAACAACTCCGATTCTTGCATCGGGCCGATTTTTCAAAGCACTTGCGACCAAATGCGTGAGAAGGACTGTCTTGCCTGTACCCGCGTCCCCATTAATAACATAGTTTTTATCCGGATGATTCAGGATTTCGCAAATCAAGGCGCCTTGTTCATCTGTAAGAACTTTAATAGGGCTATACTTAACAAGTTCCCGTGTCCTCAGTTCATCAAGTGTTGCTGTAGTTACCCATCCTTTGGGAAAGAGCACATTTTCCCATAGTGGCAGAATAACATATGATGCAACATCTGTTCTTCCCCAATATTCATTTACACTGTTACCGCCAGTTCTGTTGATTGAGTATTCCGCCTGAGATTGCGCACCTTGACCGCTGGGATTGGAAACATTCGAGCAGTTCGTTCGCTTCAATAGAGATAGATTTAGCAAGATTAGACGGTGTATGGAACTGATCCCAATCTCTCTCCTTGTTGAAATTATTGATTCTATCACTCAATTTTTCTAATCTTTCCATTCTTCTCTTCTCCTCTTGTGTTACTGCATTCATTTTAACAATATATATTATCTACAGCAACACAGAAATATCTGGCGGAGCCTTTGCCCTGTAGACACAATCTTCTTGGGGGAGTCGACACTACAACAAGGTTATAGAAGGTGCTTTCATCAGCGCAAGAAGCAGGCAATTTATCAAATTTAAAATTGAGGGATACCCCCCCTTGCTAATGACAGCATTCTATGAATTGCTATAGGTAAATGTCGAAAACAGAGATTATCCGGTATGTACCATGCGGAAAAAGCTGAATTTTTCAATGGCATGAGTTTTATATGCGGTTGTTCCGAAAGAATCAGATGAGATACTGATAACGAAGCCATAAATAATCGAAAAAGACTACAAGTCAAAAGTGTAGCGCTTTGGTGTGTGGACAATAAGATAGCACCCACTAGAAATTAGAAAATTTCTTCTGGGGTCTATAAGAAAGGAAAACTTTAACAACAAGCGCCTTTTTCTTTTTGCTTTTGCTGGGGTGTGGGGGCTTTTCTCATTTCTTTTTGGCGCAGGTCGATGATGAAAATTTAAATTTGGCGTAGGGCAAACGTAGTGAAGCCCTGTGCGAAACATCGTGAAGCACAGCCATAATTTATATTTTCTATCATCGAGATGGTTAAGCAAAAAGAAAACAGAAAAGCAACCCCTCATTTTAAAGACAGGTCTTATTTCAATAAAACACCCCACAGAAAAGGTTTATGGCCTCTCCAGTGGGGATGTTTTCTATTTTCTCTCTACAAGGGGGACAATTTTAAACTTCTTATGCTCTTTATCATTTTTCCCCCCTAAATCAATTATATCTAGTTCTATCTTTTTCAGTAGTGGCTTTATATTAACAAAATTCTCGTCTATATTAAGTTTCATGCATGCTTTTCGAGGGGATTTAACTATTTGTTCCTTAAGTTCTGCTTTTAGGCAATCTCTTTCTTCTAAGGATATAGCGCGCCCCCAATATTTGCTGTTCTCAACATATCGCTTTAGCCTGTCTCTAATAATTTCTGGCGCACAATCAATTTCTCTAACCATCCTTACATCAATATTCGAGTAGGGAAACCATCGTTGAAATTCAAGGGCACCATATAATTGCTGACTGAAATCTTCACGATAATATGTCTCATTCCAGTTTCGTATTACATAATGGATAAAATTTCTACCTTCAGCAGCTCTACGGTGTTGATGAATTTTTTCCGAATATATAAGAAGCCTTGAAGAGAAATAGTCATAGCGAAGGTATGGAAAACGCTCTTCAATCCTCGATATACTTCTTGATCTTTCCTCTGCTGATTCGGAATCACTTAAATACGATTCAAGAACCTTTTCGACATTTGCTTTACATTTCCTATCTGTTTGATAGTCAAATTCATTTACCCAAGGCTCTGGTTGCTCAAAATCATATATAATTACTAACTCATCAAGGCCATTTCTAACCCTACCAGCCATCTGAATAAGCTCATCGAGCTGTGTACTTTCTGCGATCAATCCTTTGATGTCTTCATTTTTAATGCTTATTCCCTCTTTATTTCTTGCTGTTGTCAAAAAGATTTTTATATCATCAGGCAATTTTTCGTTTAGAACTAAATTATCATCAATATTTTTCATTTTGCTGACCAAGCTTGGTGAGAACAGACTATTTCTTTCTTTTTTAGAAAATGATATGCCTATTTGATTTTCTGAGACCCCCTTGTTCTCTAATTCCTTAACTAATTTATCAATACTACTTATTCTGGATGCAAAGTAGATTAATTTTCCACCATCCTGCAGATACTCAACAATGGCATCTACTATTTTACTTTTTGGATATAAAGTAACCATCTCAGGTTGTACACATCGACATGTGTTGAAAAGATCAAGGGATTTATAAATGTTACTGTTCTTTGTTTCTTCTGAAAACAACTCTTCTATAGGCTCTGGTGTTCCTGTCATAAAAACAAGTTTACAGCTTGTATCGTCATTTTGAACATACCGAAGAAAGCGCCTAACATGAAATGGAGCGTCGCTATATGATGCGTCTGCAACAAGAGAATGCGCCTCATCCAAAATTATTAAGTCAAAATACTTCCAAATGTATGTGTATTCATTCTCGGCGTCATATTGTTCTTTTACAAAATATTCAATTGTACTATTGGTACATATTATGTATCTGTTTTCTGATGCTTCTGATTTCTCCCTTAAATAGGTTAAGTTGATGCTACTGGTACATCTTAATGCTCCTGACTTTTCACTTTGAGCATCAGCGGTATTTTTTCTTGAGGTAATCAACAACACACTATATTTTTCAGCTAACTCATTTGCCCAAGTGCTTTTTCCGGAACCAACACCGGAATAAATTCTTATCATACGATATGGTGCTATATCTCTATCAAAGTCTATCACGTCAGCTAGATGTTTTTCACCCATGGTACTTTTCCCTCACTCTAACCCGCAGGGGAGATTTTTATTATTACTATAGAAAGAATATTTTTCTCCCCCACGCTAGTTTGTAGCATATGGTATAATTGTTTGCATAAGGCCACTTCGCAAGCACACGGCTCCCTTTGGTCAAGCGTCAATACCGTAATTATCTCAAGATATGAATGCGCAAAGTTTATTCTTTACAAATTTGATTAAAACCTTAAATGAATTTTACAACTTTATGACAATATGTGCAATCAAAAAAATATTTCATTACGCGCTACCCCGGTGTTTCAGCCACATATCACATACTTTTTCCATCTTAGTCCTAAAGCCAAAACCACCTCCGGCATAATGAAAATATAGTATAAAAACTTGGACAGAGCTATTAACCACCTATCCCCTTCTTGGGGCGGGACACGCAATATTATTGTAAAGGGACAGAGTCATTTATACTCCCGCAAATTGCAAGTGCAAGTTGGACACCCCGTGGTAGACAGTGCCCCATCATAAACCTCGGATCGTGAGCGAGGTTGCTGCAGCCGTCAGGCTGCGAATACGGAATCAAGGAATGCTTCAAATAGTTCCTCCGGGGTGCGGTAACCGAGCTTTCTGCGGGGCCGCCCGTTCAGCTCGTCAGCAGCGGTGAGGATGTCCTCGTCCGAATACTGCTCAATGGACACTCCTTTGGGGACGAAAGCTCGGAACAGACCGTTGTGGCGCTCGTTTTGCGGACGTTCCCAAGAGGTGTATGGGTGGGCGAAGTAGACCTGAGACCCCCAGGTTTCCACCTGAGCGAAGTCAGCAAACTCACTGCCGTTGTCCACGGTAATGGTCTTAAAGACCTCTGCGAAGTGGTCTGCGTACTCGTTGTGAAGGCTGTTCATGGCTCCCATCACGGCCCCGCTGGTCTTGGATGGGATGCGTAGCGCAAGGTAGGTTTGCGTCTTTTTCTCCAGCAGAGAGAGAATAACAGCTTCTTTCCCAGCTCGCTTTCCGACCACGGTGTCACCCTCCCAGTGCCCTTCCTCAATGCGTAGGGCGGCCATCTCCGGGCGGAAGGAAATACTCTGGCCGTACTTCCTTTTGTTCTCTCTGTTCTTGTGGCTCTTAGTCTTGCGTTTCAAAGCTTCGGGCAGTTCAGTGGGCGTGAGGGGAAGCAGACCAGCCCATACCATATTGTAAAGAGTACGGGTGCAGGCCATCTCATTCTCACGGTACAATCCATGCTCTCTGGCGTATCCATAGCAGGAATCTAGAGACCATTTGTGTTCCCGAACCTGCTCGACCACCCAAGCAATGAACGCTTTGCAGGACTTCGCCTTCAGGGATCTCCGGCAGACTGCTCTGTTGGCCCTATAGACCGCCTCTCCGAGCTTGGGGCTGTAGCCTGGCGCTTTCCCTCTGTTGCTCTTTCGGGGCGGCGTGCCACGCCGCAGCTCGTTTGTGACGGTGGACGGGGCGCAGCCGACCTCTCTGGCAATGGCTCTTATGCCAAGTCCTTGCTTACGAAGAACCTTAATGGCGCCACGCTCTTCTGCTCCCAGATGCTGCCCTTTCTTGCGTTCTGCCTGAACTGTGGTATAATCTTGGCAGTCCATAGTGATTGCCCTCCCTTGGAAAAATGGTTGTGTGAGAACTCCATTCTACCACGAGAATAATCACTATGGATTTCTTGCTAAGTGTCCAACTTCATTTTACAATCGACCTCATTTATACTCCATCCCTTTCCTGTGAATTAAAGATTCATTAGCACACTTTTTTGCTTTGCTATTCGGATTACATCTTCATCGCCCAAGCTGTTTAAATATGTCTGGGTAATTTGAATATTTTCATGGCCCAGCAGCCTAGAAATTGTATAGAGGTCGGTTCCCATCTTCACTTGCTGCTGGGCATAAAAGTGTCGGCAGGTATGGGGAGATACCCGAATCCCTTCTATTCCTGCTCCATGACGTTTTATGATATGTTCTACAGCACTATTAGTCAGCTGTCTCCCATGAAAGGACAGAAAGTAGTAATCATCTGTAGGCTTTAAGGCAAAATAATTCTCTGTGACGGCATTATATTTCAACAATGATTTCTGCAATATTGGAGTAATCGGAACCACACGCTGTTTGTGGTTTTTCCCTTTTATGACAATAAAGTCTTCGTGTATATCTTCACTTTTGATACAGCATAACTCCCAACACCGTATTCCTGTCTCAAAAAAGGTGGTCAGTACCGCTGTATCCCGGATAGACATAAAATCATACCCTTTGCAATCACGAAGCATCTGGCGTACCTGAGCGGGCTTAAAAGTTATTATCACAGGCTTTTCTTCCTTACACCATTTGAATTTGCCCTTTGTGTTAAATCCTCCATAGCCTTCTTCATAACAATATTGAATAAATGACTTAATAGATTTTAAGAGACCGTTAATATAGGTTCCTTTTCTACCCAATCCGTTCATATATAGAGTAAACTGTTTGACGGATACAGGAGAAACATTTCCCATATCCATTATTCCTAATTGATCTTGACAAAAACGCAAATAGAGATTGAGGCTAGTTCGATACCCCTTTCTGGTTTTTGGGGTGTATTTTCTAACCTCAATCTCTATTAAGTACTCTTGAATAGCAGTTTCAATTCTCATATTCGCTTCCTCCTTGTGGCAACTGTACGTCACAATAGAAGAAGCACTGTACGTCATAGCCGAAACAACAAATTCCACAATTCAAAAGCAAAGAGTAGAAATAAGTTTTTGTTTTCGGTCAATTAACGCAAATACTAAACAATTTGAAATAAATAAGTTTTAATCACTCCTGATCCCAGTTGTGATACACATTCTGCACATCGTCGTTGTCTTCCAGGTGTTCAATGAGCTTTTCCATATTGCGCAGCTCTTTTTCATCCTCAAGCTTGACATAGGTCTGGGGAACCATCTCCACCTGCGCAGAGAGGAAGCTGTAGCCCTTTTTCTCCAGCGCTTCCGCCACCTCGCCGCAGCGCTCCGCCTCTGTGTCGATTTCAAACACGGCCTCCTCGGCCACAAAGTCCGCCGCGCCGGCATCGAGCGCATCCATCATCACCGTGTCTTCTTCCAGCTCTTCGCGCTCGACAATGATGACGCCCTTGCGGTCAAAAGACCAGGAGACGCAGCCCGTCGCACCGAGATTGCCGCCAAATTTATCAAAATAATGCCGCACCTCCGAGGCCGTTCGGTTGCGGTTATCCGTGAGCGCTTCCACGATGACGGCAACGCCGCTGGGCCCGTAGCCCTCATAGACGATCTCCTCATATTGATCCGCATTCCCCGCGCCGATCGCCTTTTCAATGGTGCGCTTGATATTCTCATTGGGCATATTTGCGGCCTTTGCCTTGACAATCACGGCTGCAAGGCGCGCATTGTTCGCGGGATCACCGCCACCGCCGGTCTTGACCGCAACGATCAATTCACGTGCTACTTTGGTGAAAATTTGAGAGCGTTTGGCATCTGCCGCACCCTTTGTTTTTTGAATGTTCTTCCACTTTGAATGTCCGGCCATCTCTCTCTTCCTTTCCTCTTGTTCTCGTTTATCCCCTCGGGAAGCAGGCCCTCTTCCCTCTCCAGCCTGCCAACATTGTAACACAAACACCGGCGCGCTTCAAGGCTCGCGCCTCCCTCACAGGCAGAAAAGCGGCGCGCGCTCCTGCTCGCTCAAGTGGACATCCACAGAGGGGAAGGCCTCCCGCAGCCACGCAGCCAACACAGGGCAGACGAGCGCTTCCGTGGCATAGTGCCCCGCGTCAATCAGATTGAGGCCGCGCTCCCTCGCTTCCAGATACTGGTCATGTTTCAGCTCGGAGGTGACAAAAGTATCGCAGCCCTGTGCCAACACCTGCGCAAGCATACTGCCGCCCGCGCCGCCGACCACGGCAACTTTCTGCACCGGCCGCCCCGCGTCGAGCATCCGCAGCCCCGGCGCGGCAAGCTCTCTTTTGACCCTTTCGGCAAAGGCAGAGAGATTTTTCTCTCCCCCCTTCAGCAGACCCACCCGCCCGATGCCATAGGGCCTGCCCGCCGCGTCCACACCTTCCTCCTGCAGGGGCAGCAGATCATGGAGCCCCAGGCGCTCTGCCAGCACGGTGTTCACGCCGCCCTCCGCCGCGTCGAGATTCGTATGGGCGCAGATGGCGGAGATCCCCCGCTCCATCAGTGCCAGTAGGCGGCGTCCGGTCAAATCCCCGTCGGTCACAGAGGAAATCTGTCCCCAGATGAGCGGGTGATGGGAGACAATGAGCGCAGCGCCGATCTCCGCCGCCTCCGCAATCACCTCCGCCGTGATGTCCAAAGCGATCAGCAGGCGCGCAACTTCCGCGCCCGAGCGCCCCAGCAAATGCCCTGCGTTGTCAAAATCCAGCTGCGTGGAAAAGGGCGCTCTCTGATCGAGAACATCATAAATTTCTTTTACTGTTGCCATGAAACCCAGCTCTCCTTCATGTTGATCAATTCATCAAGCAGCCGCTCCGCCGCATGAACTGTTTCCTGGCCCAGGCGGGCGCCCTGGCGCATCCCCAGGAGCGCGCGGCGGCGGCGCTCAATCAAATCCGTCAGAAAGGCCTCGCGCCACGCGGAGGACATGCCCGGCCACTGTTTCCCCGCCAGCAGCTCCGCCGGGGTATAGGGCGTGTCTTGCCCGGGAACGATAGAGAACACATGGTAGAAGCGGCCCTCCTCCCGCAGGAGGATGTCCGCTTCCATGCGGTATCCCGCCTCAAAGAGCCATTGGCGCAGCTCCGCGATGCCGCTCATCGGCTGCAGAAGGAAGCGAAGGCCCGGCGCACGGCTCCAGGGCACCCCCGCGAGAATTTTGATGATGGTCTCCCCGCCCATGCCCGCAATGGCGATGGTATCCGCCTCATGGGGCTGCAGGCCGCGCAGCCCATCGCAGCAGCGAAAGGAAATGCCCCTTACCGCGAAGGCTTCCGCGGCCGCGCGGCCGCGCTCCAGGGGCCCCTGGCGCAAGTCGCAGGCAAAGGCGGCTTCAATCCTCCCCCGCTGCAGCAGGTGGATGGGCAGGTATGCATGGTCGGTTCCGATATCCGCCAAACGCGCCCCCTGCGGCACAAGCGCCGCGACGGCGGAGAGCCGCTCCGTCAGTTTGCACTCTTTCATTGTACTTCTCCAAAAAAAGGGCGGAGGAGCCCGGCTCCTCCGCCCCTTCTATCCTGTTCTTACTGCTTTGCGGCAATTACCTTGTTGATCTCCTTCAGGAGGCTCTCGGTGTCCACACCGTGCACCATGCAGGCCTGCTCTACTGTTTCACCGCGGGACGCGGGGCAGCCAAGGCAGTGCATGCCGATGTTGAGCAGCAGGGGCGCCGCTTCGGGCGCAATGTGGAGCACATCGGCAATGATGGTGTCCTTCGTGATTTCTGTCATAATACGACTCCTTTATCTTTGCTTTTATTCTTTGTGTATTGATTGACAGGATGTCCATTCCACAAAATTTTAGCGATGTATCTCTGTGGTTTCCTTTTCCAATGACCCCTCAGTCCGTTTCAGAAGCGCGCTCTCACTCTTCTGCCGGCAGGTCTTCCGTCATCTCTTCCGCTTCCGGCGCCATGTCCTCTTCGCCTTCTAAGTCCGCTCCCATGAGGGCGCGGATGGAGAGGGAGATCTTTTTGTTCTCATAATCAATATCGGTGATCTTCACGTCCACCATCTGGCCTTCCTCGAGCACATCACCGGGCTGGTCAATGCGGTGGTCGGCAATCTGGGAAATGTGGATCAGCCCATCTACGCCCGGGACCACTTCCGCAAAGGCGCCAAAAGTCATCAGCTTCACAACGCGCACATTCGCGACGGAGCCGATAGTGTAGGTCTCGGTAAAGACCGTCCAGGGATCCTGGCTGCGGTCCTTCATGCCCAGAGAGATTTTCTTCTTTTCTCTATCGAAGGAGATCACATAGACCTCTACCTGATCGGAGACCTGAACCACGTCTGCCGGAGATTTGATGCGGCTCCAAGAGAGTTCGGACACGTGAACCATGCCGTCTACCCCGCCGATGTCGACAAAGGCGCCGTAGGAGGTGAGTGATTTCACCGTGCCCTGATAGCGCTTGCCCTCTTCGATGCTCTCCCAGAGCTCGGCTGCCTTGAGCGCGCGCTCCTCCTGTGCAACGGCACGGATGGAGCCGACCACGCGGCGGCGCGAGCGGTTGACCTCTGTGATACGCAGGCGGACGCGCTGCTTGAGCAGCTCGCTCATCGGGGTCTCTCTCGGGAGCCCCGTCTGGGAAGCGGGAATGAACACGCGGATGCCCTTGACGGAGGCGACGACGCCGCCCTTGTTCTCCTCCGTGACAATGCCTTCCATAATGGTGCGCTCTTCCACAGCCGCTTCCACCGTGTCCCAGTTCTTCACGCTGTCGAGACGTTTTTTAGAGAGCGTGATCACGCCCTCCATGTCATTGACGCGCATGACGTAGGTTTCAATGTCATCCCCCACATGAAACATGTCCTCAATCTTCGCATCGATATCGTCCGTCAACTCGCTCACGGGGATATAGCCGGCGTGCTTTGTGCCCAGATCCACATGGATCTCAGTGGGTGTGATGGCAGTGATGACACCCGTTACCTTGTCTCCCGTATTTAAAGTGATGATCGATTTCTCCAGCAATTCAGCAAATGATTCTTCGATCTCCATGATTTCATCGCTCATTTTGTCATAGACCTCCTTTATTATCCACCCGGGTGTCGATGCGCCCGCGGTGATTCCAACAGAAACCGCCCCTTGAAAAAGGGCCAGGTCGAGTTCCTGGGCCCGTCCGACATGAACCGCAAGGGGGCAGTGTTCCCGGCATAATTCAACAAGACGGTTTGTGTTCGAGCTGTTTCGGTCACCGATAATGAGCATCGCGTCGCATTGCTCCGCCAAACATAACGCCTCTGTTTGCCGCTTGGATGTAGCTTCGCATATTGTATCAAAAATTTCTAGCTTTGTACACTCCTTTTTTACTTTTTCCAAACAAGCCGCCCATTTTTTTCTGGAAAAAGTCGTCTGGCAAACAATCACAAGCGGTTCATCCCGCTTGCCGGGATTTTCTTTGATCCATCCTTCCAGCTCCGCTTCGTCCTGGCAGACGGATGCGCCCACGCACCATCCCGCGATGGCCAGCACCTCGGGGTGGTCCGCTTTTCCAATGATTAAAACACGCTTTCCCTCCGCAGAAGCCTTGCCGACAATCTTATGAATCCGCAGCACCTTTGGGCAAGTGGCATCGAGCACCCGGCAGCCCGCCTCCTCCAAGCGCCGCTGCACCGCAGGGCCCTCCCCGTGAGAGCGCAGCACCACCGTGGTACCCGGCGGGAGATCTTCCACCCGCTCCACCGAACGCATCCCCATCGCTTCCAGCTCGCCAATGACATGTTCATTATGGATCACAGGGCCAAGCATCACGCTCCCGGGCCTTGTCTTTGCCGCCTCCTGCGCCAACTCAACAGCCCTGCGCACACCGAAACAAAAGCCCGCGCTTTTCGCCAGGTGAAGTTCCCTCATAGCGTCTCTCCCAAGGCTGCAATCCGCCGCATCAGCTCCTCCGTTGCAATGCGGTAGTCCTCGCTGTTGGGTTTGCGCGCTTCTGTGAAGAGCAGGTAGGGCTCCCCCGCCACAACAGGCGTTCTTCGGAACCAGCGCTTCTTTTGGGGCAGGTAGAGCGGGAGCACCGGCACGCCCGCCCGAATGGCAAGCATGGCGGCGCCGGTCTTCCCCTCACTCACCTCTTCGCTGCGTGTGCCCTCGGGGAAGATCAGCATCGTCTCCCCGTCCTTCAAGGCCTTCAGGCTCTTGCGCAGTGCGGCGATGTCATTTTGCCCCCGCTTGACCCAAATCAAGCCGATCTTATCAAGCAAAAAGCCCACAATGGGGATGCGCCGCAGTTCTTCTTTTGCCAGGATGCGGGGCAGCCGCCGCAGGCCAAGGGCAAATACGATGTAAAGAGGATCCAGATTGTCCGAATGGTTTGCGCAAATGAGCACACCGCCCGGCGGAATGTTCTCCCCGCCGATGAGCTTTCCCGGGTGGAAGAGGCAGAAAAAAGGCCGCACAAGCAGATAGAGCGCCGCGTACCAGCGATTCATAGGTTCAACTTCTCCTTCACAATTGCTCGCAGTGCTTGCAGGCTCTCTGCAAAATTCAGCTCTGAGGTGTCCAGCAAAACTGCGTCCGGCGCCTGTTGCAGCGGTGCAACGGCCCGCCGGCGATCCAGGGCGTCGCGCGCTTCCATCTCCTGGAGCAGCTGCGCAAGGGGAATTTCAATCCCCTTTTCCAACAGCTCCCGGCGGCGGCGCTCGGCGCGTTTCTCGGGCGAGGCGGTTAAAAATATTTTCAAATCCGCCTTGGGCAAAATCACCGTGCCGATGTCGCGCCCGTCCATAATCACGTGATAGGCGGAGGCAATTGCGCGCTGCATGGGCAAGAGCGCCTCCCGCACTTGCGGAATCGCACCGACTGCGGCTGCATAGGCGGACACGCGGTTTTGACGGATTTCCTCCGTCACATCTCTCTCGCCGATGTACATCCGCTGCGCGTTGTCCGCGCCGTACTGCAGGCTGACGGGCAGATCGGGCAGCAGCGCGATGACCTCCGGTGGATTTGTGCAGTCGCCCCCCTGCTGCTCGACATAGAGGCCGACTGTGCGGTAAATCGCGCCGGTGTCCACATAGACAAAGCCCAGGGCCTCTGCAAGCGCGCGCGCTAAGCTGCTCTTACCGGCGCCCGAAGGCCCGTCAATGGCAATGCTGCGCGCCGCGCCCTTCCCCTTCGGCTTTTCTTCCTTGTTCATGAAGGTCACCCTTTCCCTCCCACATATTCTGCGGCGCGCTTGCCCGCAAGCTGCCCGGTTGACCAGGCGATTTGCAGGTTGAAACCGCCTGTATAGGCATCCACATCCAGCAATTCACCCGCAAAGAAGAGCCCGCCCACCTTCTTGCTCATGAGCGTTTTCGGGTCAACTTCCGAGGTTTTAACGCCGCCCGCGGTGACGACTGCCTCTGTCAGCGGCCGTGCGCCTGCAATGTCAAGGGAAAAGGCTTTCAGGCTCTCCAGCAGCCGTCTGCGCTGTGCCTTCGTGATGGAGTTGCCGCGCGCTTCGCCGGGGATGCCGCTACGCTCGAGCACGAGGGGGATCATCAGCCGCGGCAGCAGGGCCTCCAAGATGTTCTGTATGGCGCGGTTGTTCTGCTGCGCAAGCTCCCGAATCAGGCGCTCATCGAGCGTTTCCGCGTCCAGCGCCGGTTTCAAATCTAGTATGGCGCGGTATTGCATCGTCTCATACTGCTGCATGTGGGCGCTGGCGCTCAAAACCAGCGGGCCGGAGATGCCAAAATGGGTGAAGAGCAGTTCCCCTTGCTCTTCAAAGACTGTCTGCTTTTTCTGGTTTTTGATCGTTAGTTTAATATTCCGGAGAGAGAGCCCCTGCATCCGCAGCGCATCCTCCCCCTTTGTCTCCAGCGGAACCAGAGAGCCCTGCAGGGGCGTGATGCTGTGCCCCAAGGCCTGCGCCATGCGGTGCCCCTCGCCTGTGGAGCCGGTGCCGGGGTAGGAGAGCCCACCCGTTGCGAGAATCGCGGCGGCGCAGTCCATCGTGCCCTGCTCGGTCTCGACAGCAGAGAGTTTTCCGCTGTGTGTCAGCAGGCGCAGCGCGGCGGTTTTGACGATGCGCACCCGTCTGCGCTTGAGCGTAAAAAACAGCGCGTCAATGACATCGGCCGACTGGTCGGAAACAGGAAACACCCGCCCGCCCCGCTCCGTTTTCAGCGGGACACCGAGCGCTTCAAAGTATTCCATCACGGCCTGCGGCGGGAAGGCATTGAGCGCGCTGTACAAAAAGCGCCCGTTGCGCGGAATGTGCGCCAGCACGTTTTGAACATCTGTGTTATTGCAGAGGTTGCAGCGCCCTTTTCCCGTGATATAGAGCTTGCGCCCGAGCTTCTCATTCGGTTCAAGCAGCAGCACATCCGCTCCGCTCTCACGCGCGGAGAGCGCCGCCATCATTCCGGCGGCACCGCCGCCAACAACTATAATTTGCCCCATCTTCAGTTTTCCTCCGGGTTGACGAACACCTCGTCTTCCGACCAAATGCGCTCTAAGTTCTCCAGGGTCTTTGCCACTTCCTCTTCCCGCTGCCGCGCAATGGACACCAGAAGTGCGTTGATCATACTCAGCGGCGCAACCAGCGAATCGACAAAGGAAGCCATATCGCTCTGCGCGAGCAGGAGATGGTGCGCCGTGCGCGCAACGGAGGACTCGGCACTGTCCGTGATGGCGATGACCGTCGCCCCCTGTTCGCGCGAAAAGCGAAGTGCCTTTACAGTCCTTTGAGAATAACGTGGAAAGCTCAACCCGATCATCACATCGCCCTCGCCGATGCGGCCGAGCTGCTCAAAAATCGTCGCCATGCCGCCCACGTGCACCACATTATCAAAAATCAGGCGTAAGTAAAAAGAGAGGAAGCTTGCAAGCGCACTTGCAGAGCGCACACCGAGCACATAGATGCGCCTGGCATTGATGATCGCCTGCACGGAGGCTTCAAAGCTCTCATGATCGGTCTGCTCCATCGTGCTGCGGATTTTTTCCATGTCCGCCTGCATCACAGTGGAGAGGATGTCCTGATCGCCGATTAAGTCGTTGGACACCTCCATGCGCTGGAGTGAGGTGAGTTTGTTTCGTATCATCTCCTGCAAGGCTTTCTGCATCGCGGGATAGCCTGAAAAGCCAAGGTCTGCCGCAAAACGCACCACGGTGGATTCGCTGACTTTCACGGTTTTACCCAGCCGGTTGGCTGTCATAAACGCGGCCTTATCGTAAGAGCTGAGGATGAAGTTGGCAATGAGCTTTTGTCCTTTTGAAAAACTGCTCATGCGCTGGGCAATGATAGACAACACGTCTTTCTTCATGACGATGCTCCCCATTCTCAGGATGAATTTTTAGTTGCAAAGCATGTCTCAATCATAGCCCTTTTTTCTCCAAATTGCAAGTGAATCCTGCTCTTCCTTCATCATCTTTCTCTCCCTCTGTTTGAACTCAGACTGTGTGTTCTGCACGCAGGCGCTCGATTTCCGGCCCTGACAAGTATCTCCACTGCCCGGGTGCAAGCTGCTCGTCTAAGTACAGTTCCCCCTCCCGCACGCGCTTGAGGCGGCGCACCGTGAGGCCCGCTTGGGCGCACATGCGCCGCACCTGCCGGTTTTTCCCCTCGTGGATCACAATGGAGAGCAGCGCCCCCTGCGGCCGATCTTCCAGCAGGGAGACCCGCGCAGGGCCGACCCATTCCCCATCAAGCTGCATGGGCTGCCGCAGGCATTCAATGGCAGGGCGCAGCGCCCCCCTCACCCACACATGGTATTCTTTTTCCACCTTGTAACTCGGGTGGGTCAGGCGCTGGGTCAGCTCCCCATCATTGCAAAGCAGCAGGAGGCCCTCCGAATCCATGTCCAGCCGCCCCACCGGCCAAACGCGCGCCGGAAGTCCTGAGATCAGATCGAGCACATTCCTTCTGCCCTTCTCGTCCGAGAGCGTTGTGACCACGCCCCTGGGCTTGTTGAGCATGAGGTATACCCGCTCCTCCTTGCGCCGGATAGGGATTCCATCCAAGGTGATCTCATCGAGGAGGGGATCGGCCTTGTCGCCAAGCTCCGCCCTCTTTCCGTTGACCGTCACGCGGCCCGCCAGCAGATACTCCTCCGCACGGCGGCGCGAGCAAATGCCCGCCTGAGAAAGAATTTTCTGTAATCGTTCCCCCACGGCTCCTCCTTCCCTCCCTTGCGTCTGTAAAACAGGCGATGCTCTCATCGCGCGGCGGGCGAGCTCCCCCCGATCCGCTCTCCTCTGCTTTTGCTCTCCTGCCGCCGCCTGCATGCATGCACAGGGGCGCGGCGCTTGGCTCAAGGGCGCTGCGCGGAGAAGAGATCATACACGCGCTGGGTTTCACCCCGGCTGAGATCTAAAAATCTCTGGATCTGCTCGTTTGCCACAAGGGAGTCCCGGGTGATATTTTTCCCGTAGAGCAAATAGCTGCTGCAGAGCTCCGCCCCGTCCAGAATGAGAGCCACGCGGCCTGCAATGCCGGCTTCCAGCAGGGGTGCCGCCGCAAATTCCGGCGCAAACACCGCAAGCTCTGCCCGCCCCCGCTCATCCTCGCTGAGCGGATAGGCAATTTCATCGGCCAGAATCAGGGAGACCGAGCGCGTGAAACTCCCCTCCACGGGGATGAAGTCAAAGAGCGCGCCGGCCTCCAGGAACACTGTCCGTGGGTAGGTTTCAAAGCCGTAGTCGAGCAGCGCTGCGTGGTCGCTCCAGTCGTTTGGGTCGGAGAGCGTCACCAGCGCAAGGGTCTGCCCATTGCGCTTGGCGCTGGAGATCAAGGTGCGCCCCGCCAGCTGGGTGTAGCCGGTTTTCATCCCCACACAGCCCTCGTATTGCCAGAGGAGCTTGTTGTGGTTGGTGAAGCTGCGCCCCTCGATTGACACGGACTTTGTCGCGACGATCTTGGCGAGGGTTTCATTCTGCATGCAGTAGGCGGCAAGCGTCGCCATATCTCTCGCACTCGAATAATGTTCCTCGTGATTGAGGCCGTTTGGGTTTTCAAAATGGCTGCTTGCCATCCCCAGATCCTTTGCCCGCTCGTTCATCCAGTCGACAAAGCGCGCGGGCTCTCCGGCGCAAAAGCCCGCAATGGCCACCGCCGCGTCGTTCCCAGAGTGGAGCAGCAGGCCATAGAGCAGCGTTTCCAGCTGCCACACCTCCCCCGCCTTGAGGTAGAGGGAAGATCCTTCCGCGCCCGTCCATTCGGGAAGAATCGTCACAGCTGTCTGGAGACTGTCACAGCACTCCACCGCCACAAGCGCTGTCATCAGCTTCGTAATGCTGGCGATCAGCCGCCTTTCATCTGCATTCTTCTCATAGAGGATGCGGCGGCTGTCACAGTCGATGAGCACGGCGGATGCGGCGCTGTTTTCCGGCGCGCTTGCCGCCGCCGGGAGCAGAAGCACGCCGAGCAAAAGTGCCGCGAGGATGCATGTTTTTCTCTTCAAAGGGATCACTCCATACTATTCGTTTTGAAATAGTATGGAGCGATCCTCTTCATCTTATCCCAGCTCGTCCTTCGCCTGCTTCTCTTCTTTTCGTTTTTCTATATACTGGCTCACCCGATCGATCAGATCAGGCAGCATTTCAACCAGACGGTCTAAGGCGGTGTCGGCGGGGATCACCGCCATGGGGAGCAGTTTCACCGCGCCCGCATGAACGGAGAGGAAGGCCACCGGCTCGATCTTGATTCCCGCGCCGCCTCCGCCGCCAAAGGGCTGCGCCTTGCCCGCCTGCGTATGTTTGCTCGGCAGCTCTGAGCCGCCGGTGCCAAAGCCGATGGAGATTTTAGACACGGGGATCAGGGTGATTTCCCCGCTGATGATGGGCTCGCCGATGATGGTGTTCGCATCGACCATTTCTCTGACTTCTTCAATCGTGGTTCGCATCATTTCATTCATGGGATGTTCCATTCGATTGCACCGCCTTTCTCGTTCTCTGTTTCCCTGCCTGTCTTTGTTTCATATAGATTCCCAAGGCCTTGCGCGCGGCAAAGGTTCCAAGGGAGAGCAGCTGCATCAGCGAGATGGAGAGCTGCGCCTGCAGATAGACATTCGGCTTTTCCAGTTCGTAGTCCAAGTGGATCTGTGTGTCTCTCTCTTTCACTCTGAAATTCGCCTCCAATACCGGCAGAACTGCGCCCATCACCGCGTGCGCTCTGCCGTATCCAATTGCGGCATCCGCCGGGTCCTGGGCGCCCCAGTTGAGCTGCAAGATCAGCTTCCTGATCAGGATTTTTCTCCGCAGCCTTCCGGCCATTTCCCCTGCCAGCGGCAGAAGATCCATCAGCAGGTCAATCTTCTCTCCCAGGCTGCGGTCTTCCGTCTTTTTCTGCTCCGTTTTCGTTTTCTCGCGCCTTCGCCTCTTCTCCGCGCCTGCACCCTTCCCGCGCGTGCGGCCGAAGATACGCTTGAGGCCGCGGCGTTTGCGCCCCGCCTCTTCCTTCTCCGGATAGAGCTGCAAGCGAAAGAGGCCCAGGTGCAGGCGCAGCAAGAGCCCCCCCTCCCGGTAGAAAAAGGAGAGGCGGATGCGCAGCTGCAAGAGCAGCAGGAGCGCCAGGAGAACCAGCGCCGCAATCCACAAGCCTTTCAGTCTACTCCTCTCCTTCCGGCAACTGCTGCACTCCCGCCTGCGGCCCTGCCGCTTCCTCTGTGGAGAACTCCGGCAGCACCTCCTGCCCGCTGTGTTCCGCAAAGGGCAGCTCCGGCAAATCCTCCAGGCGTTGCAGCCCGAAGGATCGAAGGAAGCTCTGCCCCGTTTGATAGAGGATGGGTCTGCCCGGGACATCCAGCCGCCCGCACTCCTCAATCAGTTCCCGATCCAGCAGCAGGCCGATGGTATAGCTGCTGTCCACGCCCCGAACCTGCTCCACATAGGCCCTTGTCACCGGCTGAAAGTAGGCCACCACCGCCAGCGTCTCAAGCGCGACCTGCGAGAGCTTGTCCGGCGCTCTCTTTTCCATAATGTCCCGAATCGGCGCGGCATATTCAGGGGCCGAGGTCATTTGATAACTCTCTTCCAAGCGCACAATGCGAAGACCGCGGCGGGAAAACTGATACTCATCCATCAGCTGGGAGAGGGCAAGCTCCACCGCAGCAGCCTCTTCCCCCAGCGCCTGCGCCAGACGCGGGAGGGGAAGCGGGTCCCCCGCGGCAAAGAGCAGCGCCTCAATGCCCGCATGTAGCTCCTCAAATTCCATGGTTTCCTCCGCTTCTTTATGATTTCCCAGCGCTATGCGGATCCAAACTGTGCCATATTTTTATGCACTGTGTCCGTCAGCCTGCGGCCCAAGGCGCAGCGCTGCCTCCGCATACTCCGCATCCTCCCACACAAGCTCCACCTGACCCGCGCGGCAGAGCTCCAGCACCGAGAGGAAGGCCGCCACCAGCTCGGAGCGGCTCTGCATCTCCTTCCAGAGCGCCCGGAGCGCCAGCGTTTCGCCCTCAACCAGGCGCCCCAGCAGCTCTGCGCTCTTTTTCTCTACGGGGTATGGCTCCTGACGGACGATGTCATAAAACTGCTTGGGCGAGGGGGGCAGGCGCTCCTTGCCCCGCGCGATGATGCGCTCCATGGCAAGGAGCAGCTCCTCCCGCCCGTGTGCATATACCCGCCGGCGGGCCGGAAGCGCCTCGGGCAGCTTGGGGATGTGGGCATGGCCCTGTTCATAGCGCCCCAGCAGCAGCGGCGCAACCAATTGGATGCGCTGATAGCTCTCACTGCGCTGCCGCTCTTCCAGCGAGGCGAGCAGCAGCTCCATTTCACTGGCCGCCTCCTCATCCTGACTTGAGAGGAGCATCCGGCTCTTCAGGTAGAGCAGCTGCGCTGCCATGGCGACAAATTCGCTCGCCACCTCCAGATCCATCTGGCGGCGTTCTGAAACCCAGTGTAAATACTGGTCAACGATTTGCGCAACGGAGATGTCTTGAATCTCCAGCTTGTTTTTTGAGAGCAGATGCAGGATCAAATCCAAGGGGCCGACAAAGTCACGCTGCGCACCCTTCGCATCGTTCTGCTCATATACCACGTTTTCCAAGCGATAAATTGGCGCATCCATCGTCTCATCACCCCAGCAATGATATCATCAGTATGTTCACAAATTCACTTGCGCTCATCATCGCACTCCAGACGAATTGAATCGCGGCCATGAGGAATCGGTCAAAACGGCCAAAAAAGACCAGCGCCAAGAGGACCAGCATTCCGTAACGCTCGTATTGCATGAGCTTGAAGTAGAGATGTTCGGGCAAGACGGCGCTGAGAATCTTATAGCCATCCAAGGGCGGAAAGGGAATCAGGTTAAAGATGCCAAGGCCGATGCTCAGGGCCGTGAGCATCGTGAAGAAGCGGAAGAGCCAGTAGAGCAGGGCGGAAGTTCCCGCTGCCGTCCCGATTCCAAGGAGCATATTGCAGATCAGCGCTGCGAAAAATGCCAGCACAAAGTTGGAGAGCGGCCCGGCCAGCGCCGTGATCGCCATTCCGCTCTTAGGGTTTTTGAAGTGCTTCGGGTTTACCGGCACGGGTTTTGCCCAGCCGAAACCCGCCACGACCATCATCAGAAGGCCCACGGGATCAATGTGCCGGACGGGGTTGAGGGAGAGACGGTGCCGATCCTTGGCCGTGGGATCCCCCAGTCGGTAGGCCGCGTAACCGTGGCTCACTTCATGGATAATAATACAGACAAAAACCGCAGCGATCCTCAGAAAGAGCTCCGCGATTCCGTGAACGTCCAGATGGTTCAAAAATTCTGACAAAGCAGGCTGCCTCCGTTATGATAATGGGCGCGAAGCGCCCGGCCCTTGTGGCGGTTTGATAGGAATTGGAGTTATTATAGCAAAGTTTTCCTTCAGTGGCAAGAAAAAAGACAGGGCTTGCGCAGCGCTTCCCTGTCCCTTTTCCCGGCAATCACCCATGCATCTACAGACGCGGGCAAAGCGGTTTGCGCAGCAAGCCCTGCACCCCCCCGCCTGCGATTGCCCCGCACGCCCTACTGTGCATCCGATGCAAGCTGTGTAAGAATCTCCTCCAAGAGGGTCTCCCGGCCGCTGCCCTTTTCGGCGGAAAAGGGGATGATGCGCAGGCCCTCCGGAAGCATCAGCGTCTCCCGGATGAGCGCAAGATTTCCCTCCAGCTCGCTCTTTTTGAGCTTATCGTGTTTGTTGGCCACAATCAAAAAGGGCTTGCCGCTGGCCTTAAAAAACTCTGCCATCGTGATGTCCCCCTCGGAGGGTTTGTGCCGAATGTCTACAATCATGACACCCAGGCTCATCAAGCTCGTGTCTGCAAACCAGCTTTCAATCAGGCGGCCCCAACGCGCCCGCTCTGTTTTTGATACCTTTGCATAGCCATAGCCCGGCAAGTCCACCAGATAGAGCTTCTCGTCGATGAGAAAATAGTTGATATGCGTGGTCTTCCCCGGCGCGGAACCCACCCTCGCCAGATTTTTTCGCTGGAGCAGGCGGTTGATCACAGAGGATTTTCCAACATTGGAGCGCCCCGCAAAGACCACCTGCGGCAGCGGATCTCTCGGGAAGTCCGCCTTACTCACGGCGGAGCGGATAAACTCTGCTCGCTGTACGTTTAATTGCATCGTTTCACCCACTCCTCTCATTGCCGGATGTTGATCTGCTTCCCGCCGGCATTTGAGCTGTTCTGCGGCAGCTGCTCTCCGGCCGGGCAGCGCTCCTGCAGCGGGCTCTGCTCCAGCGCCGCAAGGAGAACCTGGTCGATATGCTCGACGGGGATAAACTGCAGCGCGGAGCGGACGGTCTGATCAATTTCCTCCAGATCCCTCTCGTTCTCCGAGGGGATAATCACCGTGTGAATCCCGTTGCGAAGCGCCGCCATGGATTTCTCCCGCAGGCCGCCAATCGGCAGCACGCGGCCGCGCAGCGTGATCTCGCCTGTCATCGCCACGTCTCCCCGCACCGGCGTCTTGGTGAGCGCCGAGACCATAGCAACGGCCACGGTAATGCCCGCGGAGGGGCCATCCTTCGGAACGGCGCCCTCGGGGAAGTGGACGTGGATATCCTTTTCGTTGTAGAATTCCGGGTCAATCCCTAGCTGTTTGGCGCGGCTGCGGATATAGCTGAGGGCCGCCAGAGCGGACTCCTTCATCACATCGCCAAGGTTGCCCGTCAGCTCCACCTTGCCCTTGCCATCGAGCACGTTTGCCTCCGCAGCAAGCAGAGAGCCGCCTACGCTCGTCCAGGCAAGGCCGTTGACCACGCCGATGCGGCCTTCCTTTCCGTTTTTCTCCGGATAGTAGCGCCGGACGCCGAGGTATTCTTCCAGCATGTCCCCCGTCACGCGGACGGTTTTTGCCGTGCCCGAGACCAGTTTCATGGCCGTCTTCCGGCAGACGGCGGCGAGCCTTCGCTCCAGCACGCGAACGCCGGACTCCCTTGTATAGGAGACGATGATTTCCCGAATGGCATCGTCCGTCAGCTGAAGCTGGCGGCGGGTCAGACCGTGGCGCTTGAGCTCCTTGGGCAGGAGATGCGCCTTGGCGATTTGCAGCTTTTCCTCGTCCGTATAGCTCGACATCTCAATGACCTCCATCCGGTCGAGCAGGGGTCTTGGAATGGTGTCGAGCGTATTGGCCGTTGTGACAAAAAGCACTTCGGAGAGGTCAAATGGCAGCTCGATAAAGTGATCGCGGAAGCTGCCGTTCTGCTCCGCGTCGAGCACCTCCAGGAGCGCCGAGGCGGGGTCACCCCGGTGATCCATGCCCATCTTGTCGATCTCGTCGAGCAGCAACAGGGGATTCTTGCTCTGCGCCTGCCGCATCGCTGTCATGATGCGCCCGGGCATCGCCCCGACATAGGTTTTCCGGTGGCCGCGAATCTCCGCCTCGTCATGCACGCCGCCGAGGGAGATGCGCGCAAGCTTGCGGTTCATCGCCTTTGCCATCGACATCGCCACCGAGGTCTTTCCGACGCCCGGCGGCCCCACCAGGCAGAGGATCTGCCCCTTGAGCTCAGGCGCCAGCTGCTTCACGGCTAAGAACTCCAGCATCCGCTCTTTCACCTTGTCCAGACCGTAATGATCCGCGTCGAGAATCTTCTTTGCCCGCTCAATGTCCACCCGTTCTTTGGTTTTCTTCGTCCAAGGCAGGTCCAGACAGGTGTCCAGATAGTTCCGGATCACCGCCCCCTCCGCCGAGCCGAAGGACTGGCGCTCAAGCTGCGCAACCTCTTTGAGCAGCTTTTCCTCCACCTCTTCGGGCAGCTTTGCCTGCTCAATACGCTGGCGGTAGCGGGAGGCTTCGCTCTCCCCCTGCTCCGTTTCGCCCAGCTCACGCTGGATGACCCGCAGCTGCTCACGCAGCACCATATCGCGCTGATTTTGCGACAGGTTGTCGGAAACCCGGTTTTGAATCTCCTGCTCCAGCGCCAGGATCTCCACCTCACGATGAAGAATTTTCGTCAGCTTTCGAAGGCGCGGCAGGGGGCGCAGCTCCTCAAGAACGGCCTGCTTGTCTGAAATGCGCATGATAATATTCTGCGCAATGAAGTCGGCAATATAGCCCGGGTCCTCCGAGGACATCACATTCAGGAGCAGCTCACCCGACATGCGCGGGGAGAGCTCCGTATACTGCTCAAAGAGCTCATAGGCCGTTCGAACCAGCGCTTCCGCCTTGACGGAGGAGTAATCGCTGGCCGGCTCCTCAATCTCTTCAATTTCCGCCATTAAGTGCGGCTGCGTCTGCTTGAGGCTGTGCAGGCGGCCGCGCTGCAAGCCTTCCACCATGACACGGATCGATTTCCCGGGCAGGCGCAGAATCTGCCGCACGTTCGCCACCGTGCCCATGGTAAAGAGATCCTTCTGCTCCGGCATTTCCACGCGCATATCCTTTTGCGCCACCAGGAAAATGGATTGATTGCTCGTCATCGCCTCTTCCAGGGCGATGATGGAGGCCTCGCGCCCCACATCAAAGTGGATGAGCATCTTGGGATAAACGGTTAAACCACGCAGCGCCAATGTCGGCAGCATGATGGTGTTTCGCTCTTCTGTCATTGTGTATTCACTTCCTCTCTATCCTCGCGCGGGGCTCAAAACAATCGCTTGCTTCGAAGCTTGGCGAAGAATGGTCACATTGGTTGAAGGCATTTCGCCTCTTCGCAGAGATTCACCGCCTGGGGTTGCCCTTCCCCTCTCGAATGCGCGGTGTAAAGATTCCGCTCTGCGCGGCGGCAAGCGCCCTACACAGATTGTGTGCCGCAGAGTGAAAAACAATTCCCCGCATCCCCGAGAGATGCCGCAGTTCATCCGTAGTTTTCTTGCTTCCGCCCAAAACCTGCATAAAAACAGGCCGTTTTATCTCATCGTTTATCAGAGAATTTGGAAAAAACCAGGCGGAGAGTACCCCCGCCTGGTTTGATCTGAAAACAAACGAGTCAGCTATGACACGTTGCCGTGGTTACCGCCGGCCAGACCGCCCATCTCCGCGCGGAGTGAGGCAGCGCCAAGCCTCGGCCGTCTCGGGCGGTTCGGGTCGCGGTGCACTTCCGGCGCCGCACCTGTGCGCACACAGTCTTCCGTCACGATGACCTCAAAAATCTCCTGATCGGAGGGTACGTCATACATGACCTGCGTCATCACCTCTTCGAGCACAGCACGCAGGCCGCGCGCGCCAATGCCGCGGTCAATGGCCTTCTCCGCCACAGCTTCGAGGGCCGCATCTTCAAAGAGAAGCTGCACCACGTCATATTCCATGAGCTTTTGGTACTGTTTGACCAGTGCGTTTTTCGGCTCGGTGAGGATCTGCACCAGGTTTTCCTTGCTCAGCGGATCCAGGCAGGTGAGAACGGGGAGCCTGCCCACAAGCTCGGGAATGATACCATATTTCAGGAGGTCATGGGGTTGGATCTCCTGGAGAATGCGAGACTCTTCCCGCTCCGCCCGGCTCTTAATGTCCGCGCCGAAGCCGATGGCTTTCTTGTTGATCCGCCCCTCAATAATCTTCTCAATCCCGTCAAATGCGCCGCCGCAGATGAAGAGTATATTCTTTGTGTTCACCTGAATGAATTCCTGATGGGGATGCTTTCTGCCGCCCTGTGGCGGAACGTTGGCCGTCGTCCCCTCTAAAATTTTCAGCAGGGCCTGCTGCACGCCCTCTCCCGACACGTCGCGGGTGATCGAGGTGTTCTCGCTCTTGCGTGCAATTTTATCCATCTCATCAATGTAGATAATGCCACGCTCGGCAAGTTCCACGTCATAATCGGCGGCCTGCACGAGGCGCAGGAGAATGTTTTCCACATCGTCGCCCACATAGCCCGCTTCCGTGAGCGTTGTGGCATCCGCAATGGCGAAGGGAACCTTCAAAATCTTTGCCAGGGTTTGGGCAAAGAGCGTTTTTCCCGACCCCGTCGGCCCTAAGAGCAGAATGTTGCTCTTTTGCAGCTCAACGTCCTCACCGCCGCCAAAGTAAATGCGCTTATAGTGGTTGTAAACCGCCACCGAGAGCGCCACCTTTGCCTCACTCTGGCCAATGATGTACTCATCTAAAATCTCTTTGATTTCACGGGGATTTGGAATCACATCCGGCATATCCGGGTAGCTCTGCTCGTCGGGAGATGTCATGTCGTCCAAAATATTCATACACAAATGGACGCACTCGTTGCATATATATGCGCCAGGGCCGGCAATAATTCTGGCCACCTGTTCCTGATGCTTACCGCAGAATGAGCAGCGCACCGATTTCTTTTCGTCGTTTTTTGCCATAATTGATCACCTCATGCTTTTAAGAAGAAGAAAGTGGGGGCAGCTTTTTTGCCCCCGCTCTCAGAAATTATCGTTTATGAATGACCAAATCAATCAATCCGTACGCTTTGGCTTCCTCAGCAGACATAAAGTTGTCGCGCTCACAGTCCGCCGCAACCACTTCCAGCGGCTTTCCGGTGTTCTCTGCCAGGATCTGGTTCATCCTCTCTTTGATCGCTTCCAGGCGCTTGAGGTGAATGACCATGTCTGTCACCTGCCCCCTCGTTCCGGCAGAGGGCTGATGGATCATAATCTCGGCATTGGGCAAGGCCATGCGCTTGCCTTTCGCTCCGGCGGCGAGCAGGAAGGCGCCCATGCTGGCCGCCATGCCGATGCAGATCGTGGACACGTCTGCTTTGATATACTGCATCGTGTCATAGATTGCCATGCCGGCCGTCACAGAGCCGCCGGGGCTGTTGATGTAAAATTGAATGTCTTTATCCGGATCCTGCGCTTCCAGGTAGAGCAGCTGCGCAACCACGAGACTTGCCGTGGTGTCGTTGACCTCTTCGGAGAGCATGATGATCCGGTCATTGAGCAGGCGGGAGAAAATGTCATACGACCGTTCGCCCCGGTTGGTTTGTTCGACTACATATGGAACTAAGCTCATTTGTGATCTCCTTTTGCGTTTTCACATGCGATAGAAACACCATCGTCTGGCCATTTCAAGCCCGCAGGCCGGTGCTTGCGCGCCGCCCATAGTGCGTGATGTGAGCTGCCGCCGGCAGGTGGATTGCAGGCAGTTCCGGCGCCAAATCCCAGACTGAAATAACCATAGCCCCAACAGCTTACCTGATTTCCTTCCGCTTGTCAACCTTCCCGCCCGCAAGCGCTGCACATCAACAGAGTATGCCCGCCGGCAGTGTGATTATTCCTCCGCCGCTTCCTTCTTTGCAGCGGGTTTTCTGGTTTTTTTGACAGGCTTCTCTTCCGTTTCCTTGGCCTCAGTCTCCGCCGGTTCCGCCTCTGCCTTTTTTCTGGGTTTTCTGGCGGGCTTCTTTTTTTCTTCCGCCGGCTCTTCCTTCTCTTTTTCGGCGGCCTTTTCAGCGGGTTTTTTTGTCTCTTTGGCAGCTGTCTCTTTTTCCTTTTCGGCCTTTTCCTTCGCGGCCTTTTCGTCATCCAGACGCTTTGCCTCCTGCAGACGCAACGTTTCCTCTGTGATCTCATTGGCCTTGGCCTGCTCGATGACCAGATTCATGGCGCGCTCTCTCTGCATATCCAGGCGGAAGGTGGGTCTGTCCACCACGCGCTCAAGCTCCTCCACGGAGATTTGAATCTCCTCGGCCAGGCGCCCGTATTCCGCCGTGAGTTCCTCTTCGCTGATCTCAATCTTCTCCGCCCTTGCAATGCCTTCAAGTGCCAGCTGCGTGCGCAGCTTCTGCTCTGCGCTGGGCCGCATCTGCTCGCGCATCATAAATTCATTGCTCTGGAGGTATTGATAGTACATCTCCGGGGCGATTCCCTGCGCCTGCAGGCGGCCTTTAAATTCCTCCACGCTCCGGTCGAGCTGCGCCTCGAGCATGGGCTCGGGCAGCTCAATGGTCACCTTTTCTGCCAGCTGATCCAAAATGGCCTGGCGGAAGCGCCCTTCGCTCTGCTCGCCCAGGCGCTCCGTCAGCTTGGCCTTCAGATCTGCCTGAAACGCATCGAGCGTTTCAAACTCGGAGATGTCTTTGGCAAACTCGTCGTCGAGCTCCGGGACAACCTTCGCCTTCACCTCGTGAACTTTTACTTTAAACTTCGCGGGCTTGCCCTTGAGGTCGTCCATGTGATAATCCTCGGGGAAGGTCACCTCGATCTCCTTCTCCTCGCCCGCGGAAAGGCCGATCAGCTGCTCTTCAAAACCGGGGATGAAGGAGTGGGAGCCGAGCAGCAGCTCAAAGTTCTCTCCCTTGCCGCCCTGGAAGGGGATCCCCTCTTGAAAGCCTTCAAAGTCAATCGTGGTCGAGTCGCCGAGTGCGGCGGCGCGGTCCACCGCTTCCATGTGGCTGGCGCGTTCGATGAAGACCTGCAGCTCATCCTCCACCATCTGTTCTGTGATCTCGGGGATGACCCGATCCGCCTCAAGGCCTTTATAGTCTGAGAGCGCAACCTCCGGGCGGATGGTGAAGATCGCCTTGAAGGTCAGGCCCTCTTTCCCCGCCTCTAAAATTTCGATAGAGGGCTGCGCAACAATGTCAAGCGCTTCTGCGGCAACCGCTTCGTCACAGGCTGCGGGGTAGAGCTCCTCCACCGCATCCTGATAGAACACTCCGCTGCCGTACATGCCTTCGATCACCTTTCTGGGTGCCTTGCCCTTGCGAAAGCCGGGTACGGAAATGCTGCCCCTGTTCTTCTTGTAAGCCCGATCAAGACCCGCTTCAAACTCGTCCGCACCGATCTCGATGGTGAGCTCTACAGAAAACTTCTCTTTATTCTCAATCTTTTCTTTGACATTCATTTCCTTTTCCTCCTGTGAACACCCTTCTGACGCAACAAAAAGGCATATAATGCATGATGCCGTTCCATTCTAGCAGATTCTGAGTAAAATTTCTATATCTATTTTCAATTAATCTAATATTTTTTCGGGGCGAAATCCAAGATAATCCGCCGAAATCAGGCGATATTGCACCGCACCGACGCTCCCTTGCACCGCCAGGCGGTGGCTCGCGCCGTGCAGATGCCCATAAAAGCACTGCTTCACCTGATGGCGCTCGAGCAGCTCCATGATCGGCTCGCAGCGATAGCCCTGATAGCAGGGCGGATAGTGGAGAAAGCAGAGCCGCTCCCGCCCCTCCGCCGCCTTGAGAGAGGTCTCCAGGCGCAGCAGCTCCCGGTTGAAGACCTTCTGATTGGCTCCGTCCATCTCCTCTTCAAAGAACCAGCCTCTGGTGCCGCAGATGGCATAGTCCCCGTACTCATAGCAGTTGTTGTGGAGAATGTGGAGCGTGTGGAAGCCCTGCTCCGCAAAGAAGGTCTCCATCTTACGCGCCGTCGTCCACCAGTAATCGTGGTTGCCTTTGATGAGAATCTTTCTGCCCGGCAGCGCATTGAGAAAGGCAAAATCCTCCCGCGATTCCGCGAGCGTCATCCCCCAGGAGAGATCCCCCGCGAGCACGACCGTGTCCTCCGACCGGATGTCTGCAAAGCCCGCGCGGAGCTTTTCCACATAGCCCGACCACGCGCCGCCAAAGACATCCATCGGCTTGCTGCTCCCGAGAGAGAGATGCGTATCTCCGATTGCATAAAGCGCCACCCCATCACCTCAAAAACGCTAAAACCACGCGGATCATATCTTCCTTGGGCACGCTCTCGGAAAAGCGGCTCTCCTTGCCCGCAAGCTCCGCCAGCGGCGCCGGAACGGGCACCCCAGTCAGGGCGGAGAGCTGCCCGAGGGCGGCAATGCCCTCCGCCGGCTCCGCAACACCCAGCGCATCGAGCACGCTCTCGCAAAACTTGAAGGGGCTGGCGGTGGACGCGAGAATGCTGAGGGTTTGGTCGCCCGTCTTCTGGCGGTATTGCTCCAGCACGTCAAAGGCAACGGCGGTGTGCGGGTCGATGAGGTAGCCATGCTGCTCCCAAACAGCCGCGATGACCGCCTTGGTCTGCACATCGTCGCAGAAGCCCGCGAAAAAGCGCTCTTGCAGCTTTGCTTTCAGCTCCGCGTTGATCTCATAGCGCCCCTCGGCGCTCAGCTGCGCCATATAGTCGGCAACGAGCGCATCGTCACCCCCGCTCATGGAGAAGAGCAGGCGCTCTAAGTTGCTCGAGACCAGAATGTCCATGGAGGGGGAGAGGGTGTTGTAAAAATCCCGTTTCCTGTCATAGATGCCTTCTTGGATGAAGTCCGTGAGCACATTGTTGCGGTTGGACGCGCAGATGAGTGTTTGAATGGGCAGCCCCATCTGCCCGGCGTAGTAGGCCGCGAGGATGTTGCCAAAGTTCCCCGTCGGCACGCAGATGTTCACCGCCTGCCCCTGCTCCACCGCGCCCGCTTCGCAGAGGTCACAGTAGGCCGAGATGTAATAGATCAGCTGCGGCAGCACCCTGCCCCAGTTGATCGAGTTGGCGGAGGAGAGAAAGTAGCCCCGCGCCTCCAGATCCTGCCGCAGCGTCTCGTCGGAAAAGAGGAGTTTCACGCCCGTCTGCGCATCGTCAAAGTTGCCGTGCACCGCGGAGACGCCCACGTTCTCCCCCTCCTGCGTCTGCATTTGCAGCGCCTGAATTTCGGAGACCCCGTCCTTCGGGTAGAAGACAAGAATGTTTGTGCCCTCCACATCTCGAAAGCCCTCCAGCGCAGCCTTTCCCGTGTCGCCGGAGGTTGCCACCAAAATGCAGGCCTGCTTGCGCTCCTTGGTCTTCTCCAGAGAGGCCGTCAGCAGGTGGGGCAGCATTTGCAGCGCCATGTCCTTGAAGGCGCAGGTCGGCCCGTGCCAGAGCTCCATGCAGTAGCGTGTCTCGTCCAGCTTTCTCAGCGGGGCGACGGCGGGGTGGTCAAACTTCTCCGCGCTGTATGCCTTTTGGGCATAGTCCCGCAGTTCCGCCTCAGAAAAATCCTCCAAAAACAAGCGCATGATAGAGACCGCCCGCTCCTGATAGCGCATCCCCCGCAGTGCTTTCAGCGCACCCTCGGGCAGCTTTGGCAGGGTTTTCGGTGTCAGCAGGCCGCCGTCGCGGGATAGGCCCTGCGCGATGGCCTCGGCGGCAGATAGGTCCACTCTATGATCTCTTGTACTCAAATAACGCATACGTCCTCCACAACCCTCATTAGATTTTTGAAATAGAGCTGCGCGAGCAGCCCCTCGTCGTAGTGTTTTTCCCGTAAATATTGATAAAACCCGGCAAGGCCGGAAATGCCGTTCTCAAAACCGTTCGGCAGCAGGTCGCAGCCGTCCCAATCGCCGCCGAGTGCGAGATGCATCTCTCCACCCAGGCTTAAAAAATGATCCAGATGGCGGCGCAGCGTTTCAAACTCCGCATCCTCCCCCAGAAAGCCGCTGTAGAGATTGAGCCCCACCACGCCGCCCCCGTCCCGGATGGCGCGAAACTGATCGTCCGTCAGGTTGCGCGGGTGGGGGTGGAGCGCGCGGGCATTCGAATGGCTCGCCATCAGCGCTTGTTTCGCCATCCGGATCACATCCCAAAAGCCCGCATCGGAGAGATGCGACACATCCACGAGCACACCCAAGCTGTTCATACGCGCCACATAGCTGCGGCCAAGGCAGCTCAAACCGCGCCCCGCATCCTCCGCGCAGGAGCCGGAGAGTGCGTTCGCCCGGTTCCACGTCAGGTTGACCGCGCGCACGCCAAGTTCAAAGGCCGCCTCCAGCCCTCGCAGATCTTTGCCCGCCAGTTCAGCCCCCTCCACAGAGAGGAAGGCCGCCGCCTTTCCGCGTGCAAAGGCCGCTCTCGCTTCCCCGGCGCTTCGGCAGAGGGCGATGCGCGCCGCATTCTCTGCGCACATCGCCTCCCACAGGGTGGATTGCTCCCGGAACACGCGCGCAAGTTGCGCTTCCGACTTCCCCTTTGCATCAGCAAAGAAGGCGAAGAACTGCGCATAGGGAGAGAAGGCCTGCTCCGTGCGCTTGAGGTCGAGATGCCCGTTCGGGTTCTCTGCCAGCAGGCGGGTGCCTTGGGTATAATTGAGATAAATCGTGTCACAATGTGCATCAAAGAGAGAAATCAAAGCAAAACGGCCCCACTTTCAATCAAATGCGTTTTCCCAGTATATGATCCGGGGATGCTTTGTTTCCAAGCCCGCGGGCGCATAGACCTCCGCCACATCAAAGCGCGGCTGCAAATGGGTGGGCCTCTCCTGCAGGTATGCCTCGGCGGCAAGGCGCAGCTTCCCCTGCTTGCTCCGCGTTACAAACTCGCGCGCGCTCGCAAAGCGGTCATTCTTCCGCAGCTTCACTTCCACCAGACAGAGGATTCCCATCTGCTCGGCGATCAGGTCCAGCTCCCCATAGGGGCAGCGCCAGCGCCGCTCCAAAATAAGCGCGCCTCTGGCCTCCAGCCACGCCGCCACCTGCGCCTCACCCCAGAGCCCCAGCGCATGGGTGTCCGCCCGGCTCATAGCTTTTTCAGGAAGCTCTTGCGGTGCAGCGCGCAAGGGCCGAGTGCCCGCAGGCGCTCATAGTGCAGCTTCGTGCCGTAGCCCTTGTGGGCTTCAAAGCCGTAGCCGGGGTAGCGCTCCGCCATCTCTATCATGTAGCGGTCCCGGCTGACCTTTGCTAAGATTGACGCCGCTGCGATGCTGGCACTGCGCCCGTCACCCTTGGGCACCATGCGGTTTGGCGTTGAAATGCCCCGGTTCTGGTTTCCGTCCAGGAGCGCGAGCTCTGCCTTTGGCTGCAGCGCGGCAATCGCCTGCTCCATCGCCTGCATTCTGGCGTTGAGAATATTGATGCGGTCAATCTCCCGCTCGTCCACCCAAGCGACCGCGTGTGCGACGGCCGCCTCAACGATCTGATCGAAGAGCAGATCGCGCCGCTTTTCCGAGAGCTTCTTGGAGTCGTTGAGATAGGGAAGTTCCAGACCGAAGGGCAGGATCACCGCCGCGGCGTACACCCGCCCGGCCAGCGGGCCGGCCCCGGCCTCATCTACACCGCAAATGTAGCCGATGCCCGCAGACTGCGCCGCGCGCTCGAGTTCCCAGAGGTCTCGCCCTGTCTGCTCAGTCATGCTGCGCCTCCAAATCCTCCGGCAGCTCTAAGGTGACGCGCCCGAGCTTGCCCCCGCGAAATTCATCCAGCAGGATGTTTGCCATGCGCAGCAGGTCGATCTCCCCGCCCGCAATCAGAAAGCCGCGCTTGCGCCCCGCCGCTTCGAGCAGGTCAAAGCCCGTCATCCCGACGTGCGGCGTGATCTTATAGCGTGCCGTGAGCGCGGCAGGATAGCGCCGGTGCAGCAGCTCCATCAAATGCGCGCCCAGCGTCTCCGTGTCCAGCACCGCGTCGCGCACCGCGCCGGTGAAGGCCAAATGCAGCCCGATGCGCTCATCCTCAAATTTTGGCCAGAGGATGCCGGGTGTGTCGAGCAAATCCAGCCCCTCCGACACGCGCACCCACTGTTTCCCGCGCGTCACGCCGGGCCGGTCCGCCGCTTTGGCGGATTTCCGCCCCGCGAGCTGATTGATAAAGGTTGACTTTCCGACGTTTGGAATGCCGAGCACCATGGCGCGGATGGGCCGCCCCACCTGCCCCTTTTCCCGCCAGCGGGCGATGGTCTCTTCCAGCACCCGCCGCACGGCGGGCACAAATTGAGACACGCCCGCCCCTGTTCTCGCGTCGCACTCCATCACACCCGCGCCATCCCGCCCGAGCGCCTCTCTCCAGCGGCGGTTGCCCTCCTTGTCCGCCTGATCGGCGCGGTTGAGCACGATCAAGCGAGGCTTCGCCCGGATCAGCTCGCTCAGGTCAGGGTTCCGGCTGGAGATGGGGATGCGCGCGTCAATCAACTCTGCCACCACGTCCACATGCTTGATATCCGCTTCGATCATGCGCCGGGTCTTGGTCATATGGCCGGGGTACCACTGAATATTCATGCCACAGCTCCTCGTTTCTTTTAAGCTGTTATTATACACAATTTTCTCACTTCTGAAAAGGGGTAAGTCAAAAAAGAGTGCCCCTTCCACCCAAAGCACTCCCCCAAAGGTTGCATCCGTGCACAAATTGCGTCCGGATCAGGCGCAAGTGCGCCCCCCGCCGGGCAGGGAAGCCCGGGTTTCAACTCTTCTGGATTCTCTCTTTTTCGGCAGTGGGAGCGCGCGGCCGCCCTTGCTTTTTCAGCGCAGATCCGCTATACTTTTCTTTGAAGAAACCATGCGAGGTGTGCGCCATGAAACAACAAAGACCTGACCGCCGCAACAGCAGCGGCGGCTTTACCCTTGCCGAGCTGCTGGTGGTGCTGGCCATCGCCGCGCTGCTTGTCTCCGTCGCCATTCCCGGCTTTTCCGCCTCCCGTGCGCGTGCGGAGGCGGCTTCGGAGCTGACCAACGCCCGCGCCGTCCACGAGGGCTGTATGCTCCGCCTGCTCGAGGGGGAGATTGACGGGCTGCTCCCCGAGGAGGTTTTGTATTTGGACAAAAGCTATCTCTGGTATTACAACGAGATCGAGGGCGAGGCGAGACCATACGTCACCGTTAGCGAGAGCGGAATGATCTACCCCTTTGATGTGGGGCAGGGCCTCTACTCCCCCGTCGATTGATGCCGCATGTGCTTGCGGGCACTCCCTTGCCGCCCGATGCGCCTCAGCCGGCGCTCCTTCTCTTCCTTCTCTTGGCAGCTGCGCTCTTGGCGCTTCCGCTTGGCAGTCTGCTCAGCCGCATGGCGCTGTGCCCCCCTGGTAAGGGGGATCTGTGCACGGAGCAGCGCCGCCACCGCGCCGCAGGCCTGCTCTTTTCTCTCGTCACCCTCGCTCTTTTGCTCCGCTATGGGCTCAGTCTGGAGGCGCTGTGCTTTGTGGCGCTCTCCGCCATCCTGCTGCCCATCTCCCTGATCGACTGGCACAGGCAGCGCATCCCCCATCGCCTGCTCCTTGCAGGCCCCGCCTGTTTTCTGCTCTTCTGCGCGCTCTCGGCGGAGGACACGCTCAGGCAGCTCCTCCTCGGGCTGCGCGAAAGTTCCCTGCTCTCTCTCCCGCTTTTTCTTTTCGTCTTGCTCGCAAACAGGCGCCTGGGCAGGGAGAGCATGGGCAGGGGGGATTTGCTGCTCTTTTTCATCTGCGCTCTCTTTTTTGACTGGCCCCGCAACCTCTTCATGCTGCTCCTCTCCTGCCTCATCGGGCTCTGTTTTGCCCTGCGGCTTGCAAAAGAGGCGCGGGGCGCGCCCTTCCCCTTTGCCCCCTCCATTGCCATCGCCTGCGTATGTACGATGCTCTTTGGCTCCCAGCTGCTCTCCCGATATCTCTCCCTCTTTGGTCTTTGAGCCATATGCGGGTGTTCCGCGCATGGAACCCCGCCCCTTTCTCGTTTCAGGGCAAGCCGAGCGGGACGGGCGTGTAGAGAAGTGCAGCTGCTGAAAAGTAGAAATGATGTTTGAAACCGCCTCTCTTTGGCGATAGATATAATTGACAAAACACACCGCTTGTGTTTAAATTTCATTAATCGGTTGTTAAGCTCACGATAGGTCTACACACAAATTTTGGAGGTGCATACAAATGAGATTTGAAGGTAAAACGGTTCTTGTGACGGGTGCAAGCGCGGGCATGGGCTATCAGATTGCGTTGGACTTTGCAAAAGAAGGCGCCACCGTCATCGCCGTTGCAAGACGCAAGGAGCGTCTGGAAGCGCTTGCCAAAGAGGCCGAGGGCCTTGCGGGCAAAATCTTCCCCTATGCGGGCGACGTGTCTTCCAAGGAAATCGCGGAAGGCATGGTTGACTTTGCCGTTGCGCAGGGCGGCAAGATTGACATTCTGGTCAACAACGCGGGCGTGATGGATGAGTTCAAGCCGATCGATGAGATGTCGGACGAGCTCTGGGATCGCGTCATGAACATTAACCTCTACGGCCCTGTGATGACGATGCGCAAGGCAGCGCAAGTGATGCTCAAGCAGGAAACGGGCGGGAACATCATCAACATCGCCTCCATCGGCGGTGTCTGCGGTGCGAGAGCCGGCGCGGCCTACACGGCCTCCAAGCATGCCATCGTCGGCATCACAAAAAACATCGCCTTTATGTATGCCAAGCGCGGCATCCGCTGCAATGTCATCTGCCCGGGCGGCGTAGAGACCGAAGTGATGAACTCTCAGACCGACATCAGCCAGTTTGGCATAGCCCGCATCATGGAGGGTTTGGACTCTTCCATGCCCCAAGGGAAATCTGAGGACATCTCCTCCGCAGTGCTCTTTCTCGCCAGTGAGGATTCCAAGTTCACCAACGGCGCGGCAATCGTGATTGACGGCGGCGTCTCCTGCAACTAATCCTCCCCTGCGCAGATTGCGGCAGACCGGCTCCCCGGAGGCGGGCGCGCTGCCCGCGGGCTCAGTAAATCCGCGTCAACGCTGAAATTTGCTCATAAGAAAGACTGCACAAGGGCTTTGATCCCGGTGCAGTCTTTCTCTTTGAAGCCGCCCCTTGTTCAGGGGCGGCTCTTCTTGCTTTCGCATCGCAAGATGCGGCGGTTTGCAGGAGCTTACAGGCGCTCCTTGACCTTTGCGCGCTTGCCGACGCGGTCACGCAGGTAGTACAGCTTTGCACGGCGCACCTTGCCGCGGCGAATGGTCTCCACCCGGTCAATGATGGGAGAGTGCAGCGGAAATACCTTTTCCACGCCCACGCCATAGGAGAGGCGGCGCACTGTGAAGGTTTCCGAGACGCCGCCATGCTTCTTGGCAATGACGGTGCCCTCAAACACCTGAATGCGTTCACGCGCGCCTTCCTTCACCTTCAGGTGCACCCGGACAGTGTCGCCCACGGAGACGGAAGGAACCGTTTCGCGCAGTTGCTTGTTTTCGAATGTTTTCAGCAGATCCATTGGTCTTTTCCTCCTGTTGTATAGGCGTTCGTACCGGCCGTATGCGCTGATTTTCCAGCGACGCCGCAGAGGACCACCCTTTTTAAGACAATGATCATCATACCATAGGAGGGGGCGGAAATCAAGACAAAAAACGAATTCGCCCCGCCTTTCTGCGCTTTTTGCGCGCAAAAAACGAAGCTTCCCCCTGGCCGCCCAGCAGCCAGAGGGCCGTGAGCGCCAGACTGACATTGCCGCCCCGCAAGCAGAGATGAATCCCAAGGTACAGAAGCGACGCGGAGAGGAGCAGCGTCACCGCCGTGCAGATGCGCAGGGAGCGCGCTTCCCCCGCGAGCACCGCCAGCAGAATCCGGAGCAGGCGGCCGCCGTCAAGCGGCAGAATGGGCAGCAGGTTGAAGAGCGCCAGGAGCAGATTGATGCCGCAAAAGAGATGCAGCGGCGCGCCCGCAAGCTCTGCCAGAAGGGCTGAGCCTCCTGCCGCGAGCAGGCTTGCCAGCGGCCCGGCCGCAAGGATGAGCAGCTCCTCCCGATAGGAGAACATTCGCCCGCGCGCGGGTGTCATCTCCGCCCCCGCAACCGAGAGGCGCAGCGCCGAGAGCCGCCCGCCCAGCGCACGAATCGCAAGGTAGTGCCCCAGCTCATGGAGCAGGCAGGCGAAGAGCGCCCAGAGAATCAGATTCCCCTCGTCTAAGAACAGCAGCGCCGCCAGCAGAACCGCAAAGCCGGCGCTCACCGTGAAGCGTCCCCTCATCCGGGTGGCAGTGTTTGAATGTATGCAAGCGGATCGACGCGCTTGCCGCCGCGCTTCATCTCCAGATGCAGATGCGGGCCGGTGGTCTGTCCGCTCTCACCCACTTCTCCAATCTGTTCTCCCGCCGCCACCCTTTGGCCCGGCTTGACGCAGACGCTCTGGCAGTGGGCGTAAAAGGTACTCACATCACCCGGATGCTTGAGCTGCAGATACAGGCCGTATGCCTCGCTCTCCCCCACATAATCCACCTCTCCGGCCGCATAGGCCAAAATAGGAGTGCCGGCGGCGGCCTGAATGTCCACCCCCTGATGCTCCTTCCACTCTCCGTCAATCGGGTGCGTTCGGAAGCCAAAGCCGGAGGCGAGCACGCCCATGACCGGCGTCACCGTCTCCATGGGATCCGCCGTCTCTTCCAAGGGCGCTGCCGTCTCTTCCGCCAGCGGGCTCTCTTCCGGCTCACTGGATGGGTCCGCCGGGGACAGCGCTTCCGCCTCTTCCGCCGCCGGGAACTCGGGCTCCAAGGGCACTTCCCCCTCCCCCTGCTCAAAGCCGAACACCTCCGTCCAGAGGATGCTGAAAGTTTCGACAAAGGGCTCCCCTTCGGAGACGGAGCGCCCGACTTTTGTCAACGCACCCTTAAAATCCGTATTGCGGTGGATGAGCGCGGCAACCTCGCCCCCAAAGGCGGAAAAGCGCGCCAGGGGCAGCGTCTGCCCGACGAACACGAACATAAAAATCACAACGCAGGCCACCAATTGCAGCAGCCGCCGCCGCTCACCGGGCGTCAGAGCATCCTTGCGGCGATGCTTTGGCGGAGAGCGTTTGATTTTCCCCTGCGACCAGTTTTTCTCCCGTTTTTTCCCCTGCGACATATGCGCTTCCTCCTGTCCCCAAATGCCCGTTTGCGATGGCAATCGCTTGCTATAGCCTATGGGACAGACCCTTGCAGTATTCCTCTTTTTGGGGATTCACGGGGATGCGCTTGCCAGCCTGCCTTTCCTAAGGGTTTAATTGTGTCTTTGCAGCAAAACAGGCAGATATCACCCCTCTGTTTGGGATGGTATCTGCCCTATTTTGATTGCGCCCGCAGAGGGCGCAGTTGGCAACGGGGGGTGGCTGCGCCGCAGGCAGCATTCTCCCCTTTTGTTTATGTCTAGCCGATCACCTGCAGCTCTTTGGGATAGTGGTTGAGCAGCTCGCAGCCCCGCTCGGTCACCAGCACCAGATCCTCAATCCGTACGCCAAATTCGCCCGGCAGATAGATGCCCGGCTCGATGGAGAAAATCATGCCCGGCTCGAGAAGCCCATGTGAGCTTGCACTCACATCCGGCGGCTCGTGTCCCTCCAGGCCGCAGCCGTGCCCCAGGCGGTGCGTAAAATAGTCCCCAAAGCCGCCGTCGCTGATGATGGCCCTTGCCGCCTGATCCAAATGGGAGAGGGGAACGCCCGGCCGTATTGCAGCGATGGCCGCCTCGTTTGCCTTGCGTACCAGTTCATATACCTTGCGCTGCCGCTCACTGACCTGCTTGTAAAACACCGTGCGGGTCATGTCGCAGCAATAGCGCTTGATGGGGGAGAAGATGTCAATGAGTACACTCTCACCGGCTTTGAGGCGCGTGCCGTCCGGAGCATGGTGGGGATCCACCGCGTTTTGCCCGAAGGCAATCATCTGCGGGCCTTCCCCGTCCGCACCGCGGCGCAGAAACTCCCGGTTGACGAGGCTTGCCAGCTCATGCTCCGCAACGCCCTCCCGCAGGGCTGCGATGACCGCGCCCATCACCTCGTCATTCATCGCCGAGCTGTGGCGCATCGCCGCCTGCTCCGCGGCATCTTTAAATTGGCGCGCCAGATCCAGCGGGCCGGAGCCGGGCTTTGGGATCACATCCCCCCGTTGCTCCATCAGGGCAAGGAGAAATTTGCTGTACCAAAACTTATCCACCCCGCACAGACCCGGCTGCAGCGCTTTGGCGAGCTGCAAGGTCGGATCATCGCTATCCGTGTGCAGCACGATGGGGATGGGGAACGCTTCCGGCAGGCCGAACATGGCGTTGCCAAAGAGCGCTGCGCTCCCGTCCTCCCGCAGGAGCAGGGCGAGCATCCGCTCAAAGGGCTCCACCCACAGGCCCGTCAGATAGTATACCGAGGCGGTGGAGCTGACGATCAGCTGCGGCAGGCCCTCCCGTTTCATCTGCGCCGTCACGCGGCGGATTCTCTCCTGATTCATCTGCACCCTCCTATAGCGTCATATTGCGGCGCATCTTCGGGTCCATATAGTCCCGCAGCCCGTCGCCAACAAAGTTTGCGCCGACGGCAACGGTGAAAATCGCAAGTCCGGGGAAGGTTGCAATCCACCAGTAGTTGAAGTTTTCAACGCCCTCACTGACCATGGAGCCCCACTCGGGAATCGGCGGCTGCACGCCAAGGCCCAGGTAGGAGAGCCCGGCGAACATCAAAATGGCGTTGCCGAGGTCGAGCGTGCACATGACGATGAGCGGGCCGAGGCTGTTGGGCAGGATGTCCTTAAAGAGCAGGCGCAGGTGCCCCGCGCCCATCACCCTCCCCGCGATCACGTAGTCGTTTTCTTTGACAGAGAGGACAATGCTGCGCGTCAGCCTTGCGTAGTTTGGCCACCAGATCACCGCCATGGCAAAAATGGAGTTTGTGATGTTCGCGCCCAGCGCCGCAGCGATGATCATCGCGAGAATCAGCGGCGGGAAGGACTGCACCATCTCAGAGAAACGCATGAGTACATCGTCAAATTTCCCGCCGATGTAGCCGGCGATGCCGCCGTAAAAGATGCCGACGACAAAGGAGATGGCAACTGTAATGAGCCCCGCGGGCAGGGAGATGCGGCAGCCGTAGAGCACGCGGCTGAACACGTCCCGCCCGGAGCGGTCCGTCCCGAACCAGTGATCAAAGCTCGGCGGCAGAAAACGCATGCCTTTCATCTGCAGTTCCGGATCGTAGGGCGCGAGAAGGGGGGCGAAAATGGCGATGAGAATCCACATGATGCAAAGGCCCATGCCGATCTTAAACATCAGGTTTTTTTGTCCTAAAAACGCTTTGACACTCTTCATTCCCATCCCCCTTTACTGATATCGGATGCGCGGGTCAATGATGCCATAGAGAATGTCTATGAACAGGTTGACCACCACGTAGATTGTCGCGATCAAGAGGGACACCCCGCAGATGGCGGGAAAGTCCGTATTCACCGCCGCGAGGTAGGCGTACTGCCCGATCCCCGGCCAGGAGAAGATCTTTTCCACAAAGACCATGCCGCCGAGCAGATTGCAAAAGCCCATGCCGCTCACGGTGATGACGGGCACCAGCGCGTTCCCAAGCGCATGGCGAAAGACCACCCGGCTCTCCTTCATCCCTTTGGCGCGGGCGGTGCGGATGTAGTCGGTGGACATGGCCTCCAGCAGGTTTGAGCGGGTCTGCCGGGCGATCAGCCCCATGGTAAAGAAGCCCAAGATCAGCGCCGGGAGCACGAGATGGGAGAGCGCATCGACATAGAAGGCACCGTTCCCCTGGAGGATCGCATCAAAGGTGTAGACCCCCGTCCCCCCGCTGGGGCTGAACTGGCGCACATCGAAGCGCCCGCCCGAGGGAAAGAAGCCAAGCTTGTCGCTAAAAATACTCATGGCGATCAGGGCGAACCAAAAGCTCGGCAGGGAGACGCCGCTGATCGAAATCGTGCGCAGAATGTGGTCAACCGGCTTGTCCTGGAAAATGGCGGAGAGGGTTCCAAAGCTGATCCCGAGCGTAATGGCAATGAGCATGGCATAGGCGGAGAGCTCTAGTGTCGCCGGAAAATACTGTTTGAGCTCTTCCAGCACCGGCCGGCCCGTGCGGATGGAAGTGCCGAAATCGCCTTGCAGCAGGTTGCCAAGGTAGATGGTGTAGCGCTCCCACAGAGGTTTATCCAGCCCCCATTTCGCGCGGTAGGCCGCCACGATTTCCGGGTCGTTGATGGCCGTCTGGCTCAGGTTTGCCGCCTCCGGGCTGCTCGGAACCAGATTGGAGAGCAGAAACACCAACACGGACACGCCAAACAGGAGCACAAGCATGAGTCCCAATCGCCGTAAAATGTAACGAAACAATGCGCATCCTCCTTTCCGGGCGGCGCAGTCAAGGGAGGGTTTTTCTCAAAAACGCTCTCTTCACTCCGCCGGCAAGCGCGCGCCCGCGCCGATTTTCTGAGTTCTTCAGCCGCCCGCGCGGGCAGCGGCGAGAGTCTCCTCCCGCCGCTGCTGCGGAGTGGGCGCTTACTTCAAGATCAGCTCGCAGAGCTCGATCTTGCAGAGGTCATTGTAGGTCACAGCTTCGAGGTTGTCGCTGCGATAGGCAAAGGTTTTGGGGTGCTGGAGCAGGAAGGCCAGGGGGTTATCCTCGGCGTATGCCTTCTGCAGCTGCTCGGACACCGCCGCGCGCTCCGCCTCGTCCGTCTCCGTCCTCACCTGGTTGCCCAGCTGCCAGAGAAGCTCGTTCTCTTCGGTAATCGGCCACTGTGTGCGGTTGCCATAGGCAGTTCCGCCCTCACCGGTGCCGGGGAGGAAGGCTTCGATCTGGTTGTTGATGTCATAGTAGTCCGGAGACCAGAACATCACGTAGAAGGGCATGGAGCTGCTGCGCATCTGCTCATAGACCAGGGAGGTCTCCTGCGTGGAGAGTTTTACGTCAATGCCAATGGCATCAAGATCCTGCTTCACCTTCTCGCCGATGGTCACCCAGCTGAGGCCCTCGGAGTTGTTGGTGGCAATGGTCAGCTCAATGGAGAAGCCGTCTGCATAGCCGGCCTCTTCCATCAGCTCTCGGGCTTTTTCAATATCCTGCCCGTCGGTGGCAAGGTCGCGCTGGAGGGCGCCTGCAAATCCGTCCTGCACGAAGTTAAGGGGGATCTTCGCGCCGTCTCCGCAGAGCTCTGCGTAGCCCTCATAGTCGAGGGCATAGCGCACCGCTTCCTGCACGAGGGGGTTGGACATCTCCGCAGAGAGCGAGGAGTCGCGGCTCATCACCAGGAAGGTCAGAAGCGCCGTGTCGCCGGTCTCAATGGCAACGTTCTCCACGCCGGCCAGCTGCTTGACGGTCTCGTTGTTCAGACCAAGCGCAATATCGATCTCGCCTTTTTTCAGTGCGGTGATCTGCGCATCCACGCTGGTCATCTCGCGGAAGATGATTTTATCAACATTGGTGGCTTCTTTCCAGTAATTTTCATTCTTGACGAGCACCAGCTCCACCTGCGGTGTCCACTTCTCGATGACAAAGGGGCCCGAGCCGGCAGAGTTCTGGTCGAGCCAGCCCTTGGCGGTGTCGGCAACGGGGCTGCCGTCCGCGTCGAGCACGCTGCCATCGGTGCCGCCGTGCTCCGCCACAACGGCGCTATCGAGGATGCAGTAGGCGTTGGAGGTCAGCTTCACGAGGAAGGAGGCATCGGGCTGCGTGAGGGTGACCTGCACGGTGTAGTCATCAAGCGCCACCGCGCTTTCAATGATGCGGATGTTGGCGTAGGCGTTGGACTCCTTCATGTTGAGCACACGGTTAAAGCTCCAAACCACGTCATGGGCCGTCAGAGGGTTCCCGCTGGAGAAGATCACATCCTCCCGCAGGGGGAAGGTGTAGACCATGCCCGTCGCGTCCACCTCATAGCTCGTGGCGACAGAGGGCTCCGGTGTGCCCATGGTGCCGCTCTGGATGCGATAGAGCATGTCATAGCAGGCGTAGGACATCATGTTGCCATAGGGTTCATACATATTGCCCGGGTCGAGCGTGACAAGGTCTGACTGGCCGCCGATGACGACCATCCCGGCGGTCTGTCCGTCCTCCGGGGGGGTGGTTTGGCCGCTGTCGCCGCCGCAGGCAGCTAAAAAGCCGAGCATCAGCAACGCAGCCAGAAGTACAGGGAAAAAGCGTTTCATGTTACGTCCTCCTTCATTTTTTTAATCTCTGTTTGATGCAGGGATTCATGAAAAATCAAACGCCGCAAGGCGCGCAGGGCCCAGCCTCAGGCAAAATGGCAGGCTGCCAGATGGCCAGGGCGAATCTCCCGCAGCTCCGGCGTCTCCTGCCGGCAGCGCTCGCCGGCGATGGGGCAGCGCGTGTGAAAGGCGCAGCCGGCCGGCGGATCGGTGGGGCTTGGCAGATCCCCGCTGAGCACCAGGCGCTTGGTTCCGTCCTCACCAATGGTGGGAATGGCGGAGATCAGCGCTCTGGTATAGGGGTGGAGCGGTGTTTCATAGAGCGCCTCCGCCCCGGCAAGCTCAACAAGTTTGCCCAGATACATCACCCCGATGCGGCGGCAGGAGTGCTTGACAACACTCAGGTTGTGCGAAATGAACAGGTAGGTCAGGCCGAGTTTCTCCTGCAAGTCCTGCAAGAGGTTGATCACCTGCGCCTGAATGGAGACATCCAGAGCGGAGACCGGCTCGTCACAGACGATGAGCTTCGGCTCAAGCGCAATGGCTCTGGCGATGCCCACCCGCTGCTTCTGCCCGCCGGACATCTCATGCGGGAAGCGGCTCAGGTAGCTGCGCGAGAGGCCGACGAGGTCACACATGACCTCCGCGCGCTTCACCCGCTCCTCCTGCCCATAGAGCTTGTGGATCACATAGGGCTCCGTCAAAATATCCAGCACGCGGCGGCGGGGATTGAGGCAGGAGGAGGGATCCTGAAAGATCATCTGGCTCTTCTGGTGAAAGGCCCGGCGCTCCGCGCGCGGAATCGTTGCAATGTCCTGCCCGTCAAAGAGAATGCGTCCGCCGCTGAGCGGATAGAGCCCAAGAAGGGTTTTTCCAAGGGTCGATTTTCCGCAGCCGGACTCCCCCACCAGCCCGAGCGTCTCCCCCTTATAGATGTCGAGTGAGACCCCGTCCACCGCATAGAGCGTGGCCTTGCGGCCGCGGGCTTTTTTGACCGTAAAGTGCTGCTTCACGTCCTCAAGTCTTGCCAACACAGTCTCGCTCACGGCAGCACCTCCTCATAGCGGAAGCAGCGCAGCTGCCGCCCGTCCGGCAGGGTGCGCAGGGCCGGATGTTCCTCTCGGCAGCGCGCCTCGGCATACTTGCAGCGGGGGTGGAAGTGGCAGCCCTTTGGCATATTGTTCAGATCCGGCACCATGCCTTCAATCGCCTCGAGCTTGTCCACCTGCTTGTTGAGCTGCGGAATGGCGGCGATCAGCCCCTCGGTGTAGGGATGGAGCGGCATTCGAAAGAGTTCTTTGACCGGCGCGGATTCCACCACCTCACCCGTGTAGACGACGATCACCCGGTCGCAAAAATCATGCACAATGCCCAGATCGTGGGTGATCATAATAATGCCCATGTCCCTGTCATTTCGCAGGGATTTCATCAGCTCTAAAATCTGCGCCTGAATCGTCACATCCAACGCGGTGGTCGGCTCGTCTGCAATCAGCAGCTCGGGGTTGCAGGCCAGGGCGATGGCGATCATCACACGCTGGCGCATGCCGCCGGAGAGCTGGTGGGGATACTCCCGCAGGCGCTGCCGGGGGGAGGGGATGCCGCAGAGCTCCAAGAGCTCCAGCGCCCGCGCCTCGGCCTCTTTTTTTGTCACCTTGTTGTGCAGGCGCACGCTCTCGGCAATCTGCTTTCCGCAGCTGTGGATGGGGTTGAGAGAGGTCATCGGCTCCTGGAAGATCATCGCGATCCGGTTGCCGCGAATCTGCTGCATCTGCGTCTCGCTCATGCGCAGCAGATCCTCCCCGTGAAAGAGAATCTCCCCCTCCATCTTCGTGCTTTTGGGCGGCAAAAGGCGCATGACGGCCAGGGAGGTGACGCTTTTTCCACTCCCCGATTCCCCCACGATTCCAAGGCTCTCATTCTTCCCAAGGGAGAGGGAGAGATCCCGCACCACCTGGGAGAGGCCGTCCCGGCTTTGAAAGGCAATATTCAAATTCTTAATTTCCAACAGTTCGGCCAAGTGGCAAACCCCCAGGAAAGTTGGTGGCTCTCGGCGCGCCGCTTCGGGCAGGGGGCCAAACGCAAGGCGCTTGACCCGCGCAGAGGGCAAAGTCTAACATTTGTAATTCTACAGGAAAGCACCTTCTTTTTCAATAGCGACTTTTCGGAACTTCTCCCCGAGGCGGGCGGGGCAGCTTGCTCCTCTCTCCCCGCTCGCGCTTAAGGAGGCCGGCGCGCACCGGCCTTTTGCCCCCTTTCTCTTCCGAACGGCCCCCCTTTTTCGCGGTGGCCCCCTTTTTTCGATCACATCTTTCTGTGTATTTTAACCTTTTATTTAAAACTTTTACTTTTTGTGAGGGGATTCTCTTGCCCCCCACCTCCATTTATGTTACGATCTTTTTTAGGCGAGTACAGGAAGACCGCCGGGCGGGTGCCCGGACTGTGTTCTGTTCTCCTGATTCAAAAAGGAAAGGGATCTGAATGGAAAAGCATCAAAAAAAGAATATGCTAATCGTCGACGACATTCAGCTCAACCGCCTGATTTTGGCTGAGCTGTTTTCCCATGACTATCATGTAATCGAGGCTGAGAACGGGATCGCTGCTCTGGATGCCATCAACCGTTACGGCGATACGCTCTCGGTTATCCTCTTGGATCTTGTCATGCCCATTATGGATGGCTTTGGTGTGCTGGAGCATTTGACGGAGAGCAAGCAAATGGAATCCATCCCTGTCATCCTTATCACGGGGGAGCACGATGAGGAAAAGGTCCTGCAGGGCTACGCAATGGGCGTTGCGGATCTGATTAAGAAGCCCTTTAATCCGGACATTGTAGCGCGGCGCGTCTCCAACGTGGTCAAGCTCTTCGCCAGCAAGCAGGAGCTGGAGCAGAAGCTTCGTGAGCAGAAAGAAATGCTCGAGTTTCAATCTGAGCGGCTGCGCCAGTCCAACCTTTTTGTAATCGATGCGCTCTCCACCGCCGTGGAATACCGCAGCCTGGAGTCCGGCGAGCACGTCAAGCGCGTGCGCCTTCTCACCAAAGCCCTCGTCAAGGCCATGGCGGATCATTACCCGATGGACGAGGCCTCCATTGAGTCGCTCTCCAACGCGGCAACGCTCCATGACATCGGTAAGATCGCAATCCCGGACGCAATCCTCCTAAAACCGGGCCCCCTGACCAGGGAAGAATTTGAGATCATGAAGACACACACCATTCAGGGCTGCCTGATCCTGGAGAGCCTCAACTATATGCAGGATCAGGAGTATTATCAATATTGCTACGACATCTGCCGCCACCACCACGAGCGCTGGGACGGAAGCGGCTATCCCGACGGGCTCAAGGGCGACGAGATTCCCATCTGGGCGCAGGCAACCAGCCTTGCCGATGTCTATGACGCGCTGACGAGTGACCGCGTGTATAAGGCCGCCTATTCGCATGAAAAGGCAATTTCTATGATTCTCGGCGGCGAGTGCGGCGTCTTTAACCCCCGCCTCATTGATGCCTTCTCTTCTATCAGCGAGCGGCTTCACACCTTGATCCAGGTGCGTGACCACGGCTTGATTATCGATCCCAATCCCGTCCCTTGATGCTGATTCGCTCCCATCCGGCGCGGCAGGGCGCAGGCGGAGAAGCCGCAAGTAAACGCCGCCCGCACCTTCCGTTTTTGCCGCTTCAAATCTGAAAGAGCTTCTGAAATTTCAAAAGTTTCAGAAGCTCTTTTTCCTCTATCCCCCAACACATCACTACCCCTGCGCGGGCGCGGGACGGAGGGCAATGGGGGGCGGGCGGCAGCGCGCCTGTAGGGATATCCCCTTGTTGTATGCGGGCGGAGTCCGGTATTTCATATCAGAGAAAACCCTTGAACCGCTCTGGTTCAAGGGTTTTCTCTGGTGACCCGTCCGCGACTCGAACGCGGGACACCCTGCTTAAAAGGCAGGTGCTCTGCCGACTGAGCTAACGGGTCATTGCATCGTGAGGTAACACGCAAGGGGATTCGGCTTGGAATAGATTGGCTGGGATGGTTGGACTCGAACCAACGAATGCGGGAGTCAAAGTCCCGTGCCTTACCGCTTGGCTACACCCCACTGAGTGTGCGTTTCTAAGGAAAGAGAGCCGAAGCACCGTCCGGCTCTCTTTCTTCAGATACATGGGGTGGGTAAAGGGATTCGAACCCTCGACCCCCGGAACCACAATCCGGTGCTCTAACCAACTGAGCTATACCCACCAGCTTTGTCTGCCGAAATCTCACCTGTCTTATCGCACGATATGGCACGCCAGAAGGGATTCGAACCCCTGGCCTACTGCTTAGAAGGCAGTTGCTCTATCCTACTGAGCTACTGGCGCATATGGAGCGGGTGATGGGAATCGAACCCACGCGACCAGCTTGGAAGGCTGGGATTCTACCATTGAACTACACCCGCAGGTCAGGTCTCCCGGCATATCAGCCTTGCAATAATAGCATATGGAAGCGTGCTTTGTCAATACATTTTTATCCCGAATCTCTCGATTTCACGCGCGCGCACTCAGAGAGTGTGAAAAAAGCAGGCAACCGCAGTTGTTTTCTGCTGCGGTGCCTGCTTTTTTACGCAAGGCAAGGGTCTATGTGAGGATGCGGTGCAGGATCATAGCCATTTCCGCGCGCTCGATCGGCGCGAGCGGCTTGAGGTTTTTATGCTCGTCACCCAAGATGAGCGCCGCCTGCACCATCGCCGCCACATCTGCCTTCGCATAGGGCGAGACGCGGTACCCGTCTCCAAAGCCATCGAGATAGTTGGCAGAGGCCTTTGGAAGGGCACGGCCGGTGTTCTCAAGTGTTCTGCAAACGAGCACCATCGCGTCCTCACGGGTCAGGGCGGCCGCGGGGTAGAAGTAGCCGTTTGTGTCCCCCAGGGCGATGCCGGCGGCTCTGGCCGCCCCGATGGCATCCGCGTAGTAGCTGCCCGCGGGCACATCGCGAAAGTTTGTGCCCGTCGAGCCCCTAAAGTCCGAGGCGCGGTAGAGCATCAGGATGAAGTCTCCCCTGGAAATATAGTTTCCGGGGCTGTAGGTTGTCGCGGAGGTGCCTTTGACAACGCCCGCCTCGAAGAGGAACTCCACCGAAGCCATGCTCCACATGTGCCCGTTCATATCCCGAAAGCGCGAGGTGATGGTGGGAGAGACCGTGATCTCCACGTATCCGCTGTAGTGGAGGCCTTTTTCATCCACCGCATCATAGGGTATGGCAATGGTGCCGGTGTTGCCTGCCCGCGGCACAAGCGTGATCTTTGAGAGATCCCCGGGGGCATAGACTGTTTTTTCATCCACCAGGCCGTCATTGTTGTTGTGATCCTTATAGTTCTCATAGAGGCGGCCAACCAGCGTCGGCGGCAGGGCAAATTGCACGGAGCGAAGCGCCTCCCCGCCCCGTTTGGTGTTGGCCGCGGTGAAGTCCGCGCCGCTAAAGGTCACGGGGCGATAGGTTGTTTCATAGCGGACAATGGGGATGCCGGCTGCGCCATCACTGTAGGTGAGCGCCACAACGCCCGGGATGGTTTTCCCATCCATGCTGCGGGCGGTAAAGGCGAACTCAATGGTGCCTTTGAAGTCCTTGGCCGGGATGAAGGTGATGTCGTCAATCCGCGGCACTGTGGTGCGGTTGTAAAACGTTCCGGTATCCACCGTTTTTTCCCCGCTGCGCCCGTATTGATAGTAGAGCACGCCCTCCGTGGGTTTGGGCAGCGTAAACTGCACCGTGCTCAAATTGAGCTTGGTTTCCAGATTGGAAAAGTCATTAAAGTCCTTTGATTGCAGTTGGATCGGAACGTTGATTCCAGCGGTGTAGGAAATGTCCCCCATCGCATTGCCCACGAGGATGGCAATGGTGCCGCTCAGCTCCGCGCCGCTGTTGCTCTTTCCGGTGAAGGGGATGGCGACCAGCCCTTCAAAATTGTGCGCCGGCACAAAGTACACATCGTCCAAATGAGGGCTGGCGGCGCGGGAGTATCGCTTGCTGGCGCTCACCTCGCTCTCATAGCGGTTCTTGTCCTTGTATTCGTAATAGAGCGTCCCTTTCAACTCGTGGGGCAGGGTGAACTGCACATAATTGATGGTGCTCTCTGAGTTGAGTTTGGAGAAGTCATTGAAATCTTTGAGGTCAAAGCGCAGCACTTCGTTTTTCGCGATGATATACTCAATGTCGGCATTGCTGCTGCGCCCCACTGTCACACGCACCGTGCCGGAGACGAAGCCCGTCTGCTTGTCCCTGCCGGTGAACTTGATATCCACACTGCCGACGAAGTCCTTCGCGGGGACAAAGCTGAGGTCGCTGATGCCGGGCAGGTTGCTATAGTAATACTCCTGCGTGGCGGTCACTTTTTGCCCCGTCACCTTCCCGCTGCTGTTATCATAGGAGGCATAGAGATCTCCCGCCGCGCTTGGGGGCGGGGTGAACTTGAGGGAGTTGAGCGCGATTCCCGTTTTCTCCTGGCAGAAGTCGTTGAAATCCTCCCCCCGGAAGGAGACGGGCGTATTCTTCGCCGTTGTGTATTTGATATCGCCCGTCGCGTCGCTCACGGAGACGCGCACCATGCCGGTGTAGCTGTTGCCCTTTGCGTCCGTCGCGGTATAGTGCAGGTTCACCGGGCCGACAAAGCTGCTCGCGGGGACAAAGGAGATCTCCGAGATCTTCGGCGTGCCGGCAGTGTTGTAGTAGAAGCCCGTGGTGCTCACCCGCGCCTCCCCCGCCTTGTCAAAGTTCACGTAGAGCGTGCCCTCTGCCGCAGACGGCAGACTGTGAAACTTCACGAAGTTAAGGGCGTTTCCTGTGGTTTTCGTCGCGATGGCGGTGAAATCGGCTACTTTAAAGGGGACGTTCGCCTTCCCGTCTATGTAGTAATGGATCAAGTCCGCGTCCCCCGTCACGGTGATCACCGCCTTGAGGGTTGCGACTGTGCTCGTGCCGTTTTTCACGGTTGCCGTAATCGTCGCCTCTCCGGCTGCCCCCGCCGTCACTGTCACCGCCCTTCCGCTCTTTGCGCTCACGTTGGCCACCGATACCTTACTGGTAGCCCAGGCCACTGTCATCCCTGCCGGGAGGTGTTCCACTTCGAGGGTGCTTGCCTGCGTTGTTTTGAGCGTGGCTTCCGTCTGGTTGAGGCCGACGACATTGATGACGCAGGTATCGCGCACCGCCGGGTCTGTCGCGCCGTCCGGCGTGGCTGTAATGGTGACAATGCCCGGATTCCTTGCCAGAACCTTTCCGCTTGTATCCACCTCGGCAATCAGGGGATCGCTGCTGTTCCAGCTGACGGTCTTCACTGTCGCGTCCTTGGGCTGGAGCGTGGCTTTGGGTGTGACCGTTCCGCCCACAACCAGCACCGCCGTCTGGGGGTTGAGTTTGAGCTCGGTGGCGGGGGTGGCGGGGACAGGGATAACGATGACCTCACAGGTCACCTTTTCACCCGGCTCCTCACGGCTCTGCGCAGTGATGATGGTCGGGATGTAGTCCCCGTTGGCATCTTTCTTGCTCACGGTGACACCCTTGATGGTCACGGTGCCGCCGCTGCTGCTCGTTGCGGGAACAGAGACGACGGTGATGTCGCTGCTAATCCAGTCGATGGTCTTATTGGAGGCATTGATGGGGTTGAGCGTTGCCACAAGAGGGAGTGTTTTCCCCACCGTTACGGTCAGCGTCTCTTGGTTGATGCTGATGCCTGTGACTGGGTTTGCTGATTTGGTTACCCTGAGGGTGCATTCCTTGCTCACAACTCCGGCATTTCCAATGGTTGAATTCGGGTTCACAGTCACACAGGTGGCAGTGATGACACACTCCCCTACTGTTTTGGCTGTAATCGTTCCGCTGGCATAGTCCACCGAAGCGACGTCCGGATTGTCGGATGTCCAATAGAGCTTCCGCTTGTCTGCATCCGTGCCCAGCGGCTCGATCGCTGTTTTAAGAATTCCCGTTTTCCCCACAACCATGGACTGCGCGTTTCCGTCGGTAAAGATAATGTTTTCCGGATAAACGGGGAGCGCCTTTACTGTGACGATACAAGTTGCTGTTGCGCCGGTACCGTCAAGGGCGGTCGCAGTGATCTTTGCCTCGCCGAAGCCAACGGCCTCAATCTCAGCGAAGGGAAGACCTGCGTTGTCGTGACCACCCGGATGCACGCCCTGGCGTATGATCTTAGCGACCGCCGCCTTGTCTGTATTCCAAGCAATGTTTTTATGCGTGGCATTGTCAGGGCTCGGAATTGCTGTAACGATGGTCTTTTCGTTCACATTAAGAGGGGTGCTCGCGGGATCCATCACGATGTGGGTCACCGGAACGCGCGGCGAAACAGAAATTGTAATGTCAGCAGACAGGGCCGTCCCATCGGATTTGTTTGTAACCGTTACGGTGATCTTCACATCACCGTCTCTGTTCGCCAGATAGGTGACCGTTTTGGCAGTTTGGCTGTTATGCTGCGGCGTCATGCCACCGCCTGATCCCTCGCTACCAGTGCCGGGGATGGGCGATTGTGCCCAGAGAATTGTATAATCAGTTCCTAAGTTTGCATCTGAAGGAGTCAACTCAGCCGTTAGTGAAATAGAATCGCCAACAAACACCATGTCTGTTGGTGCGGGGATAGAGACAGCCGTTACCGGCGCGGCGGAAACCGAAACCGGCGGCAGCAGTGCCAAAACAAAACACAGCGTTAAAAAAGTTGAGAGCGCTCGCGCGCCGAAATTGCGTAGTTTCTTCAAGGAAATTCCCTCCAAATACCTACGGTCAAAAACACGGTAAAATTCATCTAAACCTCTCTTGATTCTGCTTTATTATACAGGAGGCGGCAAGAGTAGTAAATAACATTTTCAAGAGTTTCCGGCGAAAGGGCCTCTTTTGCGTTCCAAAGGCAAAGGCCCGCTTGCCTTCCGCCCTCTTTTCTGCTATGCTTCTTGGCAAAGGGGTGATGGCTTGGATTTGACCGTTCATTGTGATGTGACCGAAAAAGATCTCATCCACTTTAATTATTACATCGCACAAATTATGAAAAAAATAAGGGGTAACCTGCTCACCGGCGCGTTTCTTCTCATCGCGCTTCTCTTTTCGCTCTTCCTCATCGAATATCCGCCCCCCTTCGATTCGATCGTCACGCTTGCGCTCTTGTTCTTTTTCGGCATGTCCCTGATGATGCTTCTCTTCCACCTGTCCATCTCCAGAAAAATTGCCGCGCGCATCCGCGCCGGTGAAGGAAAGCAGCTGCTCGGGCGCTATTCTCTCACGCTCAAGGCGGACTATCTCTTGGAGGAGAGCAAGGGCCGGAAATCCGGCCTACCCTATGAAGAGATTCAGTCTATCGTCACCTACCGCAACTTGATTTTAATCATGCAATCGCCGAGTACCGCTTATATCGTCCCGGAGAACTCCTTTTCCACTGAGGCGGAGAAGCGGAAGTTTTTAAATTTCCTGCGCAAAAGAACAGGCCTATAACAGAACAGAAAGGGGCCCGCAGCCCTGTGGGGCCATGAACACTGCGCTCTTTTGCAGCTGCAAAAGAGCGCAGTTGAGCGTGCCAGTTTTTACAGCGCCGCCTTTCGAGACAAACATCAACAAAATAACTATGAAAAATAAATTCTTCTAAAAAGAAACGAATTTCATTGCCAAGGCTTCTCTTTGCCTTTATAATACAGAAGTCAAGGTAAGAAGGGGGCTGTCAGAGCCAGCTTTCACCTGATCAAACCTTTACTTGGCAAACGGTTGATCCTTTATCGCTGAAAGGAGCAGTGCTATGAATTGGAACGGGAAGGGCCTGACCATTGGTGATCTGGAATCCAGACTGCCAATCATACAGGGCGGCATGGGAATTGGAATTTCCTTAAGCGGCCTTGCTGCAGCTGTAGCCAACGCAGGTGGCATCGGTGTGATTGCGGCAGCCGGAATCGGCATGATGGAAAAAGACTATTTCAGTGATTATGCCCAAGCAAATGTAAGGGCACTCAAGCGTGAAATCAAAAAAGCCCGTGAAAAGACCAAAGGGATTCTAGGCGTCAATATTATGGTGGCACTAACCCATTTCTCCGAACTGGCGAAGGCCTCCATCGAAGAAAATATTGATATTATCTTTGCGGGCGCAGGGCTTCCCCTGACCCTTCCCTCCCTCCTGCTTGACGGAGCACGTACCAAGCTTGTTCCCATTGTCTCTTCCGCAAGAGCGGCCGCTCTCATTTTAAAGGTATGGCGCGGTAAATACAACTATACACCGGATGCGATCGTGCTTGAGGGGCCTTTGGCAGGCGGCCACTTGGGCTTTCCCGAAGATCAAATTCATGCTCCAGAGAACAAACTGGAACACCTCCTGACAGACCTGCTCGATGAGGTGAAAAAAGCAGAGGATGCGTCCGGCAAAACAATCCCCGTCATCGTAGCCGGCGGCATTTACACAGGCGCGGATATCCATCAGTTTCTACAGCTCGGCGCGTCCGGCGTCCAAATGGCCACACGCTTTGTAACGACGGTCGAATGCGATGCGGATGACAGGTTTAAGCAGGCGTATCTTGATTGCAAGGAAGAGGATATTGGGATGATCAAAAGCCCGGTCGGGCTGCCGGGAAGAGCCATTGTCAATGAGTTTATTATGAATCTTGACAAGGATGGCAGACGAACGCCGGCCTGCCCCTATCACTGCCTTACCACATGCAAAGAAGAGTCGAGGCCCTATTGCATTTCTCTGGCCCTGATGAATGCGAAGCGCGGCATTATGGAAAAGGGATTTGCTTTTGCCGGGGTGAATGCTTACCGCGCCGACAACATCATCTCCGTGGAAGCGCTGATGCAGACCCTGACAAGGGAGTATAACGAGGCTGCGTCAGCCGGCCTCTAAGCCGCGAAACCAGTAAAAAAGACCGCCTCTTCGGGCGGCAGCTTCTTGCGATGCACGACAATGGCTCCCTGAGATCATCCTCAGGGAGCCATTTTTTTCTGTACACTTGTGTTGATTGATCAGTTTACTTGGCGGTAATGGCTCAAAAAGTCGCGCAGCCTGTCCATCACCTCGATCAGCTCGTCCATTTCGGAGAGATAAACCACGCGGAAGTGATCCGGCCGGCTCCAGTTATAGCTGCCGCCGTGCGTCAGGAGCACCTGCTTTTCGCGCAGGAAGTCGAGCACAAAGCGCTCGTCGTCTTTGATCCCGTAGCGTTCCGTGTCAATCTTTGGGAACATATACAGCCCCGCGCGCGGTTTGACCACCTGAATGCCCGGCATGTCCGAAAGGGCCCGATAGGTATACTCGCGCTGCTCATAGAGCCGCCCGCCGGGCTGCAGATACTGCTGCGTGCTCGCGTCGTCCTTGAGCGCCGCGCAGATCACCGCCTGGCCCACAACGTTGGAGCAGAGCCGCATGGACGCGAGCATATTGATCCCCTCAATATAGCCCTTTGCCTGCGATTTGTCGCCGCAGAGGGACATCCAACCCGCGCGGTAGCCGCAGATTTGATGGGATTTGGAGAGCCCGTTGAAGGTGACGGTCAGCAAATCCGGCGCAAAGCTGGAGACGGGGTAGTGCAGCGCGTCATCCATGAGCAGGCGGTCATAGATCTCATCGGAAAAGAGCAGCAGCCCGTGCTCCCTTGCGATCTCCACCATGCCGTTGATGATCTCCGCGGGATAGACCGCCCCGGTCGGATTGTTGGGGCTGATGATGACCAGCGCCTTCGTCTTCGGCGTGATTTTCCGGCGCAGATCGGCGAGATCCGGATACCAGTCGGAGGCCTCATCGCAGATGTAGTGCACCGGCACACCCCCCGCGAGAATGGTCGCTGCCGTCCAGAGCGGGTAGTCCGGTGTCGGAATCAGGATCTCATCGCCCGCGTTTAAGAGCGCCTGAATTGAGATCTGAATCAACTCACTCACGCCGTTTCCCGTGAACACATCGTCCATGCCAACGCCGGGCAGGCCGCGCCGGGCAGAGTATTCGACAATGGCCTCTCTCGTGCGCGCGAGACCTTTGGTGGCGGAATAGGGCGCTGCCGTCTCCGCCTCTGCGTAGAGCGCGCTGCGGATGGACTCCGGCAGCGGAAAGCCAAAGGCCGCGGGGTTTCCCGTATTGAGGCGGATGATGGGAACTCCCGCCTTCTCCAGGCGGTCGGCCTCATCGGAAATTGGGCCGCGCAGGTCATAGCGGACGGTTTCAAGTCGATTTGCTTTCTTGAGTTGCATATGGTTTCCCCCAATATTCACCCTTCTCCGGGCAAGAAAAAATCGCCCTGAGAATAAGTGATTCTTATTCTTAGGACGAAACAGGACTGTTCCGCGGTACCACCTAAGTTCGGGAGGCTGTATTGTTTCCCGCTCTTTGCCGGCGTTTACAACGCCGCTGCGCAATAACGCGCGCAACACGGTGAAGCCTAGGGGGCGGATTTGCCCATTCGGTTCACAGCTCCGAGGCCGCTTCGGCACGCCTTTGTAAAGATTTTCACCAGCCATCTTCTCTCTGAAACAAAGCACGATGCGTACTATTTCTCATCATCGCCATTGATTTGATTGCGAGCTTAGTATAGCACAAGCTTTTGCCGCTTGCAAGTGTTTTTGTGGCCCCTCACCGCTGTTTCTGCCCTCGGGCGCGCGGCGGCCAGCGGGCGCGGCTTTTTCCTGTCCGCCTCGGTTTGAGTGGGGGGGGGACGGATGCTCACCCCCTGGGAGGGCGTGTTCCACTCCTTTTCCCCGCAGAATTCTCAGAAAGTTTGAAATTCTTCTTGACATCGCCTTTCTTCATGCTATAATCTTTATTGTGCCCGCCGGTGCGGGTGCAATAAAGCCGGATTGTGTAACGGTAGCACGACAGACTCTGACTCTGTTTGTCTGGGTTCGAATCCTAGTCCGGCTGCCAAAGAATAAAAACCCTGTAAGCCTTGATACTCAAGGGCTACAGGGTTTTTTCTTTTCTCTTCTCCCCGCCTGTTTTTCCATCAAACCCCATCAAATAACGCACAGTTGGCGCACAAACTGGCGCATAAAAAAGCCCTAGGGGTGATGCGGCCAGTCTTGACGGGTCCATCTCGCTATGCTATGCTAAATTCAGAATTTCCATCGTCGTAAGGCGGCGCTTTCCGCAGCTCCCCGCCTTGATCGCGGCTAATAACAGGAGGAGCGAAACATGAAACAAGCAGTCAGAATAATAGCGGCGCTTTCCATTTCCGCTATGCTCTTGGTCGCCAACGTGCTTGCCCTCTCCGTGACCTATAACGCAGACCCCATCGAATTTGATGTTCCCCCGCAGAACATCAACGGAAGGCTTCTTGTCCCCATGCGGGCAATTTTTGAAGCGCTGGGGGCGAGCGTCGAGTGGGATCCATCCACCCAGACGGCGACCGGCACACTGGACAAGCGGATTGTATCCGTAACAATAGGGCAAACAACTGCCTATGCAAACGGGAGGCCGGTCACCCTTGATGTTCCCGCGCAAGTGATAGAGAGCAGGACACTGGTTCCGCTCCGCTTTATCGCGGAGAGCCTGGACACCAACGTGCAGTGGGACGCCACAACCGGCACAGCCAGAATCTGTGACCAGCTTTACACCGTGATCAGGGTGGTCGACGGCGACACCATCCTTGTTGACTACAATGGGCTTGAAGAGCGCGTTCGCTTGATTGGCATCGACACGCCGGAAAGTGTGCACCCGGACGAAACAAAAAATGTAGAAGCCGGAAAAACGGCCTCTGAATATACAAGCAAGCTTTTGGCGGGCAAACAGGTGGAGCTTGAGTTTGATGTGCAGGAGCGCGATATGTACCAGCGCCTGCTCGCCTACGTCTATGTCGATGGTGTCATGCTCAATAAGACGCTGCTGAGGGAGGGCCATGCCAATCTCTCAACCTGGCCGCCAAATGTGAAGTATGTGGATGAGTTCAGGCAGATCGCAGCGGAGCGTCACGATGGCGCTGTCAAAACGAGCGGGCTCTATCTTGGAAGCGTCAAATCAGATAAATATCACAATCCCACCTGCAGGCACGCAGAAACAATCGCGGATTACAATCAAATTTGGTTTGATACGAAAGAGGAAGCACAGCAAGCCGGCTATTCCCCCTGCAAGGTCTGCAAACCTTAAGCAGCTCCAGCAGCAAGGAATGCCGAAAGAGCGCGGGAGAGAAGGCTCACGTGAATCGTAAACCGAACACCTTAGGTGGGCTCTTGATTTCACCCCCTGCACGCTAATCACAAAAACACCCCTGTCCTTGTCGCTTTTCAAGGTCTACAGGGGTGTTTTCATGCCTTATATGCTTCTATCGGGCAGCTGCCCGCAGCAAACGGGTCTGATTGACCGGCTTCACAACTGCGGCTTTTCCGCTCTAGCGCGCGGGCAGCCCCGTCATCTCCCGGATCTGCCGCGCAATTTCCTGCGCAAGCTCACTCTGAAACTGCAGCCAGCTCTCCTCATTGCGCACGTAGTACAGGGGGCACTCCTTCCCCGTTGCATCGTAATGGCGGATCACGGCGGTTTCATCCACCTGCATGGCCACACAGAGCCAGCCTGTCAGGCGCAGCAGCGCGTCGTAGCTCTCGCGCGTAAAGCGCCCCTCTTCATCCGGATGGCACACCTCGATGGAGATGGTATCCCGGTTTCGCTCGCTCGTCGCAGAGGATTTCTCCTCCAGGGGCAGGCACTGCAAGATCTCACCCTCCAGTCCAATGAGAAAGTGCGCGTTCACCTGCGTGCCCGGGTTTGTGAAATATTTCTGATTCTGCGCGGCGCTCGTACCGGGGTTGCCCACGTAATGGATGACAATATGGTTGAAATCCTCCAGCAGCTCCCCCCGCCTGGAGTCCGCATTCTTCGGGATGAGCTGCACTTGGATCCAATCGGGTATCATCAACTTGGAAAGGCGCGCCACCTTGGGATTTTCTATGCTCTGCTGCCCCCTTGTTTGCAGGCCGATTGCCAGCAGAATCCCCGCCAAAAGAAGCAGGATAAGAGCCAAGACGATCCGTCTTTTTTGCTTCTCCCCGCGCCGTTGCGGGCTTGACGACCGGGCGGATGTTCCCGAAGGCCGCAATCTGTGCTTCATTTTTCTCCCCCCTTCTGCAGCTCTGTGCGAACCCGTATCCATATAGCAGTCGCGAGAGCGCCAACGCTCCCCCTCAACAGAAGACTGCGGCAGAGCATGTGCTCCGCCGCAGTTGTTCCGTCCTTCTCTTTTGCGCCCTTGCAAGCCTGCGCCGTCCTCAAGGCTGCTCCGGCGGCTCCTCAGGCGGATCCGGCTCCGCCGGCGGGTCGGGTGTCGGCGGGGCGGGCTCCGTTGGATCCGGCTCCACCGGCGGCTGATAGCCCGGCCAGGTTGTCGGATCCCCAATGTTAAAGTTTGGATCATCGACGGGATAGCTCTCCGGGTTTTCCGGGTCAAAGGGGATGGGCTCCTTATGGACGGTGCAGACCGTCGTGGGCACATCATCCTTAAAGTAGGTGCTGGAGATGACATGGCCCGCACACCACTCGTTGGGAAGCTTTCCGCTCACGGAGCAGACCTGGATGGTGACCATATCCCCCGGATTGGGTTTGCTGAATTCCTGATACGGCAGGCCCTCGTGCGCCTTCTGCATCACTTTTCGAAAGAGGACAACCGAGGGGTTGCCGCTCCCGGCCACGCGCTCCTGGCGGTCATAGCCCGTCCAGACCGCCGCGGTGTAGTAGGGCGTATAGCCCACAAACCAGAGGTCCTTCCGCGAGGAGGTCGTGCCCGTCTTGCCGGCGATCTCCTGCCCGCTGAAGTTCGCGTCCCGCCCCGTTCCGCCGGAGACAACGCCCTTGAGCATTTCTGTCATGTAAAACGTGGTCTTCTCCTTGAGCACCGCTTTGCCCGCGCCTTCGTTTGTCAAGATCTCCACGCCGTTGCTATCGAGCACGCGGAAGTAGGTGGAGGGCGTGTAGAAGACGCCATTGCGCGGGAATACGGAAAAGGCCGCCGCCATCTGCTTGGTGCTCACGCCATTGGTCAGACCGCCGAGGGCCAGGGGCGCAAGGTCAATATCAGAATAGGTTTTTCCGCCCTTGGTGATGGCATTGACCAGCTCGATTTCATACACACTCTTCATGAAGTCATAGCTCACCTGCGGGGTGACATAGTCACGCAGCACCGCCACAGCCACGCAGTTGGAGGAGACCCGCAGCGCTTCGCGGATGCTCATCGCACCGCGGTAGCTGCCATAGGAGTTCACCGGCCAGCCGGTCTCGTCCGGCTTGTCGTATGCAATGCTGCTGGGGGTGATGAAGCCCATCTCCAGCGCCGGAGCATACACCGAGAGCGGTTTGATGGAGGAGCCGGGCGGGCGAACCGTCTGGCTTGCCCGGTTGAACATACGGCTTCCCGTTTTCGCACCGACGCCGCCTGCCATGGCAACGATCTTCCCGTTGCTGTTATCAATGACTGTGATGGCCGATTGCATGGGAAGGCCCGTGGCAGAGACATAGTCGAGATTCGCGCGGTCCAAATAGATGGCATCCACTGCGGACTGCACCTTGGGGTTATAGCAGCTCTCAATCTGAAGGCCGCCGGAATAGACCAGCATCGTGGCGGCTTCCTCCGAATAGCCCCGCTCCTTGACCAGGGCCTCAATGACCTCTTCAATCACCGCGTCAACATACCAGCTATAGGGGTTAAATTCCGCCGTTTCATCCTCACCGCGCAGGAAATGCAGCTCCTCCGCCACGGCTGCATCATGCTCCTGCTCTGTGATATATTTTTGCTCGAGCATGACAGCGAGGATGGTCAGCTGCCGGTTGCGGTTGGCCTCCCGGTCCCGATAGGGGTTGTATTTCGAGGGGTTGTTGGTAATGCCGATAAGGCTTGCGCACTCGGCAAGGCTCAAATCGGAGACATCTTTCCCAAAGTAGACGAAGGCTGCGGTGGAGACGCCGTTGCAGTTTTCTCCCAGGTAGATGTAGTTGAGGTACCACTCGAGAATTTCTTTCTTTTCGTGTTTATCCTCAAAGTCAAGCGCGCGGAAAATTTCTTTGATCTTACGCTTGACCGTCACCTGATCGTCCTTGGTCAGGTTCTTGATCAGCTGCTGCGTGAGGGTAGAGCCGCCTTGAATATCCTGCCCGGTAAACATACGCAGTACGCCGTTGGCGGTGCGCAGCCAGTCCACGCCGTTGTGTTTTTCAAAGCGCTTGTCCTCAATGGCAATGGTGGCATTGATCAAATCCTCAGGCAGCTCGTCATAGGAGACCCAAATGCGGTTTTCGTCCCCATGCAGCTGCCGCAGTTCCTTCTTCTCCCCGTTCTCATCATAATAGTAGATGGTGCTGGTGAGATTCAGATGCACATCCGCAAGTTCCAGAGAGACATCGGGTAAAATGATATATTTGACATACATGACCGCCATGCACGCAATCATCGCAAGCGTAATGAGCCCAATGAGGAAGACGGTGGCAATCACACGGAGCACTGCATTCCCGCGTTTGCCCTTCTTCTTTCTTTTCGTGTTTTCTTTCTGATTGTTTCCCAAGTTGATACCTCCGATGTGCCGAAATCTAAGAATGCAAATCCAGCTCTCATTTGAAATGATCGTTTGTCAGACGCGCATCCCCCTGCCGGATTGCCTGAAGCATGCCTTCGGTTCACAAAGAATTTGGTTCTTTGACATCATTTCTATTATAACACAGCTTTTCCATTTGTAAATCTTAAGATTTTTCTCCCTTTGCATCTGAAAAGAGAGAAAAGTTTTTCATCTCTGCTCTTGCTTTTTTGCTCGCCTTTGGGTAAAATGGTATCAGAGAAGAGAAAAGGAGCAAAGTCATGGAAGAGAGCTTTGGCCCCAATTTTATCACTGTGACCGACGAGGAAGGCAACGAGATTGAACTCGAGCACCTCGATACCATCGAATGGAACGGGCAGACCTACTTGGCCTTCTTCCCCGTTGAGCACGAGGGAGAGGAGCTTGCCGAGGAGGAAGAGGGCCTGATCATTCTCAAGGCGATAGAAGAAAATGGCGAAGAAATCCTCTCGACACTCGACAATGATGAGGAACTCGACGCTGTCTATGAACAATTTATGGAGATCCTCTTTGATGACGAAGACGAGGGGACGCCATAGCTGCAGCAACTGACGCAGAACACACACCCGGAAAACTTTAAATGCGAATATTTCCCTGCGCGGTGCGTGACTTGGCTCTTTTAAACCCACATTTCTGAAAAGGGACGCTCACTCAGTGTATGGCTTGCAGGCCTCCCGGCATCCTGCCGGAAGTTGGAAGCAACAAAGTGCGCTGGAGGCAACCCACCTGCCGTTTCGTGCAGGTTTTAATCGGGTCAGGCACGGCCGAAGCGGGGATTTGAATGAAACAGGTTGAAGCAGTACGATGGAATGCCATCGGATTGCCTCAACCTTATTTTATTTCCTCATCCGGCGGTCCTGCCGCCACGTTCGGGCTTCCAGCGCACAAGGGGCAAAAAAAGACTGCGGATTGATATCCGCAGTCTTTTTGTGTCAGTCTCTTAGAAATACATCGCTCTCTCGTAGAGTGCTTCGATGTCCTTCTGGGTGGAACGTCTGGGGTTGACCAGCACGTTGCCGCTCTTCATTGCGTCAGCAGCCATAAGCGTGATCTTCGCCTTGACATCCTCTTCGGTGACGTTCTCGCCGCCTCTGGTGGACTGGATGCCGGCTAGGATGCCGGTGGGGATGCCGATTGCCTTGTTGAGCTCGCGGATCGCGTCAACCAGATCGTTGGGCTTAAAGTCGGGGCCGGCAGCCTTTCCGGTGACGTACTCATAGATCTTCGCATAGCGGCCTTCATCAGCAAGCGCGTTGTACTCGAGGACTGCGGGCATCAGGGTTGCGTTTGCAACGCCGTGCGCCACGTGATAGAACGCGGAGATGGGGTGGCTCATCGCATGGATGTTGCCCAGGCGGGCAAATGCGAACGCAACGCCGGCGAAGGTGGAGCCGAGCATCATGTTGCAGGCGGCCTCTTCGTCCTGACGGTTTGCCACAAAGCGGCGCAGGCTCTTGCCGATGAGCTCCATGGCCTTCTCGCCCATGGCGTCGGTGAAGGGAGTCGCAGCGCTGTTGATGTAAGCTTCCATCGCGTGGATGAAGGCGTCAATGCCGCAGGCGGCAGCGATGGAGGGAGGTGCGGTCATGATCAGTTCCGGATCGAGAACTGCATAGGCCGGGGAGATCTGCGGGCCCAGCACGCTGAGCTTATAGTTTCTGGCCTCGTCGGTGATGACGGCCGCCACGGTCACTTCGGAGCCGGTGCCGGCGGTGGTGGGGATGGCAATAATGGGGTCGATGTTGCCGGGCACCTTGCCAACGCCTTCATAGTCGGTGATGCTGCCGCCAAACTTGGCAACAACGCCGGCCGCCTTGCTCACGTCCATGGGGGAGCCGCCGCCCAGAGCCAGCATTGCAGTGGCTCCGCTCTCCTTATAGATTCTGGCACACTCGTTGGTGATGTCCACGGTGGGGTTGGGGACCACGTCGAGGAACTCGCTGTACTTAATATTCGCGGCCTTGATGATGTCACGCACCTTTGCCACGACACCGATTGCCTCCAGGCCACGGTCAGAGACAAGCATGACGTTGTCCGATCCGCAGGCGGCCAGGATCTCAGGAAGTTTTTTCAGCGCACCCATGCCAAATTCGCACTTCTGGAGAATGTTAAAGTTAAAATCTTTCATAGCGGTATGCATCCTTTCTATTTTGAACTTTTATTTTAGTTTGGTTTTGCGTGGGTTTTGTCTGTAGAGTTATTTTCTACTCCTTACCAGTATACCACCAGAGCGGTGTGAGAAGCAAGAAGTTGTCAGCTTTAATTTTTACAAGAATATCATAGAATTCTTGTCTACTATGCACAAATGACTAAAAATAATCTGTGAATAAACACGACAGGACGCTGCAAGCGGCCCCCCGCAGCGCCGCTTTGCATGCCCCCCGGGCACGGGCGGCGGCGCTTGCCAGCTCCTGCAAATTGCTCTTGACAAGCGGAGATATTTACGATACGCTGAATGAAATTTGATACGATAGAACAGCGATGAAGAGAAGAGTAGTCGATGGGCGATGCGACAGAGAGTCCCTCCGGGCTGAAAGGGGATGCGAACGCGCGCGATGAAGATGGCCTTGGAGCTGCGCAATTGAGGACAGGTGTTTTAGATTGCGCCGGGTGTGCCCGTCACAGCGCGGAGGTCCCACGGGACTCCATGAGGCGGCACCTGCGAGGGTGCCGTGAAGCAAGGTGGTAACACGATTGTATGTCGTCCTTGATGAACGCGACGTTTCATCTTGGGCGTTTTTTTACTTTACGCTGCGCCGGCAGGCGCCGCAAGGAGAGATGTGAATGGATCCAATCATTCAAATTCGGAATATGAATAAGGTCTTTGGCCACGGCCCCCAGGCCATCCGGGCGCTCAGCGATATTGACCTGGACATCGAGAGGGGCGAAATTTTCGGCATCATCGGCCTCTCGGGCGCCGGAAAGAGCACCCTGGTGCGCTGCATCAACCTCTTGGAGCGGCCGACGAGCGGCACGGTTTCGGTTGCGGGCCACGAGCTGACAACACTTAAGCCGCAGCAGCTGCGAAGCGCGCGCCAGTCCATCGGTATGATTTTTCAGGGTTTTAACCTGATGATGCAGCGCAGCGTGCTCGAGAACATCTGCTTCCCGCTGGAGCTGCAAAACATGTCCAAAGGGCAAATGCGCGCGCGCGGCATGGAGCTTCTTGAAATTGTCGGCCTGCAGGATCGCGCCAAGGCCTATCCTGCCCAGCTCTCCGGCGGGCAGATGCAGCGCGTCGCGATTGCAAGGGCAGTTGCCAACAACCCGCAGGTGCTCCTCTGCGATGAGGCCACCTCTGCGCTCGACCCCAACACCACCCGCGCTATCCTCTCGCTGATCCAAACGATCAACCGCAGCATGGGCGTCACAGTCGTGGTCATCACCCATGAGATGAAGGTCATTGAGCAGATCTGCCACCGCGTCGCAGTGATTGACCAGAGCCGCATCGTGGAGATGGGGCAGGTGAGCGAAGTGTTCACCAACCCCAAGAGCGCCATCGCCAGGGAGCTGATTCTGCCCCGCCATGAAGAGGGCGGGGGCGAGGACATCCCCCAGCTGCGCGGGAGCAGGGTCATCCGCGTGGTCTTTGACGGCGGCACAGCCTATGAGCCTCTCATCGCAACCCTTGCGATGGATCTGGGCATCAAGGTGAATATCTTAGGCGCCGACACACGGGAGCTGGAGGGCAAGGCCTTTGGCAGCATGCTCCTTGGTCTGCCGCAAAACCCGGCGGAGGCCGCCAGGGCCATGGCCTATATCCAAAGCCGCGAAGGTGTGACGGCGCAGGAGGTGTCTGAGCGTGATGAGTGAATGGTTTGCAAGCCTCTTCGGGGCGCCTATGCTGAAAATACTCCCCATCCTGCCTCCCGCCATTTGGGAGACACTATATGCCACCGTACTTTCCACCTTCTTTGCCTACATCATCGGCCTGCCGCTGGGCGTCATTCTGGTGACATGCGAAAAAGGCGGGATCATCAAACTGCCCCCCTTCCTGATGGCCCTGCTCAACATTATCACGAACCTTTTGCGCTCCATCCCCTTCCTGATCCTGATGATCATGGTACTCCCGCTCTCCAAACTCATCATCGGCACGAAGGTTGGAACCCCCGCCGCCATCATTCCGCTTGTGATCGCCGCCGCGCCCTTCGTGGCCCGCATGGTGGAGAGTTCCCTGCGGGAGGTGGACCGGGGCGTTCTGGAGGCCGCGCAGGCGATGGGTTGCTCCTCCTGGCAGATTATTTATAAGGTGATGCTGCCCGAGAGCCGCCCTTCCCTCTTCTCCGGCGCCACCATCGCCCTGACCACCATCCTCTCCTACCACGCAATGGCGGGTGTCATCGGCGCGGGCGGTCTGGGTAAGATCGCCATTGATTACGGCTACTACCGCTACAATTACGATGTCATGTATGTGGCGGTGATCCTGCTCATTATCCTTGTTCAAATCTTCCAGTCGCTTGGAACCTATCTGACTGTAAGATTCGATAAACGCATCACCACCAACAAAACAAAACGGAAAAGGAGTTTAAAAAAATGAAAAAGATCCTTGCAGTCCTTCTCACGCTTGCGCTCTCCCTTGCAGCGCTCTCCGCCTGCGGCGGCGGCGAAACACCTCCTGCGGACGAAAATCAACCCGAAGCGGGCATTGTGGTCAAAGTCGCCGCGACACCTGCGCCGCACGCCGAGATTCTGGAAGCAGCCAAAGAGCTCATGGCCGCCGAGGGCTACACGCTGGAGATCGTGGAGTTTTCCGACTATATCATCCCCAACGAAGTGACCTCTTCCGGCGAAGTGGATGCAAACTACTTCCAGCACCTCGCCTATCTCAATGACTACAACCATAAAAACGGCACTGCACTCGTGCCCGTGGCCGCCATTCACTATGAGCCCTATGCGCTCTATGCCGGCAAAACGGCCAGCTTAGACGAACTGGCGGAAGGTGCCCAGATTTCTGTTCCCAGTGACCCCTCCAACGAAGCGCGTGCGCTTCTTCTGCTCGAAGAGATCGGCCTCATTACGCTGACCGAGGGCGTCGGCCTGGAAGCCACCAAGCTTGACATTGTGGATAACCCCCTCAACCTCAACATTCAGGAGATGGAAGCGGCACAGCTGGCCCGCACGCTTGACTCCGTTGACATGGCGGTCATCAACGGCAACTACGCCATTCAGGCCAACCTGAACGTCGCCACCGATGCCGTTGCGGTGGAAGATCCCAAGGGTGAGAACACCCAGTCCCTCTACGCCAATGTCCTGGTCGTCCAGGAGGGCAATGAGGAGAACCCGGGCATCGCCGCACTCCTCAAGGTGCTGCAGTCCGACGCGATGCGCGAGTTCATCACAACTCAGTATGGCGATGCGGTTGTGCCCCTCCTCTAAGCAATCCCCTCAACACAAGAAAACGTGCTGCTGCATCCGATGCGATGCGGCAGCACGTTTTTTCACTTCTGATCTTCCATTCGGTTGTATACAACGATCTCATCCATCGGCTTTTTGGGAGAGCGCGGGCGAATCTTCTCCGGGTACCCGATTGGGGTCACCGCCACAATCACGTATTCGGGCGGGATGTTGAGGATGGCGCGGATCTGGTCAGGGTCATACCAGCCCAGCCAGCAGCCCTGCAAGCCCTCTGCGATGGCCTGCAGGCGCATAAAGCTCATGGCAATGGCGCAGTCCATGGATCTTGCAGACTGCCCGCAGATCATTGTGCGCTCCTGGTCGGCACAGGCGATCAGCACCACCGGTGCCTGGCCTACAAACTTCTGCCCCCGGCAGGCATCCACCAGCTGCCGCCGAAGCTCGGGATCGGTCACGGCAATCAATTTATTGCGCTGTTCGTTCTTTGCCGTCGGCGCAAGCCAGCCCGCCTGCATAATCCGCTCCAGCTTTTCCGGCTCCACGGGTTTGTCCGCATACGTTCGGCAAGCAAATCGTTTGTCAATCGCCTCTAAAATCGTCATGATATAATCTCCTTTCCGCGGTGCATATTGTATCATTTCAGATCGCGCCATTCTGATTCACAAATGGGTGCGATACAGAGAGCGGGCGCAGAGCACCCCTCTTAAAAAGCGAAACCTTCCGGACAGCTAGAACGATTGCGGCCATAAGCCGCAACCGTTCTGTTCCTGCCTCAATGATAGCATATTTTCCTGCAATTTGCAAGGGGAGTCCCTCGACAAGGGCAAAGGGCGCGCTCATCCCCTCTTCCGCTCATGCTCCCGCTCAGGCGGAGCACCCTGGCGCATCCATCGTTTTCGCTCCTTCCGCGGGGGAATCGCATCGCTTCTCAGAAAGCCCGTTTCAATCGCCCCGAAGGTACAGACCGTTTTGCACGCGCCGCAGCGGATGCACTCCGGGTGGTTTGGCTCCGTATCCGGCTTCACCTGCATGGGGCAGGCCTTCCGGCATCTTCCGCAGCTTGTGCAGCGCGCAGGATTCACCTCATAACGATACACCGACACGCGGTTGAAGAGCGCGTAAATTGCGCCCAAGGGGCAGATGTATTTGCAGAAGGGCCGGAAGATGAGAACAGAGAGCAGGAGGGTGCAGGCGAGGATGAGCAGCTTCCAGCGATAGAGAAAGCCGACTGTCTGCGCCAGCGCCGGGTTTGTAAGCAGGAGCGGAATGCCCGCTTCTAAGGTGCCCGCAGGGCAGATCCACTTACAAAACCAGGGCGTACCATTCCCAAACGCATCTACCACGAAAAGGGGCAGCAAAATCACAAAGACAACTAAGATAACATATTTGGCGTAGCGCAGGGGTTTATCAAGGGCAAAGCTTGTGATCTTCTTTGGAAAGGGGATCTTATGGAGCAGCTCTTGAATCAGCCCAAAGGGGCAGAGAAAGCCGCAAATCAGGCGCCCAAAAAGGGTTCCCAGGAGCAAAAAGAAGCCAAAGAGGTAAAAGGAAAAGCGAAAGTTGCTGCTGCCCAAAACCGCCTGCAGCGCACCCAGCGGGCAGGCTCCCAGGCTGCCGGGGCAGGAGTAGCAGTTCAAGCCCGGCAGGCAGATATGCTTGCTCTTACCTGTATAGATCTTTCCCTTTACAAAGCCTGCAAGATAACCGTTTGTCAGCGCCGCCCAGAGGAACTGTATGCCTTTGCGCGGCAGTTTTGTTCGCCTAGCCAATTCCAATACACTCCAGACATATGCGCACGGCCTTCATAAACACCGTGGCGGCTTCCGCCCGATACACACCGAGGGAGAGGGAGAGCACGCCGGCAAGAAGGAGACTCAGCTGCCAAGTTCGCAAGCTGCTCACGAGAGCTCTCCGAGAACCTGTTCAATCGTCTTGCTCCACTGCTTTGCATCCTGCTTGCCCAGCACGCTGTGCACAACCTCCCCGTTCGAGTCCACAAAATAGGTCATCGGGATGGACTGCGTCGGCGCAACCAGCCAAGTGTAGAGTGCCTCATCCGGCAGGATCATCAGATAATCAATTCCAAGCTCCGAGAGGGACTGCCGCAGTTCCGCGATCATTTCCTCATCCGGATTCCCCGCTTCATCCGTGCCATCAATCAACACGCCCACGATTTTCACACCGCGATCCGCAAAGATTTCGCTGACCTCCTGCAGCTCCGGAATTTCTGCGACGCAGGGCCCGCACCAGGTTGCCCAGACGTTGAGCACGGTGAGTGTATGCTCTGCAAAGTCCGCTTGCGTGACCTTCTCGCCGGCTAAGTCGCGCGTGTCAAAGTGAAGGACCCAGCCCTCCCCCTCCGCGGCACTGCCGCCATTTGTCTGCTCTGTTGTGTTCTGCGGGTCGGTCTCCCCGGCATTTACGGGCGGCGTTTTCTCTCCCCCGCAAGCCGTCAGAGCAAAGAGAAGCAAGAGGATGGAAAGCGTGATGCTAAGGCTGCTTTTTTTCATGTTTTATCCCTCCAAGATATGATACTATGGCTGACAGTTTTTCGTCTTTGGTCGCTGATTCTGGCGCAGTTTGCGTTAAGCCATTTCCCTTTACACATGTTCATTTCCATATGCATCTAGTCAATCTCTTCCGGGAAAGGCGCAATAAGAGAGGCTCATAAAGAAGATGCGGCCCTGCGTATGCCATCAGGTCCGCCGGCTTGGGATTCTTTGTTTCAAACGACTCGGGAACCCCCTGTTTTACAGCGCGCAATGTCAGAGGGGGGTGCCCGCCGACGAGAGGGTTTTCCTGCGCAGGAACCCTGCCATTGCTCACGTTTTTCAGCGCCCATTTAAAGGGCACAGACCTGCGAATCTATCCTTCCCCCTCTCCCCTTGATCCGCAACACGTTCTTTTCTCAATTCCTGCCTACATTATAATATAAGGTATCACACAGTTCCAGCCTTTTTACGATTTTTTTGTCCGGGCAAGCTTCCCCGGTGTTTGCTGATGCGCACAGCAAAGGGGGGGCTGCGTTTGCAGCCCCCCTTGTTTTTTTATAAAAATGCTTCTCCATTCCCGTATTTCTCATAGATGAAGTCGATATCCTTATCTCCCCGGCCGGAGAGGTTCACGAGGATTGCACCGCTATCTTGTGTTCTCGCGCGGCGGATCGCATACGCGAGCGCGTGGGCGCTCTCCACAGCGGGGATGATGCCCTCATTGCGGCAGAGCAGGAAAAAGGCTTCCATCGCCTCCTCGTCACTGGCTCCCTCATAGTTCACACGGCCGCAGTCGCGCAAATAGGCGTGTTCCGGGCCGACGGAGGGGTAGTCAAGCCCGGAGGCAATGGAGTAGACCGGCTGCGCCTCACCCGCCTCATCTTGGAGCAGGATGCTCTCAAAGCCGTGCAGAATTCCCTTTTTCCCGTAATGCATGCTCGCGGCATGGTCCCCGACGGCATCGCCGCGGCCCAGCGGTTCCACGCCGACGATTTCCACCGGAAGGGGCAAAAATGCCTCAAACATGCCGATGGCGTTGGAGCCGCCCCCCACGCTCGCGCAGACGGTGTCGGGCAGAATGCCCGTCATCTCCGTAAACTGCGCCAGCGCCTCGTGGCCGACCACAGTCTGGAAATCGCGCACCATCATGGGGAAAGGATGCGGCCCGACGGCGGAGCCGATGCAGTAAATCGCGTCCGTATATTCCTTCAGATAGCCCTCAAAGGCCGCGTCCACCGCCTCCTTCAAGGTCTTGAGCCCATGTGTCACAGGGATGACATTTGCGCCGAGCATCTTCATGCGAACCACGTTCGGGTGCTGCTTGGCGATGTCGACCTCACCCATATAGATGTCGCACTGCAGACCGAAATAGGCTGCTGCCGTGGCAAGGGCAACGCCATGCTGCCCGGCGCCGGTCTCCGCGATAAGCTTCTTTTTTCCCATGAACTTGGCCAAGAGCCCCTCGCCCATGCAGTGGTTGAGCTTGTGCGCGCCGGTGTGGTTGAGATCTTCCCGCTTGAGGTAGATCTGGCTTTTGCCCAGCAGGCGGGAGAGGCGGTCACAGTGGTAGACCGGGGTGGGTCTGCCTTGGAATTCCTTGCGGATGCGGCGCAGCTCGCTGATAAAGTGGGCGCTGTGGCAAATTTCCTGATAGGCAGTGTTGATCTCCTCAAATGCAGGCACCAGTTCGGGGGGCAAAAACGCGCCGCCGTAGGGGCCAAAGTAGCCGTCTTTATCCGGAAAATCCTTTAAATAGCGATCAAAATCGCGATATGTTTTCGTTTCCATGTTTATATTCTCCTTTATTTTGTTCACATGTTTTATTTAAATTCTATTTTAATTAGGACGTCAAGCGCGAAACCCGCTCATTCACCATCGAAAATCCAGCCTCATGGGATTGCTCCTTTCACAAAAAACAAAAAACGCCTTATCTCATGGAATTCCTTCCATGGGACAAGACGAAACATCCTGCGGTGCCACCCATTTTGACACCAAGCACAAGGCTCGGCATCCACTCAAACACGTACCAACATACGCTCCGCAGGATAACGGCCGCGGTAGCCGGCGGGTACTACTGGGGAAATCCCGTTCGCTCGCCCTCTCAAGCCCATTCACGCCGCATACTGCTGCTGTGTTCCCAGCCCCCACAGCTCTCTGTAAGCCACTCTGCAACGCTACTCCTCTTGATCATCGGTTTGATTTGTTTAATTTTTTATACTCTAACACCCTTCTGATCTCTTTGTCAAGCCTTTTTGAAAATTATTTTTCCGCATAAAAAACAAAGCCTCCCCCCTGAAAATCTCTCAGAGGGGAGGCGTCAAACTGCCTATTCTGTCACGGTGCAGATGGAAAACGCGGGGAGCAGTTCAGAGTTTCCGCTCTTTTCTAAATCAATTTCCCCTCGCCTCATCTGCTCAACCAGAGCATTGTATTCTGCCTGCCCCAGCTGTGTAAAGGGCCACTCCTGCCCCCTACCCTTCAAGGAGAGCTGCTCCCCGGCGCCAAGGGTCGCCGTGCGGCCGGCCTGTCCGGGGTCCCAAACGCCGCCGTTTCCCGCTAGGCGCAGCAGCGCTTCCTCGGCAGCGCGGCCATAATCTTTCTCCACCGTGCAGAGAAGCGCCGTGGAGTCCGTTGTATACAAGCTCTCCCCTAAGATGACATCCACGCCCAAAGTTTCCGCTGTCTGGATTGATTCCTCTGCGATGGCAAGTCCTTTCCCTTCACAGATAAAAACCAAGTCCAAGCCCTCAACTTCTTGCCACTCTTCCATTTGGCGGCGGAGGCCTTCCGCGAGGTCTTCCTCCCCCGCATACCAAAAGCGGAGCAGAACATCTCCCGTCACAAGGCCGAGCGCGGCCGCGGCCGCATCGGCGCCTTGCAGAAAACCATAGGCATAGCGGATCATGTCTTCATTGCTCACGCCGCTGCAGAAGCCGAGCTTTCGTGCCCCCTCCGTCACGGCGGCGTAGCCGGCGAGAAAGCCCGCCTCGGACTGCTGGAAGCGGATGCAGTGCGTGTTGGGGAGGCTTTCATAGAGCTGTGAGTGTTCCGCGCGGGCCTCCCCATCGAGCAGGAGAAACATGATCTCCGGATGGCGCTCCTGCGCTTCGTGAACCACCGTGTCATATTCTGAACCGACACAGAGCACAATTTTTGCGCCCTGCGCAATGCTCCCGGCCAGTGCTTGCAGGCGCCCCTCCCGGTTTTTTTCCTGCGGGCTCTGCCAACTAAGCCCCATGTTCAGAGAGGCCGCCTCAAATTCATGCATCTTTTCATATAAATGCGCTACAATCTCGCGGCTGATTTCCTCTTCATCCGCAAGCACCGCCAATAAGTTCGGCTCATTCTGCCAGCTCGCTATCTTCTCTTCCTTCACGCAGCCCGAAAGGCAGAGCAGCAAAAGACCGCAGAGGAGCAGAGACACTGTATGTTTCATGAATACAGTCCCCTTTCTGATTCATTCTTTCCCCTCACAGGACTGAACCGCTTGCCGACATCTTGTTCAGAGCGTGTCTGTGATCTTCAGCTCAAAAACTTCCGCCGCAAGCCGGGTGAGGGTGAAATTACGTCTAAAACTGCGATCAGTATACGGCAAGAAAAGGAAAAATTTGCATAAAGCTTGTCGAATCCCCGATTGTTTTTTAAGAAAACATCCGCATCCCAAGGCTGAGAGAGGACAAACAGGCGTGTTGCAGCCTGCGCTGTCGCGGGAGTAAAATTTCAACGCCCCCTTCTTCAAAAAAACATGGCCATGCTGCCCCTGCAACATAACCATGTTTTTCTTTAGAGTCCGGCTTGCCGCGCCAGCGCTACCAGGGCGCTGCTGCCCAGGCGGTCGGCACCCAATCGAATCATCTCCTGCGCGCACGCAAAGGTTCGTATCCCGCCTGCGGCCTTGATCTTCACCTCCGGCGCAAGTGCGCTGCGGAAGAGGGCGACATCCTCATAGGTCGCGCCGCCGCTGGAAAATCCGGTGGAGGTTTTGATGTAATCCGCTCCCGATTCACTCACCAGCGCGCAGAGCTTGCGTTTTTCCGCCTCCGTGAGAAGGCAGGCCTCGATGATGACCTTGAGCACGCGGGAGGCACAGAGGGCTTTGATCTGCTGCATTTCTTCTAAAATTGCGTCCCACTGCCGCATCTTTACCTTGCCGATGTGGATCACCATGTCAATTTCATCCGCGCCCTGCTCCAGCGCCTGCATGGTTTCAAAGCATTTCGCCTGCGTGGTCACAGCGCCGCTCGGAAAGCCGACAACAGTGCAGACCGGCAGCCGTTTTCCTTGAAGGCGCCGCACCGCGGCGGATAGGTACACCGGGCTGACGCAGACCGATGCGGTTTGAAACTCCACCGCCTCATCACAAAGGCGCAGCAGTTCGTCCTCCATCGCCTCCGGTTTGAGCAGCGTGTGGTCGACGCGCGCCAAGATTTCGGACCTGCTGATCGTATGTTCAGAGGGGATCATAGGAATGGTACCCGCCTTTCTCCCGCCGCACAATCTTTCCAAGGCCGCGTAAGTAATCCAGGTGGGAGAGGCACTCTCCCACGGCAAAAAACTTTTGAATCAGGGGGAACTCCGCCCAGGTCTTGGCTTTGATCTTCCAGGTCATGAACCCCGCAATCTCATAGGTCGACATTCCCGGCCGATCCGCTACGATTTTAAGCGTTTCCGCCACGCGCTTATCGTGGTGCTCCAAGAGCGCATCGATGCGAGCATGGTAGTCTCCGCTTTCGCGGTGACCCGGCAGCGCCAGCTTTACCGGGTACTGGCGGAACTTCCTCAAGCTCTCCAGATAGCTGCCCAGCGCGTCTTCCATATTGGGCCACATGGTGATGTTGGGTGTGATATCAAAGAGGATGTGGTCGGCGGTGAACATCACCTGCTCCTGCGGCATCCACAGGCAGACCATGCCCGGCGTGTGCCCCGGCGCCTCAATCACCTCCAGGCGGTGGCCGCCCAGCTCAAAGACATCGCCGTTTCCAACTACTTGATATTGCGGCAGATCCAGCGCGGGGCCAAGGTTTCGGGCGGGGTTGACCGGCGCAAGCGCTTCCAACTCCTCCTGCGGGAAACCCTCGATCAGGAAGCGCTCATCCATCAGCTCCCAGTAGCGGTCGGACTCCTCCGAGGCCGCCCAGTGGAAGTCCCCCCTCCCGAGGTAGATCTTGCGGTTGGGGCCAACGACCTCCGGCGCAAGGCCGATGTGGTCGGAGTGGATATGCGTTCCAAAGACATCCAGGGTGTTGCGGTCGACATGGAGCGCTTCCAGCGCTTGAAAGAGCGCCGCGCGGCACTCAGGCTGCCGAAATCCGGTGTCAATGATCATGCTGCTCTCTTCCCCGCGGATGAAATAGCTGTTGAGCCTCTGAAGCGGGTTTTTGGGCAGGGGCACCTCAATCCGGTAAATATTCTCTAAGATTTCCTCATGCATCGCTATGACCACTCCTTTCTCTGCCGCAAGGCGCAAACAGGCCTGCGCTGCGGTGTTCCATACGCGGGTTTCTCTGCCTGTTGTCCCTCTGATCGGAAGAATCGATTGCCATCAGTGTAACACAAATACAGAAAAAAAGATACGCCTTCTGGCAGAATAAAGGAAGCCCGGCGCAAAGCCAGGCTTCCTCTTCCACGCTGATCTCTCTTTCAAGCGCCGCTCTCTTCCGTAGATGAATGATATGTCGCGTTTAGACAAACAATAGACTGCGCGCCAGGGGAATTTGCACGCAAGGCGTCCCTCTCCCCGCATTCCATCGCAGCGTTCTGATCGTTTTTCTATCCCATTAACCCGGCGAACCATCGAATGAACTAGTCATTCAAAGTGCCGCGCGTGCCCTCGCCGGTAATTCCTCTCCAGTTCTCAAGCTTGTCGTTCCAGTCGGGAGCATATCCGATAATATTACCCTTGGAGTCCCGGATCGGCTCTGTCATGTCGTTATTGATGCCGTTGCGTTCAATTACGGAACGTGTGCTTCTCTCAATGTCCCGTGTCACATTCCCAGCCGTGCTTTTGTTACAGCCCGCCAGAGAAGCGATCATGATCAAAGCAATTGCGGCAATCCAAACCTTGCCTCGCATAGTCTACCTCCATTGCGTTTGCTCTTGATGAAATTGATTCTTACGAAAGAATCTACTTCTAGTATGGATCAATCTCTTTTCTTTATAAGAGAAAAAAACAGGAAGATTTTCTTATCCCCTCACTTAAAAGCAGCAAAAAGTTTGAACTCTCACTAAATCTTCCGAAAGATGCAAACTTTACTGCTGCGCTCAGGAAGAGCTCTCTCCTGTTTTCGCAATTAACGCTTGACTTTTTATCCATCCCTTGTATAATAATCTATAATTAGTAATGATTCCTAGTTAATGGTGACTAACATGAAATTTAAGCGCTACTCAAAACAGCGGGAGGCCATTTACCGCGCCCTGCAGGAGCGAAGGGATCACCCCACTGCGGAGACCTTGTATCTCAGCCTCAAGCAGGCGCAGCCCACGCTGAGCCTTGCCACCGTATACCGCAACCTAAACCAGCTGGAGCACAGCGGACATATTTTGCGCCTCTCCTTCGATGTGGATCGTTATGACGGCAACGTGGCGCCCCATCCCCATTTTTTCTGCACCTGCTGCCGCAATTTGGCCGACCTGAACCTGCCCATCAACGACACGCTCGATGAGATGGTCTCCAAGATGGGCTACCATGTTGCGCGGCACGATTTGATCTTTCGAGGCACATGCTTCTCCTGCGCCAAGCGGGAGAGCGCACAAACAGACGTATGCGGCAGCAGCCGTTTACCTTAATCAACAAACAACACGCGCATATAGAAAGGAGAACTATTATGGAATTCAAACTTTATCAATGTTCACGCTGCGGAAATATCGCCTACAAGCTTCATGACTCCGGTGTGCCCATGGTCTGCTGCGGCGAGCCTATGGACGAAATGAAGGTCGCCACTTCAGACGGCGCTTATGAGAAGCACGTTCCCGTGATCGAGAAAGCGGGCAATGAGATCACCATCAAGGTGGGCTCTGTCCCCCATCCGATGGTAGAGGAACACTACATCCCCTTCATTGTTGCCGTCAACGAGGACACTGTGGCCATTAAAAAGCTTCAGCCGGGCGCAGAGCCGCTCTTTAAGACCACGCTTGAGGGCAAGGTTACCGCTTATGAGTGGTGCAATCTCCACGGACTGTGGAAGGGAGAGTAATCCTCCCCTCGCATCCCGCACCCGTACGGTGCCATTTCATTCTGCAAGGGGATATCTTGCCGTTTGTAATTGAAAGGAGATCGGATCATGGAGTTAAAAGGCAGCAAGACAGAAGCCAACCTTTGGAAGGCATTTGCCGGCGAGAGCATGGCACGCAATAAATACACCTATTTTGCCAGCGCCGCGAAGAAGGAAGGCTATGAGCAAATCGCTGCGATCTTTGAGGAAACTGCAGGAAACGAAAAGGAGCACGCCAAGCTCTGGTTTAAGGAGCTCGGCGGCATCAGCAAAACGCACGAGAACCTGCTCGCGGCAGCAGAGGGCGAGCGCGAAGAGTGGACGGATATGTATCGTCAGATGGCTATCGATGCGAGAGAAGAGGGCTTCGTTCGCCTTGCGGATCTCTTCGAGGCGGTGGGCAAGGTTGAAAAATCCCACGAGGAGCGCTATCGGAAGCTGGCGGACAATGTTCAAAACGGCACGGTCTTTAAACGCGAAGACGGCGCAACCGTCTGGTATTGCCGCAACTGCGGCCATTTGGAATATGGCAAGGAGGCGCCTGAGGTCTGCCCTGTCTGCGCACATCCCCGCGCCCATTTCGAAATTCACGCCACCAACTATTGATTCTCGCGCGACACACGCACCGCCAAGGAGCGCCAACAGGCTCCTTGGCGGTGCTTTCTTCCGCAAGTACGCGGGAGAAGCTGCCTGCCCTGCCTTTAAATCTCATCGTACAAGTTTTCGAAGCCCCACTTGTAGGCCCTTGCATTCTATAGTATAATGGTGTTCTATGCGTGCTTTCCACGCGAGGCATTTCCGGCGGCTTTGCTGTCGAAACACGGAAGAGTTGGGGGCGGCCTTCGATGAGCATTCACAAAGGACACCGGGAGCGGGTCAAGCAGGAGTTTTTGACCGGCGGGCTGGAGCACTTTCCAGATCACCGCGCGCTGGAGCTTTTGCTCTTCTATTCCCGGCACCAGGGTGATGTCAACCCGCTCGCGCATCGCCTGCTGAGTGCCTTTGGCAGCCTCTCGGGTGTGCTGGACGCTGCGCCGGAGGATCTGATGGCGGTCCCCGGTGTCGGTGAGAACACCGCAGTTCTTTTAAAGCTCATCCCCGCCCTCTCCGCCAAATATATCTCCAGCCGCACCAATGTCAACGAGATCATCAACAACACCCGCGATATGGAGGCGCTCTTTCGGCCCTACTTTTTCGCCGCGAAGAACGAGAGAACCTATCTCGCCGCGCTCGACGGCAAGCGAAAGCTGCTCGGGGTGCGCAAGATCAGCGAAGGCATTCCAAACGCGACGGAGATCACCACAAGGCAGGTTGCGGAGGCCACGCTCTCGCTCAACGCCACCTGCGTCATCCTCGCGCACAACCACATCAGCGGCGTGGCAACACCATCAGACGCTGACCTGATCTCCACCGCATATCTTCAGGATTTTTTGTCTAAAATGAATGTGACACTTCTCGACCACGTCATTTTGGTCGATGACGATATGGTCTCCCTGCGCGAGAGCCGCTACCTGCGTTAGGAAGCGGCAACGCGCTCCTACCTCTACCCATTTTGCATCCCTGTACCGCGCGGCAGCGCCCGCCGGATGCGCCAAATCAACTTTCTACCACAAGGGAGGTTCCCTATGCCCGCCTTTGAAGTCATCAGTGAATACAAGCCCGCCGGCGACCAGCCCGCCGCCATTGCCGCGCTCAGCCAGGGCATTGCCCTGGGCCTTGAGGAGCAGACGCTCCTTGGTGTCACCGGCTCCGGCAAGACCTTTACCATGGCGAAGGTCATTGAGCAGGTGCAGCGCCCGACGCTGGTGCTGGCGCACAACAAAACCCTCGCGGCGCAGCTCTGCGCCGAATTTCGAGAGTTTTTCCCCAACAACGCCGTGGAGTACTTCGTCTCCTATTTTGATTACTATCAGCCGGAGGCTTACATCCCGCATACCGACACCTTTATCGAGAAGGACAGCAGCATCAACGATGAAATTGAGCGCCTGCGCCACTCTGCCACCTCCTCCCTCTCTGAGCGGGATGACGTCATCGTCGTCGCCTCCGTCTCCTGCATCTATGGCCTTGGCGACCCGATTGACTACAAAAATATGGTGATCTCTCTGCGGAGGGGTCAGATGAGAAACCGGGACGAGCTCTTGAGCAAGCTGGTGGAAATTCGCTATGAGCGCAACGATGTCGCCTTTGACCGCAACCGCTTCCGCGTGCGCGGAGACACGGTGGAGATCTTCCCCGTCTACGGCAACGAGACTGCCATCCGCGTGGAGTTCTTCGGCGATGAGATCGACCGCATCAGCGAGATCAACATCGTCACGGGCACACCCACCCGCATCTTGGATCATGTCGCCATCTACCCCGCTTCGCACTACGTCTCCACGCCGGAGAAAATGGCGGCGGCCATCCTTGAAATCGAGCGGGAGCTCGCGGAACAGCTGGCGCACTTTCGCGCGGAAGAAAAGCTTGTCGAGGCGCAGCGGCTGGAACAGCGGGTGCGCTATGACATCGAAATGCTCCAGCAGCTTGGTTACTGTTCCGGTATTGAAAACTACAGCCGGGTGATCTCCGGCCGGCCGGCCGGTTCCCCGCCGATGACGCTCTTGGACTACTTCCCAAAGGACTTTCTGCTCTTTATTGACGAGAGCCATGTGACGGTGCCGCAGGTGCGCGCCATGTACGCCGGCGACCGCGCCCGAAAGGAGACGCTGGTGGACTATGGCTTTCGCCTCCCCTGCGCCTTTGACAACCGCCCCCTGCGTTTTGATGAATTTCAAGAGCGCATCCATCAGGTGGTTTACGTCTCTGCAACGCCGAGTGAATACGAACGCGCGCGCGCCGGGCAGGTGGTCGAGCAGGTCATCCGCCCGACGGGTCTGCTCGACCCGCGCGTGGAGCTGCGCCCCGTGGAGGGGCAGATTGACGATTTGATCGCTGAGATCAACCTGCGCATCGAGCAGCAGGAGCGCGTGCTCATCACCGTTTTGACCAAGCGCATGGCGGAGGATCTGACCGGCTTCTTGCAGGACGCGGGCATACGGGTGCGCTATCTGCACCACGATGTGGACACCTTGGAGCGGATGGAGATCATGCGCGACCTGCGCATGGGCTCCTTTGACGTGCTCGTCGGCATCAACCTGCTGCGCGAAGGGCTGGATTTGCCCGAGGTCTCCCTCGTCGCGATCTTAGACGCGGACAAGGAGGGCTTCCTGCGCTCGGAGACCTCCCTGATTCAGACCATCGGCCGGGCGGCGCGAAATGCCAACGGTCTTGTCATCCTCTATGCGGATAAAGTCACCCGCTCCATGCAGGCGGCCATGCAGGAGACGGCGCGCCGCCGCTCGATCCAGGCGGAGTTTAACGAGGCGCACGGCATCGTGCCGCAGACCATTATCAAATCGATCCGAAACCTGATTGAAATCTCCCGCTCCGCAAACTCCGACATCAAGCAGCGCGGCGATCTCTATATGACAGACCGGGAGCGCCGCGCCGCCATCAAGCGGCTGGAGAAGGAGATGCGCGAGGCGAGCAAGCGGCTGGAGTTCGAATACGCCGCGGCGCTGCGCGACCAGATCATTGAGCTGCGCGGCAATATTAGCACAGCAGAATAACACACGCACACCATTCTATATCTTTAGGAGTTTTTGCCATTATGCACAGCCATATTACCATCAAAGGCGCACGGGAGAATAACCTGAAAAATATCGACCTGCGCATCCCCCGGGATCAGCTCGTGGTGCTCACGGGCCTCTCGGGCTCCGGCAAGTCCAGCCTCGCCTTTGACACGATCTATGCCGAAGGACAGCGCCGCTACGTCGAGTCCCTCTCCGCCTACGCGCGCATGTTCTTGGGCCAGATGGAAAAGCCCGACCTCGATCAGATTGACGGGCTCTCCCCCGCCATCTCCATCGACCAGAAAACCACCAGTAAAAACCCCCGCTCCACCGTCGGCACCGTGACGGAGATCTACGACTACCTCCGCCTGCTCTGGGCGCGTGTGGGCATTCCCCACTGCCCCCACTGCGGCAAGGAGATCCACCAGCAGACTGTGGATCAAATTGTCGATCAGGTGATGACGCTGCCGGAAGGCAGCCGCATTCAGGTGCTCGCGCCCATGGTTCGCGCGCGAAAGGGCGAGCACGGCAAGGTGTTTGAAGACGCGCGCCGCGCGGGCTATGTGCGGGTGCGGGTGGACGGGAGCCTCTATGAACTGACGGAAGAATTCCGCCTGGAGAAAAACAAGAAGCACAGCATTGAGATCGTGGTGGACCGGCTGGCCATGGGGCCGGAAATTCTCCGCCGCCTGACCGATTCGATCGAGACGGCCATCCACCTGGGCGGCGGGCTTGTCATCATCAACCTCTTTCAGGAGGAGCGGGATCTGATCTTTTCCCAGAACTACGCCTGCCCGGACTGCGCCATCAGCATGGAAGAGCTCACGCCGCGCATGTTCTCCTTCAACAACCCCTATGGCGCCTGCCCCAGCTGCATGGGCCTTGGGGTGCAGCTGAAGGTGGACCCCGATCTCGTCATCCCCAACAAGAGCCTCTCCATCCTAGACGGCGCCATCTGCGCCTCCGGCTGGCAGAACATCAAGGGGGACTCCATCGCCAAGATGTATTTTGAAGCCCTCGCCAAGCGCTACCAATTCAAGCTCACCGCCCCCGTTGCGGAGCTATCGGACGAGGTGATAGAGAAAATCCTCTATGGCACAGGGCAGGAAAAACTCACCCTGACCTACGAGCGCGCCAACGGGAAGGGGACGCTCACCCAGCCCTTTGAAGGCATCATCTCCAACATCCAGCGGCGCTATCGGGAGACGCAGTCCGACGCGGTGAAGCGTGACATTGAAGAGTCCATGAGCGAGTGCGCCTGCCCGGACTGCCATGGGAAGCGCTTGAAGCAGGAATCCCTCGCCGTCACGGTGGGCGGGCTGGATATTGATGCCTTCTGCCGCAAATCTGTGACGGAGGCGCTGCGCTTTCTCGATGGCCTTACGCTCAGTGAAACGCAGGCGATGATCGCCCAGCGCATCTTGAAGGAGGCGCGGGAGCGGCTTGGTTTTCTCAACAGCGTGGGCCTGCAATACCTGACGCTCGCGCGGCAGGCGGGCAGCCTCTCCGGCGGCGAGAGCCAGCGCATCCGCCTGGCGACGCAGATCGGCTCCTCTCTCATGGGCGTGTTGTATATTCTCGATGAGCCCTCCATCGGCCTGCACCAGCGCGACAACCACATGCTCTTGGAGACCATGAAGCACCTGCGCGACCTTGGAAATACCCTCCTGGTGGTCGAGCACGATGAGGACACCATCCGCGCTGCCGACTATGTGGTCGACATCGGCCCCGGTGCCGGCATCCACGGCGGCGAGGTCGTCGCCCAGGGCACGCCGGAGGAGATTATGCAGGTGCCCGATTCGCTGACGGGGCAATACCTCTCCGGCGAGAAGCAGATCCCCGTCCCCGCCCTGCGCCGTGCCGGCAATGGGCAGCAGCTGGTTGTGCGCGGCGCTTCAGAAAATAACCTCGCGGATATTGATGTCTCCTTTCCGCTGGGCAGCTTCATCTGCGTGACGGGTGTCTCCGGTTCGGGCAAGTCGAGCCTCGTCAACGAAATTCTCTACAAAAAACTTGCCGCCGACCTCATGCGCAGCAAAACCCGCGCCGGGGCGCATCGCGCCATTGAGGGCGAGGAGTATCTCAATAAGGTCATCAGCATTGACCAGTCGCCCATCGGGCGCACCCCCCGCTCAAACCCCGCCACCTATACGGGGCTTTTCGGGGAAATCCGCGAGCTCTTTGCCTCCACGCCGGATGCTAAGGCGAGGGGCTACGGCCCGGGGCGCTTCTCCTTCAACCTGCGGGGTGGCCGCTGCGAGGCCTGCGCGGGTGACGGGCTGCTGAAGATTGAGATGCACTTTCTGCCGGATATCTACGTCCCCTGCGAGGTTTGCAAGGGCAAGCGCTATAACCGCGAAACACTGGAAGTGAAATATAAGGGCAAGAATATCTACGAAGTGCTCGGCATGACGGTGGAAGAGGCGCTCTCCTTTTTCGAGCATCTCCCCCGCATCCACCGGCGTCTACAGACGCTCTATGATGTCGGACTTGGCTACATCAAAGTCGGCCAGCCCTCCACCACCCTCTCGGGCGGCGAGGCGCAGCGGGTCAAGCTCTCCACGGAGCTCTCAAAAGTCGCGACCGGCTCGACCATCTACATCCTCGACGAGCCGACCACCGGCCTGCACAGCCACGATGTCGCAAAGCTTCTGGAGGTGCTGCTGCGTCTGGTGGAAAATGGGAACACTGTGGTGGTGATTGAACACAATCTCGATGTGATTAAAACCGCCGATCATATCATCGACCTCGGCCCGGAGGGGGGCGATCTCGGCGGGCACATCGTCTGCACGGGAACGCCGGAGGAGCTTGCCGCCTGCGAGCAGTCTTACACCGGACAGTATTTGCGCACTGTCCTGCCCGCCGCCGGGGGAGCGGAGGCATAACTCCCCCGTTTCCCGCAAACACATCCCCGCCGCACGCAGCATAGGCTGGAGAAAGCAGTCCTTCTGTGAAGGCCTGCTTCTCTGGAGTGGAGGTGTTCCCTATGCTCGCTTTTCTTGAGTCTTTGCTCGCTTTTTTCGCGGTGGCAGGTCTCTGTGCGCTCCTCTGGCTTCTCTTTGGCCGCCTGCTCTGCCCGCCACCGGATGGGGATGCCGGTTTCACGCTGCTCCCTGTTGCGGGTGATGCCGACGGGCTGGAGGAGACCCTTTCGCGCTTGCTCTGGCTGCGCGGCGGGGGGCTCTTGACCTTCCCCATCGTTCTGCTGGACCTGGGTCTGAGCGATCTGGGCCGCGCACGGCTCTCCCGCCTCATGGGGCAGGAGCCGCAGCTTCAGCTGTGCACAGCGGAGAAGCTCTCAACCCTCTGCCGGAAGGAGTGATAGCCTATGGATTCGGCTCCCATCGAACTTCTATATCTGGATGGAACCGTCTCCTCCGTTGTCTTTCAAAACGAGGAGAACGGCTATGCCGTCCTGCGCCTGGATGTGGATGAGGAAGAGGATGTCACGGTGGTGGGCTTCCTCCCGGGCATCTTCCCCGGTGAGGGGCTCTCCGTCCAAGGGCAGTGGGAAACCCACGCGAGCTATGGGCGGCAGTTTAAAGCGGAACACAGCGAGCGCCGTATGCCGGAGAGTGAAGATGAGGTCTTTCGCTACCTCTCCTCCCACGCCATTAAGGGCATCGGCATTGTCACCGCAAGGCGCTTGGTGCACGCCTTTGGCCGCCATGCACTCTCCGTCATCGAAGAGCAGCCGGAGCTGCTGACCGAGGTGCAGGGCATCACCCGCAAGCGTGCGCTCGACATCAATAAGGCGCTCAAATTACATCTCTCCATGCGCAGGCTTTTGGATTTTCTCGCCTCGCACGCTCTGCCGCTGCAGGCGGCCATCCCCCTCTACCAGCGCTATGGAGACGCGGCGCTGCCCACTGTAAAAAACAACCCCTACCTGCTCACGGACGAGAGCGTGGGCGCGCCCTTTTCTCTCGCCGATCACTTAGCGCTCTCGCTGGGCTTTCCGCCCGATCATTTGCTGCGCCTGGAGGCGGGCCTGCTCTTTGAACTTGAACACAACGCGGAAAACGGCCATGTATTTCTCCCCCGCCAAAAGCTGCTTGGAGCCACTGCGCAATTGCTGGACGTTTCGCCCGACCCGCTGGAGGAGGCGCTCGAGCTGCTTTTAGAGCGCGGGGACATCGTCCTCTCGCCCATCGCCGGGGAGGAGGCCTGTTATCTCCTGCGCCTCTACGACTCCGAATGCGCCGTCGCACAGATGCTCCGGCGGATGGCAAGGGCAGATTTTTACCCCCCCGCTGATCTTGAGTTTCTGCTCGGACAGGTTCAGCAGCGCCAGCAGATTGCATACGCCCCCTTGCAGCTGGAGGCCGTCTGCACCGCCGCCACGCGCCAAGTCATGCTCCTGACCGGCGGCCCCGGCACGGGCAAGACCACCTCCCTGCGCGGCATTCTTGCCCTCTTTGATCAACTGGGCCTGCGCACGGCGCTTGCCGCTCCCACGGGGCGGGCGGCGAAACGCCTTGCCGAAACCTGCCAGGCGGAGGCCTCGACCATCCACCGCCTGCTTGACCCGCGCTATGACCCCATCCGCGGGACGCTCAGCTTTGAATACAATGAGAATAACTTGCTCGAGGCGGACGCGCTCATCGTGGACGAGACCTCCATGCTCGACCTGCCGCTCTTCCACGCGCTGCTCTCCGCCCTGCGGGAGGATTGCCGCCTGATTCTGGTCGGTGACCCGCACCAGCTCCCCTCTGTCGGCCCCGGAAACATCCTCTCAGACCTGCTCCGCTCGGGGCGCATTCCCCAACTGCAGCTCACGGAGATCTTCCGTCAGGCGGCCGAGTCCTCCATCGTCCAAAATGCCCACGCCGTCAACCAGGGCGGAGCGCCGGCGTTTCAGAACAAGAGCGGGAGCGACTTCTTTTTTCTCCGGCGGCACGAGGCACACACGGCGGTGGAGACCATTCTCGATCTCTGCCAGCGCCGCCTGCCGGAGCATATGGGGATCGCCTCGGATCAAATTCAGGTTCTCTCCCCCACGCGTAAGGGCAGCACCGGCACCGTTTCCCTCAATCTCGCCCTGCAGCACGCCGTCAACCCACCCGCGCCGGACAAGCAGGAGCACGTCTTCGGCAACCAGCTCTTCCGCGCGGGCGACCGCGTGATGCAGGTCAAAAACAATTATGATCTGCTCTGGCAGGATCGCAGCAGCATGGAGTTTGGCCTTGGTGTCTTCAACGGCGACATCGGCCGCATCGACTCCATCGACCCGCAGGGCAGACTCCTCACGGTGGATTATGACGGGCACCTTGCGCAGTACACGCCGGATTTGCTCCATCAGCTCGAGCTCGCCTACGCGACGACAGTACATAAATCCCAGGGCAGCGAATACCGCGCCGTCATCCTCTGCGCGCTCGACGCGGCGCCCATGCTCCTCACGCGCAGCGTGCTCTACACCGCCATGACCCGCGCGAAGGAGCTGCTCATCCTCGTCGGTCACGAGGGTTTGATCGCCCGCATGGCTGCGAATGACCGTCCGCAGCGGCGCTACAGCGGCCTGCGCGCGCGTCTGGCCAGAGAGGACTGGGCATAGAACTGCCGGGAGGTGTCTTCATGAACCGCTTTTTCTCCGCCCTGCTTGACCTCTTCTTCCCGCCGCATTGCATCTATTGCGACCGGATTCTTGAGAGCGCCCGCCAGACGATCTGCCAAACCTGTGAGAACAATCCGCTCTGGGTTCCGGACGACACAGCACCTGTCAAGGGAAAATACTACACAGCCTGCAGTTTTTCCGCCTGGTATCAGGGCGAGATTCGGCAGGCTCTTCTCGCGTTCAAATTTCAAGGGCGAAGCGAATATGCCCGCAGTTTTTCCACTGCGCTCGCCCGCACGATCTCACTGCATTTTTCGGAGCAGTACGAGCTGCTCACTTGGCTGCCCGTCTCGGCGGAGCGGAGAGCAGAGCGCGGCTATGACCAGAGCTTTCTGCTCGCGGAGGCAACCGCCGCGCTCTTGGAGCAGCCCCTGATCTCCACGCTGAGCAAGGCCCATACAGTGGCGCAGTCGAGCCTGAAGCGCTCCTCTGCGCGCAGAGCCAATGTACAGGGTGCTTTTTCTGTGCCAAAACCCTCCCTCGTGCAGGGGAAGACCGTTCTCCTAATCGATGACATCATCACAACGGGCAACACTCTGGATGCGGCCGCCAAGGCGCTCTTGGACGCGGGCGCAGCGCGGGTGTTCGCCGCTTGCTTTGCCGGCGGCAAGCTCTCCCAAACGGAGGAAACTCATCAATAGGGCTGCAAAGAAATCAGCCCATCCCCTCCTTTTCGCTCCCTTTCGCCCTCCGCCTTCGCTATGATGGAAGGGAATTTAAATCTGAGGGGCGGAGGATGTTGGCGGCATGAAAAAACGAGTTCGGGCCTTCGGGCGAGACATCGGCATTGATCTTGGCAGCTCCTCCACACGGATCTACCTGCGCGGCAGGGGGATTGCACTGCAAGAACCCTCCCTCGCGGCAGTGGATCAGCAGAGTGGCCGGGCGCGCTGCTTCGGCCAGGAGGCGCTGGAGCTGCTCGCGCGCGCGCCGGGCAGTGCGGCCCCTGCACGCCCTTTGCGGCATGGTCTCATCACGAACCTGCCCCTGGCAGAGCGGATGCTGCGCGATTTCCTGCACAGGAGCGGGGCGGGCGGCCTATTCAAACCGCGTCTTCTCATCTGCGTTCCCTCCGGCATCCACGAGGTGGAGGAGCGCGCCGTGATTGATGCGGGCCTGCAGGCCGGTGCAAAGCGGGTCTATCTGATGAGGGGCGCAGCGGCCGCCGCCATCGGCGGGGGACTTGACCCCGGCAGGGCCGAGGGACAGATGGTTTTGGACATCGGCGGGGGCAGCACGGACATTGCGCTCCTATCCCTGGGCGACATCGTTGCATCCGCTTGCATCCCCGTGGGGGGGGATCAATTCAACGCCTCCATCATCCGCTATGTCCGCAGCACCCACCGGCTTCTGATTGGTGACGCCGTTGCAGAGGCGCTCAAACTTGAGATCGGCTGCGTGCGGGCGCTACCCTCTCTGGGCGCTGCAGAGGCCAGAGGCCGCGCGCTCGATTCCGGGCTCCCCGGCTCCGTCCTCCTCTCTTCACAGGAGATGATCGCGCCTTTGGCGGCGGAGGCGGAGCGGATTCTCGAAGCGCTGGAGGAACTTTTGGAGCGAACCCCAGCTGAACTGCACTCGGATATTCGGGCCAAGGGCATCCTCCTGACCGGCGGGGGCAGTCTGCTCCCGGGGCTGGATCAACTGATCCGCACGCGCTGCGGCATCCCCATTCGGCGGGCGGGGGATCCCCTAAACAGTGCCATTGAGGGCGTCGGACATGTCCTCGAAGAGCCCTCGGCGCTTGGCAGCGGCGCACTGATCCGCGCATTCACAGCGCAGGCCTGAGCAAAAAAGAAAGCGGGCAAAGACCTAAGAAAGACCTTGGGAACACTCCCAAGGTCTCTTGTTATGCGCCGACAGAGCGGCAAAGCCCTGCGCCCTGCGCGCAGATTGGGCGCAGCTCCCCGATATCTTGCAGGGCTTGGTCATGAGGCGTCTGCGCCAAATTCCTCTTTGAGCGCCTGCGCCAGCTGGTCGGGGCAGGATGTTTTTTTGAAGCCGCAGCGGATGCCTTCGAGCTTTTCAACCACTTCATCAATGGGCATGCCCTTTACGAGCCTTGAAATGCCCTGAATGTTTCCGTGGCATCCCCCGATCACGTCCAGATTGGTGATCCGTCCATCCTGCACCTCAATCCGCATCTGCTTGGAACAAACCCCTTTCGGACGATATTCTATCAGCATCTCCATTCCTCCTCAGGCATTTCATTTCGATCTCTTTCATCTGCAAGCCTGCGCGTTTCCTCCCCCGCTGCCATTGCCCTGTTTCGCAAGGCAATGGTCTTTCAAACAGGGGGGCGGGCTGCCGAGAGGGCGCTCAATCCCTGATCACCCTATGAAAAGTATAGCAAAAATACAATAAAAAGCAAGAAGGGAATCCATTTTCCCTCTCAGCTGCATTTTCTTGTCAATGAATCTGCCCTCCCGCAGTGTTTTGGAAAATATGAATATCATTGTCAGTTGATTGCACGCTTAGTTTTGCCCAAATGAGACATAGTAATCTTGCGCGGAAATTCCGCGCTCTTTTCAAAACAATCGAAATGAAGAGGTGATTTTTTGCACTCCACAGAAAAACACCAAAGCATGAGCACCACCCATTTTTTCCCCCGCATCGTCTTGCTTTTCATGATTCTGGCCCTCTCAGCCGCCCTTTCTCAGCCGCCCGCCCTGGCGCTCGGGGGCAAGATCATGAACGATAGCAACACCCGCTATGTCTGCCCCATCGGTCGAACGGTGGGCATCAAGCTCTTCTCCGAAGGCGTTTTAGTCATCGGCCTGAGCGAGTTTAAGACAGAGCACGGCAGCAGCTCCCCCGCACAGGCCTGCGGTCTGCGGCAAGGCGATATCATCACCCACATCAACGGAGAAGAGGTAAACAGCATCGAAGAGGTGCATGCCCAGCTGCAAGCGCTGGGCGGCGAGGCGATGAGCGTTCGGATTCTGCGGGGCGAAGCGCAGTCCCAGCTCACGGCGCAGGCAGCGCAGTGCACAACGGACGGCAGCTATAAGCTTGGCGCATGGATTCGCGACTCCATGGCGGGAATCGGGACGATCACCTTCTACGATCCGCAGTCAAACATCTTCGGCACGCTTGGTCACGGGATCAACGATATTGACACCTCCATGCTGATGCCCCTGGAATCGGGCGCCATCATGCCCTCAAGCGTAGCGGACATCAAGCGCGGACTCTCCGGCCAGCCCGGCGAGCTGCGCGGCGAGTTCCAGACGGAAACCGATCTGGGCCAGCTCTACGCCAACACGCCGGGCGGTGTCTTCGGCCTTCTCTCCGACCGGGCATTTTTAGACGGTTGCCCTCTCTTCCCTGTCGCGAAAAAGGAAGAGATTAAAACCGGACGCGCCACGATCCTGTGTAATATCTCCGGAGAAAAGGTGGAAGAATATGAGATCAAGATTACAAAACTCATTCCCAATGCCAGCGATACGCGTGACTTGATTCTTGAAGTTACCGACCCGCGCCTCCTGGATGCAACCGGCGGCATTGTGCAGGGAATGAGCGGCTCTCCCATCCTCCAAGGCGGGAAATTGGTCGGCGCTGTGACCCATGTGATGGTCAATGACCCCACGCGCGGCTATGGCATTTTAGCCAGCCGTATGCTGGAAATGGCGGAAGAGGCGAGCATTTAAATTCTCCAACGCAGTGATTTAACGGCTCAGCCAGACGCTTGGCGGGTGCAGGCCTGTGCGCCCGCCAAGCGCCATAGGCCACAGCCTTGAAACACGCTTTCACAGCCCCTGCGCGGATGCAAGCGGGGCAGCCCGGCTGTGCCGCCGCGCTCCGAAGGCCTCGGCTTTTTTCACGGGGCCTCTCTTTACTCTTTTGGGTGCATATGCTATGATGAATTCATTTCCGCTCATCTGACGCATCACAGCCGCCTTGTTTGACCGATGCCGCAACAAACCAGAGAGCCGCTTCTGGGAGAGGACAGCATGTCATGACTCGTACACCATCACTTCCTGCAAAAGCGATACTTTCTGTGTTGATCGCCAATACCATCTTCGGCGTCAGTTTTATCTTCACGAAGCTGACCCTGTATCAAATCACGCCATTTGTACTTCTCACCTGCCGTTTTTTGATCGCCCTTGTCATCTTTACCCTGATCATGATCGTCGGGAAAATCAAAATCTCCTTGAAAGACAAACCCTGGAAGCTCTTACTCCTGCTCGGTCTTTTCCAGCCTGTGATTTATTTTTCAGGGGAGACTTACGGCGTGCTCTATACCTCGGCCACCTTTTCCGCCATTATCATCGCCCTCATCCCCATTGCATCCATCTGGGCATCCGCCCTTTTCCTGCAGGAGGCACCCACCCGCCGGCAGAGCTTTTTTTGCGTCGTCTCTGTGCTGGGCGTGCTGATCATCACCGCGAGCACAGCCGGCGGCAAGAACCACCTCTGGGGCATTCTGCTTCTCCTGCTTGCGGTGGCTGCGGATGTGGCCTTCAACCTGCTCACGCGAAAGCTCTCCGTCTCCTTCACCCCCTTTGAGCGGACTTATATCATGTTTTTGATGGGCTTTTTGGTCTTCTTTTCCCTGGCTCTGCTGGAATCCGGCGGGAGCGCCGCGCCCATTCTCAGCGCACTTGGCAACCGTACGCTGCTCTTCCCGCTGCTGTATCTCGGCATCGCCTCCTCCGTCATCGCTTTTTTCCTGATTAACTACGCCAATACCATTCTCCCCGTCACCCGCACGATCGTCTTTGTCAACGTGACCACCTTAGTCTCTGTCGTCGTTGGTGTGCTGTATCTGCATGAGCCCTTTTCGCCGCTCACCCTTCTGGCCCTTGGCCTGATTGTACTTGGGATCTGGGGCGTGCAGCAATATGCAGACCGCAGCGAGGCGCCGACCTTTGACCTGCTTTCTGAGGAGAACGAATGAAAAAGTATGTGTTTTACAGCGAGTTGACCTACCTTTTTGGAATGATCCTTCTCGCCTTGGGCTCAACGCTGCTGGTCTGCGCCAACTTTGGCGTCTCCGTGGTAGTCGCCCCCGCCTACTTAATCCATCTGAAGCTCTCGAAAGTTTGGAGCTTCGTCAGCTTTGGCGTGGCAGAGTATATCATGCAGGCGATGCTGCTTTTGCTTCTCATCGCCGCCGTGCGCCGTTTTCACTGGTCCTACCTCTTTTCCTTTGTCACGGCGCTTTTCTACGGCGCTGTTTTAGATGTGTTCATGTGGATGTTTTCCAGTCTTGACCCCTCGTTCGGCCTGCGCTTGCTCCTCTTCTCGCTCGGCGTGCTCATCTCCGCTGTGGGGGTCAGTTTTGTGCTCCATACCTACATATCCCCTGCGGTCTACGAGCTGCTGATCAAAGAATTGGCTTTGAAATACCGCAAAAACACCGCCCACGCGAAGCTGGTCTACGACGGATGTTCCTGCCTGCTTGCCATTCTGCTCTCTATCTGCTTTTTTGGCTTTTGGCCGCTGTATGCCGTGGGGATCGGCACTGTCTTTTGCGCCTTTGTCAACGGAAGGCTGATCTATTTCATCAACCGCTTTCTCAATCATCATTTTGAACTCCGTCCATATTTCCCAAAACTGGAGCGGATTTTTGCGCCCCCGCCCTTCCACCCGGAAACAACAGCAGCTGAGGCCGGATCAAGGTGATCCAGCCCCAGCTGTTTTCATATCGCTTTGTTGCTTTGCGGGCGCTTGCGGGGGCTGCGTTGGCAATTACACGCCGCTTGCTGCGGCCGATTGCGCAAAGGCCTGTCCCAGCGCAAAGGCGCGGCGGTTGAGCTCCAAGAGCTTTTCCGGCACGCAGGCTGCAATCGCCTCCTGCCAGGCAGCCTCGGGGAAGGGGAAGTAGCGGGAGAGCACGCCCATCAAGACCAGATTCACCGCCTTGGCGGAGCCGGCCTCTTCCGCCAGCGCGAGCCCGTCCACCTCGTCCACGGGGAAGCCCCGCTCGCGCATCTTCTCGATGAGCCCCTTGGGGTATTCCGCCTGCCCCGTGAGCACGGGCATGGGCGCAATCTCCTGTGTACTGACGATGATGCGGCCGCTGGGCTTGAGGCACTCGATCCAGCGGGCGGCCTCCAGCTTTTCAAAGGAGACAATGAAGTCCGCCTCGCCCCGGCTGATCACCGGTGAGTAGACTTTTTCGCCAAACTTCACATAGGTGACGACGTTCCCGCCGCGCTGGCTCATGCCATGCACCTCGGAAACCTTGACGTCCAAGCCCTGATGCAGCAGCAAATGGCCGAGAAGTTTGCTCGCCAGAAGGGAGCCCTGTCCGCCCACGCCGACAATCATGATATTACTCTGCATTACCGCTCCCCTCCTTTGCGCATCGCACCAAATTTACAAAGCTGCATGCAGACATCGCAGCCGACGCAGAGCGTGGGGTCAATCCGCGCCTTCTTGTCCTCAAAGGCAATCGCCGGGCAGCCGATTCTCATGCAGATCTTGCAGCCGGTGCACAGCTCCGCATCCACGATGACCGGCTCTTTCCGCTCAACATAGTCGAGCAGCACGCAGGGGCTGCGCGTGATGATCACCGAGGGCTCCGGCGCTGCAAGCTCTTCCTTGAGGGCTTTATCGCAGGCCTCCAGATCGTTCGGGTCGATCACCTGCACCCGGCGGATTCCCATCGCGCGGCAGATGCCCTCCAGGTCAATTTTCCCGGCGGGATCGCCCTTGATGTTATAGCCCGTGGTGGGGTTCTGCTGGTGGCCGGTCATGCCGGTGATGGAGTTGTCCAAAATAATAATCGTTGAATTGCTCTGGTTGTAGGCGACGTTTGCAAGGCCCGTCATGCCTGAGTGCATGAAGGTGGAGTCCCCGATCACCGCCACGGTCTTGCCCTCCGCCTCCGCGCCCAGGGCCTTGTTAAAGCCGTGGATGGAGCTGACGGAAGCGCCCATGCACTCGCAGGTTTCAATCGCATAGAGCGGCGCAATCGCCGCGAGCGTATAGCAGCCGATGTCACCGAGCACGGTGCACTTATTCTTTGTCAGGGCGTAAAAGAGCCCTCTGTGCGGGCAGCCCGGGCACATCACCGGCGGGCGGCCGGGGATGGCGACATCGAGCGGCTCACCCTCCCTCATCGGAAGGCCCAGCTTTTCAATGAGCACGCCCTGGGAGAACTCGTCCTCCAGAGGCAGCACGTTCTTCCCCGTCACCTTGAGGCCCAGGGCGTTGCAGTGCGTCTCGATGATGGGATCGAGTTCTTCCACTACGATGAGCTCATCGACCGCGGCGGCAAACTCTAAAATCTTCTTTATGGGTAGCGGGTGAATCATCCCGAGTTTCAGCACGCTGACCTCCGGCCCAAAGGCCTCCCGCACGTATTGATAGGAGGTGGAGGAGGTCACAATGCCGATCTTTTGGTCCCCCATCTCCACGCGGTTGAGCGGCGTGGTCTCGGCAAGTTCCTGCAGCTTTCGCATCCGCTCCTCGACGATGGGGTGCCGCTTTTTGGCGTAGCCGGGCATCATCACATATTTCTCAATGTTCTTCACATAGCGCTTCTGCGCAGGCTCCTGCCGCGTCCCGAGTTCAAGCACACTCTGGGAGTGGGAGATGCGGGTGCAGAGCTTTAAGAACACAGGTGTGTCATACTCCTCCGAGAGCTCAAAGGCCAGTTTTGTAAATGCAAGCGCCTCCTGCGAGTCTGCCGGTTCGAGCATCGGCAGCTTTGCGGCAATGGCATAGTGCCTCGAATCCTGCTCGTTTTGCGAGGAGTGCATCCCCGCGTCATCGGCCACGCAGATGACAAAGCCCGCATTCACACCGGTATAAGACATGGTAAAGAGCGGGTCCGCCGCAACGTTGAGCCCCACATGCTTCATGCAGCAGGCACTGCGCTTTCCCGCGAGCGACGCGCCAAAGGCAACTTCCATCGCAACCTTTTCATTCGGCGCCCACTCGCAATACATCTCCTCGTACTTTGCCGCCTCTTCCGTAATTTCCGTACTGGGCGTGCCCGGATAGCTGGAAATCAACGCACAGCCCGCCTCATAAAACCCACGGGCCACCGCCGCATTCCCCAGCATCAAATGCTTCATAATACCGATCTCCTTTTTTCCTGACGTGACGAAAACAGGGCGCCTCTGCGCGCTTGGAACCTGTTCTTATGCTGAAAGGCTGAATTGCTGCGACCATTTGATGTGAATCACATGCGATCGTCACTCTCTATGATAACATTACAAACAAGGCGTGTAAACAGGAAAAAGTAGATTATTTTTTATTTTTCGTCTCTTTTCGTCAATTTCCTGAATTTACTGCTTTATCGTGATATATTTCATTTTTCTCTTCCATCTGTGCAAATTTATGGTAGAATTAAAATACGTCATCAATTTTGACTGAAAAAATGAATTATTTTCGATTTGTATCCAGACAATCCAGAAAATTTTAGTTTGAAACAGGAAAGACAGGCACAATGTGCCCCCGGCGTCGAAATCGATCAATACTTGTAGAACGATTCTTCCATTAATTGTCATCTTACCCTTGCTTTCCTTGTCCCTTTATGGTAGTTTATGGATAAGCAATTCACATCACCCAATAAAATCGTGTAAAATGGAGCCCCCACAGGCTCCACAAAATAAGGGAGAGCCTATTATGGAACATACAAAGAAGATCTTAGTGGCCGATGCAAGCGAGGAATTCCGAGCGATTCTTGTGGAGGCGCTGCGCGCGGAAAAGGATTTCATTGTGCTTGGCGATGTCTCAGACGGACAGGAACTGGTTCAATTGGCAAAGGAAAACAGACCGGATCTGATCGTCATGGATCTCGTCCTGGGCCGGATGGACGGCATGGATGTGCTCGACAGCCTGCCTGCTGATTTTTGCAGCACCCTGATTCTCTCCAGTTTTGCGCGCGGATGCGTCGCCGAGCAGGTGGCTGCCAAGGGCGGCAGCTATTACATGATGAAGCCCTGCCGCATCTCCTCCGTGGTCGAGCGCATTCGCCTGCTGCTCTCGCAGCACTGGATGTCCGGCTCGGGCCACATTGCCTCCGCCCCGCCCAGCCGCCAGAGCCTGGAAGCCCTTGTGACCGCGATTATCCATGAAATTGGCGTGCCCGCTCACATTAAGGGATACCAATATCTGCGCGAGGCCATCATTATGACGGTGGAGGACATGGACATCATCAACGCCGTGACCAAAATCCTCTACCCCGAGGTTGCCAAAAAGTTTGGAACCACCGCTTCCCGGGTGGAGCGCGCCATTCGCCATGCTATCGAAGTCGCCTGGGATCGGGGCGACCTGGAAACTCTGCAAAAATACTTTGGCTATACGGTCTCCAACTCGAAGGGCAAGCCCACCAACTCGGAGTTCATCGCCATGATCGCAGACCGTTTGGTTCTGCAGCGCAAGCAGGGCTAATCGCCCTTCGCCGCCGGGCCGGCTCAAGCCATAGGGACAAGGCTACCCGCAAACGCAGGACTGTCGTTCTGCACTGTTGTGCTGCCTCCCCGCAGCGGGAGATTCTACCCTGATCTGCGCTGCGCTTCCGCAGATCATACGAACTCCCCCCACAATTCTCTCCCCCTGTAAAAGACGGAAATTTCCTGCACCTCTGTGAATCGGGTGCAGGAAATTTCCGTTTTTATTCGTTTATTCGATTTAAATTATTGTTTTCTCTACACGGTTTCGGCCGTTTTTCTTTGCCTGATACAGTGTCTGATCCGCTGCTTTTAAGAGCTCTGAGAGCTCATCCCCGCGCTCCGGCGTGGTACAGGCAATCCCAATGCTCACGGTGACCTTTGCCTTGGGTTCTGCCGCCGGGTGTTTGATTCCCACCTGTTCCACCGCAGAGCGCAGCCGCTCCGCCACAAGTTCGGCCCCTTCCAGCTCCGTATCCGGCAGCATCACAACGAATTCCTCTCCCCCATAGCGGCAGAGAATATCAACCGAGCGCGGGAGTGTATCGTGAATGGTTTGGCTGATGGTTCGCAGCATCAGGTCACCCTGCGGGTGCCCGTAGCGGTCGTTAAAGTCTTTGAATTTATCTACGTCAATCATCATCAGGCTCAGGCAGCTCTTTTGGCGGATGGCGCGGCTCCACTCGTATTTGCTCTGGTTTTCGAAGTAGTGCCGATTGGAGATCCCTGTCACGGCATCAATCAAGCCCATTCGTTCAATCGCCTGCATTTTTTTAACAAAGCGCAATTGTGTCTTAATTCTGGCTTTCACGATGTTCTCTTTCAGTGGTTTTTTAATGTAATCTGCCGCGCCGAGAAGAAAGCCGCGCTCCTCTTCCTTATCCTCGTCAAGCCCTGTAATAATGATCACAGGTATGTTTGCCGTTTTCGGGTCCTCTTTTAGTTTGATGAGCAGGTCGAATCCATTGGAATCCGGCAAAATCAGATCAAGCAAAATCAGGTTTGGACGAAAGATATGTACCGCCTTATATCCTTCACTTGATGTCGTTGCCCAGCCGAGCACATAGTCATCCTGTAAGAAGTGCTGAATCATCTTTTGATTCACAAGGCAATCCTCAACTACCAGTATTTTGTGCTTTTCTGCCCCAACCATCCCATACCCTCCTAAGAGCGTCTGCATTACATTTTTGAGATTATTGTATCAAAGTCGGGCCATATGTTTTCTTCGGCCAGGCCATTTCTATATTCATATTATAACAATAAAACAAAAAGACGCAAGAAGAACTTGAAAAAATATACTTTTTGCTAGTTGATTGCATGCTTTAGCTGCTCCCAAAGCTCAATCAGCTTGAATTTTATGACATATTCATCGCTCTCTTCCAGGATCAAAAACACTTCCTGCTCCGTCAGCCCCGCCCTGCCTGCGCTCTTTGCAAGCGTCTCTGTGGATGCCGCATTGCAGAGAGGCGGGAAGACCACGCACCACCAGTTGCGCCCCGCCCCGTCGCCGATGATCACACGAAGAGACTGGTAGTTCCCGGCGGGCAGGGCAAATCCCTCGTAATGCCGCGTGGGGAAAAACGCTTCCTCCACCTTCAGGGTGACGGGATAATCAAAGCCCTCCTCCCGGACAAAACGCTGCGCCTCCATTTGAAGCTCCGGCAAGCGCGCAGCAAGCAGCTGCCTTGCCGCTGCGGCATCCTGCTCCCCGCCGAGCCAGGGCTCCACAGTCACCAGGATCTCATCGCGCAGCCGAAGCTTGAGGCTTTGATCCTCCCGGCTGTCCGAATGCGCCAAGACGTGCAGCCGCAGCATCTTGTCCGCGAGCGCGCCCTGCTCCCGGTCGAGCGCAAAACAGAGGAGCACAAGGGAGAGGCAGAGCAGACCCGAAGCCTGCTGCCAGGGAAATCGCCTGATGGTTTTGAGCGCCGCTTCCAGTTTCAGCCTCCACATAAAAAACACCTTCCAAAATTCTTAGAGTACTCTCATTCTGGACGATATTTTTTTGTTTTATACCTCATCTTCTCTTGAACATGCAGCCGCGCCTTGAATGCGCCTGGGAACAGGGCGCATAGGGAAAGGAAGCGCTGCCCAAGGCGGGCGGCGGCTTCGGGCCTTCGGATTCCTCTCTCATCTAATTCTGTTCGCTTGCGGGGACGGGATGCGTTAAAAAAACGGAATGATAATGGGCGCGCAGTGCCTGCTGCGCCTGCTGCGCCTGCTCTTTTGTCTCAAAGAGTCCAAATACCGTCGGCCCAGTCCCGCTCATGCAGGCGCCCAGCCCTCCCTGTTCGAGCATGATGCGGCGAATGGCAATGACCTCTTCCCACTGTTCCTGCGGGAGCACGTCCTCAAACACATTGCCAAGCGCCGCCGCCAACTGCAGCAGGCTCTTGTGTTTCAGACCCAAAAGCGCCGCCCTCGTGTCGGGGTGGCGGCTTGGCGGCAGCTGATCCAGGCGCTGGAACAGTTCCGGCGTTGAGATCTCAAGCTTGGGTTTGCAGAGAAGAATCCAGCAGCTTGGGATGGGCCAGACCGCTTTCACACGCTCCCCCCGCCCCTTCGCAAGTGCCGTGCCGCCGAGCAGGCAAAAGGGGACATCAGAGCCAAGCGCGGCGGCCAGCTGCAAAAGCCTTTCCTGAGAGAATATCTTCCCGCACATCGTGTTGAGGCAGCGCAGGGTGGCCGCCGCATCGCTGCTGCCTCCGCCCAAGCCCGCCAGCATGGGGATCCGCTTGTGAAGGACGATGTAAAGGCCTTTCCCTTTCAGTCCAGCCTCTTCCAAAAACAGTTCTCCCGCCCGATAGACAAGATTTTCCGGGCCTTTGGGCAGGTTCCACTGGTTGCTGCGCAGCTCAATTCCCGGTTCATTACGCAGTGTGATGGTCAGCATATCACGCAGATTCACCGCCTGCATCACCGATTCAATTTCGTGATACCCGTCGGGTCGTTTCCCAAGAACGTCCAGCGTGAGGTTGATCTTGGCAAATGCGCCTTCCGACATCCGTCTCATTGAATCTGCCTCGCCTCCAAGTAAAAGCGCTTGTCGCTTGCCTCTCCCATTGAAAAGGTCTTTCTCGGGAGCACGCCGTCAAAAATAACCGTTGGGAAGAGTTGGTTCTTTTCCATCGGCGGCAGGAGAAAGCCAATGCTGCGCGGCTGCTCTGCGAGCTGACGCACCACGTCTTCCCCGTGGATATAGTCAATGCGCCCGCCGTTTTCTTTGAGGTAGCGGTCAAGAAAGCGCTGCAAACTGCCCACTTCCAGCTGCGCCTTCGGGTTTGGAATGGTCAGCACAGCCTCCGTCTCCCCATAGACATAGCGGATTCGGTGTCCGTATCCCTCCCCCAAAAAGCTGCCCGGATAGGCCCGGAGTAGCCCCTGGAGCAGCGCCTCGGGCTCGACATCGAGCACGATGCGGTGGATGGCCTCAAACTCCAGCGAGGGGTCGTGCAGGTTGGTCAGCTCCACCAGAGCATAGCGCGCGGGGTGGCGCTCCCACTTCTCTTCCGGCAGCGTCTGCTTGATCTCCTCCCAGCAGGCTTTTGCCGTTGCGAGGGAGTGGTTCCCGTCCCCAACCGCATAGATCAGCGGCGCCATGCCGTGGGCGTTGTAGTTGCCTTCAAAGCGCTCCGTCTGGGAGAGACGCTCGAGCTTGCGCTTGACCCGCTCCTTCTGCTCTTCGTTTAAGATCCAGCCTGAAATTCGGCCGCTCTCTTCCATGAGCTGGAAGGCGTAGGCCGAATTCATCTGTTTTTTCTGTTTTCCGAGCGCTTCAATCACCGTTTTTTCCGGATCGTCAATGAGCACGAGAATATGCGGCAGTTCGATCGGCGCATCCCTTCTGACTTCCATGCGGGGCGGGATGCGCTCGAGGACCGTGCCCTCCGTTGCGCGCACAAGCGTTTCCGCGCCCGGCTCAAAGCTGTACTGCTCCAGATCCAGCTGACCCAGAAGGCCTTTGCGCAGCCTGCCGTTTTGGAGTTGCCGCTCCACGTAGATATATGTATTCTCAACCAGGCGGAAGCGCTTGTCCTCCAAGTAATCCGCCATGTTTTTTTGAATCGCCTGGATTTCCTCCTGCACATGCTCGCTCTCGAGTTTGCTCTCGGGCAGGATCAGGCGAAGCGCAGAGGGTGTCTCTCCGACAAAGGCATCCACCCGATCCCAGTATTCCGGCTGCGAGGTGTATTGGTCGCAGGCCACCACGGCCCAGTGCGTCAGGCTGCTCTCTTCTGCGGGAAGGAGGATGTCAGCGGGAGAAAAAGCGGAGCGCTTGCTCATAAATCGTTCTTCCTTTCTCGTCATTTCGTGTTTCACTTCAAAGCTGCTCAAAGAGGAGCGGCATCAGCGCGGCTGCGCCGTCGGGATAGTAGGGGCCTTTTTGCCCGTTTTCTTCGCTATAATTCAGGGCGCTGCCTGTATCTTTTCTGCTGTCATAGAGGAGATAGGGCACCGGTTCTCCATCGTGCCCCCGCGTCTCCGTGAGGGTTTTATGGTCCGAGAGAACGAGCAAGCGATAGGGGGTGTCCCCCAACTGCTCCACCAACGGCGCAAGCACCCGGCTGTCGAGCCATTCAATCGCCTGCAGTTTTCCGGGCAGGTCGCCGTTGTGGGTGCACTCGTCGGGCGCTTCCACGTGGATCATGACAAAATCGGCGTCCGATCGCAGCACTTCGAGCGCCGCGGCCACCTTGCCTTCATAGTTTGTCTCCAGCTCGCCCGTCGCCCCCTCTACCAGGCGGACATCCAGACCCATCAGCCGGGCGATGCCGTGGCAGAGCGGAACGGCGGAGATCACCGCGCCTGTTTTCTGAAATTGCTCGTAAAAGCTCTTGAGCTCCACGGCGCTCCCCTCCGCCCAGAACCAGATCCCGTTGGCGGGCAGCTTCCCGTCGGCGCGGCGCGCCTCATTGATGGGGTGATGCTCGAGCACGGTATTGGCCAGCTTCATCAGCGCGGAGAGCTGCGCCGCGTTCTCGTTCCCGCTTGGCAGCAGCCCGCCGAGCGGCTCTCCCAGATGGTCATGCGGCGGCAGGAGCAGAATGTCCTTGATGTCGCCATTCTTCTGAACGGCAATGTGGCGGAAGGAGGGCGCGGGGTACACCCGCATCCCCGCCTTGTCTGCCGCCTGCGCAAAGACCGGGTCGGAGAAGAGAAACTCGATGAGTTCGATCGACTCCTCCCCCTCGATCGATCCGCCGGAGTGGGAGAGCAGTTTCCGCTCTTCAAAGGGGAGGGCGGCATCTTCAATGCTCACCATATTACAGCGGTAGGAGATTTCACCCGCCTGCAGCACGATGCCGGTGGCGGCGGCCTCCAGCGGGGAGCGCCCCGTGTAGCAGCTTCTGGGATCCGCACCCAGAATGGAGAGGATTGCCGTATCACTGCCCGCCGGCAGCTCGTCCGGGCAGGTTTTTACCTGCCCGAGCTCCCCTTTGGCGCTCAGCGCGTCCAGGGAGGGGATGTTTGCATATTGCAGCGGTGTCAAATGACCCAGGGATTCCACGGGATTGTCCGCCATGCCATCCCCGATGAGTACAATATATTTCATTCATTTCACCTCGTATTCGATCGGCGCCTTGTGCAGCGCGCCGTCCTGTATGTCCAGCAGCTCGCCAATCAGACGATTGGAGAGCAGGAAGCCTTCCTCCGTAAAGTGCCAGCGGGGGCCCGATTGCTCGCAGAAGCCCTGGCTTTCAAAAAACTCCAGCCGCTGCTTGATCGGTTCAAAATCCATGTAATACTCCCGGCGGTATTCCCACTCTTCGATTCCGCGCAGAGTGCGAAGGCGCAGCATCAGATATTCTCTGGCGCGCTCGGACGAATCGATTTTCTCAGTTTGCTCGAGAAAATCACTGCCCTGGCAGATGCTTTCGATATAGCCCTCCACATCCTGCCGGCAGGCAAAGCGCTCCCCCTTGAGGTCGCTGTGCGCGCCGGGGCCAAGGCCGAGGTATTCCCGCCCCATCCAATATTTCAAATTATGCCGGGACTCGCGGCCCGTGCGCGCAAAGTTTGAAATTTCATACTGACGAAGACCCGCACTGCGCAGACGTTCCACCAAAAACAGATACATGTCCGCCTGGCTGTCCTCATCCGGAAGCGGCTCGTATTGATCGATCTGCGCTTCCAGTGCCGTGCCCGCTTCCAGCTTGAGCGCATAGACAGACATATGCTCAGGTTCAAGCGCGAGCGCCTGCTCCAAGCTGTCGCGGAGGCTCTCCATCGTCTGCCCCGGCAGGGCATAGATCAGATCCAAACTCAGATTCTCAATTTTTGCCGCACGTATCGTCCGCACGGCCGCCTCCACCTGTTCCATGCTGTGGCTGCGGCCGAGCATGTTCAGCTGTGCGGCGTCCGCCGTCTGCATCCCGAGGGAGACACGGTTGAGGCCCAGCTTTCGCAGGCGTATGAGCATTTTTTTCTCTACGCTGTCCGGGTTGCACTCAAGGGTGATCTCCGCGCTGCGGCGGACGGAAAAGTGCCTGTGCAGCGCGGCAAGCAGCTCCCGCAGGCGCTCTTCCCCATAATAGGAGGGCGTTCCGCCGCCAATATAAATGCTGTCCACCTGATAGCCTTTCAGCTGGGCCGCCTCCCGCTTGATCTGGGCGAGAAGCGCCTCCTGATAGCCATCCATCCAGTGTTCTTTTCCCGCCAGGGAGTAGAAGTCGCAGTAAGCGCATTTGCTGCGGCAAAAGGGGATATGAATATAGATGCCTAACATTTGCGCCACACAAATTCACTCCTTTTCAGTCCATGCGGATGCCGCCGCAGCTATGCAGGGCGGATTGGTCACCGCAGCTGCTTCGTTTTCTTTCTACATTATACTACGTTTGCCTCAATTTGCAACTGCCGATAGCATCCTTGACCCGCGTGGTATAATATCCGCAAAGCGGATATTATACCTGATTAGATTATATATACCACAACGGCGCACAGCGCCTGTGGTATAATATCCTCATCCTCGAAGCGGATCTTATACCTGATTAGATTCCATATACCCAACGGCGCAAGCGCCTGTGGTATAAGAAAGCAAACGGGCGAAGCGACGGATGCGTCTTGACAGGGGCGCATCTTCGCGCAGCGGCCTATGCCCTGCCAGTTTGCCCTCTGTGAGCGCGCCGGGCGCGAGGAAGGAAGTGAACCACGGATGGAAGAACTACGCCGGCTCTGCCTGCGGATTTCCCCGGCGCAGGCGGGAGCCACTGTCGAAAAAATTCTGCGAAATGAGCTCCATGTCTCCGCCGCCTGCATCCGCAGGGCCAAGCGCCTGCCCGAGGGCATCACGCTCGACGGGGAGCGGGTTTTTACCAACGCAAGCGTGCGCGCGGGTTCCTGCTTGAGCATTCAGATCGCAAGCTTACCAACGCATATTCCCCCCATGGAGGCCCCCTTGGATATTCTCTTTGAGGACGAGGATCTTTTGATCGTCAACAAGGCGGCGCAACTGATGGTCCATCCCCGGGGGGATGCGCAGCTTCCAACCCTTGCAAACCACCTCTGCCATTACTACCAGACAAAGGGCTCTTCCGCGCAGATTCATCTGGTCAACCGGCTCGATCGCGGCACCTCCGGCCTAATGGCCGTCGCCAAGCACCCCCACGCCCATGCGCGCCTGATGGCGCAGCTGCATGAGGGCTCGTTTTTGCGGGAATACTACGCGCTCTGCGACGGCATTCCAAACCCGGCTGCGGGTGTGTTGGATGCTCCCATCGGCCGCGCGGACGGCTCCCCCATTCTTCGCGAAGTCCGCCCCGACGGCGCCGCTGCGCGCACGCACTACCGCACGCTCTCCTCCGGCTTTGGGAGAAGCCTGTTGGCACTGCGGCTTGAGACGGGGCGCACCCATCAAATTCGCGTGCATCTGGCGCATATCGGCTGCCCCGTCACCGGCGACTTTCTCTATGGCAGCGAGCAGCCGGCGCTGCCGCAGCGCTTCGCCCTGCACTGCGGGCGGCTGCGCTTTTCGCACCCCATCTCCGGGGAAGAGATGGAGCACAGCGCCCCCCTTCCGCCGGAGATCGCTGCTTTGCTTGCGCCGCCGGAGGAGCAGGCGCTTGCGGGCCAGCCGCTTTATCCTCTTGAGCAAGGAGAGATCCTGTGAACCCCTTTGATCAAATTCCCATTCCCCTGCTGGAGTGGTACCGTGAGAACGCCAGAGAGCTGCCCTGGCGCAGCGAAGTCACGCCCTATCGCATCTGGGTGTCGGAGGTGATGCTCCAGCAGACCCGCGTGGCAGCGGTGCTGGGATATTTTGAGCGTTTTATGCAAAGCTTTCCCGCCATTTCATATCTGGCAGCTGCCCCTGAAGACAAGCTTCTCAAGCTCTGGCAAGGGCTTGGCTACTACAGCCGCGCCCGAAACTTGCAGCGCGCCGCGCGCGAGATCATGGAGCGCTTTGCCGGACACTTTCCCGAGGACTACAGCGACATCCGCTCCCTCTCCGGGGTTGGCGACTACACCGCCGCCGCCATTGCCTCCATCGCCTTCTCCCTGCCCTACCCAGCCGTGGACGGCAACCTTCTGCGCGTCTGCGCGCGTGTTTCCGGCGACCACGGCGACATTACGAGCCCTGCCATGAAACGCAAACTCACACAGGCGCTCGCCGAGATCATTCCGCTCGACGCACCCGGTTCCTTCAACCAGGCCATGATGGACCTGGGCGCAACGGTCTGCCTGCCCAACGGCGCACCGCTCTGTGCGCTCTGTCCGCTGCGCGGGTTGTGCACTGCACAGAAAGACGATCTGCTCGATGTCCTGCCGGTGCGCAGCCGCAAAAAACCCAGGCGGATTGAGGAGCGCGCCGTCTTTCTCCTCTTTCACGAGGGACGTGTCGCGCTGCGCGAGCGCCCTTCCAAGGGCTTGCTTGCGGGCCTGTGGGAATACCCCTGCGTGTTGCAGAGCGAGGCAGATTCCCTGCTTGCCGCGCTGCATCTGCCCGCGCTTCCCGAAGCCATCGGCACCGCCCGACATATCTTTACCCACATTGAATGGCATATGCAGGCGTATTGCTTCCATCTGAGTGCGCCGGATCTGCCCTCCGCCTGGCTCTGGGCGGATCAGCGGGAACTGCGGGAGCGTTTTGCAATTCCGCATGCGTTTTCCGCCTTTGCGCCCATCGTGGAAACAGAGCTCTCTGCCATGCAAAATTTACCCGCGCAGGGGAATGTTTTCTTCTGAGAAAAAATGAATCTTTGATGTATAAGCGAATGCCTCTTTGTCCACAATAGGCTCGGAGGTGTTCCCATGAAACAAAAACCATCTATGCAGCGCATTGGCGAATTTATGGAGGGCAAGGGCTTTTACATAGTCCTCTCCCTCTGCGTCGTCGCAATTGGAATTTCGGGCTATTTTCTTATGTCGGGCTTTCTCTCGCCGGACAACACATCACTTGACTCCCCCCTTCAGGAGGTCACCGGATCTGCTCAGGTCGAGGTGCCCCCCTCACAAAACACGCCGGTCACCCCTCCGGCAGATGAGGCCGCAGTTTCCCCCGCCGAGACCTTGATCACCGAGGAGCCGCAGGAAGATGAGGATTCCTCGCAGGTGACCGTATTTACCTGGCCGGTCAACGGAAACATCTACCGCGACTACAGTTTGGAGGTCTTTGCCTATGACCCCACGATGGGCGACTGGCGTGTCCACGCCGGCGTTGACATCGAAGCGGGGCTCGGGGCAGAGGTCATGGCTGTGACGACCGGAACTGTCTCTGAAATCCGAGATGATCCCCTGATGGGCACAACGGTTGTCATCAGCCACGGCGACGGTCTTGAGAGCGTCTACGCAAACCTTGCGTCTGTTCCGGCGGTCAAGGTCGGCGATGCGGTCAAGCCCGGCAGCGTTGTGGGCGCCGTTGGCAGCACGGCCATTGCCGAGAGCGCGGGGCCGACACATTTGCACCTGGAGATGCGCGTGAACGGCGTCTCCTGCGACCCGCTCCTATACCTGCCGGAGCGCCCTTAAACCTGCGCATGCAGCGGCTGCGCGAAATTCGCGCCCTGCCGGCGCACCCCAGCCACTCCTGCCTCGGCAGCGGGCCGGAAGTGTTCTTTTCTGCCGGGCAAACAAGGTATTTTCAAACAAAAAAGCACACGAAGCAAGTTGATTTCGTGTGCTTTTTCTTGTTTTCAGTGTTTTTAGAGCTTTGCCTTTGCCATCTCTGTGAGCTGGGCGAATGCCGCCTTGTCACTGATGGCCATTTCAGAGAGCATCTTCCGGTTGATCTCAATGCCGGAGAGTCTCAGCCCGTGCATGAAGTTCGAATAGTTCATGCCGTTTGCCTTGCACGCCGCGCTGATGCGGGTGATCCACAGTCTGCGGAAGTCGCGCTTTTTCAAGCGCCGCCCCGTGTAGGCATAGGTCAAAGATTTCATCACCTGCTGGTGTGCCATCTTAAAGTGTTTGGATTTTGCACCCCAATAACCCTTTGCGAGCTTCAGGGTCTTATTTCTTCTTTTGCGCGTCATTGTTGCGCCTTTTACTCGAGCCATGGTAGCCTAGCCTCCTATCGTCAATTATTTGTACGGAATCATGCGCTTAATTGCCTGTTCATTGGTCTTATCCGCATAAGCGCAGCCGCGGAGGCCTCGTTTAATCTTCGTTGTCTTCCCGTGGCCGTTGAGCAAATGGCGCTTTTTCGTCTGGCCACGTTTGACCTTACCCGTTTTTGTGAGACTAAAACGCTTTTTCGCGCCACTGTGTGTCTTGAGCTTGATCTTAGACATACTTGAGTAACTCCTTTAGTTTTTACTTTTCGTCCTTTTTCGCGGCCCTTGGAGAGAGGAAAATGTGCATATGTCTACCTTCTAATTTTGGCTCCTTATCCAGCACGGCCGTCTCGCTGCAATCCTCGGCAAACTTAATCAGCAAGCGCTTTCCGATGTCAGTGTGCGCCATTTCCCGGCCGCGGAACCGCACCGTGATCTTCACGCGGTTCCCTTCCGCCAAAAATCGCTGGGCATTGCGCAGTTTGACATTGAAATCATTGATGTCAATTCCGGGTGACATGCGCACTTCCTTGATCTCCACAATACGCTGATTTTTCTTGGCCTCTTTTTCCCGCTTGGTCTGCTCAAAGCGGTATTTACCATAATCCATCAGTTTGCAGACCGGCGGATTCGCGGCAGGAGAGATTTTCACAAGATCCATATCCTCTGCGGCGGCTTTTTCCATGGCATCAGCCAGGGACATAATCCCCAGTTGCTCCCCGCTGGATGAAATCAGGCGCACTTCTCTGTCGCGGATCTCTTCGTTGATTTGATGAGCCGTATTAGCGATGACACAAACACCTCCAATTATAATACAAAAACGGACACCTGGAGGGCATCCGCTTACACATAAAAACACCATCGGCTGCGCCGATGTGCTTTTCCCATGTTAACCTCTTTGCGTTTCGCGGGAGGTGAGTCAGGCGGAACCTTCCTACTTTGTTTACTCTGGTAGTATAGCAGAGATACTCCCTCCTGTCAAGCGTTTTTTCATATTCAAACTGCGCTTCCGCCTGAATTGGCCCGAAGTTCTTGCTCCCCCGCCCGCCCTCTCTGCGGCAGGGGCTGCCTTTGGGCAAGCGCCCCCTATTCCGACTCTTTTCCGCTCTGATCCATGTGGTCGGCAAACTGCACGATTTCTCTTCCATATTTCTCCCGCAGCTGATCCATCGTCTCCTCCAGCCGCTCCTGTTTTCGGTGGCGAAGCATCTCCTCGGGCGCAAAGAGACTCAGCTGATGGCCCGCCTCAGCGGCCTCCACCAGAGCGCTCGCCGTGATCCGGATGGCGCGCAGCGGATGTTGCGGAAGCCAGATCTCCTCCACCAGCCCCATGGAGATTTCCGTGATTTCCCGCGCCAAATTGGTCGGCTGGGGAAGCTTTTTTTGCCGGCTTTTTTCCTGAAATGTTGGCGTGCGCAGGCTCACCTGAATCACGTTTCCCTTCAGCCCCTGCCGCCGCAAGCGCTCCCCCACCCGCTCAGAGAGCATGGCCACCCCGCTGCGAATTTCCTCCCAGCCCTGTATATCCTCTTCAAATGTCCTGCCGTTTCCCACTGACTTCGGCTGCTCCGGCTCCGCAGCCGGGCGGACAGAACTGCCCGCAGCCCCATTGGCATAGCTGTAAAGAGAAACTCCTTGCTTCCCGAGCAACTTGAAGAGGTACTGCTCAGAAGCGCGCGCAATATCTCCAATCGTTCGAATCCCGCCGCGCGATAGAATCTCTGCTGTGCGGCTGCCGACAAAGAGCATATCGCGCGCAGGCAGCGGCCAGAGCAGCTCCCGATAGTTCTCCCGCGTGATGAGCGTGGTGGCATCCGGTTTTTGATAGTCGCTTCCCAGCTTCGCAAAGATCTTGTTAAAGGACACGCCCACTGAGGCTGTGAGCCCCAGCTCCCCCCGCAGGACGCTTCGAATTTCATCTGCTGTCTCCTTGGCGTTTCCGCCGAAAAGATGCAGACTGCCCGTGAGGTCAAGCCAGCTCTCGTCAATGCCAAAGGGCTCCACCAGATCCGTATAGCGCTCATAAATTTCATTGGCAAGTCTCGAATAGTAGCGATACGTTCCAAAATGCGCTGGGAGGAGCACGAGCTGCGGGCACTTTCGCCTTGCCTGCCAAATGGTCTCCGCCGTCTTCACGCCCTTTGCCTTGGCCTCCTCGTTCTTGGCCAAAATAACCCCTTTTCTGCTTGCGGGATCTCCGCAGACCGCAACGGGCTGCTCGCGCAGTTCCGGGTGGTCGAGCAGCTCCACCGAGGCGTAAAAGGAGTTGAGGTCACAGTGAAAAATAACGCGCTCCATCTCTTCCCCTCCCTCTTCCACAAAAAAATCCGCACGGCAAAGCCAAGCGGATTTTTCAGATCACTCCTGCAGATGCACAGAAGCAGCGTTCAATTGTTAGGATTTCTCCGCTTCCTTTGGCTCATTCTTAATGATGTGCTTGGAGACCGTTTTATATACAATAAATGTAATCGCAGAGTTGATCACGGCCTTTAAGAGGTTAAAGGGGAGCACGGCGACCAGCAGGGAGGCATCCGTCATCACCTGGGCGTCCGCATGGCTCAGGCCCGCGATGGCCATAAGGTAATAGGGCGTAATAAAGTGGTTGGCAACGAGCATGACGGCTACCATCGCAATCGACCCGCAGACCAGAGCGACCACAGCGCCTGCTTTTGTCCTCCTGATGCGGTAGATGTTTGCCGCGACCAGGACAAGCGTGCCCGTTGCGAGAATATGCATCAAAATGCCATACAGACCGCTGCCTGCGCTGACGGTCAGACCCTGAATGACGCTGGCAACCACGGTGATGGTCAGGCCAACGATGGGGCCGTAAGCAAATGCGCCGATCAGAATGGGAATATCAGCCATATCGTACTCAAGATGCGGCGCGGCGGGGATCAGAGGAATGCGTACAATGGCCACCAGCACCACCGACAAGGCCACCAACATGGCCACAACAGCTAACTTCCGCGTTTTCTGATTCATAGCAAACACACACTCCAACTTCGATAAGTAACAAACAATCACGCCCCACATGGCAGTAGCGCACTTGCGCCCGGGAGGGCAGCTGAGCGCGCCAAAGGCATGATTCAGTTGTTCTAGTTTCATTATACGGGCATGCGGGTGAAAAAGCAAGCGCAAAATTCGTACAAAACTTCGCGAAACGCACGTTCCATTTTTCTTGACTTTCCCGGCGAGGCAGTTTACAATGGGGGCAGGTTAGGAGCTGGTGCAATGCGACATCGGGAAGAGAGCTGCTGCTTTACCGGACACCGGCCGGAGAAGCTCCCCTGGCGGGGGGACGAGGCGGACCCGCGCTGCCTGGCGCTCAAAGCGCGGCTGGCAGCGGAGCTTTCAGGGATCTATGAAGCGGGCTACCGCCATTTTATCTGCGGCATGGCGCGCGGCGCAGATTTTTATTTCTGTGAGGCCGTTCTCCGGCTGCGGGAAGCGCACCCCGAGGTCACCCTTGAGGCGGCAATTCCGCACCCGCGGCAGAGCGCCGCCTGGCCCCCTCAGGATTTGGCCCGCCACGCCGCGCTGCTTGCGCGCTGCGATTTTGAAACCATGGTGCAGCACCACTACTCGCCCGGCTGTCTGCAGCGCCGCAACCGCTATATGGTCGACCGCGCGGCGCTGGTGCTCTCTGTCTTTGATGGGCAGAGCGGCGGCACAAGGAACACACTTGTCTATGCCGCAGAGCAGGATCGAGAGCTTGTGGTCATCCATCTTTAAACCCTTCTCAAATATACAAAAACGCCCTTTCGAACGCTTCGCTGCGTTCAAAAGGGCGTTTCTTTTTTCTGCCTTAGCGGTCTCCCCGGTTGAAGATTTTAAAAATTTCCTTGTAGGGATCATCGTCATCCATGCCCTCTGAGCTGCTGCCCCCATTGCCAAAACTGGGGCTGGGGCTTCCAAACAGTCCGCCGCCGGCGGGGGGGATGTTGCCGAGCGGTCTGCTCGTGAGCGTCTCGCCGCTGCCGCCCTTAGGGAGATCCGACTTTTCGTCAAAGCCCGTGGCGATGACAGTCACTCGGATTTCATCCTCCAGGCTGTCATCAAAGGTTGCACCAAAGATAATCAACGCGCTGGGATCCGCCGCCTCCTGCACCAGGTTTGCCGCCGTCTCCACCTCTTCGAGGCCAATGTCGTTTGAGCCCGTCACATTGACAAGCACGCCGCGCGCGCCGTTAATTGAGGTCTCCAGAAGCGGGCTTGAGATCGCCATTTTTGCCGCCTCTTCCGCCTTGTTTTTCCCGCTGGCATGTCCCACACCCATGTGCGCCATGCCCGCGTCTTTCATCACAGCGGTCACGTCGGCAAAGTCGAGGTTGATGAAGCCCGTGTGCTTGATCAGGTCCGAGATGGACTGCACCGCCTGACGCAGCACATCGTCCGCGATTTCAAAGGCGTTTGCAAATGTAATCTTCTGATCCGTGGCATATTTTAGTCTGTCGTTTGGGATGATGACCAGCGCATCCACACGGGCGCGGAGGTTGGCAATCCCCTCTTCAGCCTGCTCCATGCGGCGGCGGCCTTCAAAATTAAAGGGCTTGGTGACCACTCCGATGGTCAGGATCTCCGCCTCTTTTGCAAGGTCGGCAAGGATAGGCGCAGCGCCGGTGCCCGTGCCGCCGCCCATGCCGGCGGTGATGAAGACCATGTCGGTGCCTTCCAAAATCTTCCCGATCTGCGTGCGGCTCTCCTCGGCAGATTTCCGCCCCACCTCGGGGTTGGAGCCTGCACCCTGGCCCTCCGTCAGCTTTTCACCGATTTGCACTTTATGGGTAGCACTGGACACGGTCAGCGCCTGCTTATCTGTATTCACCGCAATGAAATCCACACCCTGCATACCGGATCTGACCATGCGGTTCACAACGTTGCTGCCGCCCCCGCCTACACCGATGACCTTAATGGTCACAACGGTATCCGGGCCGGTATCTAATCCAAATGCCATATTTGCCCCTCCTATATGTATATCTTATCCTGAGATTCTGTAAATAAAAATACTTCTATCTATTTTATCTCCCTTTTCGCCATTGGTCAATAGGAAAGTGTTATTAATTTACACATTCTTTTCAAGGAAAGTATTATCGCTTTACAGCAGGCTTCCTGAAGTGCACTTGTCTGCATAATCTGGGAAAAACTGTGGCAGATTGCTAGCCCGGAATGAAGCGCCCGCTTTGATGACGCAGGTCAATGGTGCCCCGTTCGTTATCCAGATACGAGATCATCTCGGAGAGTGCGGCGATCTTCATTCCATACCCTTCCGTTTTTTTCTTGGCCTCGTTGTACTCGGTTGTCACCGGCAGGCGTACAATAAAGCGCCCCAGGTAATCCATATCAATCTCCAGGCGGTTACTCAAATCGATCCACGTGACGTTTGCGCTCAGATCCCGATTCTGGAGGGCGGTCAAAATGCCGCACAGCCCCTTAAGCATGGTGCTATCCTCTTCTGAAACGGCGGCATAGCCCCCCACCTCCGGTTCCAGCAGGCGCAGGCCGGAAACCTGGATGTAGCTTGCGGCAACACTGCCCTCTACATTTTCAAGCAGTTTTCCCTTTTCGTCAATGATCCAATATACACCATCCGAGGCGATCGAGGCCGTTGGAATGCACTCGTCAATGCTGATGCGGAGCGTCGTCGGGAAGACACGCTCCACGAGCACCTCATCCACATAGGGCAGCGCCTCTTTGACCCGGTTGGCGATCTTCTTTCGCGGCAGCAGGAGAAGATTCGTTTTCTCGTCCACATCGGCCACCGCAATAATCTGTTCCTCAGAATATTTATTGCTGCCCTCGGCCAAAATGTGCTCCACCTGAAAGAACACCATGCATCCGGCAATCAATGCCGCCGAGATCAGGCAGGCGGAGAGCAGCAGATAGAGCAGGCGCAGCCTTCTCTTCCGGCGGTATTCCGATTTCTTTTGTTTTTTTGCCATCATCTTGTTTCATTCCTTTGTTCTCTCGCGGGTGCAGCGGTTTCTTCTGTTTTTCATAGGGCACTGCAGCACGCCCTTGCGAAAAAGGCGCTCAGGCCTCGTTGGGAAGCTGCATCCAGTTTCGCTCCAGGGGAGGCTCTGTGCGCAGCGCTGCGGCCAGTGTTTGCGGCAGTTTCACACGGGATATGTCCGCACCGAGCTGGCCCAAGCTGAGCTCCAGCGCCTCATAGCCGCGGTCGATATGCTCCACCCCATACACTTCGCTTACACCCTCTGCGGCAAGCGCCGCCAGCACAAGCGCCGCCCCGCCGCGCAAATCCTTTGCGCAGAGCTCCGCCCCTCTCAGCTGAGAAGCACCGCGAACGAGGGCCCTCAAGCCGCCAAGTGCAATTTCGGCTCCCATACGGCAGAGGTCCTCTACATGGTTGAATCGGCTCTCAAAAATCGTCTCCACAAAGAGCGTTTTCCCTGCGGCGGTGCAGAGTGCCGCCATGAGCAGGGGCTGCGCATCGGTGGGAAAACCGGGGTAGGGTGCGGTATAGATCGGCCGAATGGCGCGAAGCGGCGCATTCCGCCGGATTGCAATCCGCTCATCATCGCTTTGAATCTGGCAGCCGGCCTCCAGCAGGGCGGAGATCACCGGCGCGGCGGTTCTGTAATCCGCCCCGAGCAACTCGAGCTCACCGCCTGCGGCGGCAACGGCCGAGAGGAAAGTTGCCGTCACAATGCGATCGGACATCACCGTATATTCAGCGCCATGGAGCGGCGCGCCGCCCTCAATGACAATCGTTGCGCTGCCCGCGCCGCAAACGCGCGCGCCCATCGCAGACAAAAAGTTCTGCAAGTCTACAATTTCCGGCTCTCTGGCCGCGTTGGAGATCACCGTTGTCCCCTCCGCACCAACCGCCGCGAGCATCGCATTTTCTGTCGCCCCTACGCTCGGAAAATCCAGCAGGATGCGGCAGCCTGTGAGCTTGGGTGCCTTGCAGCTGAGCGCGCCCTCCTCCTGTGTCATCTCCGCTCCCATCTGCGTGAGCCCTTTGATGTGCAGATCGATGGGGCGCTCCCCCAGAGCGCAGCCGCCCGGCGCACACATCACAGCTTCCCCGCTTCGAACCAGAAGCGGGCCGAGGAGCAGCACGGAAGAGCGCATTTCCTGCATCAGGGAGTCGGGAATCTGCGTGCCCTTCAGTGCGCGGGCATCGACCGTCATGCTCCCCGCCTCATAGTGCGTTGCGCAGCCGAGACACTCCAAAATGTCCGCCATGGCAAACACATCGCTGAGCGCCGGGCAGTTATGTATGACACTCTGGCCGCGCGCGAGCACAGTGGCCGCAAGAATCGGAAGCGCGCTGTTTTTCGCGCCATGCACACGGACGCTGCCGGAGAGCCGCTGTCCGCCCCTAATCAGATATTTATCCATTACCTTTTCTCCTCACATTAAGATGGCACAGCTCAATCAGTCCATCTTATGCATCCTGCCGCCAAAGGGTTCAGTTCTCCCTTTTCCGCAGGATTTTCATGAGGATTTGGTAGATTCGCTCTGTTGATTCCGCAATTCCGCTTGCAGCGGCGGCGCCTTCCATCGCGTGGCGCAGCGCAGCGTCTTGGAGCAGCTTCGCCGTCTCCCTGTAAAGTATGACCCCATTACAGTCTTTCTCCAGGATCATCTTTGCTGCGGCGCGTTCTTCCAGCAGCGCGGCATTCTTCCTCTGGTGGTCGTTGGTCACATTGGGCGAGGGGACAATGATGGCCGCCCTCCCAATGGCAGAAAGCTCCGACAAGGTGGAGGCACCACCGCGGCAGAGCAGCAGATCCGCAGCCATCATGGCCGCCGGCATATCATAAATATACTCTTCGATTCGTATGCGCCGCGGAAGCTCGATTCCGCGCGCTTCCAGCTGCGCGCGCATGGCCTCATAGCTCCCGCCCGCCGCGTGGATGTGATAAAATTCCAGCTCGTTCTTGAGCGCCTCCGCGATGAAGTCCACCATATGGGCATTCATCTGGTTTGCGCCAAGGCTCCCCCACATGGAGAGCAGGACGAGCGCGCCCTGCGGAATGCCGAGTTTTTCCCTGGCCTCTCCGCGGCTGAGCTCAAAAAACTCACCTCGGATGGGCGTTCCGGTGTGGACGACGCACTTGGCCCTGTGGTAGGATTCCCCGGAGACAGGAAAGCCCGTCATCAAACAGTCGGCATAGGGCATCAGGCGGCGCGTGGTCAGGCCCGGAACGGCATTGGACTCGTGAATCGCCGTCGGAATGCCGCGCCGCGCCGCCTCCCGCACCACAGGATAGGAGGCATAGCCGCCCGTCCCCACGACGAGGTCAGGCCGGAATTGATCCAAAATCTTCCGCGTCTCCTGCCGGGCGGTCCGCAGCTTTTGCACACTGCGGACGTTGTGGGTAAAGCCCGACCAGTTTACCTTGCGCCAGAATGAGCCCACGGTGATGGTATTGAGTGGATAGCCCGCCTGGGGAACCAGACGCTCCTCCATCCCATCTTTCGCGCCGACAAAAAGAATGCGGCTATCAGGCTCTCGCTCCCGAAGCATGCGCGCGAGCGCCAGCGCGGGGTTGATGTGCCCCGCTGTTCCTCCACAAGTGAATAAAATGTTCATTGTTTTCCTCTTTATGTCTGAGTTGCAGAAAATTCTCCCTCTCGCCTGCGCAGCATCAGGGGCACTCCCCCTGCTCTGCAGCTCTTTATTCCGACTTTGGTGCTGGGATCTGCCGGGATACCGCGAGCACAACGCCCATTTCCGCCAGCTGAATCATCAGCGCCGTCCCTCCATAGCTAAAAAAGGGGAGAGAGATTCCCGTTGGCGGGATAAGCCCTGTAACGACGCCGACGTTAAAAAAGATCTGAAAGCCAAAGAGAGACATGATGCCGACAATGAGCAGCGTTCCAAAACGGTCGCGCGCGTGGAGCGCGAGCCAGAAGCCGCGAATGATCAGCAGGGCAAAGAGAATCAAGATCAGCCCCGCGCCGACCAGACCAAGCTCCTCGCAGACAATGGCAAAGATGAAGTCGTTGTGCTCCTCGGGCAGGTAGAGAAACTTCTGGCGGCTGTTGCCCAGGCCAAGGCCAAAGGCGCCGCCAGAGCCGATGGCAAGGAGCGATTGCACCACCTGATAGCCCGTGTCCCCCTCATCCGACCAGGGGTTTCGCCAGGAGACAATGCGCTCAGTCATGTAGTCTGTTGTCATGATAATCGCGCCGAGCACAATCACAGCGAAGGCCGCGGCAATGATGAACCATCGCTTCTTCACGCCGCCCACAAAGAGCGTTGCCGCACCCACGAGGAGGATAAGGATGGTCGCAGACATATGCCGCTGCAGCGCGAGCAGGCCCACCATCACAGCCAGCACCAGCGCATAGGGCAGCAGTTCCGCAAGGCCGCTGCGCCCCAAAAAGTGGAGAAAGCGCCCGCCGGGGGCCCGCTGGTCATAGAGTTTGCCGGAAAACTCTCTCCGTTTGGCAAGCTTGGTTGAGAAGTACAGGATCACGCCGAACTTCGCAATTTCTGAGGGCTGAAAGCGGAGGATTCCAAAAAGCGTAATCCAGCGCTTTGCGCCGCCGCCGGATGTGCCGATGCCGGGGATATGTACCATGAGCATCAGAATCATGGAGACCACGAGCACAATCAGCGCCAGCGCGCGCCAGCGCTGGTAGTCAAAGCGCGAGAGAATGTACATGGCGGCAAGCCCCGCGAGGGCAAAGATAAGCTGCCGGCGAAAAAAATAAGTCGCATCATTTCCGGTGACATTTTTGGGGTCATAGTAGGCTGAGGCGTAGGATGCTGAGAGCACCATCACTAAGCCGATTCCTGTGAGCAAAATCACCAGCATGAGAAAGGGCAGATCCATCGGGCCGCCGGCAAGTCGTTTTTCAATTGGTATTGGTTTTCTTGTCTCCTTGCGCACCAGAGCAATCCTCCTTGGGGGTTAGACATTCACAGCAGCACAGGATAGCGGTCAATCACAGAGAAGTAGGCCAGCACGCAGCAGAGCAATGTGATGCCGGAAAATACAAAAAACAGTTTTTCTTCGCTCCAGCCGCCCATTTCAAAATGATGGTGCAGCGGGGCCATTCTGAAAATCCGCTTGCCGCCGGTGGCCTTGAAATAGATCACCTGAATGATATCGGAAAGGGTTTCGGCAATGTAAATGACACCCACCAGGATCAGGATCATCGGCATATCCATGGCAAAGGCCATGCCGCAGACGGCGCCGCCCAAAAAGAGCGAGCCCGTGTCCCCCATGAAGACCTTGGCGGGGTGAAAATTGTAGAGCAAGAACGCGACAAGGCCGCCGAAGAGAGCCGCTGCAAAGAGCGCCACAGGTTCCCCCTCCGCCCGCTTCCAGAAGAAGCTGCTATAGGCGCCGATTGCCACAAAAAAAGCGCAGACCGGCAGCGTCACGCCGGCTGCCAGGCCGTCTACCCCATCGGTAATGTTCACAGAATTGACTGTCCCCACGATGACAATCGCGGCAAAGGCCATATAGACCGGCCAGCTGAGAATGATGTCGAAGTTAAAAAATGGGACGTAGAGGTTGGGCGTAATGCTTCCAAGGTTGCGAAGCAGAATGACAAAGAGCATCGCGACCACCAGCTGGAGCAGAAACTTTTGCAGGGCGGATAGGCCCGTGTTCTCTCTCTTCTTCACCTTGGCATAGTCATCCATAAAACCGATTGCGCCAAAGACGCAGGCAAAGAGCAGGATGAAGAGCCCGCGCAGATCGCCCGACAGGATCGCCTTCCATTGCAGCACGAGCAGGGCAATTGCAGTGGCGGCAATGAACATGATTCCGCCCATGGTCGGCGTTCCCTGCTTGGAGAGGTGCCAGGTGGGGCCGTCCTCCTTGATCGACTGGCCTGCCTTGAGCCGGCGGAGCAGGGGCAGTAAGACCAGGCCCAGTAGCGCACTGAGGGCAAACCCCATCAGCAGCGCGATCATCAGTTTGGCAAGCATATTGCTGCACCTCCGCGTTTTTCTCTTTCGAATGTCAATGTGCTCCCTCTGCAAGCGCACGCAGCAGGCCGCAGGAACTCTGCCGATGGCATCCCCCGCGCTCCCCCAGGGCTCACTCGCGCACCGCTTGCGTTGCAAAGAAGTCGCGTATTTCCTCTCGCTCATCCAGGTGGATGCGCCTACCCTTGATCTCCTGATAGGTCTCATGACCCTTTCCGGCCAGGACGATCACATCGCCCTCCTCCCCTTCCGCCAGGGCAAGGCGAATGGCCTGCCGCCGATCCGCTTCGCGTATGACCTTCGCCGTCCCCTCACCCATCCCCTTGAGCACATCATCGATGATCTCCTCCGGGTCTTCGCTGCGGGGGTTGTCAGAGCTGAGAAAGACAAGGTCGGAAAGCGCAGCCGCAACGCTGCCCATCACGGCGCGCTTGCTGCGATCCCGATCGCCGCCGCAGCCGAAGAGGCAGATAAGCCGTTTTTTTGTAAACTCTCTTGCTGTGAGGAGAATGTTCTCCAGCGCGGCGGGCGTGTGCGCATAGTCGATGATGACGGTATACGCGGCCGGAACCGGCACCACCTCGATGCGCCCTTTGATGCCGGCGGCTCCGCTCAGGGAGGCGGCAATCGCAGGGAGTTCCAGCCCCAGCACCAGGCCGCAGGCGATGACCCCCAGAGCATTATAGATGCTAAATCCGCCGGGAATGGGGAGCTTAACCCGGGAGATGGCCCCGAGCGTGAGCGCTTCAAACTCCACCCTTGTGGGGAAGGGGCGGATGTTGACGGCGCGCAAATCCGCCTCCATCTTGTTTTCCGAATAGCTCACGCGCTTGCAGGGGCTGGTCTGCGCGAGATGGCGGCCGGCCTCGTCGTCCAGATTAAAGATCCCGGTTTCGCACTGGGTAAAGAGCTTTGCCTTTGCGTCGCGGTAGCGCTCCATGTCGCCGTGAAAATCCAGATGATCCTGACTGAGGTTTGTAAAAATCGCCGCCCGGTAGAAGATGCCGTCCACCCGGTGCAGCAGAAGGCTGTGGGAGGAGACCTCCATGACCACATGGCTGCAGCCGGCATCCGCCATCTGGCGCAGCAGCGCTTGCAGTTCATAGGCCTCCGGGGTGGTGCGCTGTGCCTCCAGAACGAGCTCACCCACCATATTCTGGTTGGTGCCGATGAGCCCCACCTTAGCCTTGAGCACCCCCTCGAGCATCGCCTTGAGCAGGTAGGTCGTGGTGGTCTTGCCATTGGTGCCCGTCACGGCGAGCATGCACAGCTCCGCCGCGGGGTTTCCAAACCAGTTGGAGGACAGGCGCGCAAAGTCCGCGCGGGGGTCTTCCGTGCGCAGCCAGGGGCCCTCCCCTGCGGGCAGACGGCTGCAGAGCACGGCCGCCGCGCCCCGCGCGAGCGCTTCTTCCACAAAGTCATTCCCGTCCCAGTGGTAGCCGGGGAGCGCCACGAAGAGGGCGCCCGGCTGCATCGTTCTCGTATCAGAGCTCAGTGAGGTGATTTCAACGTCCTGACCGATGCGGTCCTCCAGCACCTGCACACCTTCCAGCAGCTGGGATAGTTTCACACTCTCACCTCCAAAATATTCTTCACGCTAGTCGTTGTAGTATTGAGACGCACTGTCGCGGAAGCGCACTTCCACCACCGTGCCCGGGTCCACCTCTGTCCCCGCGTCAATTCGCTGGCTAAAGGCGACCATATTGGCCGTGTTTTCCACGCCCGGCGCCTTCATATAGAGCCCCGCCTTTTCCAAGAGCGCCTTTGCCGCGCCGTAGGTCCGCCCCGTCACATCGGGAACCGTCACCTTGCTGTCCGGCTTGGCTTCGCCCAGGTAGAGCACAACCGCGCTCCCCTGCGGGATCATCACGCCGCTGCCGGGGGTTTGATCGGTCACAGCGCTCCCGCTTCCCACCAGCTTCCAGCTAAAGCCTTTTTTCGTCAGCGTCTCCTGGGCCTCTTCGAGGGACTTGCCGCGCAGGGCGGGAACGGACACGTCCGGCGCGCGCTCGCTACCCTGCTTTGGAACGCTCATGTAGTCAAGTATCTTTTCCATCAGCTCTCTGGCTTCCAGCGCGGCCATGTTGCCGCCGCTGATATAGTAGCCGCCGGCTGTTACATTCGAACCGGGGCTTGATTTCTTTGGATTGTCATAGGCAAGGAGCACGATAAACTTCGGGTCATCCACCGGGGCGAAGCCGACAAAGGAGACGATCAGGTGGTCAGAGACCGTGGTTTGGGAGGTTCCCGTCTTGCCGCCGACGCTGTAGCCCTCAATCTTGGCGTTCTTTCCCGTGCCGGTGGAGACGACATTTCCCATCATCTCCCGCACCAGATCCGACGTCTCCTTGCTGATTACCTGGCGCACCTCTTTGGGCTCCTTTTGGCTGATGACGTTTCCATCGCCATCCGTCACCGACTGCACCACATAGGGCTCCATGAGGTATCCGCCGTTGATCACCGCCGAGAGGGTTGTGATCAGGCGGATGGGAGTCACGGTGAGGCGCTGCCCAAAGGAGGCCACCGCAAGGTCCACGTTTGTAAAGCTCTCCTGTGGCCAGATGCTGCCGACCCCTTCTCCCTGCATGTCAACGCCCGTCTTGCTCTTGAGGCCAAAGTCCTCCAGATAGCGGTAAAAGAGTTCCCGGCCAATCAGCTGCCCGATCTGTATCATGCCCGGGTTGCAGGAGTTCATCAGCACGTGGTTGAGATCCTGCGTCCCGTGTCCGCGGTGGTAGTGGCACTGGATCGGCTTTCCCGTCCAGCCCTCCACCAGAATGGAGCCGCCGCAATAAAACGTGCTCTCAGGACTGACCTTTCCCTCCTCAAGCGCCATGGCCATGACCACGGGCTTGAAGGTGGAGCCGGGCTCATAGGTGTCATTGACGGCCTTGCTGCGCCACTGGCGCATCTGCGCTTCCGTCAACGCGTCGAGATAGTCCTCCTGCGATACCTCCGGGTCTTCCTGCATTCTCTCGAGAATTGCCTGTGTTTTTGCATCGTTGATGCTGTTCCTGTCGTTGAGGTCATAGTCCGGGCTGCTGGCAATGGCAAGAATCGCTGCCGTGTTTGGATCCATCACGATGCAAAATCCGCCGTCCTGCGCCTCAAAGCGTGCAATGCCGGAGGCCAGGGCGCTTTCCGCATAGTATTGAATGGTTGCGTCAATGGTCAGGTTTAGATTGTAGCCATTCTGCGCGTCCACATAGGTCTCGTAGCTGGTGGGCATCTCCTGCCCCTTTGCGTTCTGTTCGGTCACGATCCGCCCCGCTTCTCCTGAGAGGCTCTCTTCATAGATCGCCTCCAGGCCGTAAGCTCCGGCGTTTTCGCTGTTGATGAAGCCAATCACGTGGGAGGCGAGGGTCGCATAGGGGTAGTAGCGCTTACTTGTCTCCTTGAGATATACGCCGGGCCAGAGTTTGTTCTCTGAGATGAACTCCCGCACGGGGTCGGCGACATCATCCTCCACCTTCGCCTTGATCACATAGTATTGCCAATTGGTATAGGTGAGCGCCTTTTCGATCTGCTCTCTCTCCAAGTCCAGCAGTGCGGAGAGCCCCGAGACAACGAGTTTCGGATCAATGTCGTCGTTGGATGCAATCTCCTTGGGGGAGAGGACAACATCATGCACCGTGGAGCTGATGGCAAGGCGGTTTCCCTTGGCGTCATAGATCGTTCCGCGGTTGGCTGCCACTGCTTTGTCCTGCGTCTGCCGCCGCACCGCTTCATTTTCGTAAAAATCATGGTTGACAATTTGAATTTGCCAGAGCTGCCAAAAAAGCAGTAAAAATGCCGCCACACCTAACAAAAACAGCATGAACAACGTGCGCTGCATCATCATTGTGCCGGAGCGACGGTCTTTTTTGAATGCTTTTTTCTGTTTCTCTCGCGCCATTTGCGGGCCTCAACTTTCTTCGATCTCATCCTCGCGCTAAGACGGCATCGGCAGTCATGTTCACCTTCCGTCCCGCAGGATCGCTTGTGTCTTCCGGCGCAAGCGGGGCTTTGCTTTGTCCGCGCGGCGGGCTGCGTCTGTGCCGCTGCACACTTCCCCGCTGCGGGCAATCCGGCGCGGCCTCTCTCTCCCCGCCCCTCTTCCGCCGGGAAGCTCTGCGCGCCCCCCTGCGGGAGCGATAGATAGCAGGCGCAAGAAAACCATTCTTTTCTTGCGCCTTCGGGCTTTCTCTCTTTATCGTATGTGCTGCGCCGCTAAAAATATGTCCCTATCGCGGAAAAGATTTCCCGGATTCCCGCAAAGAGTCCTCCCCCAAAGCCGCTGCTCTCATAGCGCTCTACTTGGTCCGGCTCGGAGAGGGAAATGGTCAGAACTTGGCTGCTCTGCGGCTTCATCATCTGCCCCGTCGCCAAAAACTCATCCTCAATCGCCTGGAGGTCGTAGGAGAGTTCGTATTGTGTCAGGAGCTTCGCCTCCTCCTCCCGGAGGACCGCAAGCTGCCGCTTCATGCTGACCGCCTCATCGTTGATTACCATCAGCATGGCGTATTGGTTGAGCATGACAATCGCCATCAAGCAGGCCAAAATCATCCCCGCCACAGCGGTGGGCGCAATCTTACCCGGCTCTCGGACCGCAAGGTCCAGCTTCTTTTTAACCCGCCGCTGCCGTTTCTCGCGGCTCCTGCGGATCGGCTCTTCCTCCACCCGCTCCAGCTTTCGCGCGGCGCTTCCGTCATAACTGGATATGTATCCCGAAGGGTAGCGCACCCTCTCTTCCCGGTATCTTCTTTCATCCGCCACTTTCATCACCCCAACATTCCGTCCCCAACAGAACTTTTTGTGTGCTTCATTGCGCGTCTGTCACTCGTCTCTCGTCCCTATAATTTTTCCGCCACGCGCAGCTTGGCGCTGCGCGCTCTGGGATTCTCTTCTAATTCAGCTTGCTGCGGCAGGATCGGTTTCCTCGAAACCAGCTTGACCTGCGGCTGCCTTCCGCACACGCACAGCGGAAACTCCGGCGGACAGTTGCAGCCTTTTGCTGCCTTCTGCATGGCCTGTTTGACGATGCGATCCTCCAGAGAGTGGAAGGAGATCACCGCCAGGCGGCCGTTTTGATTGAGCCGCTCCATCGCCTGATCGAGCATCTGCGCGAGCGACTCGAGCTCCCGGTTGACCGCAATGCGGATCGCCTGAAAGCTGCGCTTGGCAGGGTGCTGCTTTTCGCGCAGCGCCGCCGCCGGGAGCGCCGAGCGGATCAGCTCCACCAGTTGGGCGGTTGTCTCAATCTGCGCCACTTCCCGCGCGCTGCAGATCACCCTTGCAATCCTCCGCGCGTAGCGCTCCTCCCCGTAGTCCCAGAGGATGCGCCGCAATTCTTCTTCCGGCCAGTCGTTCAACAGGCACATGGCCGTGAGCGGCTCGTCCTGATTCATTCTCATATCCAGCGGCGCATCCTTTTGATAGGAAAAGCCGCGCGCAGGATCGTCCAGCTGCGGGGAGGAGACGCCCAGATCAAAGAGCATTCCATCCACCTGATCGACCCCCGCCTCTTCCAGCAGGCGGCCCAAATCTTCAAAGTTCCCATGTAAAAAACTGACCCGCTCGCGCCAGGGCTGCATCACAAGCGCCCCCGCTTCAAGCGCCGCCCCGTCGCGGTCAATGCAGAGCAGGCGTCCGCCGGCGCCGAGCCGTTTTGCAATCTCGGCGGAGTGGCCGCCGCGGCCAAAGGTTCCGTCTACATAAATTCCATCCGGCCGGATGCAGAGCGCATCGACACACTCGCGCAGCATCACCGGTTTATGCCCATATTCTCCGGACATCAAATGCCCCATTCCGCTAGCATCGCGCCGAGGCTCTCGGGCGTCATCTCCGCCTGCTCCGCGCGCCAAGTCTCCGCATCCCAGATCTCTGCCCGGTTGTTCACGCCAATGATGACAACCTCCTTCGCGAGGCCCGCCCAATCCCGCAGGCTCTGCGGAACAAGGATGCGCCCCTGGCTGTCCGGCTCGCACTTGACCGTATTGGCAAAGAGCGCGCGCATCTTCTTGGATTGGCTCATCGGCAGAGATTCAAACTTTTCTGTGAATATATTCCAGCTCTCCAGCGGGTAAATGGACAGGCAGCGGTCAAAGCCCATCGTCAGGTAGCAGGTGCTGCCCAACTCTTCACGCAGCTTCGCAGGAACAAACAGACGCCCCTTGGCATCTAAGTTATGTTCATAGGTTCCTGTGATGCTAACCACTGCACTTTCCTCCACTTACGCTCCAAAGCGCTCCACTTTACACCCTTTTACTCCACTCGTTTCATTTAGTATAAAGTTAGTTTCAAAAAATTGCAACTCTTTTTTTCCTCTTCCTGTGGTTTTTTTGTGACTTTATTCCCCCCTTTCTGCTCTTTCAGCCTTTTTATCCCAACTTCTACAGAAAAGACAAAAAACGCCCTCAAATCAGGGCGTTTTCGTTAATATCTATATGTTGTTGTTCCCGTTTGTGAGCCACTACATGTAGTCACATTTGCGCACATTCCATCAAATCTCATCTTCTTCCGCATCGTACACAGCGCGGTTGTTGGAGACAGCCCCCGCCCCGAGGGCACTGCGGAATCTCGCTCGAGAATATTTGGCTTCATCGTATGCATCTGCCGCTGCTTCTTCCATGCGCTGCAAGATGTCCTCGCAGTATTCATTGGCTGCCCGCTTGAGCTGGCGGCTCTGTTCTTCCGCCTTCGCGATCATCTCCGCCGCCTGCCGCCTCGCTTCCGCGACAATGGAATCCTCGTTCAAGATCCGCCGGACGTGATCCTCCGCCGTCTGCCTGATTCCATCCGCCTCGCGCTTGGCAGAGGCGATGTAATCATTTTTGTTCGCCATCAGATCCTTTGCTTTTTTCAGTTCCACAGGAAAGCGCGCCTTGATCTCGTCGAGTAAATCGAGCGCCTTTTCCCTCTCCAGCATACATCTATCACTGCTGAGCGGAACGTTTTTTGCCTCGTCAATCATCTCATAGAGCATATCAAAGAGTTCTTCCACGTTACTTGCCATTGCAGTCACCTCTCTCATGTTCCATTTTCGCCCGAACCGCCGCGATAATCTCTCGGGGCAGAATGTCCTCCAAATTTGCATCATAGCGCGCCAGCTCTTTTGCAACCGTTGAGCTCAGGTAGCTATACTTTTGCCCCGAGGGGAAAAACACGGTGTCCAGTTCGGGGTTGAGGGAGCTGTTTACAATGGCCATTTGCACCTCCGCCTCATAGTCTGAGACGGCCCGAAGCCCTTTCACCAGCACACGGGCGTTTTTCTCCCTGGCGTAGTTTGCCAAGAGCCCTTTGTGCATGTCAATTTCAACGTTGGGGATGTTCACCGCTTTTTTCAGCAGCTCCACCCGCTCTTCCGGCGTAAAAATTCCGTTCTTCTCCGAGTTTGCCATGACGCAGACGATCACTTTTTCAAACGCGTTCGCCGCGCGCTTGATGATATTGAGGTGACCGAGTGTAACTGGATCAAAACTGCCCGGATAAATTGCAATTTTCATGATGTTCTGACTCCTCACGTCATCAAATTCGCTGCATTCCGCAGGTGGTCACAGATCCGCCATGCGGCGGTAGCGCGCTACAAAGACGTTTCCATAACGGTATCCCTTGACGAACTCATAGGGTGCTTGGACTTCCGGCCAGTCATTTTTTGACCCATTTTCGCATATAATTATACCATTTTCAGAAAGTTTGTCAATCCTTGTAATCGTTTGTAACGCTTTTTTTATTATTTCACTCTCATACGGCGGGTCCAGGAAGATAATGTCATACTGTTGCGCGCTCCTGTTCAGGTATGCCAGGTAGTCGCTCTGCAGCACTTCCGCGCGCTCTTCGAGCCGGCAGTGTTCCAAATTCCTCCGGATCAGCTCCACCGCGTCGCGCTTGATGTCCACGAAGGTGCAGTGGGCCGCACCGCGGGAGAGCGCCTCGATTCCCATTTGACCGGTGCCGCCAAAGAGGTCGAGCACCCGCCTTCCCTCCAGGTCAAACTGGATGGTGCTGAAAATTGCTTCCTTGACCATGTCGCTTGTGGGGCGGATGCCATCCTGTTTTGGCAGCATCAATTTGCGCCCGCGGGCGCTTCCTGTAATCACTCGCACAGCTTAGTCCTCCTCTGGGTGAAAATATTCATAGACACTCTTCGCCGCCTGCCTCGGCAGCACCGCTTCCAGATCCGAGCGCTCGGCCTCCCGGATCGCCTTCACGCTGCGAAAGTGTGCCAAGAGCTTCTTTCTCCGCGCTTCGCCTATGCCCGGAATCTGTTCCAGCGCCGATTGGCGGGCGCTCTTACTGCGCCGTCTTTGGTGGAAGTTCAGAGCCGTACTGTGCGTCTCCTCCTGGATGCGGCCGATGAAGGAAAAGAGCGCCGGAACCTGCCGGATGCCGATCTCCTCCCCCTGCGGGCTCATGAGCGCGCGGGTGCGGTGTTTTTCGTCCTTCACCATGCCAAAGACCGGAATCTCCAGCCCCGCATGTTCCAAAACGCCCTTGGCAAGCTTCGCGTGCTCCGCGCCGCCGTCAATCAGGAGCAAATCCGGCCGCCCCTCTGCAAAGTCCGTGTCCCCGCGGGCATCGCGCAGGAAGCGCCGCGTCAACACCTCCGCCATCGCTGCATAATCGTCCGCCCCGCGCAGGGTCTTGAGCCGAAAGCGGCGATATTGTCCCTTTTGGGGCTGCCCATCGACAAAGACCGTCATCGCGCCGACGATATCCGCATCGCCGGTGTTGGAGATGTCATAGGCCTCGATCCGTTTCGGCGGCGCCGCAAGTTCCAGCGTCTCGGCAAGGAGACGCAGGAGCTTTCGCACCCGCTCTTCCTTCCCGTCCGCCCGTAGGCAGTCCTCCCTGGCGTTGGCCTCGGCCATGCGCACCATTTGCGCCTTTTCGCCGCGCTGCGGCACGAGCAGCTCCACCCGCTCGCCCGCGCGCTCGGAGAGCATCTGCGCCACCGCGTCCGCCCCTTCCAGCGGGAGGGGGAGCAGGATCTTCGCGGGCGGCAGGCTGCGGCTTGTATAGTATTGTGTCACGAAAGCCAGGAGAATATCAGCGCCCGTCTCCCCGCGCGCGGAGAGAAACTCTGTGTCCTTCGCGGCCAGCTGCCCTTTCTGATAATGCAGAACGGAGACGGCCGTCTGCATCTCCCCCTGGTAGAGCCCGATCACATCGTGGTCGTCCAGCCGGCCCGCCACGACCTTTTGCCGCTGGCCGAGGCGCTCGATTGCCTGCAGCCTGTCCCGCAGCGTGGCGGCTTTTTCAAACTCCAGCGCCTCCGCCGCCTGCAGCATCGCCTCTTCCAGTTCCGCTTCCACCTCGGAGAATTTCCCCTCCAGCAGGCGCACCGCCTGGCGGACGGCCTCGGCATGCTGCTCCTGCGTCCGCTCCGCCCGGCAATAGCCCTCACAGCGGCCGAGGTGGTGGTTCAGGCAGGGGCGCTCCTTCCCGATGTCCCGCGGAAAGACGCGGTTGCAGGCGGGAAGGCGCAGCGCCAGCCGCAGCGCGTCAATGATATCCTGACTGTTTTTGCGCCCGCCGAAGGGGCCAAAATACTTCGCCCCGTCCTGCCCGGGCCGGTTCACGAGGGAGAAGCGGGGATAGGCCTCCTGGACGGACAGGCGGATATAGGGGTAGGCCTTTCCATCCTTGAGCAGGATGTTATAGCGCGGCATATGCCGCTTGATCAGGGCGCACTCGAGCACGAGGGCCTCAAATTCCGAATCTGCCACAATGACGTCAAGATCGTCAATCAGGGAGACGAGCAGGCGTGTTTTTTCCGTGTGATTGGCCGCGTCCTGAAAATAGGAACTGACGCGGCTGCGCAGGTTCTTCGCCTTGCCGACATATAGAATGCCGCCCTCCTTGTCCTGCATGAGGTAGACACCCGGTAAGAGCGGCAGGCTGTGCGCCTTCTGTTTCAATTGCTCTAGGGTCATGATTTGCATCCTTTTTACTCAAAACTTGCGCCCAAACGCGAATCGCCCATGAAGGGCGGCGGGGCAAGGCTGCGCGCGGGGGGTGTATGCGCGGATCGTATGACAGCAAAAAGCGCCGCAGTCATGCAGCGCTTTTCCTTCGTTCCATTAGTCAGAAAAGTCGGAACTGATGAGCTCCACCAGAGAGTCAATCGCATCTTTCTCATCCGGGCCGTCAGCAATCAAGTCGATGCTGCTGCCTTTGATGATTCCCAGAGAAAGAACGCCCAAGAGGCTTTTCGCATTGACCCTGTGGTCGTCCTTCTCCACCCAGATGGTGCTTTTAAACTCGTTCGCCTTCTGAATAAAGAATGTTGCAGGCCTTGCGTGTAACCCAACCTGATTATTCACAGTTGCCTGTTTGATATACATAAATTAGTTCCCTCCCAAAAATTCTTTCCCATTGCCTTACTATAAGGATACCAAAGTTTCCTCTTTCAGTCAATCACTATTTGTGCGCGAAAGGAACAAAAGGAGGGATTCCTTCCCCGCCATCCTATACGCTTCCGTGCATCCTCTCTCCTGACATGCAACTGCATCTTTATTTGAGCTCCACGACCGTCACGCCGTCCTCCCCTTCGCCGTAGCGCCCCAGGCGAAAGCTCTTCACCTGCCTTGTGCGCCGCAGCTGTTCATGCACGGTTTTGCGCACCGCCCCTGTGCCTTTTCCGTGAATCACGGTGATTTGGCTCAGGTTTCCAAGCAGCGCCTGATCGAGAAATTGCAGCAGCGCGTGCTCGGCCTCATAGGTGGTCAGGCCGCGCAGGTCAACCTCTTTGGAGGCGCCGAGGCTGCGCAGCTTGGCCTCCGTGCGCTGGATGTGGCGCTTGGCCTCCTTCTGCCCCTGGCTCTCCCCCTCCACCACGCGCAGCTCTTCCTGCTTCGCCGTCACCCGCAGGATGCCCGCCTGCAACTGCAGCGTGCCATCCTTGTTCTCAGAGAGCACGCTCGCCTGCACGCCCATCTTCAAGAGCTCCACCGTGTCCCCCGGGCGGGCCGGGCGGATCATGGGCGGCGCTTCCGCTTCCTTGCGCGCGCCAAGTTTCGCTTCCGCCTCGTTGAGCCTTCGGCGCAGCTCCGTGCGCGCTTCGTTGCTCTCCTGCCAGTCCACCTGGCGCTCCTGTTCCCGCCGCAGCGTCTTGAGCTCTGCAAAGACCGCATCCGCAGCGCCTCTCGCCTCGTCGATCATCCACTGCGCTTCGGCCCTTGCCTTCTGCACCGCCGCTTCCCGCTCCGCTTCCACTTCTTTTTGATAGCGCTCCGCCTTACGCGCGGCGGTCTGCATCTCCAAGCGCAGCGCCGCCGCCGCCGCGCGCTCGCGCTCCATCTCCTGCCGCTGCTCGTCCAGGCGGGTGAGCACATCTTCAAAGCGAACCTGTTCGGCATCTATGCGCTCGGCCGCCTTTTGAATGATCGCCGCCGGCAGGCCGAGGCGCTGTGAGATGGCAAAGGCGTTGGATTTTCCCGGGATGCCGATGATCAGCCGATAGGTCGGCGCAAGGGTTTCCACATCAAACTCGCAGGAGGCGTTTTGCACTCCCTTGGTGCTCATCGCGTAGACCTTCAGCTCCGCGTAATGGGTCGTGGCGGCCACGAGGGCGCCCAACTCCCGCGCGTGCTCGATGATGGCCGCCGCCAGCGCCGCGCCCTCCACGGGATCCGTACCCGCGCCCAGCTCATCAAAGAGGATCAAGCTTCTCTCATCCGTCTCCGCCAGAATTTTGACAATATTGCTCATGTGAGACGAGAAGGTGGAGAGCGACTGGGCGATGGACTGTTCGTCGCCAATGTCCGCCCAGACCCGCGAGCAAACCGCCACGCAGCTGCCCTCTTCCGCCGGAATATGCAGGCCGCACTGCGCCATCAGGGTCAAAAGACCCAGCGTTTTGAGCGTCACGGTCTTGCCGCCGGTGTTCGGCCCGGTGATCACAAGGGTGTCAAATTCTCCCCCTAAAATCAGATCGTTGGCCACCGCCGTTTTCGCCTCGAGAAGCGGGTGGCGCGCGGCCTTGAGGAAGATATTCCGCTCGGAGAGCGCCGGTGCCGTGGCTTTCATCTGCAGGGCGAGTTTCCCCTTGGCAAAGATGAGATCCAGAAAGATCAGATGCTGGTAGTTTTCCAGAATCTCGTCCTTCTGCGCGGCAACCAAAGCCGAGAGCTCCGCGAGGATGCGCTCGATCTCCGCCTCCTCCCGCGCGAGGATTTCTTTGAGTTCGTTGTTGGCCTTCACCACCGCCATCGGCTCGACGAAGAAGGTGGAGCCCGAGCCCGACACGTCATGCACCAGCCCGGGGATCTCGTTCTTATATTCCGACTTCACCGGCACCACATAGCGCCCCGAGCGCATGGTGATGAGCGCCTCCTGCAAGTATTTCGCCTGCGGGGAGCTGATGAGTTTTTGCAAAATGTCGCGCACCTTGCCTGAGGCGGCGCGGATATGCCGGCGGATGCCCGCAAGCTCCGCGCTTGCGGAGTCGGCAATCTCATCCTCCCCGACAATGGAGCCGCTGATACGCTCCTCCAGGTTCCGATCCGGCCGCAGGGCATAAAAAAGATGGTCGATGACCGTTTTCTCTTCCTGCCCGTCCCCATACTCCTTTGCTGCGCGGGTTGCCCGCAGCACGGCCGCAATGCCGAGCAGCTCTCTCGTGTTGAGCACGCCGCCCATCTCTGCACGCTGCAGGGCGCTGCCCACGGGGCGCACGCCCGAGAAGGCGGGCGTCCCCTTCCCATTGATCAGGAAGACCGCCGCCGCGCTCTCGCCCAGCCAATGGGCCACCTCGCGCTGATCCGAAGAGGGGCGCAGGGCAGCGGCACGCTGTTTGCCCTCTTCCGTCACAGCCTGCGCCACCAAAAGTTCTAAAATCTTATGTAATTCTAAGGTATGAAGGGATTTTTCGATCAACTCGTCCACGTGCACATCTCCTCCATTATTCGTTTTCCTTTGCCCCGCCGGCCCTTGCCGAGGGAGGCAGCGCGCCGCGCCGGCAGTTAGGGCTGCGCGATCTGCTTATAAAAATCCAGCGTCGAAAAGCTGCGCTCAAGCTGCGTGAGCACAAAGGCCTCTGTCACATCATAGAAACGCCGGGCACCCTCCCCCTCCAGCCGGAAGGAAAAGATGCGCCGCTCCTCTCCCCAGGCGATGTGGCGCATTGCCTGCAGCGCGGCGGGTGTGAGCGGCATGGAGATGCCCTCCCCGAGTTTTTCGCGGCAGGCGGCGCAGTGGAGCACGCCCTCCCGCAGATGCAGCCCTGCCCCCTCGGGCGAGATCTCCCCGCAGAGCGCGCAGGCATCGAGCATCGGCGCATAGCCCGCGCAGCACATCAACGCCAGCTCGAAGGCAGCTTTCACCTGCTCGGGGGGCTTGTTCCATTCATCGAGCGCATACAGGCTGTTGAGCAGCAGCCTCAAGAGCTCCGGCTGCGGCGTGCCCTCCTGGGCAATCAGTTCCACCAGCTGGGCGAAATACGAGCCGAGGCTCAGGCGATCCAAATCCTGCCGCAGCCCCAGAAAGAGTTTCTTCGTGCTCACCTCGTGGAGCGTGAAGCGCTCGTTTCGCTCAAAGAGTGTCATGTCGGAATAGGCGAAGAGCTGCGCCCCCGCCGTGAGCTTGCTGTGTTTTCGCCGGCAGGCCCTTGCCGTGACGGTTCGTTTTCCATACTCTTCGGTGAGCACCGTGAGGATTTTATCCGCTTCCTTATAATTGACTTCCCGCAGGACAATGCCCGCAGTTGTTATGTACATGATTCCACCTGCTTGTTCTCTGCCTTTTCACGCCCCGGCGCTTCTAAAGCCTTGGAAACACGCGCGGGCGGCGAGCTTCTCTGCATCGCGCCGCCGCATCCGCACGTGTTTCACCCCTTACTTCGCCCGGCGCGGGGCGGTCAATTTTCCCGCTCTGCCGGGGGGCTGCTGTTTGCCTTTGCTTTTTCCCCTTTTCGTTTTGCGCGGGCATATCTGAGGTAGCGCTCGGGGTCACCCGTCTTTAGAAATTCACTCCAAATTTGATCTGCCTCCATAAGAATCGTCCCCCTCCTGCTTTCGGTTTCCATCTTTAGTCTGGCAGAAGAGCTCTCTTTTATGGCTGGTAATTCTTAGCCCGCCGCGCCCGCACTCACTCGTTGCGATAGCCCATATGGCGGATTAGATTCTTCTTATCTCTCCAGTTTTCACGCAGCTTCACCCAGGTCTCCAGATACACCTTCGCGCCCATAAAGCGCTCGATGTCCTCCCGGGCATAGGTCGAGATTTTCTTGAGCATCTCGCCCCGCTTGCCGATGATCATTCCCTTGTGCGAGGCCTTTTCGCAGTAAATGGTCGCGTAGAGGTCGATGATGCCGTCCTCCCGCTCGGAGAACTTTGTGATCTCCACGGCAGTTCCGTGCGGGATCTCCTTATCCAGCAGGATCAGCAGCTTTTCCCGCAAGATTTCCGCGCAGATCTGCGCCTCCGGCTGATCCGTCACCATGCCCTCGGGGAAGAGGCGCGGCCCTTCCGGGAGAAACTCCGCCAGCAGCGTCAAGAGCTCCTCCACCCCTTCGCCTTTTTTCGCGCTGATGGGGATAATGGCGCGGAAGTCATGTGCCCGGCTATAGCACGCGATCACCTCCAGCAGCGCCTCCTTGGGCACGGTGTCGATCTTATTGATCACCAGCACCGCGGGGAGATTCTGCGCTTTGATGCGCGTGAGCAGCTCCTGCTCCGGCAGGCCGATGTTGGCCAGCGGCTCCACCAGCAGGAGCACCGCGTCCACATCGGCAATGCTCTTTCGCACCACATTGACCATGTACTCGCCCAGATGCGATTTCGGTTTGTGCAGGCCGGGCGTGTCCACAAAGACGAATTGGTTCTCCCCCCGGTCGAGCACCGCGCTGATGCGGGTTCGGGTCGTCTGCGGCTTATTGGTGACAATGGCGATCTTCTCCCCCACAAGGGCGTTGAGCAGAGTTGATTTCCCCACGTTCGGCCTGCCGCAGAGGGTGATAATTCCAGATCGTTTAATTTCACTTGCAATATTTTTCATAGTTCTCCAGTTCTTTCTGTAAAGTAAATCTCCTATTCAGCCCTTATCGTTCAAGGCCAAGTTCCCCCATGATGTACTCCTCCCGCCGGCGCATCTCGCTGCGCTCCTCCCCCAGGTGATCATAGCCGAGCAGGTGGAGCACGCTGTGCACCGTCAGGTAGCAGAGTTCGCGCCGCAGGCTGTGGCCATACTCTGCCGCCTGCGCGCGCACCCGCTCCACGCTCAGAACCATGTCGCCAAGGTACGTGCGCCCGCCGCTGCCGGGCTCGGCATAGCGCCTGTCCCTCGGCGGGGCTCCGGGGCGCAGCTCCAGCATGGGAAAGGAGAGCACGTCCGTCGGCGCGTCGATCTCCCGCGCGGCGCGGTTGATCTCCTGTATGCCTGCATCGTCGGTGAAGAGCAGGCTGATTTCACAGGGCACCGCATGCGCGTCGATCCCCTCCGCACGCAGCGCCGCGTTCACAGCCCTGCGCACATCCGCCGCTTTTTTTGCCTCATTGGGCACCGGCACCTCCGCCGAAATGTTCACCCGATGGCTTGTCCTCATCGGCCCGCCTCCTTATCCGCGCGCGCTGCTGCGCCTAGCGCTCGCCCTTGCCGCGCCCCATCATACGGTAGGTCTTCTTTTCCGCTTTGACGGGGCGCTTTGGAGCTTGCGGCTTTCCTTTGTTTTTCTTCTCCTCTTCCAGCTCGTCGGCCTCATAGGCCTTGATGATACTCTGGACGATTTTATGGCGCACCACGTCACTCTCGTTGAGCCGGCAGATGGCGATGTCCTCCACGTTTTTCAAGATCCGCATCGCCTCTTTCAGCCCCGAGCTCCGGTCCGCCGGCAGGTCGATCTGCGTGATGTCCCCCGTGATGACGATTTTCGAGCCGAAGCCCATGCGCGTTAAGAACATCTTCATCTGCTCGCGCGTGGTGTTCTGCGCCTCATCGAGGATGATGAAGGAGTCGTCAAGCGTGCGCCCGCGCATGTAGGCCAGCGGCGCGACTTCAATGTTGCCCCGCTCAAGATACTTGTTGTAATTCTCCACCCCGAGCATTTCAAAGAGCGCATCATAGAGCGGGCGCAGGTAGGGGTCCACCTTGCTCTGCAGGTCGCCCGGGAGAAAACCCAGGCGCTCCCCCGCCTCAACGGCAGGGCGCGTGAGGATGATGCGGTTGACCTCCTTGGCGCGGAAGGCAGCCACTGCCGCCGCCACGGCCAGATAGGTCTTCCCCGTGCCCGCAGGGCCAACGCCGATGGTAATGGTATTGGAGCGGATGGCGGAGACATAGTCCTTCTGCCCCACGGTCTTTGCCTTGATGGGCTTTCCCTTAGCGGTGATGCAGAGAACGTTTTTGGCGATGAGGTCAATCTTATCCTCGTTGCCCGATTTGACCAGCTCGATCAGATAGCGCACATTCTGCTCGTTGATCGCCTCACCGCGCGCGGAGAGCGTCAGCAGTCCCTCCACCACGCGGACGGCCTGCATCACAGCTTCGGCCTCGCCGCTGATTTTCAGATGGTCCTCCCGTGTCACCACGGTTACCCCTGTGGACTGCTCCAGCAGCCGCATATTCGCATCGAAGGTGCCGAAGACGTTCACGGCTTCCTCCACGCGCTCCACACTGACAATTTGTTCTATCACAGGCGTCTCCCACTTTCCCCGCTTCTCTTGCTCCCCCGGCGGCTCGCCTCAAGACTGCGGCAGGCCCCGCCCCGCTTCGGGCTCAAACAAGCCCTCGGGCAGCGTGCCCGCCACCTCTCTTCCCACCTGCTGCGCGCACTCCGCCAAGAGCGTCACCTTCAGAAAGCCCTTCTCTATCTTGCTGCACACATCGCTGGTGAGAATCTCATCACCCTCTTCGGGGAGCAGTTTGTCTAAATCTGCAAACAGCTGCTCAATGAGCATCTGCTCCGCCCGCTCGATGCAGAGCTCCGCCGCCACCGTTTCGTACGCGCGGAAGGTCTCCTTTTCCAAGCCGATGGGCAGCAGCGTCCCGTCACGCAGGGAGAGCTGTTTGCTCTCTGTTATTTTATCATACTTCTCAAAAGAAATTCTACCGTTTTGATAAAAATTAAATCGATGGCCCAGAAGATTGAGCGCATAGCGCGTTTTTTCTTCCCCCGTCGGCTCCTTTCCCGCTGCGCGGAGGGGAATGGCCGCCGTGAGGCTGTGCCAGGTGCGGGCGTATACGCGCCCCTGGGCGTGCGTGGGCGCGAAGCCGAGGATAGTTTCCGAGTACATGGGGCCGGGGATTTCCACAAGACCGCGGATGAGCAGCTCCCCTTTCAAGATCGTCTGCCCCTCCTCAATCATGGGCTGCCCGGCAAGCGGCTCCACGGCTGTGACAATCCCTGTGGCGGCGGAGATCACGTCCGTGAGTTCTCCCTCGTCGAGCAGCTGCGGCATGGGCACCTTCTCCCGCACGATCACCTCTGCGCGGATGCCGTGAAAGTTGATGGCAAAAAAGGAGAGCGCATCCATTTGAAGCAGGATGTCATTGGAGAGCCGCCCCCGCTCCACAGCGGGCGTGTAGATCCCCGGGCGGACACCGTGCTGCCGCAGGAGGGATAAAATCTCCGCCGTTGTGACGCTTTGGTTCCCCTCCACCTCAATGATCAAAAGCGTGCGCGAGCCGAGGAAGATCAGCGTGCAAAACAGGAACAGGCCCGCAAGAAGCGCATAGCGCTTGCGAAATTGCAGTAAAAAGAAGGGCAGCCCCCGGGGCTCCTTCCGCTCAATGCTGCACTGCGCCGAGGCGGCGATCGCCTCAAGCCTTGGCAGATCCCGCCGGGTGATCAGAAAACTCAGGACAAAGGGCGCTTCCCGCTCCACAGCCCAAATTGCGAGGCGCGCTTGGGCGCAGCGGTTTAAAAAACGCTCCAATTCCACGCCGCTCACCTGCAGCCGGACGGTGCCCCGCAAAAAATTGGCGATCGTTTTCACGCGCTTCCCCCCTCCATCTCTCGCGCTTCCCTCAGAGGATCTCCAGACGCTCCACCCAGCCGGTGATGCGCAGCTCATGCTCCCGCATGGTTCGAATCATGAGATCACGCCCGCGGATGCAGAGCACCCACGCCCCGGCGTCCACGTGGATTTCCTCTTTTTCATAGGAGAGAAGCCCCTTATAATGCTCTAACAGGAGATCGCGATCTCCTAAAAACTCCAGGCGAGGCAGGCCGATCGCCTCTGTGGGCAGATCCAGAAGCGCGGCTGTTTTTTCGATGAGCCCTTCTTTGCGCCGCCTTTTTCCTTCCCCCATGCCAAGCCCTCCTTCCCAAGGGTCATCTTCTGCCGTAAGGGCGCATTTCCCCGCCGCATGACAGCGCGCGGGGGCACGAAGGCAGAGGCTTGCCGGCATACAAGCCCGCCCTCACATAAGCATATGACAAGAGCTCCGGCAGCTTGCCTGTCCTGCGATTTTTACAGCGTCTTTTACAGCGTCTCTTGGGAAAAACAGGGCGGAGTTGCGCTTATTTTTGCGCAGGGAAAGGGAGCAGAGGTTCCCCTGCTCCCTTTCATTCTTCTTCTCTTTTAATCAAATTCAATCAGGCTGCGGCGCTCCTTCAGCGGCGTATAGGGCACTTGATGAATCATCGCCCGGTAGGCCGGCCGGATGATCCGCCCGCCCGTGAGCGTCTCTTCCATGCGGTTGGCGCACCAACCGGCAATGCGCGCCGTTGCAAAGAGGGGGGTGTACAAGTCCTCCGGAATGCCCAGCGCGGCATAGACCAGGCCGGAATACATATCCACATTGGCGCACATGGGCAGCGTGCGCCCCAGCCGCTCCATGATCAGGGGGATGCCCAGCTGCTCCACCTTTTCCATGAGCAAAAAGTCCTCCAGCAGGCCTTTCTTCTCCGTGAGGTCTCTTGCGTAGCGCTTGAGCAGCTCACAGCGCGGATCCGAATAGGTGTAGACCGCGTGGCCAAGACCGTAGATCTTCCCGGAGCGGTCGCCTCCCTCGCCATTGAGAATCTTGATGAGCACATCGCGGATCTGCCCGTCATCCCCGGGGTCCTTCACCGTTTCCTTAATGTAACGGTACATCTCCATCACCTTCGCGTTCGCGCCGCCGTGCAGCGGCCCCTTGAGCGAGCCGACGGCGCCGGCAATGGCGCTGTAGGTGTCCGTTCCGGTGGAGGAGAGGGTGCGGCAGACGAAGGTGGAGTTGTTTCCGCCGCCGTGCTCGGCATGCACCATGAGCATCATATCGAGCACATAGGCCTCCTCCGCGGTGAAGGATTTGTCCCGGCGTATCATCATCAGAAAATTTTCCGCCGCCGAGAGATGATCCTGCGGGGAGTGCAGGTAGAGCGATTTCCCGTCAATATAGCGCCGTTTCACCGCATAAGCATTGGCCACGATGCTCGGAAAGGAGCCGACCAGCTCAATGGATTGGCGCAGCAGGTTGGACATGGACTGGTCGTCCGGATTGTTATCATATGAATAGAGTGCCAGCGTGCTGCGCGCCAATTTATTCATCACATTGCGGCTTGGAGAGCGCAGGATCATGTCCTCCGTAAAACCGGCCGGCAGTTTACGGGCTTTGGCCAGCATTTTATTAAAATACATCAGTTCCTCTCTCGTTGGCAGATAGCCAAAGAGCAGGAGATAGGCCACCTCTTCAAAACCAAAGGTCTGATTCTTTTGGTGCTGCTCTACAATGTCTGTCAGCGCGATCCCGCGATAATAGAGCTCACCGATCCGCGGCATCCGCTCACCCTGCGGGGTCACGGTATAGCCTTGGACACTTCCGACCTTTGAGACTCCGACGACGACACCGGTGCCATCATCATTTCTCAGGCCGCGTTTGATCACCTTATCGTTAAAATGCTCCGGGGCAATGTAATATTCTTCTTTTACCTGCTTGCCCAGTGCGGCAGCATAATCACGAATGCTATTTCCACGTCTTCCCATATACGACCTCTTTCAAGCAAAACCCACATAGGGTTTGGCAATTCCTCTCCTCTCGGCGCAAGGAATCTTGCAGCCGAAGCGACTGAAGCCTCAATCTTATCAAGAATGCATCTCTGAGGATGCAGAAGCAAAGCATAGGCTTTTGCAGAGAACCCCGCCCATACTTTGCGCTTCCATTTCATATTTTCCTTCAGAGAGTAGCTTTTGTTCCTTCGGTTCCAATACCGCGGCAAGAGCGGCAAGCGCTTTGTTCGTCTGTGGCATTCTTGCGGCATTTTAAAATGATTATATCCGCTTCCCTCCCGTTTTGCAAGTTAAATTTATTTTTGATGCAAAAACAACAAAGGGATTGCAAGAAATTACAAATCTGTTTTTTGCGCGTTTCCTGCCGAACTCTCTTCTTTTTTAGTTGGCGAAGGCGCTCTTCTGTGCTATAATAGCTGCAAAAGAGAGACGATTCTTTTTGCTTTTCGTCGTTTTCCCTCTGCTGCGCAGGCGGTAAAACTGCGCGCCTTTGGCAACACCGTGGCAAAGGCGCGCCGGCTGCACCCGCCGCACAGACCGCAGCACCAGACGCAGCCCCAGGACTCAGACAGGGAATTCGCTGCGAACCATCATCAAGGAGTGATCACATGATTCGCTTGCACGCGGACGGCATCTACCTCTCCGGCGGCAAACCAACGCAGGAACTGCAGGGCGCAACCGCCAGAGAAGGCCGCGAAAAAACCATTGCCTATTCCATTCTAAACGCACACCACAAGGGACAGAGCCGCGATCAGCTTCACCTGACCTTTGACAGCCTGATCTCCCACGACATCACCTATGTCGGCATTATCCAAACGGCCAAGGCCAGCGGCCTGACGCACTTTCCCGTTCCCTATGTGATGACAAACTGTCACAACAGCCTCTGTGCCGTGGGCGGCACCATCAACGGTGACGACCACGCCTTCGGACTCTCCGCCGCTGTCAAATACGGCGGTATCTTTGTGCCCCCGAACCAGGCCGTCATCCACCAATATGCCCGCGAGATGATGGCCGGCTGCGGCAAGATGATCCTCGGCTCAGACAGCCACACGCGCTACGGCGCCCTTGGCACGCTGGGCGTTGGCGAGGGCGGCCCGGAAATCGTCAAGCAGCTGCTTCAAAACAGCTACGACATCGCCCCGCCGGAAGTGGTGCTTGTCTATCTGACGGGTGAGCCGCAGCAGGGCGTCGGCCCGCATGACGTGGCGCTCGCGCTCTGCGGCGCGGTGTATAAGAACGATTTTGTGCAAAACAAGATCCTGGAATTCGTCGGCCCGGGCATCAAGCAGCTGCCGATGGATTACCGCATCGGCATTGACGTGATGACCACGGAGACGGCCTGCCTCTCCTCCATCTGGGAGACGGACGGCGAGGTGGAGGAATACTTCGCCGTGCACGGGCGGGCAGAGGAATACCGCGCCCTCACCCCGGGCGAAGGCGCCTATTATGATAGTATGATTACCATCGAGCTTGACAAGCTTGAGCCGATGGCGGCGCTGCCCTTCCACCCCTCTGAGGCCTATCCCATCCGGGAGCTGATGGCCCACCCGAAGGACATTCTCCGCAAGGTGGAGCGGGAGGCGGCGGAGCAGTTCGGCGGACAGGCCACCCTCTCCCTCTCCGACAAGCTCGTTGACGGGAAGCTCGTCTTCGATCAGGGCATCATCGCCGGCTGCGCGGGCGGCATGTATGACAACATCGCCGAAGCCGCCGCCATTCTCGAAGGACAGAGCGTCGGCAACGGATACTTCTCCCTCTCCGTCTACCCGCCGAGCATCCCGGTCAACCTGGAGCTCATCCAAAGCGGCATCCAAACGGAGCTGATGGGCGCGGGCTCGCTCTTTAAGCCCTGCTTCTGCGGCCCCTGCTTCGGCGCGGGCGACATCCCCGCCAACAACGGGCTCTCCATCCGCCACACCACGCGCAACTTCCCCAACCGCGAAGGCTCCAAGCCGAGCGATGGGCAGCTGGCCGGCGTGATCCTCATGGACGCGCGCTCCATCGCGGCGACCGCCCGCAACCAGGGTGTTCTCACTGCGGCAACGGAGGTCTCCTACCGGAAACCGCCGCAGAAAAAGCGGCACTTTGACCGCGGGGTCTATGAAAAACGTGTCTACTTCGGCTACGGAAACCCCAAACCCGAATCCCCCCTGAAGTTCGGCCCCAACATTGCCGAGTGGCCCTCCATCCCGCCCATGAGCCGCCACCTTCTCATGCAGGTGGCCAGCGTCCTGCGCGACCCTGTGACGACGACGGACGAGCTGATCCCCTCGGGCGAGACCTCTTCCTACCGCTCCAATCCCCTCAAGCTCGCCTCCTTCACCCTCTCGCGCCGGGATCCGGAATACGTCGGCCGGGCGGAGGCAGCGCAGGCGCTGGACACAGCAAGGGAGGCGGGCACACTTTCAGAGGAGACGCTCCAGACCTTTGCAGCGCTCGGTCTGGATGAGGCCACCCTCGCCCAGACACGGATCGGCTCTGTGATCTTCGCCAACAAGCCCGGGGACGGTTCCGCCAGAGAGCAGGCCGCCTCCTGCCAGCGCGTGCTGGGCGGCTGCGCGAACATCTGCTATGAATTTGCCACCAAGCGCTACCGCTCCAACTGCATCAACTGGGGCATGCTCCCCTTCACCCTAGAGGAGGGCGAGGCCTTCCTGGCAAAGCCGGGTGACTTTATCTTCGTGCCCGATGTCAAACGCGGGCTGGAGGAAGGGCGGGAGAGCTTCCAGGCGACCTTGCTCTCCGAGGGCAAGACCTCCCTGCTCAAGCTGCAACTCAAACAGCTCACCGATGAGGACAGGGAGCTGCTCCTCACGGGTTGTCTGATGAATCACTATGCCAATAAGAAAGAAGGAATGCGCAAATGAATCGAATTAAAATGCAAAATCCAGTTGTAGAGATGGACGGCGACGAAATGACGCGCATCCTCTGGAAGATGGTAAAAGAAGAACTGCTCGAGCCCTTTGTCGAGCTCAACACGCTCTATTACGACCTTGGTCTCCCCCATCGGGACGAGACCGACGACCAGGTGACGATAGACGCCGCTGAAGCGATTAAAGTGCACCGCGTGGGCGTCAAATGTGCGACCATTACGCCAAACCTCCAGCGGGTGGAGGAGTTTGGCCTGAAGGAGATGTGGAAGAGCCCCAACGCCACCATCCGCGCCATTCTCGACGGCACCGTCTTTCGCACCCCCATCATGCTCGCGAACATCAAGCCCGTTGTCAGCGGCTGGAAGCAGCCCATTGTCATCGCCCGTCACGCCTACGGCGATGTCTACAAGGCGACAGAGCACCGCGTGGAAGGCCCCGGAACGGCGGAGCTTGTCTTTACCGGCGCAGACGGGAAGCGCGTCTCCAAGGAGATTTATGACTTCAAAGGCCCCGGCATCTTGCAGGCGATGCACAACCGCGACGACTCGATCGAATCCTTCGCGAGGGCCTGCTTCACCTACGCGCTGGACACGAAGCAGGATCTCTGGTTTGCGACCAAAGACACCATCTCAAAGGAGTATGACCAGAGCTTTAAGCTCATCTTCCAGCGGATTTATGAGGAGGAGTTCCAGACGCGGATGGATGCCGCGGGTCTCACCTATTTCTACACCCTCATTGACGATGCCGTGGCGCGCATCATCCGCTCGGAGGGCGGCATGATCTGGGCCTGCAAGAACTACGACGGCGACGTGATGAGCGACCTGGTCGCCACGGCCTTCGGCTCCCTGCCGATGATGACGAGTGTCCTGGTCAGCCCGGACGGAAACTATGAATACGAGGCCGCGCACGGCACCGTGACGGCGCATTACCGCCGCTACCAAAAGGGCGAGCGGGACATCTCCTCCAACCCCCTTGCGCTCATCTTTGCCTGGAGCGGTGCGCTCCACAAGCGCGGGGAGCTCGACGGAAACCAGGCCCTGATGGACTTTGCCACAAAGCTTGAGGCCGCCTGCATCGACACCTTTGAATCGGGCATTCTCACCAAAGACCTTGCGGGCCTCTGCCAGAACCCTGAGCGCGTCCAAGTTGTCAACAGCGAAGCGCTCTTGCAGGCCATCCGCCAGCGGCTGGAGGCGAAGTAGTGTCCCGATCGCAGCAGTTGCAGCGCCTCTGTGTGCATTCGCCCGCATTCCCCAACCCCTCCCGTTCTGCCAAACACAAGACCGTCTGAAGGAGGCGGCCACCAATGAATATCAAGAAAATAACGGGCGGACTTGCCATTCTACTCCTCTTTCTCATCTTCTTGTTCGCCTTCCTCCCGCCCTTTGGCACCGCCACAGCCGCGGGGCATGAGCCCGACCCGCAGAGCGGCGCGGAAGCCCTCCCCCCAGCCGACCCGGTCGATCCGCCGTCCTTCTCCGATCTGGACGGCCACTGGGCCGAGGCCGCCATGCTGCGCGCCTGGGCCCGCGGGCTCATTGGAGGCTATGCCGGGGAGCTGATGAAGCCCGATCAGAGCATGAACAAAGCAGAAGTGCTGACCATTCTCACGCGGCTGATCGGAAACGTGCCGCCCGCCTCTCTTGCAGAGAGCGATGTGCGCGCGGAGGACTGGTATTATGATGCCGCCGCCCAGGCGGCCGCGCTCGGGCTCCTTCCGCCGCAGCAGCTTTGCGACATGGAAGCGCCCATCAGCCGGGAGGACTCCTTCATCCTCATCGCTTCAGCTTTCCAGCTCGCGCGCCATGCGCAATCGGCGGAACTGCTCCGCCCGTACTACGATGCCGCGCTGCTCTCCGCCGATGCACGCGCTTCGGTGGCCGCCCTGCTCGAATCGGACTACATACAGGGGCATGAGGGGCTGCTCAAGCCCAAAGCGACCATTACCCGCGCGGAATTCATCTCCATCCTCGAGCGGATGATCCAGCCGGACCCCTCCTTCGATGCACCCGGCAGCCGGGAGGGCGGCGCCATCCTGCTCCCCGCGCGCGACCCCAACGCCCCGCTGCCGGCGGAGGCGAATCTTCGCCTCTCCGATCTGGATCTCCACAGCGAGCTCTTCCTGACCGCTGAGAGCAGCAGCCTGACGCTGGAGAATGTCCGCTCGGACGCGCGCATCCTGATCCGCTCTGCGGCGCTCGCTTCGCTGAACATCAGCGGCGGAGACCTCTCCCAATTGACCATTGCCGCCACCGGGGGGGATGTCAGCATCTCCCCGAAGAAAAACGGGCAGATCCGCACACTCACCGTCGGCGACGGCGCGGGGGAGCTCCATCTGGGCGAGGGCATCGGCAAGGTGGAGATCACCGGCGACCACCGCAGCGTCTTCCTCGATATGAAAGCGCTCGACTCCCTGACCGTCAGCGGCAGCAACAATGTCATCACCGTGAGCAAGTCCTGCCGGATTGATGCGGTCACGCTGCTGGCCCTCGGTTCAGACAATGAACTGCTGGTACAGGGAAGAGCGGAGACGCTCACCATCCTCGGCGATCGGAATACGGTTGCGGGCAAGGGCAAGGCGGGGGATCTGCTGCTGCGCGGGCTCGACTGCCGGGTGACGCTCTCCGCCGACATGCTCTGGGCAGATCTCGACTACGGCCTCTCTGAGCTGGAATTCACCCTCACACCCGCGCAAAACCCGCTCCCCGCAGGGGAAACCGCTGCCATCACCGCAAGCTTTGCGCCGCTGCACGACGCCGTGGTCTCCGCCCAGTGGTATCAGGACGGCGTACCGGCCGCAGCCTATCAAAACCCCGCGCTGCCGCTCCACGCGGGCGCTTCCTCCACCTTTTATCCGAGCATTCCATACAGCGAAGACATGAAGCTCACCACCACCATCGCCCTGGAGCTTCGCTACCAGCGCAGTGACCAGCTCCAGAGCGTGCGGCAGGAGATCGAACTCGAGTTGGAAAACCATCCCTACAGCTACTACCACCCCGGCCCCAAGGCGAGCGACAAGCTCGTCGCCCTGACCTTTGACGACGGGCCCAGCGGCAACACCGGCCGCCTGCTCGATATCCTTGCCAGCCGGGATGTCAGTGCTACCTTCTTCCTCGTCGGGCGGAGCATCCACAGCCGCCCGGAGCTCCTCGTCCGCATGCTTGACGACGGGCACGAGATCGGCTCTCACAGCTACAGCCACCCGGATCTCAGCCGCGCAAGCGCCGCGACCATCCGCAGCGAGCTGAGCTCCACCGCCGCTGCCATGCAGGAGGCCGCCGGCCACACACCAACCCTTCTGCGCCCCCCCTACGGCGCGTATAACCAAAGTGTGCTGGATCTCTGCCGGGAGGACGGGGTCTCTGTCATTTGCTGGTCGGTGGATACGCTCGACTGGAAAAGCCGCAACAGCAAGAGCATCTATGATATGATCTTCCACAATGGCGCGGCCAGCGTGAAGGACGGCGATATCATCCTCATGCACGACACGGTGGGCGCTTCGGTCGATGTCATCGCATCGGTGATCGACCGCCTGCTGGAGGAGGGCTATCACCTCGTCACCGTCTCGGAGCTGATCACCCTGCGCTATGAAAACGGCATGCAGGCCGGAACGGTGTATTTTCACGCCCGCTAAGTCGAATCCTGTCGTTTTTACAACATGAATTACACAGAAAAGAAGCGTTTGCAGCTGATCCTGCAAACGCTTCTTTTGGTTGGATTATTGGCACTCCTGCTCTTCCCGCAGAGCGTCTCTCCCCTCCGCGCGCATTTCTTCCAGCCTCTCTTCTGAGCAGACTTCCTGCGGCTTCGGCTGCATACGGGCCAGGAGCACATTGTAAACCGTCACCGAGCCCAAGACGATGACACCGCCGATCACGGAGACCGGCGTCATCCGCTCTCCCACGACAATGCCCACCAGAAGGGGGTTCATCACCGGCTCCACACCCGAGATCAGGCAGGCGCTCACGGGCGCCGTTTTCTTGATGCCCGCGCAGAAGCAGACATAGCCCAGCCCCATCTGAAAGAGGCCCAGCGCCAGCAGCAGCGTGATGCTGCCGGGGTCAAAGTTTCGCTGCTGGAGGATGACAGGAAGGCCGATCAGCCCCGAAGCGAAGTGCCCCATCACCGCCGCAGAATAGGAGTCTCCCCCGGGGATGCGGTTCATCATAAACACGCCCGCATAGGTAACCCCCGAAAAGAGCGCGAGCATATTGCCCAGCATCCGCCCGCTCCCCAGCCCGTCCATCACAAAGAAGGCGATGCCCGAGAACACGGCGATGCAGGTGATCACATCCAAGCGCCTTGGCCGCTCCTTGAAGAGAAGCCACATGAAAAAAATGATGAAGATGGGCGAGGCAAATTGGATGAGAATGGCGTTTGCCGCCGTTGTGAGCTTGTTGGCAACCATGTACAGGTTGGTCGTGGCGCTGATGCAAAAGGCCCCCGTGAGCGTCCCCTTTGTGATCTTGACGCGCCCACCCGTCTTCTTCAGGTAGACGAGGATCACAAAGCCCGCGATCCCGCAGCGCACGCCGTTGATGGCCAGCGCCGGCCACTCGGGCAGCATTTTAATCATCATGCCGCCGGTGCTAAAGAGCAGCGCCGAGCAGAGCATCAGAATATTGCCGTTTTTGAGCAGCTTCACTTCATTTGCCCCTCTCTTTCGATCTGGAAATCACCTGCACGGGGGGCGGTCTGAAAGCCTTGCTGTGGCCTTCGCTCTTATACGCCTTCCAGCGCCGCGGCAATGTCCGCAATGATATCGGCACTCTCTTCAATGCCAACGGAAAAACGAACCATGTCAGCGGGCACGCCTGCCGCGGTCAGTTCCGCATCACTCAGCTGCCGGTGCGTCGCGGAGGCCGGGTGGAGCACGCAGGTCTTTGCATCGGCCACGTGCGTTGCAATCGAGGCCAGCTTCAAGCCGCCCATGAAGCGCTCTGCCGCTTCCCTGCCGCCCTTGAAGGCAAAGCTTGTCACGCCGCAGCTGCCATTTGGCAGGTATTTTTGTGCCAGCTCGTAATCCCGGTCGCCGGGCAGTCCCGGATAGCGAACCCAGGCGATTTTGGGGTGATTCTGCACAAACTCCGCCACCTTCTGCGCGTTTTCGCAGTGCTTGGGGATGCGCAGATGCAGCGTCTCAAGCCCCACGTTGAGCAGGTAGGAGTTCATGGGGGCGGGGGAGGCGCCAAAGTCGCGCATCAGCTGCACAACGGCCTTGGTGATATAGGCGCCCTCCAGACCAAAGCGCTCCGTATAGGTCACCCCGTGGTAGCTCGCATCGGGCGTGGTCAGGCCGGGGAACTTGTCCGCATATTGATTCCAATCGAAGGCGCCGCGGTCGACAATGGCGCCGCCCACGCAGTTGGCGTGCCCGTCCATGTATTTCGTGGTGGAGTGGATCACAATGTCCGCACCCCACTCAAAGGGCCGGCAGTTGATGGGCGTTGCAAAGGTGTTGTCGATCAAGAGGGGCACACCGTTGCGATGCGCCACGCGGGCAAAGCGCTCAATGTCCAGCACCACCAAGGCCGGGTTTGCGATGGTTTCGGCAAAGAGCGCCTTGGTCTCCGGGCGGAAGGCCCGGTTCAATTCCTCCTCCGAGGCATAGGGATCAACGAATGTAAAGGAGATTCCCATGCGCTTCATGGTCACCGCGAAGAGGTTATATGTCCCGCCGTAGAGGGTGGATGAGGCCACCACATGGTCCCCGGCGGAGCAGATATTAAAGAGCGAGAAGAAGCTTGCCGCCTGTCCGGATGAGGTGAGCATTGCGGCGCTCCCCCCCTCCAGCGCGGCGATCTTAGCCGCGACGTGGTCGCTGGTCGGGTTTTGGAGGCGGGTGTAGAAATAACCGCTACTCTCCAGATCGAAGAGCGCGCCCATTTGCCGGCTGCTCTCGTAGCGGAAGGTTGTGCTTTGGATAATGGGAATGTTTCTTGGCTCTCCGTTCTTGGGCCGATATCCTGCGTGGATGCAGTCGGTTCCTCTTTGATGGGCCATGGCAGTTCATCCTTTCTTCTGTCAATTACAAGTCATCGCGCCGCCGGCAGTTCCGCCTAATCTTCCGGCTGGGATGCTTGCGTTGGCGCGGCGATCCCGCTGAAGGCTTGGACACTCTCCGCGTCCAGCCGCTCCGCTAAGCCGAGCTGACCGTAGCGCAGCGCCGGCTCCCCTTCTTTGTAGAGGCAGAGTGCGTCAATGTGGTCGAGCTGGCAGAGGGTGAGCACAAGCGCCCCGAGCGCTGCAACATTTTGCGCTCTCTCCTCGGGCAGCATCTCAAAGAACGAGCCGGAGAGATCCATGATGCAGCAGCCATCCTTCACCCGGACGGAATGGATGTCTTTTTCGGCAGGCAGCCCCAAAAGCGCCTGCGTCTTGGCCTCCGCCGTGAGCGCATGCAGCGCCGCGAGCGCGAGGCTCTCGTCCTGCGTGAGGAGGATCGTTTTTGTCCTCCGCTCCCAGCGCAAGCCCTCCTCTGTTTCCAGCAGAAACCAGAGGGTGATCTCCCGCTCTGTGAGCGCGCTGCGGTGCAGGGAGAGCAGCAGGTCTTCCGGGCGCAGATTTTGGTGGTCGCGGTAGCTGATGGGCTCTGATTCAACCCTTGTGACTACGCTCTGCACCTGCGAAAGCTGGCTGAGAGTCATCGTAACACTGTAGTCCGCCAAAGTCAATTCAATTCCGGAGAGCGCGCCGTATTGCCTGGAGAAATCCACCGTCAGCACACCCTCCTCGAGGGTCCAGCCCCGAAGCGTGACCCCTTTGGGGATGCTGCGGCGCATGCTCTCCGCCGGCGGCTCCTGCAGCAGCGCCTCGAGCAGCAGGTCGATCGGCTCCTCCCCCTCGGGCACGAAGAGACTCTGGCTGGCGAGTGCCGCATCCTGCAGCCCGCCCTGTTCCGCAAGGTAGTACACCTCATAATATACTCCCCCCGAATCCCTCCCCCCGCAGGCGGCCAAGAGGAGGGCGAGGGCAAGGGTGAGCGCCGCGAGCGCGGCTCTCCTGTGATCCCCTCTCATCACGCATCGCCCCCCTTCCAGCGCGGGAAGCGAAGGCGCATGCAGCTCCCGCCGCCGGCGCTTGCCTCAGCGCGGATCTCCCCGCCGTAGATTTCAACCGCCTCGAGCACAATGGCAAGGCCGAGACCCGTGCCGCCCGCGTCGCGGCTGCGCGCCTTATCCACGCGGTAAAAGCGCTCGAAAATATGCGGCAGGTCCTCTTCGGGAATTCCCATCCCATCGTCCTCCACATCGACACAGGCCCAATCCTCCGTACCCTCCAGCCGCAGCAGCACCCGCCCGCCCGGCAGGCTGTATTTGACCGCGTTTTCCATCAGGTTTGTAAAGATATGGACAAAGTCACCCTCGTGCCCCAGCACCACAAGCTCCTCTTCCGGAAGCTCCAGCAGCAGTGCAACATCCGCCGCATGCGCCAGGGGCGCGATCAGCTTGCGGGTTTTTTCAATGACAGGCGAGAGCGGCAGGGGCGAGAGGGCGTGCCTCTGCCCGGCATCGAGCCGGTTGAGCGTGAGCAGATCCTCGCTGATGCCAATCAGCCGATCGGCCGCCTGGCGGATGTCCTCAACAAATTCCAGCGTGGTCTCCCGCTCCATCTCCCCCTGGAGAATGGAGTCACTGAGCAGTTTGATGGAGGTCAGCGGGGTTTTCAGCTCATGCGAGGCATCGGAAACGAAGCGGCGGCGCGCCTCCTCCGTGGTTTGCAGGCGGTCGGTCAGTTGGTTGAACTCCTCCCCCAGCTGCGAGAGCTCGTCCTTGCCGCGGATGGCGATCCGGTGCGCATACTCCCCCTCCCGCACGATGTGGATGGCGCCGAGCAGCGCGCCGATCCGCTTGGTCACGGTTCGCGAGAGCAGGGTTGAGATCAAGAGCACCAGACCGCAGACCGCAAAGGAGATGAGCTGCAGGTTGTGCTGCACCTCTTTTAACAAAACCCCCTGGCTGCTGTCCGCCTCATAGAGGTAGACCGCGCCCACAATGCGCCCGCGCGTGAGCACGGGCGAGGCGGCATAGCTGCGGAAGACGCCGTCATGGTATTCCGCGAAGAAGACATCATTCCCCCGGAGCGCCAGCACGAGCGAGCGCAGCAGCGCATAGTGGGAGACGGCGGACTCCTCCGCCGAATCGTAGAGCACCAGAGCGCTCTCATCGGTCACCAGCAGCCGCCTGCCGCCGAGCTCTTCCAGACTCACCGCCTGCTCCACGGCCTCCGGCGTCAAGCGCCCGGGGGCCGGAAGGGCATTGGCCACCAGCAGCACCTGACTTTGCAGCGAGATCTCTTTGGAGCGAAACATCATATCCTGCGTCATCATCAGCGGATAGGTGTTCAGAAGAACCAAGACGGCCAGAATAATGGCCGCATAGGCCAGCGAGAGCTTAATCTGAATCGAGCGGCGCCCCTTCATCTTTCTTAAAATAATAACCCACTCCCCATTTCGTCAGCAGCCGCCGGGGCGAAGCTGGATTCTCTTCCATCTTTTCACGCAGGCGGCGCATGTGCACGTCTACCGTGCGGTCATCGCCCGCATATTCATAGCCCCAAATGAGATTGAGCAGCTGCGCGCGGCTGTAGACGCGGCCCGCGTTTCGCATCAGAAGCTCCAGAAGGTCAAACTCCTTTGCCGTCAACTCCACCGGGCCGCGCGCGTTCCAGGCGGCGCGCGCATTCCCGTCGAGCGCCCAGCCGCTTTGGCGCACGCGCGCGCCCTCGTCCTGCTCCCTCTGCCCCGCGCGGCGCAGCAGCGCGCGCACTCTGGCCTTCACCTCCAGAATCTGAAAGGGCTTGGTGATATAGTCATCCGCCCCGTATTCAAAGCCGAGCAGCTTGTCCGTGTCCTCATCCCGGGCCGTGAGCATAATGATCGGCACGGAGGAGAAACTGCGAATCTCCATGCAGGCGGCAAGCCCGTCAATCTTCGGCATCATCAGATCCAGAAGAATGAGGTCGTAGCTGTTTTGTTTCGCAAGCTCCACCGCCTGCTGCCCGTCATAGGCGGCATCCACCGTGTGCCCTTCGTTTTCCAGGTTGAATTTTAGACCCTTCACGATTGCCTTCTCGTCATCCACCACCAGAATTCTTGACATCCCATGCACCCCCTTCCTCTTCCACCGTCACATAATCGAGCAGCTTTTCCAGCGTTTTTTCTCCAATGCCCGGCACTTGAATCAAATCCCCCGGCGCAGCAAAGGGCCCCTGCGCCTCCCGATGGGCTACAATATTCCGGGCCTTTGCCTCACCGATTCCGGGAAGGCGCGTCAAATCCTCCCAAGAGGCGGTGTTCACATTGATGCGCTCCCCCGCGAGAATGCCCGGCGCGGGTGAGCGCTCCGCCGGCTCGATGGCCGCTTGCGCCGCCTCCGGTGTTGAGACCGTAATGCGGGTGAGCTCGCGCTGCCTGTTCTCAAAGAAAAACCAAAGCGCGCTCAGGAGAAGAAAGAGGGCTGTGAGCAGCAGCACACTGCGCTCGAAAGCCGATATCTTTTTCATGCGGCGAAATCACTCCTGACATTGCGTATTTTCCCCCGGTTTGTTATAATGGAAGCCACGCGGCAGGGCGCCGCCTGCGGCGGAGCGATCTGCTGCTGCACGCAGCCCAACGCCTTGGCCCTCCCTGTTTGGAGATCGTATACCACAGGCGCTGTGCGCCGTTGTGGTATATGTAATCTAAATCAGGTATAATATCCACTTCGTGGATATTATACCATATGATATCACTGAAAGTAGAGCTTTCTATATGAAAAAACAATCAATTTTTGCTTTTTTTCTGGCATGCATCCTCTTCCTCCCCACCCTGCCCCATGCCGCCGCCCTCAATAACACGGAATCTGCCCCCAGCCCTGCCCTTCAGGAGAGCGCGGCCGCGGAGGCCCCCGCGGAATCACCGCCGGAAACACCGCCCGCAGCGCTTCCCCCAAAGCGGATGCAGACAGAAGGCCCCAAGGGCATCCGCGCAGAGGCGGCCCTCTTGATCGATGTGCAGCGTGATCAGGCAGAGGACACCATCCTCTTCGACCAAAACGGAAGCGCACGCCGCTACCCCGCCAGCACCACGAAGATCATGACGGCGCTGCTCGTTCTGGAAGCCGTTGACCGCGGGCAATTGCAGCTGGACACGCCCATCCGCTGTTCGGAGAGCGCGCTCTCGGGCATCGGCTGGGACGCATCCACGCAAAACATTCAGGCGGGCGAGCTGATGAGTGTGGAGAACCTGCTCTACTGCCTGCTCTGCGCCTCTGCCAACGAGGCGGGCAATATTTTGGCGGAAGCGGTCAGCGGTGAGATCGGGCGTTTTGTCGAGCAGATGAACGAGCGCGCGAGCGAGCTTGGCATGGAGAATACCCATTTTTCTAACACACATGGGCTGCATGAGAGCAACCACTATACCACGGCTTATGATCTCTACCTGCTCACCCGCAGCGCGATGGAGCACAGCGTCTTCCAAAAAATTGTCTCCACCGCGGACTACACGGTGCCGGCCACCAACATGGCGGGCGAGCGCCGCTTTTTTAACACCAACGCGCTCCTGTCCACCTGGCTCTATTCCGGCTATGACTACTCCCCCGCGACAGGCGTCAAAACCGGCTATACCGGCGAGGCGGGCTACTGTCTGGTCTCCTCCGCCTGGCACGAGGGGCGCATGCTCATCTGCGTCGTGCTGGGTGCGGAGACGGAGAAAGACGCCCGCGGCCATGTCACCGACCGGCGGCAGTTTAGCGAAAGCCGCACCCTCCTGCGCTGGGGCTTTACGAACTTTAAAATCCAGCCCCTGGTCGGCCCGGGCACGCTCCTGAGCGAGGTCCCCGTCGCCCTTGGAAAAAACGTCTCCTATGTTCTGGCGGGCCCGGGCGACACCATACACGCGCTGCTTCCAAGCTCCTTCCGCCCGGAGGACGTGTCGCTCGATGTCACCCTCCTGCGGGAGCAGGTGCGCGCCCCTGTCAAACAGGGGCAGCTGCTCGGCTCCGCCACGGTTGCCTACGGCGGCATCTCCTATGGCAGCTGCGACCTCGTCGCGGTCAACAGCGTGGAGCTCTCCGTCTCCAAGCTTATCAGCAGCAGCATTGCCGCTTTCTTTGGCAATCTCATCGTCCAGCTGGCGCTCATCGCCCTTGCCATCTTCATCGTATTGCGCTACATACGCACATCAAGGCGGGAGCCGCGGCGCGGCAACCGCAAGCCCCCCTCCAACACGACGCCCTATCCCGGCACGGAGGAGCGAAATCAAAAACGCGGCGGCAGAAGGCGATTGTAAGCGAAGGATCTATCCCTTTTTCACCACTTTAAGGAGGTTTTACACATGGACAATCCCTTTGAAACCTTGCAGCAGTGGCTCGACGAGAGCGAGCGAATCGTCTTTTTCGGCGGTGCGGGTGTCTCCACCGAGAGCGGGATCCCCGACTTTCGAAGTGTGGACGGGCTCTACCACCAGACCTACAGCCATCCGCCGGAGACCATCCTCAGCCACAGTTTTTTCATGCGGCACCCGAAAGAGTTCTATCAGTTTTACCGGGATAAAATGATCATCCCCGACGCAAAACCAAACGCCGCCCACCAGAAGCTTGCCGAGCTGGAGCAGGCCGGAAAACTCCAGGCGGTGATCACGCAAAACATTGACGGACTCCATCAGGCGGCCGGCAGCCGCGAGGTGCTGGAGCTGCACGGCTCTGTCCACCGGAATTACTGCATGGGCTGCGGCGCGGACTACCCCATCTCCTTCATCGCGGAGAGCCAAGACGTTCCCAAGTGCACTCTCTGCGGCAAAATCGTCCGCCCCGATGTCGTGCTCTATGAAGAGGGGCTCGACGGCGACGTGATGGAGCGCGCTGTGTCCCATCTCCGCGCGGCGGATATGCTCATCATCGGCGGCACCTCCCTGGTGGTCTACCCCGCCGCGGGCCTCGTCAATTACTACCGCGGCGCAAAGCTCGTGCTCATCAACAAGGGGGAGACCTCCATGCACGCCCGCGCCAACCTGACCATCTCCATGCCGATCGGCGAGGTCTTCTCCCGCATGCGGACGGGGGCGGCAGAGCCGCGCTGACGCGGCCCGCCCCACTCCCCCCGCACCCGGTGCACAGCCGCGCCCGGGGATCCAAATCTGAATTGGCAATGCCGGTAAGGAAGGTGTTTTATGGCATTTCGCAGCGAGCGGGACAGCATGGGCGAGCTGCTCGTCCCCGCAGATTCTCTCTGGGGCGCGCAGACCCAGCGCAGCCTGCAATATTTTGCGATCGGCGAGGAGCGCATGCCCGACCCGCTGATCAAAGCACTCGCGGAGGTCAAACGCGCGGCCGCGCGCGCAAACCACGCCCTCGGGCGGCTGGGCGAGCGGCGCTGCGCGCTGATTTCCAGCGTCTGTGATGAGATCTTAGACGGGCTCTGGGATGCGCAGTTTCCGCTCTCCGTCTGGCAAACCGGGAGCGGCACGCAGACAAACATGAACCTCAACGAGGTCATTGCCACGCGCGGCAACCAGCTCGCCGGCGAGCGGCTGCTCCACCCGAACGACCACGTCAACCTCTCCCAGAGCTCCAACGACAGCTTTCCCACCGCCATGCACATCGCCGCCGCGCTTTCCATCCACCGCGCCCTTCTGCCGGCGCTCGACGGCCTATCCGCCGCGCTGCTGCAGCTGGAACACGCCCACCCCTCCCTTATAAAAATTGGCCGCACCCACCTGCAGGACGCGGTGCCCATCCGCTTTTCCCAGGAGGTCTCCGGCTGGCGCGCGCTGGTAACGGAGAGCCGGCGCATGCTGCTCTCCGCGCTGCCTCCGCTTTACGAATTGGCGCTCGGGGGCACGGCCGTCGGCACGGGGCTCAACGCCCCGGCGGGTTTTTCCGAGGCTGCCATTGCGGACATTGCGGCGCGCACGGCGCTCCCCTTCCGCCCGGCGGCAAACAAGTTTCACGCCCTCTCCTCCAAGGACGCCATGGCCTTCTGCCACAGCGCGCTTAAGGTGACAGCGGGCAATTTGATGAAGCTTGCCAACGATCTGCGGCTCCTTGCCAGCGGCCCGCGCTGCGGCCTGTCTGAGCTCACCCTGCCCGCCAACGAGCCGGGCTCCTCCATCATGCCCGGCAAGGTCAACCCCACGCAGTGTGAGGCCATGACGATGGTCTGCGTGCAGGTGATGGGAAACGATGCCGCCGTCGGCTTTGCCGCCTCACAGGGGCAGCTCCAGCTCAATGTGTTCATGCCCCTCATCGCCCATAACACGCTGCAATCCATCCGCCTGCTCTCCGATGCCTGCACCTCCTTCACGCGCCACTGCGTGCAGGGCATTGAGGTCAACGAAGGTAAAATGGCGGAAAATCTCTCCCGCTCGCTCATGACGGTCACGGCGCTCACGCCGCATCTCGGTTACGACCAGAGCGCGCGCATCGCAAAGCTCGCCTTTGAGGAGGACATCTCCCTGCGGGAGGCCGCCCAGCAGCTGGATTTGATGCGCGGGGAGGAGTTTGACCGCCTCTTCCGCCCGGAGGACATGGCATAAGCCGCCGGCAGCGGATAGAAACAGCGCCATCCCATCTCAGAGCCGAGCGGAGCCGGAGCTTCCATCGGTGATTTTAACAAAGGAGTACCCATGTATGGACATCAAGCAGGAAGCGATGGCCCTCCACGAAGCCTTAGAGGGCAAAATTGAAGTGATCTCCCGTTGCCGCCTCCAGGACGCGCACGACCTCTCTCTTGCCTACACCCCCGGCGTTGCCGCACCCTGTATGGCAATCCACGAAACGCCTGACAAGTCCTTTTCCTTGACACGCCGCCGCAATCTTGTCGCTGTGATTACCGATGGTTCCGCCGTTTTGGGGCTTGGAAACATCGGCCCAGAGGCGGCGATGCCGGTGATGGAGGGCAAATGCGTCCTCTTTAAAGAGTTCGGCGGGGTGGATGCCTTTCCGCTCTGCATTGACACGCAGAAGGTCGACGCGCTCGTGGAGACCATCGCGCTGCTCTCGAAGAGCTTTGGCGGCATCAATTTGGAGGACATCTCTGCGCCGCGCTGTTTTGAAGTGGAAGCGCGGCTCATCGAGCGCTGCGACATTCCGGTCTTTCACGATGACCAGCACGGCACCGCCGTCGTCATCGCCGCCGCGCTGCACAACGCACTTCGCCTCGTCAACAAGCGCAGGGAGGACGTGCGCATTGTGATCTGCGGGGCAGGCGCCGCCGGAAGCGCCAGCGGCAGGCTCCTCCTTGACATGGGCTATCGCAACTTGCTCTTCGTCGCCCGCCAGGGCATCCTCCATAGGGGGAACCCGGCGCTCACAGACGCACAGAGACAGCTGGCGGAGATCAGCAATCCCGAGGGCTTGCAGGGCGGGCTCGCGGAGGCGGTGCAGGGGGCAGATATCTTCATCGGCCTCTCCGGCCCGGAAATCCTGAGCGGGGAGATGGTCGCCTCCATGGCGGCGGAGCCGATTATTTTGGCCCTCTCCAACCCCGTCCCTGAGATCATGCCCGCGCTTGCCAAGGCGCATGGGGCCGCAATCATCGGCACCGGCCGCTCCGACTTTCCAAATCAGATCAACAATGTCCTGGTCTTTCCGGGGCTCTTCAAGGGCGCGCTCTCCGTCGGCGCGCGGCGCATTACCGAGGGCATGAAGCAGCGCGCGGCGATGGCGCTGGCCGCCCTTGTCAGCGATGCGGAGCTCTCCCCCGACTACATCATCCCCTCCGCCCTGGACCCGCGCGCGGCCGATGCTGTTGCGCAGGCGGTGGCCGAGGAGGCCAGGCGCACAGGCAATGTCCGCTTCTAGGCGGCTGTGCTTTGCCGGCAGGGACGCAGTGCAGCGCGTCCCCTCTCCATGCAAAAGCGCCTCAACCGTGGTTGAGGCGCTTTTCTCTTGCGTATTTCGATTATACTGCGGCTGCTTTTCTGCCTAGACCGCGTCCTTCACTTCTTCCACCGAGCTTTTCAGGACATCCAGCACGCTCTCTCTGGAGACGTCCAGCACGATGGCAAGCTCCCCGTAGAGCAGCTCTTCCGCCCGCTTCATATAGCGCTCATCCACCGCAGCGGGCTTCTTGCCCAGCGAGGCGGCACGCTGCTTTTTCTGGTAGAGCCCCTTAATGAGCTGCACGAGTTCTGTACAGTTGTGCGTTTGCAGATACTGATCATAGCGCTCTGCCAGAAAACGCAGGTTCTTCTCTTCGCAGAGCGTCTCTGTGATGCTGGGAATTTCCTCCACCAGCCGTTCCGCATCCGGCCGCGAGATCACGCGGCGCATAAACACGGGGCTGTCTACAGGGGTGTAGATGACACCTTCCCGGTAAACAGGGTTGAGGGTGTAGTACGTGCGCTCCGGGTTGATCGCCGGAATATCCGGCGAGCCGATGTCCCGAACGCGGCAAACCCCCTCGCTCCCATAAATAATCAATTCTCCAATCTCATACACGAAGCTTCACCTTCCCTTTCCCTGTGCTGCCGCTTGCAAGCTGCTCCTGCAAGCGCGCTGGCCTACGTAAGCGAATATCATTGACACAATTTGTGTGTGCATTTGTAAAGCAAGACGCGCAGTTGCATATCGGCTTTCTCTCTGCCGCAACTGCACGCTGCATGATTGTGTTCTAATTTTTCCGACTCTAATATAGTATAGCACATTTTTGTGGGGAATGTAAGCTTTTTTTGCGTTATTTCAGATTTCTCTCCAAATCGCACCGTTTTTGTCTTTTTTAACGGTGAAATAGTAAACTTTTATACGCCCCGAGTGGAAAAGATGCACCCGGCGCCGGGGATGCAGCCCTCGGAATCCCCCGCACGGGCGGGAGTACTTCTACACGCGCCCCGGGCGGAGAAGGTGTGGCTACCCCGCCTTTTATCCGTTCTTCAAGCGGTCTTTGTGCGCGGCATAGTGCTCCAGGGCACCGCGGATGGCGTCCTTCGCCGCCTGCACATGCTGCACCTCGTCCACCACGGTCGTCTTGCGCTCCAGGCTTTTGTAGACCTGGAAGAAGTGCCGCATTTCCTCAAAGATATGCGCCGGCAGTTCGTCCACACTCCGGTATGCGTTGTAGGTCGGATCGTCAAAGGGGATGGCAATGATCTTTTCGTCGCGTTTTCCCTGATCCTCCATCACAATCATGCCGATGGGGTAGCAGCGCACCAGACTCATGGGGTAGATCGTCTCGCTGCACAGAACCAGCACATCCAGCGGGTCGAGGTCATCGGCATAGGTGAGCGGGATAAAGCCGTAATTGGCCGGATAGTGCGTTGAGGTGTGCAGTACCCGGTCGAGGATCAGGTGCCCGCTCTCTTTATCGAGCTCATATTTGCTCTTGGAGCCCTTCCCAATTTCGATCACCGCAAGGAAATCTTCCTCGGAAATGCGCGCAGGATTCACATCGTGCCACAGATGGTTCATCATATCGCTTCCTTCCTTGAATTGATCGCACGCGCTTGCCCGGGCGGGGGCAGCTTACCCTGCCGAAACACAGGGCAGGGCGCTTTGGCGGCAGCGCGCTGCCGAGTTGACGGGGTGGAGCTGCGCTCTTTTCACCCCTCTGGCCCCGCCAGTCTCTCTGTATTATAACAAACTTTCCCCAAGCTGTAAAAGCTTTTTGAGTGCGGCGGTCCCCTCTGTGCGCGGGGAGAGAAAAAACTGCCGCACGCAGAGGCAGAAAAGAACTGCCCCGCAAGCTGCGGGACAGTCCTTCTGTACTGTATTTCTGCTCGTTTCTGATTAGATGATGACAACAGGCTTAATCAGATCAGCGGGCTTATCCTTCATGAGCATCAGCGCATCTTCCAGCTTATCCAGACCGTTGAAGCGGTGGGTGATCAGCTTGGAGGGATCCAGACGGCCTGCCATGACCATGTTGGCAAGCTTCTCCATGCGGAGACGGCCGCCGGGCATCAGACCGCCGTGGATGGACTTATGGCCCATGCCCACACCCCACTCAACGCGGGGAATCTTGATCGAATCGCCGGAGCCGAGATAGTTCACGTTGCCAATGATGCCGCCGGGCTTGAGCATGGTGATGGCCTGGGCGAAGGTGTCATTGTCGCCGCCGGCGATGATGACTTTGTCAACACCCTTCCCATTGGTGGCTTCCATGACCTGCTCGACGATGTCGCCGTTGCGGTAGTTGATGATATCGGTTGCGCCGTATTCTTTTGCAATGGCGATGCAGTTCGGTCTCGAGCCGACGGCAAAGAGGCGGCTCGCACCGGAGAGAACCGCGCCGCGCACGCACATCAGGCCGACAGGGCCGATGCCGATGACGCAGACCGTATCGCCAAACTTGATGTCGGCCAGCTCCGCGCCGTGGAGGCCGGTGGGAACCATGTCAGAGAGCATGGCTGCGGTGGCAGGGTCCATTCCTTCCGGCAGAAGGGCAAGGTTTCCGTCTGCGTCGTTGACGTGGAAGAACTCGGCAAATACGCCATCCTTAAAGTTGGAGAACTTCCAGCCGCCGAGCATTCCGCCCGAGTGCATGGAGAAGCCGCCCTGGGCTTCCAGGGAGTTCCAGTCGGGGGTAATGGCGGGGATGATGACCTTGTCGCCGGGCTTGAAATCGCGCACCAGAGAGCCGACCTCAACCACTTCACCAACACCTTCATGTCCGAGGATCATGTCAAAGCGCTCACCGACCGCACCTTCCCAAACCGTATGAATATCTGAGGTGCAGGGAGCCAGAGCGATGGGGCGGACAATGGCATCAATGGGGCCGCATGCGGGTCTGTCCTTCTCAATCCAGCCGACTTTTCCAATACCTAACATTGCAAATGCTTTCATAAGTGTCCCTCCGTTTTCTAAAAAATACTTTGTTGTTCGAATGCAATTATACTATACTTTCCCTCTCTTGGCAAGCGTTCCCCGCCCCCGTTCTTGTTTGTTTGTCTCTTTTAACAAACTGTTCACATTAGTAGCGTTCCCCTTCAATGCCCGATCTATTCTCTGCCTCTCCGCAGGGTTTTTTCGAGCGCATTTTCGCGCAAAGACCCTTTGTGGCTTGGAGCATCCGGTATGAAAGGCGTTGTGTCTTCCTCCCGGCAGCTATCATAAATTTTCCTGGTGTTGATGCAAACCGCCTCACGGATGCCGGTATTGTCACAGATCGGGCCGGGTATGATCCTCTCTTTCATAAATAAAACCTCCAATCAGAGAATTATAACGATTTTCTCGCCACTCCATTCTATGAGCGCGGCGGGGATTGGTGCGGAAAGGAACTTGACCTATAAAAATTTTCTCCGCTTCGGGCAGAGGAAGTCTTGCAATGAGATTTTCTCTGTGCTATAGTAGAGTTGTCCGGGGCGGGAAAGAGAAAGCGCCCCTGCCACCCCCCTTACGGGAGGGACGGCGATGTCCCCGGCACTGCCTTCCTGCGGGTGTAGTTCATCGGTAGAATGAAAGCTTCCCAAGCTTTAGAGGTGGGTTCGACTCCCATCACCCGCTCCACCAGCTTGAAGCTGGACACAAATCGCGCGCTTCACTTTGTGGGGTGCGCTTTGTTTTGCGCCCGCGCCGAAAGCCCGCATCTATTCTGAGCGAATGACACAAATCAGAGAGACCAGACGATGGCATCGTCTGGTCTCTCTTTCTGCGCGCAGAGCGCACGCAGCGGGCGTTTCTTCACGGCGTGTGCCCCGCTCTCCCTATCCGCGGCGCTGCCCTGTGCTGCGGAGGCTTTGCAAGGCACTTCGTTTGGGGTTGGTCACTGGATGGCCTCGAAGGTCCGGACCGCCATGAGCACAGCGGCCTCTCTGGATGCCATGCCGTAGCCCGAGGCCTCGTGCGCGGCGTTGAGCGGCTTGGGCATGAAATAGCCCCTCGTGTCCCCTAAAATGATGCCCAGTTTGGACATATATTTCGTCCCTTCCACCGCCCAGGAGGCGATCTGCGCCTGATCGGGGAAGTCCGGGATTCCCGTGGTGCTGTAGTCGGCATTGGGCGCGATGGCCTTGATGGCCCGGTAGAGCATGGTGGCGCACTGCTCGCGGGTGATGCGCGTGTTGGGTTCAAAGGTCGTCTCCGAGGTACCGGCGGTGATCCCCAGCTGATAGGCCTTTAAAATCTGATAGTTTGCCGTATCTGTAAAGGGGTTTGCGTTGAGCACCAAGATGGTTTTTCCCGTGGTGCCCTCATAGAGCTGCACCGCCAGCTCCGCAAACTCCTCCCTGGAGATCGACACTCTCATGTCCTTGCCACGCAAAATTTCGGGGATGAGCCCTGCGGCAGCGGCCTGATCGAGCTCAGCAATGGCCCAGTCGCTCGCCGGGCCGTATATCGGCGATGCAGGCGGCAGTGCGGTCTCCGCAGGCGCCGCGGTGATTTCAGCCTCCAGCCCCATCCCCCCGCTGTTGAGGGCGCGCACCTTAAACAGATAGCTCTGCCCGTTTTTCAGCCCGGTAAAGGTGTAGCTGCTTGTGTTTCCTGTCGTGAGCCAGGTCGTCCCGCCGTTGTCGCTCACCTCAAAGCTTGTGATGGTGCTCGTTCCGCCGTAGGCAGGCAGAGCCCAGCTTAGGGCCACCGTTCCGTCCCCGGGCTTCGCGCTGAGGTTCTGGGGCGCGGAGGGCGTCGGCGGGTCAAAGGTAAAATAACTAAGCTGAGACTTATTCAGGCCGATAATGGCGTTTTCAGATGGCAGGTAGTTATTTTGGCAGGCCAGCCTTTTAAGATTTGTATTCTTGCTGACATCCAGCGCGGTCAGCTTATTGCCTTGGCAATATAATGACTCTAATAGCGGATTTTTACTCACATCCAGCACGGTCAGATTATTGTTTCTGCAAATAAGGTCCTGTAGATTTGGATTTTTGCTGACATCCAGCGAGGTCAGATTATTGTCTTCGCAATTCAAGTACTCTAGCAGGGGATTTTTGCTCACATCCAGCGAGCTTAGACTGTTCTTGTTGAAAATAAGTACTTTCAAATTCAAATTATTGCTGACATCCAGCGAGGTCAGATTATTGTCTCCGCAATCTAAGCGCGCTAACAGAGGGTTTTTGCTGACATCCAGCGCAGTCAGATTGTTATTGCCGCACCAGAGTTGCTTCAGTTTCAGATTACTGCTGACATCCAGCGAGGTCAGATTGTTAGTGTGGCAATTAAGCTCTTCCAAGCCATAAAAATACTCTATTCCGGCAAGGCTGTAGATAGAGCTATGATGTACACTCAACTCAGTAATCTTCGACACATCGGTGGTATACACCGGCTCAGCGGCGCTTTTCCCCAAAGCCTTTCGGACTTCCGCCAGAAAGATTGCGTCTGTAAACTTGTCTGTGATGTCGATCTTAAACTCGGGAAACGTGAGCGCTGCCGCCTTGGGCATCGCCCCAAGCAGGAAGAAGAGCAGAAGCAGCAGGGAAACGCTTTTGCTTAGGGTCTGTTTCATCATAATTTCCTCCTCAGATTTCTCTTTTTGAGTGCGCGGCGCGGCAAAGCGGCTACTTGACGGCCGCTGCCAGATTTTCCAGGGCAAGCCTGCCCGCTTCCACAAGTTTTTCTCGATTACCCGCATCGTCCAAATTGCCAACTGCGATGAGGATGTAGTACCCGTCCTTCAGAATATGCAGTCCGGGTGTTGCAAAATGCGCCTCATCGCCAATGCCCTCCACCGGGATCGCGTCCTCAAAATTCTCGACAATCGCCCGATACAGGCTCTCCGGTGTCTGCCTCTGCTCTGCGGGCATCATGGCCTGCTGCGTGAGGCTGAGCTGGAGAAAGTGATCCTCCGAGCCGTAGAAGCGCTGCTTCAGGCCCACCTGTTCCTGTTCGCTGCTCTCGGCTGTGTCCAGCGTCACCCCAAGGATCTCTTCGGCCTCTTCCTTAGAGATCAGTGACGATGGCTCTATGACAGCTGCCGCCGCGTGGTGTTCGGGCGGTGCCTGAGGCGGTTGCGAAGGCGCGGCGGCCGGATCGCCCGCAGGCGCACCGCAGGCACAGAGCAGGAGTAAGAGCAGCGTGCCAAGGCATATCTTTGCAAAGCTTTTCATTTTAAATTCCCTCCATACGCGATGACCGCGATGATGTTCCCTCTCACGGGATCCCCACACCCTTGATCCTATTTTAGAGCGGGAGTGCCCTGTTTCATAGCTACTAAACATGGTAGGTTTTTAGAAAAGGCAGCCCTGAGCGAAGTCAAGGCTGCCTTTGCTGCCGCAGGGCAGACGATACGCCCTCCGGCCGTGGGAGGTCGGTTTTTTATTCCGGGGGGACGCTGTAGGGCTTGAGCCGGACAAAGAGTTCCGAGCGGTTGTTGACACCCAGCTTTTTATAGAGGTTTTTAATATGGAAGTTGGCGGTGTGGACGCTGATCCCAAGCTCCTGGGCAATCCGCTTCGCGTCTTTCCCCTCCAGAAGCAGTGCGGCAACTTCCTTTTCGCGGGGCGTGAGCCTGAGCGCCGCCATCGTATCGGGCACTTCCCCCCGGCGCGCAGCCTGCGTCATATCGAGCGCGTGAAAATCATCCGACCAGTCCGCATAGAACAGGTACTTTGAGTAGGCGGGCGAGAGCAGGATAAAGACGATAAATACAGCGCCGGAGGTCAAGGCGGCCGCAAGAGGCAGCAGCTCGGGCGTGTGGGTGGCAAGCGCTCCCGGAATGACGTAGGAGACCATGCTCAGCGGGAGAATCGTCACAAGGCAGAGTTTGAACATGCGAAAGTCCCCGTGTTTTTTAAAGACGCAGCCGAGCAGATAGTAGGCCGCGATATACCCCATCTGCTCAAAGCCGTGGATATAGCGCGCGGCGCTGCGCAGCAGCGTGCCTTCCGGCATAAAATACAGGCAGTAGGTGCAAATCATGGCAATGAAAAACAGGTTGCACATGTTCCAGATGCTGCGCTTTGTGAGCAGTTGCAGCACCACCGCGAGGGAGACAACGAAGATGCCGACGCTTCCGTTTGCCAGCATGGCGGCGGGCGAGGAGGCCCCGGCAAATAGCTGTAAAATATCTCCACAAAATAGTGGGCAACGAAGAAATAGAGCGTGAGCTTCAGGGCGGGATTGAGTTTTGCCCTTGGCTTCTGCGCGATGGCTGAAAAATCCGCCGCCCGATAGCGCGAGAGGCAGAGGCAGGTGCCAAGGATGAGCGCCGCCAAGTAGCTCTTGTCAAACAAGCCGGAGGCGAGGGTCACTTTTGAGCCGAGCTGGTTGAGCGCAAAAAACAGCGAAATGGCCGCCGCGCCCAAGAGACGCTCCGTATTGTTGAGCGTGAAGGTATAGGCAAAGGCCGCGCAGCCGCCCAAGCTGAACATGAAACAGTTGGCCATCAGCAGGCTCAGCAGGCTCTCGGGCATGAGAAGCCATAACACAAAGGCGGCAGCGGTCAGCAGAGCGGAGAGCTTCGAGATCCGCGCCATGTTCTCTGTGTTGGTGCAGGCAAACAGGGCCCCGGCCCCAAGACAGTAAGCGCTCCCCATCAGCGTCATGGCGTCCAGACCGAAGAGCCGCAGCGAATCGTGAAAGAGGGCCCCCTGCATATTTGCGAACACCGGCGCCAGAGGAAAGATCAGCATATAGTTGAGGTGAGTCGCGCGCACATTGCGCAGCCTGATATTGTCCCGCGCGCGCAGCAGCGCGAGAAGGGAGGCCGAAAGGCCCTTCTTTACACTTTTTTCCGCTGTTATCATATCGTCACCTCCCCGCCCCCTCTGGGCCTGCGCCCCTTTCCGCTTTGTCTTTTGCGCGAAAATCCAATGATGAGCATCTCTCTATTATACTGCATTGAGCTAAAAACTTCAAGAACTGGAAGTAACTTCGAGCCCTCCTTGCGTCTGGAGATTGGCCGTCCGCACCGCTGCCAAGGGGGAACCCCAAGGCGGGCGCTGCCAGCAAATTCGCGTGCCGAAAGAGGGGGCGAACTGATGCAGCTCAGGCATGCCGCTATGCTAGAATATTCTTGTGCGAGATGTGGCAATGGCTTATTGTGTGGAGTGCGGGAAGCGCTTAGAGGACAACTATTTGCAAAAGGAATCCAGGCATCATCCCCTTACACGCACACAGCTGCTCCACTGCAGGGGTATCCGCCAGCGCAGACGCAGCAAGTCATGCACTCCCCCGGGAGACGCTGCGGCAAATTCATCTTTTTCAGGGGACATGCCTGTGGAGAAGGGAGTGGCTTGCAGTTTCCTCCCACTGATCAATACAGGGCTGTGGGTTTATACCACAGCCCTGTATTGTTTGGATGCAGGGGCAGGGTTTTCAAGCCCTGTAAAGCCCTTCTGCTTCTCCGCACAAAGCGCTGCCTCCGGGATGGCGGAAGCTTGCACGCCCGCGCTTCAGGCCCTTAATTGGCGCGCAATCACAGCGCCGCGCCCCCTGCGCTTTTCTTGTCTGTGCTTTAGCGATAAGCCCACCAGTCGTAGTAATACGTGGCTTCGCCGTCCGAACCCCCATAGGTGAGGATCATGGAGCCGCTGATGCTTGCAGAACCGTCTTCCCCCTCCGTCACCGTGCCTGTAAAGGACGCGGTGGAGCTTACAACAATACCCCAATAGCTCACGGTTTCCGAAACTTTAAAGCTGATATTTTTGCCGTTGTTTGAGACTGTAATCCCTCCGGTGAAGCCTTGCACATTGGCAATTCCCCCATCCTCTTGGAACGAGAGTGAGAAATAAATGGACTCCTCCGGCTCCAGATCCTCCACATCGTCTCCGCCGACGAGTACGGCGCTGCCGCCCCAGACTCCGCTCAGATCCACGCCCCCGGTGAGCGTGTCGGTCTCTTCGCCGGCCTCTTCCGCAAGGGCGATCATCTCAGCGATCAGCTCGGCCATCTTCTCTAGGGCCGCCTTGGCCTCTGCAATGTAGTCTTCGATCAGCTTCTCGAGCGTCACAGCTTCATCCGTTTCCGCAGGCAGGGAGAGCCCCAGGGCCTCCAGCGCCTGCTTGAACCCTTCCTCGGCGCCCTTCACCTGCGGGTCCGGAGCGCCGACGAGCCGCACGGCCATTTTAATGCCGCCCTCCTTTATGGGATTGATCACCATGCCCGTGATCGAGCCGGGGTAGATCCACTCTTTAATCGTTTCCCCGACGAAGGCGATCTGAGAGGGTATGTTTGTGGGGTCAAGCGTGAGGAACCCTACCGCCGTGGAGGCCGGCGAGAGCACATCTGAGGCTTTTTGAAAGTCCACCGTGACCTGATGGTCTTCTCCCAAGATGATGCTGCTGCCGGTTTTTCCGACCTCTACGATGCAGTCCACACCGCCGACGAGTACGGCGCCCGCTGTGCCCAGCGACATGCTGCTGCCGGCCAGGGAGGCCAGGGTTCCGCCGCCGGTTGCAACGGTCGCGCCCACGAAGAGCCCCACTTTACTGCCTGTCTTATAGGTTTCCAGAATGTTGATGCTGCGGGTGTAGGCGCCGACCTCCGCCTGGGCCTCTTCCAGATCGGCTGCGTTGCGGATGATCTGTTGCGCCAGCGCCATCTGCTCGCAGGCGGTTCTCGCATCCGTTCCCAGCTGTTCGGCAAGCTGCTGATACCGCTGGGCGCCGCGCAGTGCGTCAAACTGTTTGGTCAGGTTCTCTGCCCAGGTCTCCCGGTCAATCACCGCGCCGCCCGCTGCGGTGAGCTGCCCTGCCGCAGCCAGCCTGACGGCCTGTGTCTGCGGAACGAGCACGGCCGCCGTCGGCTCTGCGGTGGCGCGCTCAAGCAGCAGAACCGCAACAGTGCTGATCCGCTCCGCCCCATCGAGGAGCTCTTCCGCCGTTTCCCAGACGGAGAGCAGCTCATCGGCCATTCGCTCCATCTCTCCCGACGCGATGGATTCCACATCCACCGCGATCAGCTCCTCCGTTTTCAAGCGCGCGTAGATGTAATAGCGCAGCGCCAATGCGCTGGCCTCGCTCGCCGTTTGCAGGGCCGGCGGCTCCGCCCCCCGCTCCATGACAATCGGCTCGCTCTCCCCCGCTGCTCCGCTTCCGGGTTTGCCGCAGGCCGAAAGGCCAAAGAGCATTGCGCCGACCAGAACAAAAGCCAAGCAGCGACCCATTGTCTTTGCCAGAGACTCTCTTTTTGTAAGTGTATTGTTCATCTAGTTCCCTCCTGTTTTTGATTGTCATCGTCCTCTGCATCCTCTTGCGTTTCAGCCCCCGCAACGAACCCCCCTACCTCCAAAGCACCAAAACAGGGGCGCGGGCGCGCGGGTTGGGGCATCTGCGCAAAAAGCCCCCCGCCTTTTCCGGGTAGGGGGCCTTTGCTTTTTGCGCGAGACGTCTCATGCGCGATCCCGCTGACCAGCGTCTATTCGCGCCATTCGTAGTAGTATTTGAAGCCGTGACCATTCAAATAAAGGATAATGGCTTTCTTCGATCCGGCTGAGCCTTTTAACGCCTTTTCCATCTGAATGGTTCCCTGATAAGATTGCAGGTAACCTTGTCCATCTGGCGTTACAAAAGCGAGGTAGGATGATGTTCCGCCGCCGGGATTTATGCTGTCATTGTCAAAGTGGGCGCTAAAGGCGCCGATACCCCAGGTGGATTCCACCGTCCGATTGATTGTGATGGAAGGTCGATCGTTTCCGCTAAAATATGCCGGGGGGTCTGACCAAAGGGTCACAGCATGGCCGGAAGCAGCTATCTTGCCATCGGAGAGCCGCCGCGCAGTGACATTGGTGAAGTTATTTTTTTCTCCCTTGCCCTCTGTATAATCCGTATAGGTGTCACCGTTGGCAAATCTGCCCACTTTCCCTCCGGTTTCAGCCGTATCATAGGGATCTTTGTAATATTCCCAGTACGTAAAGTACCAGCCGGCGGCCGTTGTTTTGGAGGGGCTGCTGCTGATGAGCACCGTGTTGCTGTTGCCATCCCAGTCGATGCCGAGCCCCAGCAGGTAGCCCATGGCGCGCACAGGCAGATAGGTCGTGCCGTTATAGCTGATGGGCAGCACCGGCGTGCCGTCATCCCCCACGGGGACTGCGGCCTTCCCGTCGAGCTTAAACTTTAGCTGCCCGTTGAGCACCGCCCCGGTGATGGGGATCAGGCGGTTCCCTTTCGTGTTTGAGCTGGCTTTGGGTGCAGCCTTTGTCGTTGTGCTCGTAATCAGGACGGTGTTGGTCGCGCCGTCCCAATCTATGCCGAGCCCCAGCAGATAACCGACGGCACGGACGGGCAGATAGGTCGTGCCGTTGTAGCTGATGGGCAGCACGGGCGTGCCGTCATCCCCCACGGGCACGACGATGCTTCCGTTGAGCTTAAAATTGAGCTGTTCATTGAGCACCGCCCCGGTGATGGGGATGAGGCTGCCCGTGTTCCCGCTTGGGGGCACTGCGGGCACAGAGGGTGTTGTCATCGGAGTTGTCTTGCTTGCGCTCCAGCTGTAGTTTCCGCTGCCGTTCTGTGTGAAGCTGCCGCTGATCGTGGCGCTGCCGCTGCTGCTGATGCTCAGGGTGCCGGTATAGTCCTGCCGCAGCGTGCTGCCGGCCCACGAGCGGGTAAAGCTGACGGTGTTTCCGCTCACTGTTCCGTTGGTCAACTGTTCCGTTTTGCCCGAGTCGATGTTGACCGTTCCGCTAAATTCGTTTCCGCTCTGCGCGGTGACGTTGAAGCGCCCGCGCGAGTTATTTGCCTGAATGCTCCACTCTCCGAGCATGTCAGGCGTGCTTGCGGCCGACGCTGTGCCGAGTATGCCCACGGATAGAAGCATGGCCAGCGCCAGGAGAGCAGCAAATAGTTTCCGCATTCTTTTTTTCGTATACATCATGAAACAGCCTCCCTTTTCTTAGTCGATGGACGAGGATCAGTAAGATTGAATGTGCAACCCAGTTCCTTCCTACACCCTAGCACGATTTTTCTTAGATTTCTTCACCCAATCGGGTAGTCCCTGTAAAAAAGCCCCTACCCGTTTCGGGTAGGGGCTTGGTATTCGGCGGTTTTTGACAGATGGGCTATTTTTTCAGCGCCTCGCCCTCTTGGCTCTGCATGAGGGTGATCAGCTCCGCGCGGCTTTGAACTTCAAATTTGGAATAGATGTTCTTGACATAATACTTCACCGTGTTCTCGCTGATTGAGAGCTCTCCCGCAATGGTCTTATAGGTCTTCCCCTGCAGCAGAAGGGCGGTGACCTGGCGCTCTCGCTCCGAGAGTTTTCCCCGCTGTGCAGACTGCCCCAGCTGGCTCTCCTGTTCCTGCGCGGGGAGGCGGGAAAATTCTGTGAGATAGGCATGGCCTTTGAGCAGGGCAGAGAGGCGCTTGTGCAGCGGAGGCAGCAGAACCAGTGTCACGCAGACCACCGCGAGCGCGAGGAGCGTCGGGTGGATGCTCTGCGTCTCCGCCCTTGTGATGGCATTGCCGATCAGCCCGCCAAACAGCACGCCGAGCACATTGGCCGAGAGGCCGATGCCAAACACTTTCACAGGGTTTTCGTGAAAATCCAGCATCTCGCCGAGAATGCTCCACCAGAACAGATCATAGACCCCGCAGGCTCCGAGCATCAGCGTGTTGACCAGCAGGTAACTTGCGGCGGAGTGGTCCAGGCTGATAAAGGCGATGAAGGAGAAGCCGATCATGGCGATGCCCAGGTAGAGAATATAGCTGCGGTTCGTCTTATGGGGCAGATTGCGCATGATGATCAGGGCGAGTATATAGGGCAGGGCCCAGTACCAGCTGGTCAGCCATGTCAGGTGCGCGTAGGCCGGATTGAGCACCTGATACATCAACCCCGAGTTGATGGTGATCACGCAGACAAAGAGGCAGAGAAAGGCCAGCGGCTTCATCATGCTGGGCGCTGCGCTCCCCTCCCGGGCGGGCTGGGGCTGCGCCGGCGCGGCTCCCCCGGCGGACTCCGGCAGACGGAGTGCAAAGGGGAAGGCAAGGGCAAGGCTCAGCATGGAGAGGGCGAGCCCAAGCCGCGCGGAGACGTGAATGGCCGCCATGTTCAGAAGGATCATCAGCAGGTTCGAATAGATCAGCGCGTCCGCCGCTGTTTTGATGCGCTCGTTCCGGGGCGTTGCGCTCCAGAAATAAAAGCCCCAAGCCGCCACGCAGCCCCCGGCGAGGAAGGAGATCGCAAGGATTGCAGGCAGCCAAAGCCCGCAGTGCGGGAGCAAAAAGGCGCCCGAGCCTGCGATGCAGAGGAGAATGCTGCCGAGCATGAAGCGCTTTGCGGTCCTCATGTTCTTGATCAGGAATCCGCTGGAAAACAAGCCGCAGAAGGTGGCCGCCGCCGCCCCGAACACCATCCCGTGCACTTCCGTCTGGCAGCGCGCGGAAAGGGCATAGAGGATCTGACCTTCGAAGGGAAAGGCCAGCTGCCAGGCAAAAAAAAACGAAAAAACGATGACAGATAACTGCCGATCGCTGATCGCCGCCCATCCGCCCTGCCCTGTCATCTTGCCTATCACATGCTCACCTCCCCCAGCCCGTTTGCGGGAGAACCCGGGCCCTCTCGTTTTTGCGCCCCCCGGCGGCAAAGGGCTGCCGATCCGTTGGTTTTTTGCGCCCACTGTCTTGATCGCCGTCCCCACCGGAGGGGGGTTATCTATTGCCCATTATATTTCCTGGCTGCGTAACATGCAAGACGCAAAATGAGGGAGGGCAGTTCTCTTTGTCCGGAGAAGCGCGCGTTCGCGGCAGATCTTGCGCTCCTGCGGGCAAGGGGAAATCTGAAAACTCGCCTCACCTTGCAGCTGGGCGTGCAAGGCGAGGCGAGTTTCTGTTTCCGTTTTCAACTGACTTTCCGCGGCGCAGAGTGCTCTTAGGATCGCCCTGCGATGTTTAAAATCTCCTTCTTGACGGAGGCGCGAATCCCCCCTATAGAGGCGTTCGGCTTTCCAATGTAATAGCCCTGCAGGTAATCGATGCCCAGCTTGATGACATAGGCAAGATCCTCGGCATCCTCTATGCCCTCGGCCACTGTTTTGATGTTTTTTGACTTGCAGAAGAAGAGAATGTTCTTCACCAGCATCTGCTTGTCCAAATCCCGGTGGATGCCCTGGATCAGCTCCATATCTATTTTTATGACATCGGGTTTCAGGTTGATCACCCGGATTTCGTTGGAATAGCCCTTGCCGAAGTCGTCAATCGCGATGAGCATCCCCTCCGCCCGGGCGAAGTTAATTTTCTTCTGCATAATTTCAGGCAGCCTGCTCTCTTCCTCTGTGATTTCAAGTGCAATGCGCGGCAGGAGATGTCCATACTCTTTTTTCAGCGCCGCCCGGCTCTCCCGGCCCACAAGCTGGCTGGGGATGCTGTTGACAAACACCCTTGCCGGGCCGAGGGCCTTAATCTGCTCGTTGATCGTCTTGAACACGCTGCGGAAGACCAGATCCTCCAGCGCGCCCAGCTTGGACTGCGCCGCGGCAACCGCCAGAATCTCCATCGGCCCTTTGAAGTTCTCCAGATCGGAGCGCATCAGGGCCTCATAGGCAAACACTTCGCCCGTCTCCACAGCGACGATCGGCTGAAAGACAAACTTAATGCGCGCCTGATCCAAGAGCTGATGGATGGCCTCTCGGTTTTCCAGAAGAAATACATTTTTCCGATAGGACTCGATGTCGAATTCATAGAGGGAACCCTTAAAGTTATGCTTCGCCTCGTACATGGCAAAGTCTGCAAGCTTGAGCAGATCTGTCACATCGTCCGCATCGTCCGGGTACCAGGCGAGGCCCGAAGAAAAGCGAATTTTATGATCCGAGTCATCGGGGATTTTAATGCTGTAGCTCTCAAAAGCGAGCAGCTTTTGCTGCAAGAGCTCCCTGACCTCCTCCTTGCTGTCAAAGCCATGCAGGTAGATCGCAAACTCATCCCCCGATATCCTCGATACAACGCCCCCATACTGCCTAAACTCCCGGAACATCTCACCGGCATGGATGATCAGCTGATCCCCCAGATCGTGCCCAAAGGTATCGTTGATGTATTTCAAGTTGTCCAGATCCGAAAACATCAGCACACCCATCTTCTCCGGCCTGCTCCAGATGAGCTCATCCACCTCCCGCTTAAAGGCGGTGCGGTTGTAGAGCTGCGTGAGGGAGTCGTGATCCAATTCATAGCTCAGGCGAAGGTTTTCGTCGATCTCTTTGGTTGCATCCAGGATCACGCCCACGTAGCCGTCTCTTGTCCTGCTCTCGATAATCCGCAGCCAATAGTCTGTTTCGCCCTTTGGATTTGGGTATTGATAGATGTTCATGTAGCGATCCGAGGGGTTCATCCTCAGCTTGCGAAATGCCTGGTTCCACGCCTCAAAGTCTACAGAAGACCCTTTTTCCAAATCTGTGATCTCATAGATGAAATCCGTCAAGATCACCTTGTTCTCGATGACCTCAAAGCTCCCGATGGGCAGGAGGGAGAGTTTCAATATCTTCGCTGTCGACTCTGAAGCCTGGATCACGCTTCGGTTGAAGAGCTCCACGGCCGCTGTCAATTCGTCAATCTCCCTTAGCTTGGTCTTTTGAAACTTAATATCCGAATAAGGGCTTAAGGTTTTCAGATGCTGGGAGAGCGCTCCGATCCTTTTGGTCGAGGTGTAGCTCACCAAAATGGAGGCGAGGATAGAGATCATCGTTGTGATGGCAATGCCAAAGATCAGGATAAATCTTATTTTTGCCGTGCTCTGATGCAGCTCTTCCTTCTGAGTCATGCCGATCAAAGACCAGCTCTCATCATAGAAGGGGGAGTTTTTGCTGTACATATAGATCTCGTAATCCGCAACATACATATCGCCAAGGCTCTCCAAATGGATCCGGCTGATGTCGGCCCCCTTGACCGGCTCGAGCCAATAGCGTTGGAAGCGCTGCAGGTGGTTTTCCGCCAGAGGCCCGCTGGGGACAAACCAATCGAAATTCAAGATTCGGTCCCGGATGGGGCTGATGGCGTAGAAGCTATTCTGATAGGCGAGATCTTTATTGGGCAGGTATTCCTTCGCCAAGTGGCCGGCGGAGATCTCCACCCCGAAGACGCCAAAGGGATTGCCCACCTCGTCCAGCAGCGGCATCGTATACGTAATGACAGTCTGTCCGTCGTGCAGGGTGTCGCTCGGCGCGCTCCAGTAGCCGTATCGCTCTATCTCAGACTCCGGAAAGTGCTGCGCCGCCCAGATGGGTTTGCTGTAAAACTCCCGCTGCTCCCGCTCCCCCAAGTGCATGTGCAGCCTCCAGTTGACGCCCACGGTCATCTTCAATTTTTGCGCCACATAGGAGGGCCCGATCTCCATCTGGTACATCGACGGGTTTGTGCTGTTGCTGCTTGGCGCAGTGTTGCGTATGTAGACACCCGGGCGGCTCTCCTTGTCCTCCGTCAGGATACCTGGACCGCTGAAGAGGAAAAATGCTCCCGTAATATTATTTTCTCGGATGGCACGGATTAAAACCCTCCCCGCTTCTAAAGAGAGCGCGCGGTAGGCCTCGTCGTGTTCATAGATCTCAAACGGTCCGCTGCCGTAATCCGCCCCGATTTTCTCTGACAAGGCGCTGACCTCTTCGGTATACTGGCCCACATTCTCAACCAGGGCGCCGATATCGTCATTAAAGTTTTCAACCCTTGACTCCACTGTATTGTTAAAGAGGCGAAAGGCGTTCTCGTCTAAGCGGATGAAGACTTTTGAGAGCGTGATTGAGGTCACCAAGGCCACGCTTTGCAACAATACCAAGGAGATCATAATAATCAGGATTTGATGACGCAGACTTTTAGTCCCCTTTAACACAACAACACCACGCTTTTAAAATCTCGCAGCTCTCGCAGTTCCCCTGAGCTTCGGATGCTTATTCGACTGAATATGGGATCTTTTCCGCCTCCAGGCTAAGCTTCAGGCGCTCCAGCCAGTTTTCAACGTACTCCTCCATGCCGAGCGCCGCTAAGATCTCTTCCTCGCTCTCATAGTCTGCCTTGAGTACGTCAACCCGCTCTCTCAGTTCGCTTGCAAGATCCATCAGGCTTGCTTCCAGCAGTTTGCGAAGCTGATAGCTTTTGTCAAAGGGCTTGGCCGCATAGGTGTTGGCTTCAAGGATTTGAGTCATCACAATTTCATAGACGGCCGCCACGTTTCTATCGCGCTTTTCTCCCGCTTTCAGCTTCTCAATCGCCTTGCCGAATTCGTCACTTTCGAAGGACTTCGTCTGCACGGGCAAATAGCCCGTTGTCATGGCAAAGTCAATATTTTGCTCCCTGTCTGTGAACCATTTCAAAAAGATCGCGGAGGCAAGCTCTCTCTCCGGCGTAGAGCGGGCAATGCACATGCCCGCGCCCTGCTGCACAGCGAAGGGCTCTCCCGCTTCAAATTTGGGATAGCTGAGCGCCTTAAAGTCAATGGCCGCCTCAATGTTATTCTGCTCTACCCAGGTGGGGAAATAGGCCGCGCCCGAAGAGGAGCCCACATAGGAGATGAGCTCTCTGGCCTTGATGTCGTCGGAGCGGAACTTGCCGACCGCGTCAAAATAGCCCATGCCGATTCCCAGCCCATAGATTTCAAACAGCTTTCCTAGTGTCTCTCTGTGCAGGAGCGCTTTTTGCTGTTCGCCATCGATGATATCAATCCCCATCTGCTTGTTCCCTACGATGATATAGTTGGCAACGGAATCAAAGCCCATAAAGGCCTTTCCGGACCAGGGGCCCTCCCCCGTCTGCTCCGCTGTCCAGTGATAGTAACTGCGGGCCGTGTCCAACACCCCTTCCCAGGTGGCTAAGCTCTCTATGTTCTGCCCCGTTGCCGCTTCAAACTCATTCCACGCCGTCTCGTTGAGATAGAAAAGCTCCGTGCTCTTGACAACGGGGATTAGCAAGAGCCTGCCGCCTTCAAAAACCCCGTCCTTCAGAAAGCCCTCCACGTACAGCGCCTGCTCTTCTTCTGTAAAGTATTGATTCAGATCGACCAGCATACCGAGTTTGTCGATCTCTTCCGCCTTGTCCGGATAGGTGGAGAAGAGATCGGGCATCTCTTTGGAATTGATCACACCCTTGGCCGACTCCGACACGGCCTCCTCCAACTCCCCAATGTTGCCCATCCCCAGCGCATCGACAATGATCCCTTTCTCGATGCCGATGCTGCGGTTAAATTCCGAGATTGCCCGATCCAGAGCAACCTTGTTCTCCCCCACGTAATAGTGCCATAGGCTGACCGTTATCGGGTTCTTCGGGTCCAAAACCGTTTCCGCCCTGTTGCTCAAATCAGAATCCCCGCCGCAGGCCGTGAGTGTCAGCAGCGCTGCAAGGAACACAACCGCCATGATTCTCTTTGCCATCACCATGTCCCTCCTGAGTGTTTATTGTGAAGATCTCTTTTTCTCGCTTGTTCTCTTTACTAAATCTGTCGATTGGGATAATGGCACACCCATCAATTACTTATCGACCCCTTGCAAGCCTTTGTTAATGGCTTTATCTGTAAAAATGTTTGCCCCGGCTCCCCCGCTTGCCCCGGAAGCCGCTTTTCCAGGGCGGTCACCACTTTTTCACCCGGAATGTCCGCCTCTTTTCTCCCTGCCTATCCGCAGGGTCAATCCGGCAGGCGTGCGCGGAAGCGCGCTTCTGTGTGCAGCCGGCGCGTATTTTTTATTTTGAGTTTTTGGCGATTTCATTTGCATTTTATGTTACAATGGGGATCAATCGACAGAAGGAGGTTGATAAACGATGGCCTTGGTGAAAACGGATGCATCCGCAAGATTATTTGGCAGGATGAGTGTGGCGCATGGCTGCTACATCGCCCAGGGGGCGATCCTGCGCTCCATAGACGGTGCGATAGAGATCAAAAACAACTCTTGGGTGCTGGAAAACTCCGTCCTCATCGGCAGTCCCGCCCACCCCTTACGGGTGGGGCAAAAGACTGTCTTTGGACACCAGTGCCTGGTGATCGGGGCCAGCATTGGAAACCTTTGTGAAATTGGCAACAAAGTGATCATAGAAGAGGGCGCGCAAATTGGAGACCTGTGCATCTTTGGCGAGGGGAGTTTGATCCCCAAGCACATGGTGATCCCCTCCGGCTCTGTGGTTGTGGGAAGACCGGGCCGCATCCTCCGGACGCTCAGCCCGGAGGATAAGGAGATGATCCGGAGAATGCGGGGAGGGGATCTCTCCCTGGCAGATCACCAAGAACACATCATCGAAGGGAAGCGTGAGAACATGGGAACGCTGTATCCATTTCAAGACAAGTATCCCCAAGTCGCCGAAACAGCATATCTATATGACAGCGCTGAGGTGACGGGGGAGGTTCAAATCGGCGAACACTCCGTCATCGGCGCGGGTGTGAAAATTATTGGCAATTCCCATGGCCCGGTCAAGATCGGAGCACATGTCCACATCCTTGAGAACACAGTTCTCCACCTGCTGCCGGACAACCAGCTGATCATAGAAGACTATGTCACCATAGGCCCGGGCTGCGTCATCCATGGGACGACCATCGGCGCCCACTCCGTTGTCGAATCGGGGGCGATTGTCTGCGACTATAGCCGCCTGGGTCAAAACACCCTGGTGAAATCCGGCTCCCTGGTTCCCCAGAGAAGCATCTTTTCCGATCACCTCGTCTTAGAGGGCTTCCCCGCAAAGGAAATTGGCCGGCTGGAGCAAATCTTAGAGCGGCCGGCCTGGGCCTTTTTGTAGCACACACTGGGGCGGCCTTGCGCCCTCCGCCTGTTTCTATTGCCCATGGAGCCGGCCTGCCCGTCGGCATGCCCGCTCCCTACGCTTCCGGAAGAAGCACAGGCGCCACCGCGCGAAAGAACGATTGAAGACCTTTGACTCTCACTTGATTACAGAGGAGGAACACCCGTGAAAAACGCTCAGCAGCGACTGCTCTCCATCTTCCTGGCTGTCTTTTTTGCCCTTTGCCTCACCCCGCTTGTTCCCCTGCCGGCAAACGCGGCCGCCCAGGGGATCGACATCTATCTCAACGGGGAAGAGCTCAACATTCCGCCAAGCTTCGGCAGCCCATTCTACGACCAGAACGGGCGGCTTCAAATACCCATGCGATATATTATCCAATCCTGCGGCTATGACGTGCTGTGGAATCATGCGGATCGCAGTGTTACGGTCCCCGTCAAGAGCGGAAATGTTGTCATCAAAACAGACTCAACTATCATGATCACTCCAGCCGGCGAGGTCATCATGGACACCAGCGCCATGATAAAGGACAGCAGAACCTACATCCCCCTGCGCTTTGCCTTAGAGGCCCTGGGCTTTGAAGTCAACTGGGCTGCCGGGCCTTTCGCCGACCGGGTTGATATTACCGGCCAGATTGGCGCAGCCTCCAAGCGCGTTCCCATGACGGCAGCGGATGTCTCAGATTTGGCCTCGCCCGCTACATTTTTTATTGAGGTATCCGGGCTTGATGAACTTGCCTTTTCGGGCGGCAGCGGATTTTTTATCGACCCGTCGGGGGTTGGCGTTACCAATTACCACGTGATTGAGGGTGCCACCAGGGCTACCATTACCACCATTGACGGGGCAAGCTATGACATGGGCATGATTCTATACTATGACACAGAGCGTGATCTCGCCGTGTTTAATGTGATCCCGACGCAGCCGTCCAGCAAAAAAATCGACGTTCCCTACTTGAACCTGGCCGTTTCCAGCAGCATTCGCAATGGCGACGTGGTCTATGCGATCGGCAGCCCGCTGGGCCTTCAAAACTCAATCACCGACGGCATTGTCAGCAACAAGGACAGAACGCTGCCGGGCTCTGCACAGTCCTTCATTCAAACATCCGCGCCGATTTCACCCGGCAACAGCGGCGGCCCCTTGCTCAACCAATACGGTGAGGTGATCGGCGTGACCACCGCAAGCTTAACAGACGGGCAAAACCTAAATCTTGCGATTCCGGTGGGAGAGCTCGCGGCTGTCAACTATCAGGATCAATCAAGCTGGATGTTCCTCTCTCAGGTCTATGAGGCGGAGAGCAAGATCCTTCCACCCACAAACATTCGGGTGGTGAAAACCAATTCAGACACCGCGTTTATCCAATGGGATCCCGTAGAGGACGCCGACTACTATCACCTCTATTACAAGCAGTCCTGGGAGGATACATACTGGTACGATGGCGATGACGACAGCGACGGCCCCCTGCGCTTTTACTGGTATCCGGAATACTCTGTTGAATACTCCGGCCTTGTTGCAGGAAACACCTATCATATCATCATGACCTCTGTGAAGGATGGCGTGGAGTCTGCCGACAGCAAGGTCTTCATCTTCACCTTCCGCGGCTCTTAAACGCTGCGCCGGCACCCGGACGGCTGATGCCCGCCAGACTGGCGGAATAAAACGGGCGGGGGCTGAACGGGCAAACACCGCGGCTCAAGTTCAATTTGATAGAGAGCGCCATCCCCCGCCGACTGTTCGGCGGGGGATGGCGCTTTGCCTAGCCTTTGTTAGGGGTTGCTGATTCTGAAGGGGGTGAATGCCGAGCTGACAAAGGCGATAATTTTACCTGTGGAATCATAGACAAGAATCTGCATATAGCCGCCCTGATCAATTACGGCGAAGGGGTTGGAGGAATCCAGATCGCTCTCGCTTCCGGTGTCAACAAAGAGCACCGTGGCGGCGGGAGCCTGCGTGGCGGCATCTGCCGGGCACCTGAGCATCCCCGATGCGGAGTCATAGCTTCCGCTAAAGGTATAGCCGAGGGATGGGATGGACAGGCTGACCGTGCCGGTCGCTTTATTCGCCGTCAAATTCAGCTTGCCTGTTGATTGGGTGACGCCTGTTTTACCGGGTATGTAGCTTTGAATGGTTGCGCTAAATTCACCGGATGATTTCTCAAGCAGCTCGGCGCTCGGCAGCTTAAGCCCGGTTTTTTTGACGGCGCTTACCTTGAGCGAGTAGAGCCAGGGAACTTGACTCTTGTTCACCACCATGACAAGCAGGTCGTGCAAGCCGACAGGCACCGTCACCGTACCGTCCTTACCCGTATAGGTTTTGACACAGGTATTGCCCTGCATGAGCATTGCCACCACGTAGGTGTCCTTGCTGCCCGTGCTGATGACGTATTCAGAGTCAACGGGGGTGTTAAGGGGCTGCAGATACACAAATCTGGCACCGAAAGCGGGAATGGTCAGGCTGCTTGAGGCGGTGCCGTAGCTAGAGAAGTCGTAGTTCAGATTGCTGCGGATGCTGTCAAAATCACTATTTGAGATGATGGATCCGGCAGAGAGGGAGGCATGAGAGACCAGCTTGTTGCCGGTGACATACATCTCAAAGAAGGGCCCTGCCATGTCATAAATATTCTTGCCGATTACCTTCTCAATATTGAATGGCGCCCAGTCGTGGACAAAGGTGGTGCCTCCGGCCGCGTAGGCCGCGCGGATATAGTTTGCGTCGCTGCTCGCCTGCTCCTGCAAATACTGTATCACCGGCAGGCGGGCATAGCCGTTCTCCGCGCTATAAAAATTGAACACCGTGGCAAAGCTTGGGATGAATCCATCAAACACGCGCATATGGTGGAGACCGTAGTTCGAGGGGATATCGCCGCTGAATTTGTATTCATAGTAGCTTGCGGTTGCCTCGTCGAACCAGAGCGCGCCGAAGGTGGGATCCACGTAGCAATTCTGAATGAAGTGGAAAACTTCATGGACCATCGTGCTGTAAATCTGTTTGTTTACGGTTTTGGAGCTGTAGCCGTGTTTGAACAGCTTCGCATTGAGCTGGATTGTGCCTCCATTGAGCGTCCACCCGGAGATATAAACGCCGTCCTGCCCTGCCTTTTTGGCGCCCTCTTCCACGGCCATTTTTGTAATGAAGATCTCAAAGGGCCAGTCGCTGCGGGCGCTGGTCTCAAAGCCAAGCCGGCGGTATTCGGCTATAATCCCATTGATATCTACAAGGAATTGGGCCGCAGCGCTTTTCGTCAGTTCCTTATCCGTAAGGCTGGCGTAGACTTTGAAAGAACCCAGATTGGGGTCGAAGAAAAACTGAAGTTCTTTGGCCTGAACAAGGAACTGAAAGCCGATGGCTTCCAGGCGCTTGAGGTCTCCCCCTCCCCCCGTTCCGGCGGGGCGCGCCATCTCTACAAACTCACTGTAGTTCGCAAGGTCAAGATTGCTGACGGTGGCATATCCCCCTGAGACAGTAGCGCGAACGGGCTTGAAGAGCACGCCCTTGTTGCCGCTCTCGGTTTTGTATTCAACACCGAGGAAGAGGAAGGTCTCCGTGTTCTCGGCGCCGGAGGGATTGCGGTTGAGCTTGACGGACAGCGTGATGGGCTCCTTTGGTATTTCGCTCAGCGCGATGCGGCTGCAAGAGGAGAGGGCATCGGGGTCTGAGGAATAGCCGTCATAGGAGATGCTCTGGCCGCCGCGCACCGTGACCGTGCCTGCGGAAGATGCGCCAAAACCCAGCTTCACATCGCCCGCGATGACAGTCCCTTTGGCGGGAACGGGCTTGCCCTCCTCCACCCCGGCAGAGGGCGCATCTGCCAGCTTGTTTGCCATCCGCACAGCCAAGGCCAGCGCCTGTTCGGCGCTCGCTTTTTCAGCGGGGGCAAAGCGGTTGCCCCCCACACCATTGATCACCTCATTGGCGACCATGAAATATACGCTCTCACTTGCCCAGGAGGAAATCAGGTAGTTGTCCGCAAAGAGAGAGGGTCTTGTGTATGTCAATGAATGGTTTCCGTCCGTGGGCAGTGTCCAGCCGGGGATGGCATAGCGCTTATAGGCCCGGGTGAGCATGGTGGCCATCTGCTCCCTGTCGAGGATTGCTGCGGGAGAAAAGCTCGTCGCCCCCGTGCCGTTTACAATGCCAAGATGATAGGCCTTGATCACCTCGGGATCGGATGTGTCGTGGAAGGGGTTGGATCCGGCGGCCGCCTTGCTTCCGGAAAGGTATTCATAAATTTTGACGGATACAGCGGCAAAATCGGCGCGGCTGATGGGTTTTCTCAGGTCAGCTTTTAAGAGCCTGTCAGGAATCAGCCCCTTTGCCAGCGCATCCGCAAGCTCCGCCGTTGCCCAGGGGGAGTTGATATATCCCTCTGCCCCAGAGGGAGGGAGAGGTTCCTCTCTCCCGGGCGGGGGGGTGTTCCCACCTGTCCCGGCGGCTGTTTCATAGCCCCGAATGTTGAAAAAACCGCAGCTGTCCGAGGCCTCGTTGTAGGACCAGCTTTCCATATCAGAGGGGAGGAGATAGTAAGCCCCGGGGGGCAATTCAAGGTTGGGGAAGATGTCCCAATAGGCGTTGGGCACATCTCTGTAGCCCATTCGCCCCTGCGCGGCATAGCTTCCCAGCAGCTCTCCGAATTCATTGTAGATGCTGATCGTGCCGGGGGCCTTCCCTCTGGCGCTGTTCCAGTGATAGGTCGTTGCCGACTGGATCAGGACGGTCTTTGAAACTTCAAACTGCAGGTAGTACGGCGGATCGTTGTATACAGTGTTGGTGTTCTCATTGGAATACAGCAGCTCATAATCATCCACATGCACGGCGCCGGCAGAGAGCCCGGGCAAGATGGGCAGGGCTCCCAGCAGGAAGCAAAGCGCAAGTGCAAGGGTTGAACTGCGTTGAAAGAATCTTTTCATAACAATCTCCTTATATAATAGAGTAGTAGTGATTCACGTCCCTCTCCAAGGACGCTGTAGGGAATGCTGCGGATGGCTGCGCCTCCTCCTGCGCAAGCTGTAACAGCTGCTCAAGCACTATTGACTTTTAGCTTCTTTATACTATTTTCTATGCCCTTCTGCGCCGCCTATTTTGATCGCTCTCTCAAACTTTGGACTTTGGAGATAAGATCTATTTCTAATCGGCAGTTACACATATTTTCTCTCCCCGAAAATTGCGAAAAAACGATTCCGCATGAATATCATAGCAAAAAGACTGATAAAAGAAATCACCCGAATGAGCTAGTTTGGGCAAAAATCCCCCCACCCGAAAAGGGTGGGGGGCCAAATAAGCGTTCTAAATCAAGGGATTTTCCATTTCGCCCGGGCCGAATTCTTTTTTTGCCGCATCATGGCAACACACTCCCCCCGGCCCTGAAGAGGACATTCGGAAGAGACAGTTTTTACATAATATTGAAGCGCATTTTCACGGCTCATCCGCTCGCTGGCGGCGCTGCCGCGCGGTTTGCATCTCCAAACAGATAGTCAGCTTCATTTTACGGGGACTCCCCTGCCTCTGAACGCGATGTCAAGGGGGTCTCTCTGGAACTCACTTCCACCCATCAAAGCTGTGCAGCACCGCCGCGACCTGCGCGCGCGTGGCATCGCCCTGCGGCGTGAGTTTCCCCTCGCTGCCCTGCATCAAACCCGCTCCGCAGGCCCACTGCAGCGCCGCAATGGCGTATTCGGAGATGTCGAAGGCATCCTCATAGGAGAGAATATTGCTCTCCTCGCCCAGAGATACATCATAGCCCTTCTGCTGCGCGTAGCGGTGGAGAATCGCCGCCATCTGCTCGCGGGTGATCGAATCATTCGGCCCGAAGCCAGCGCCCCCGTAGCCGCTCACAATCCCATGTTCCGCCGCCCAAGCCACAGCTTCGGCATACCACGCGCCGGGGCTCACATCGGAGAACGCAGCCGCGCCGGCGGCTTCCGGACTGCCCTCCATCCGCCAGAGCACCGTGACGAGCATGCCGCGCGTCATGCCGAGATCGGGGCTGAAGATCGCCTCCGCCGTGCCCGTCATCAGGCCGCGCAGGGCGACATACGCGATGTCTTCGCTCGCCCAGTGCGCCGCCGTGTCGCTAAAGTTTGGAGCTTCCCTGTAGCCGATGCCGAAGCTTGAGAAGTGGCCGGTGTCAAAGAAGAGCGTCTGGGCAGTTTGGCTGTAGCTGGAATTCCAAAGCCACGCCACAGCGCCCGCCCCGTCCACATAGACAGCGAAGAGGCCGCCCGGATGTTCGCCCTCGGCGGGGGCATAGGGCAGGGAGAGCGCAATCCGGCCGCCGCCGAACTCCGTGATCGCCCGCGCCCCATCAGAGATGGAGAGCCGGTAGAAGGGGCGGGAGCCGAGGGCAAGTTTTGCCGCGCCCGCAAGGCCCGCCGGGTCAATCCGCTCGGCGGAGATGGTGATCTCTTCGCCCATGTTCCGTAAAATCGTTTGCAGCGTCTGCAAGTCCAGCGAGAGGGAAATCTGCGGCGTTTTGATCTCTAAATAGCGCACGCCCGCCGCCGTCAAGGCCTGATAGACCCCCCGGCTGAGGGTCAGGGGCAGGCTGTTAAACTGCGTTTGCAGCCCCGAGAGGTCGATGGAGACGGCGAGGCCGTTTCCATCGCTGCCCGCGCTGGCTGCCAGCGCCGCGTCGATGGCGCTTTTTACATCCTGCTCTGTGACCCTTACGCTGGCGATGCCGCTCGCGTCCACTGTTGCGGCGGGTGTGACGCTGCCCACGGCGGGCGGGTTCGGCTGCTCCGGGGTGGGCAGCGGCGTGGCGGCGGTGATGCTGCTGCCGGTGCTGCTGCTCCCGCTCCCTCCGCCGCCTCCGCCGCTAGAGCGGGGGATTTCTGTCCACTGGGCGTAGAGGGTCATATCTGATGTGACGGTATCCTTTGCAAAATCCCAAACTTCGGCGAATGCTGCATCTTTATACCAAGCGGAAAAGCTATACCCGTCTCTGGTCGGGTCATCGGGTTTTGTGATAGTTTGCCCATGGGAGATGATAGCTTCAGGAACTGCGCTGCCGCCCTTGACATCAAAGGTCACGGTGTAGGAATTGAGTGTCCACTGGGCGTAGAGCGTATGGTTTTCGGTCACGGTGACGACGGTAGCCGAAGTAACCTTATCACCGCCCTCGTCAGCGGTGAACCAGCCGTTAAATGTATAGCCCTCGCGGGTGGGGGTCGGAAGATCGCCGTAGGGATCGCCACTGACGACGGGCTGGGATTCCGGAAACACCGTGCCGCCCTTGGCATCAAAGGACAGGGTATGACTGGTCTTAAGAATAGGATACGCTACATTAGATAAATTTGTCCAGTTGAGATAATTGTTTGGTGTGGCCTGTGCCTGCACCCAGTCGTTGAGCGCAGCACAGAGGGTGCCTGTTTTGGTATTTGCGCCAATTGTATAGGAAAAATCGCTCTCCGTGCCCTTGCCCTGTGCTTCTGTAAATTTTTCGTAGTTTGTGACATTGTTTCCGTTGCCGCCACTCCCGCTAGCAACGCTCGCCGCTGTATTGAGCCAGTAGCAATTGGTCATCGTGCCACCATTGCTCCTTCCTAGAAGGCCGCCGGCGTCGCTGCTTGCAGTCACCGCGCCTGTGTTATAGCAGTTTGTAACCGTACAGTTATCAGCAATATATCCCACAAGGCCGCCGGCAAAGCTAACATCGCCGCCGTTTGCCGTCACCGTGTCTGTGTTGTAGCAGTTGGTCACCGTGCTGTCATTTTTAGTATATCCCACAACGCCGCCGGCATAGTTTTTTTCCCCCATTGCTTGCAGCCACAGTGCCCATGGTGTTATAGCAGTTCTTCACTGTACCTTCGTTTAGCCCGACAAGGCCGCCTGCATAAGCTCTTGCACCACCGGTAGCGCTACTTGCGCCTTGGTAGTTGCAGTTGATTATCTTGCCGGTATTAGTATTAAATCCTGCGATGCCGCCAGCATAATTATCGTCGCTGCCGCTGGCGCTTACGCTGCCCGAAACTGAAAGGTTTTGCACAGTACCTTTCAAAAGCCCGAACAACCCAGCGAAATCAGTGTTTTTTACCGTCATATTACTGATGCTGTATCCGTCGCCGTCAAATGTGCCGGAAAAATTGCCCATCGGCGTCCAAAGATAGCCGCTCAGGTCGATATTTGCCGTGAGGGTGACGGTGTTACCGGAAAGAGAATTGTTTTTATCGACCACCTTTGTCAGCCACGCCAGCCCCTCGGCGCTGGAGATGGTGACATCGCCGCTGCCCTCATCGACAACATACCCATCTGGCTTTTCCGTGACATATTCCGTCCACGTTTCCGGATCCGCCGCCCAGGCCGCCATCGGCAGCAGGGCGAGCAGCATGCAGGCCGCCAGCAGGGTGGATAATACTCGTTTTTTCATGCTTCTTCCTCCTCAAAATAGCGCAGATAAAAAGCCTTCTACCTATATAGGTACAAAAAACGGCAAAACTACGCACCCGAGAATGAAAAAATTTTAAAATATTTTTTAAGCAAGAATCCACCGGAGTGAAACGCACGCCTAATGCCAGAGCGCATGGCCCAGCGCGCTCCGGTGCGGATGCCCCTCTCCTTACCCTCACTGCGCCAGAAAGCCTTCTTCCGAATCGGTGCGCCCCGCGGCGGCAGACAGTCCGGCAGCGGCACCGATGACGACGGCATCCGCCTCTGTTCTCTCTGTTTTTAAACGCTGCAGCTTCATCTTCTCACCGCCGGGGACGGTGTTCTTTTTAAACATCATATTTCATCACTGCCTTTTATGACAAGTTCCAAATCTCAATGCCCGCATTGCCGTCAACGATTCTGCCGATCTTCTCTTCCGCCGGGGTCAATATGATTTCGCCGGTATAGCTGATTTCCGCTTCTTCCAGATGCCCGGCGGTCATGGCAACTTCCCCCTTATCCTTGAGGCAGGAAAAAACCGCGTGGCCATGGAGAAACGGCTGCCCGTTCTGATCGGTCGAGATATTGCCCATCAAGGAGATCATCTCCAGCATGCCGGTGATGCTGTGGTGGATAAAGTCCTCCTTTTCCGGAACCCAGGTGGATAAAACCGCCTTGCCGCAGGCACCGATGCCCTGAAAACATCCGGCTTCCACCCGCTCTTTTTTGCAGACCTTTTTGATTGTCTCCACCACCTCTTCTCCCTTGTCAATCCGGAGGTAGATGGCGCTTTTTTCTTTCCTGTACTCCATTCTAATTTCTCCTTTCAGCCGCGCGGCTGATCTGGCTTGGGCCGCTTCTTCCTTTCAGTTCTTCAGGCAAAATTCTTCTCATCTTGATATATCTTTTGTAATTTATATTGTTACGACAATCTTCCCGTTCACCCTGCCTGTATCCAGCGCGATGCAGGCTTTTTGGATATCCGAAAAGGCAAAGGTTTCTCCGATGCACGGCTCCAGCTGATGGGCCTTTATAAAATCGAAAATGTCATCTATTATCGGCTGAGTCGGATAATTGCTGAAAAACCCCGTCAGATATACGCCGTTTGGAATCTCCTTGATGGGGTCAAAGCCGTCTAAGGCATACACGCCCCCAAGCACGCCGGTGTTGCAGACAATGCCGCCCGGCTCTACCGTTTTCAGCGTATCCCGCAGGGTTTTCGGCCCCACCAGCTCCAGCGCCTTTGTCACACCGGAAAATGCTCCCGCAAGCATTCCTGTGTCTACCACCGCTTCATCTGCCTCCGCAATCAGGGGTAACTTTTCCTCTTTATGGGTGGTGGCGATGACCTTGGAGCCGAGGGCCTTTGCCAGCTGCATGGCGGCATAGCCCAAGGCGCTGGTTGCCCCACGAATCAAAAGCGTATCATCCGGACGCAGCCGCAGGCATTCAAACAAAGAACCCCATGCGGTAAAATAAGTCTCCGGTACGGCGGCCAGCCTGCTCCACGGCAGGTCTGAATCAATGGAAAAGATCTGTTTGGCCGGCAAAAGGGCATATTCGGCGTAGCTGCCGTGGAAGCTTCTGCCCATGCCGCCCATGAGCGCGGCCACCCTTTGCCCCGTCTGAAAACGGCTGTCTGAGGGGTCGGCGATTTCTCCCACGCACTCAATGCCCGGAATGATGGGCTTTTGAATATAGTCTGCACGGATTTCCGAAAGCCGCAAAATCTGCTCGGAATGGTTCAGGCCAAATGCTTTGACCTGAACAAGAACCCAGCCGGGCCGCACCTTTGGAATGTCTGTCTCCTCCAAACGCAGCTGCTCCGCGGGCGTTACATCACGCAGTATGACTGCTTTCATCGCTCGAGACCTCCTTCCAGCACTGTGGGTCGGCAGCGTAAAAGCTGCCGTTCGTGCCCCTTGCCACGGCGGGGCAGCCCCTGCAATAGGCCATCAGTTCACATTTGGCACATGTTTGAAACTTGCCATAGTCCCGATATCGCTCCATCTCGCAGACCCACACATCCGCAAGCCTGTCCTCAAACACATTGCCCACTTTGCTCTCCTGCACCCGGCGGCAGGCGTAGATGTCGCCGGCGGGCAGGATGGTGATATGGCAGTTTCCGCAGTTGCAGCCGCCGTAAATCATGCCGTCCTCGGCATCCTCGGGGATTTTGAAAATCCCCTCTTCATACTCATAGAGCCTCCAGAGGTGGTCTTTGCGGTTGAAGTAGGTCTCGCAGCCCTCCGCTTCGTATTTTTCATATTTTTGATGGCAGGCATCCAGCAGGGCCCGATATTCCCCGGGGCTGATGCCGATACCCGCTTCCTCCCCGCTGGGGCAATAGCGGGCAAAGGCAAAGACATTGGCCCCAGCCCGCACAACGGTGTCGATCATATCCGGAACTTCTTTGATATTCCTGCCGGACACGGTGCTCATGATCACGGAGCGGATGCCCGCCCGGTTGATGCAGCCAATTTTTTCAAGGGTGATCTCAAAGCTCCCGGGTTTTCGAAACCAGTCGTGGGTCTCCCGCATCCCGTCGAGCGAGAGCTGGTATTTCTGGCATCCGCACTCCTTCAGCTGCCGGCAGACTTCATCATTCAGATGAAAGGGATTGCCCAGAATGGTAAAGGGAATGCCTCGTTCCTTCATAAGCGCTAAAAGCCGCCAAAAATCCGGATGCAAGATCGGGTCTCCCCCTGTGATGTAAAAGTAAGGCAGGCGCTTATATACCTCGCAGAAGTCCAAACAGTTATAGAAGGTGTCCTCTATCTGCTCCCAACTCATGGAGGCAAGCTGCTTGCAGTTTCCGCCCGAAAAGATGTAACAGTGCTTGCAGCGCTGGTCGCACGCATCCGTGATGTGCCATTGAAACGAAAAATATTCCCTCATCATGCTCTCCCCACCTTATGTAAAATCGGTGTTACCGACCAAACTCTCGTGTGCTCCCGGCGGGAACAGATCCGCCGGGAGCGGCTTTGGAATCAAAGGATTTACTTATCGCCCGCGCCGCAGGCAGTGGGCTTTTCTTCCGGCTTGTCACCGGCTCCGCAAGCGGCAGGCTTGTCAGATGCGCCGCAGGCAGAGGAAGCAGCGGCCCCCTTCTTATTCCAGCCGGACAGATTGGAACGTGCCATTTTGTTTCCCTCCGTTCCCGTATTCAGCGGGTCTTTCAGACCCGCTGTGCCCATCACCCTACACAGCTTTCGGGGCGCGCGCAAGTACGCAGCTTTTTGTGGGATAGGCACTTTTTTGTAAGCTTTGGGCCCTCGCAGACCTTCCGAGGCGGCGCGCGCTGCTCTGTCGGTTCAAGCTGTGCGGATTGCAAACCATTGCCTGCTATGTTATTATGCATGGCATGCAATATTTAAAATGGAATGTAACACTTAAATTTCAGAGGGGATGAAAGTATGAAGAAAAAGGACGAATTGCCGGCCTGCCCGGTGGCGACCACCGTACAACTGATCGGCAGCAAGTGGAAGCTTCTCATTCTGCGAAATTTGCTGACCCGCCCCTGGCGCTTTAATGAACTGCAAAAAAATTTGGATGGAATCAGCCAGAAGGTGCTGACGGACAGCCTGCGCTCCATGGAGGCGGACGGCATCATCACACGCACCGTTTTCCCTGAAGTGCCGCCGCGGGTGGAATATGCCTTGAGCGATCTCGGCGAATCCATGCGGCCGGTGATCCGCACGATGGAGGAGTGGGGAAGCAGCTATCGGGAGAATTGCGAAAGCAAGTAACACATACCGCCGGCCAGTGGGCATTGATCACATCAAAAAATTACTGGCTTTTGAGATGTAGAAACGATCCGAGCGTTTAATCACTGCTTCGATTTATTTATGATATACATATTGACATTTTTCAATCTGAGGTATATACTCATAACAAATTGAATCTTATCAATATGAGGTGAGTCTATTGGAAAATCGTCATGGAAAGAGCGCAAGGGTATTCAAAGCCTTTTGCGATGAAAACCGCCTGCAAGTTCTCGAACTGTTGCAGAGCGGTGAAAAATGCGCTTGCGTCCTGCTGGAGGATTTGAAAATCAGTCAGCCAACACTCTCGCATCACATGAAAATCCTCTGTGAGAGCGGCATTGTCACGGGGCGAAAAGAGGGAAAGTGGACGCACTATTCCATTTCTAATGAGGGTGCACAGGCTGCGCAAGCTCTTTTGACAAGCTTGACCACTGTAACCGTTATCCATGAGAGCGCAGGCGAAGCGGTATGCGGGTAGTGTGGGATTTTCTTCAAAATCAAGTCCTCGGTATGAAGTGGCTCAATGATTTCATCGGAAGTTTGCTTACAAGCTTTGGGCTTGATATTACATCAAGGCTCGGGGGCAGCGTCCACTTTTTCATCTACGACGTGATTAAAATTGTGGCGCTGCTCTGCGTGCTGATCTACGGCATCTCCTATATCCAAAGCTATTTCCCGCCCGAGCGAAGCAAGAAGATACTGGGGCGCTTCCGCGGCATCGGCGCAAACTGCATGGCCGCTTTATTGGGCACGGTGACACCATTTTGCTCCTGCTCATCCATCCCTCTGTTCATCGGCTTTAGCAGTGCGGGCTTACCGCTTGGTGTAAGCTTTTCCTTTCTCATCTCCTCACCAATGGTGGACTTAGGGTCGCTGGTGCTGCTCATGAGTATATTTGGAGCGCCTATCGCAATTGCCTATGTGCTGGTGGGGCTTGTGATTGCTGTGGTCGGCGGCACTATCATCGAAAAGCTGCACGTGGAAAAGTATGTCGAGGAATACATCACCTCCGCCCAGAGCACGGACATTGAAGCCGCCGATTTCACACAGAAAGACCGGCTGCAATACGCTTGGGACCAAATGCGGGATACCTTCAAAAAAGTGTTTCCCTATATCCTGATCGGCGTGGGCATCGGCGCTGGCATCCATAACTGGATTCCTGAAAGCTGGATTGAAACAGTGCTTGGCAGCAACAATCCCTTCTCGGTTATTTTGGCAACGCTGGTGGGCGTGCCCATGTACGCCGACATTTTTGGCACCATCCCCGTGGCTGAGGCGCTTTACGCCAAAGGGGCGCAACTTGGCGCGATCCTCGCCTTTATGATGGGTGTCACCACTCTGTCCCTGCCCTCCATGATTATGCTGCGCAAGGCTGTAAAGCCCAAGCTGCTGGCGCTGTTTATCGCCATTTGCACCACGGGGATTATCATCGTGGGGTATCTGTTTAACGCATTTCAGTTTTTATTTTAGGGCGGTTCCATGATGGCATTATTTCAAAAAAGACCATACATTTTAATTTTTGATGTGAGGAACCGGACACTTGATCTATTCGATTGTCAAGCTACATTGGCTTTTGCCAAGCACAGTATCCCACAACTTTTTGAGCCAAACTATATCAAAAAAGAAGAAGATGCAATATTTATACGGCCGCTATAGGAGAAAGGTTCCAAAGTAATCTGATAATGAATCCCGTCGTTTCATGATTCGCTTTGGGTATAAAATAAGCAGCGTGTTTGAGCTGGTGTTTACTCTTCAAGGATGGAGTAGCATTTATACCCCCAAAAACCCATTGATCTGTTTCTTGGCCGCTTGCGCTTGTTCTTCGTTGTAATACCGGGAATAGGGGTCTAAGAACCCGTGCTTCGCCTGAAACACGCACAGCTTAGTTTTTGCCTTTTTCCGCAAAACCGCTGCAACATCATTTACATTAAATGAATCTTCTAAGGCAAAAAGCAGCAGAACAGGGCATGCCGGGGACAGATTCCTATAATCACGGATTCGAGATCCATAGCAGCAGATGATGCCGTCACACAGTTTGCTTGTACAGCACCGCCACGCAAGGGTAGCCCCAACGCTAAACCCCATAACGTATAGCTTATCATATGCGGGTCTTAAGGCTTCAAGCAGAGCTTCAATCCTATAGTAGTAGTCAAAACCAACTTCACTATTGAAAAAGGCATATGCCCTCTCCGTTTCATGATAAGCGAAGTGATTTTTGGAGAGCATATCGGGGCAATATATATCCAAGCCCTTTGCATGATATTCGGCGCAGGTATCCCTGATGAAATCATTCATGCCATAGATCTCATGCAATATAATTATGGCAGACTTATTCTTGCCTAGCATCTTGAGCACCAGACCACCTCACGTCATAAGTAAACTTCAACAGGGTAAACGTTCGGCAGACATCGCTTCTGTTTACTTGCTGTTAGTCTGTGACTTACCCTTGGGTTACTACTTGCGAAACGTATTCTTCGTTGTTAATTATATTGTATATCTATCAAGCGGGCAAGATTTCGTTTTCATACGTCAAGTGAAAAAGGAGAAAAAACAATGATTCCATCAGAGTATCATTTATATCCGTTTACCACTTATGTGAAGCCCATTAACCTTTCCTTTCATCAGTATTTACTTTTGACAGAGGAGCCTGTCCTGTTCCATACGGGCAGTGCCCAACAGGCTGCGGCTCTGCTGCCGCGGTTGGAGGAAATCCTTGCAACCCGGCCGCTAAGGCACATCTTCGTCTCGCATTTTGAATCCGATGAATGCGGCGGCTTGACACTGTTGCTCGGCAGATACCCCGACGCATCGGTTATCTGTTCTGAAGTCACCGCACGTCAGCTGGCAGGCTTTGGGCATCAATGCAGCTTGGATGTGAAAAAACCGGGGGATCATCTTATAACGGATTTTTTTGACCTCCAGTTCATTGGATACCCTTCTGAAATGCATCTTTGGGAGGGGTTGCTGGCCTATGAACACAGACGCAAGATTTTTTTCAGCAGTGATTTGATGCTCCGCTGGGGCGAGACGGATGGCTCCCTCATTCGCTCAAACTGGAAAGATGAAGTAAGCGGTATTTCGGCTGAACAGATTCCCGATCCGCAGCGGCTGCTCCGCCTGCAGGAGGAATTATTGCGCTTTTCCCCGGATATCATTGCGACCGGGCACGGGCCGATCATCGATTTAAGGGAATGATACTTTTTCGTCTATCTTAAAAATAGCATGTTGTAAACTCATGGAACCGTTATGCGCAAATAGCCGGGGATGATAAGATTCTTTTCCCCGCGGGCCGCATAAGGGCTGCCCTGTTGACTAAGATCGAATCCACGGAACAGACGCTATAACTTGAAATAAGCAGCCGATATAGATGTAAACGGCTATTTTCAAAAGGGTGACGGATAAAACCGTCACCCTTTGGTGATTATTCTTCGTCAATGTGCTATCATGATTCTGTCCGGGAATAAAAGCCCAATCGAAACAGTTTTGTGAAAGAAGGTGACGGCGCTGTATTTTGCGTATGGTTTGGACGCCATTGAATACCTGAAAAAGAAAGATAAGCGGCTGGGAGATGCCATTGAACGAATTGGCCCGATCCAACGTAAGACGGAGAGTGATCTGTTTACCGCTGTTGTCCATCATATTGTCGGCCAGCAGATCTCCACTGCCGCACAGGCAACGGTTTGGGCTCGGCTGCAGGGGTTATTGGGGAAGGTTTGTGCGGATACGGTTTGCCTTTTCTCGCGGGAAGAGCTGCAAAGCTGTGGCATTACGTTTAAAAAAGCGGACTATATCCTGGCTTTTGCGCAGAAGGTGCAGTCTGGCGAATTTAATGTGGAGGCTCTCCGGGACATGGCGGATAAAGATGTCATCGCCACTCTCTCCTCCCTTAATGGTGTAGGGGTGTGGACCGCTGAAATGCTGATGATTTTTTGTATGCAGCGTCCAGATGTTGTGAGCTATGGGGATCTTGCGATCCGCCGCGGAATACGAATGCTTTACCGCCACCGCAAGCTGGATAAAAAAATATTCGCCAAATACGCGCGAAGGTACTCCCCCTATGGGTCAGTGGCCAGCCTGTACCTTTGGGCAATTGCCGGCGGCGCTATTCCGGAGTTGGATGATCCGGGATGAGTGCTTGAACTCAGCCTGTGTGTACGGGGCTACAGGATCGTATTCATACAGCCTTGATACGGTATGCGTTTAAGAGTGTCTTTTTGACAAAGTCGGCCGCTTCATAGTTTGGCTCTGGCACAAAAAAGAGTGGCGCGCTGTAAAAGCCGCTTTGCCATGAGAGCATCCGCAAACAGGGCGACCCCACATCGCTTCTGTTACGATATAATTACGGCATCCACACCGTAGACCCGCTTGCTTTGCGTCGCCGGCTTTCGCCGGTTTTGCCTTTCGCTTTATTCTATTGCATATCACTGTTGATCTTTTATTTAACGAGCATTGCAAACGCAGGGATCAAGACAAGCGCTAAATAGACTCCGTACTTATAACTACATTATTTCGCCCCTTGTTTTTTGCCTGATACAATGCTTGATCAGCCATATGAGTAAAAACGCGATCAAGGCAATTGTAACGATTAGCTGCAGTAAAGAAGGGATTGTAAACCACTTTCGCATATAAGATCCCCCCTAGCCCGTAATCGTTTCAACATGGTATGGGACATCTATTATATTAAAAAACAGTTGTGCAATGTCCGGATCAAATTGTGTGCCCATATTACGCTCGATCTCTTTGATTGCCATATCTTTCGGCAAAGCCTTACGGTATATTCGATCCTCTGTCATCGCATCGTACGCATCGGCAATCGCAAGAATCCGTGAAATAACAGGAATCTCCCGCTCCTTTAGCCCGATGGGATAGCCCGTCCCATCCCATCGCTCATGGTGATATAAAATATAGTCGGCGATATGCTCCAGCTGCGGGGTTGACATGGCGATGCGATGCCCGATTTCGGGGTGCTGCCTCATGATAACCCACTCGCTTTCGGTCAGCTTGCCCGTCTTATTTAGGATACGATCATCAATGCCGATCTTCCCGATATCATGGAGCTTGGATAACAGCTGCAGTTCATCCAGCTCTTTTTGTGATAGCCCTAGCTGTTCTCCGATTGCATGACAAAGCAGCCCCAGCCTTTGGCCATGCTGTTCTGTTTCCTGACTTTTCGCATACAGCGTTGCCATGATGGAAGAGACGATGGCCGAGTGGGAGCTGTTTTGGTTGAGGAGTTTGCGGCGGCTCAGATATTCCTCCGCAGCTCTCGTTACATCCTGCATCGTCTGGTGTTCCGTTTCCTTTGTGGCGTGCCCTATGGAGATGCTACTTGCATAAAGTGCCTTTTCACTTGCTCTGTTATAGCTTTCGACCGCATGTTTGATCTCCTCTTTTAACTGATGGGCAGCCTGGCTGTCTGTGTGCGGCAGCAGAAGGATATATTCGCCGCCGCCAGCGTGTCCAAGTACAGATTCATTGCGTAAGCACCCTTGGATCAGATGCGCTGTTTTTATAATGAGACGGTCCCCCTCTTCATGTCCATAGGCATCGTTAATCATGCGCAGCCCGTCAATATCACAAATGGCGATGGACAGGGGCCAAAACTCCGGCTGATCCAGATACTTTTTCTGTTGCTCTATATAGTTGCGATTGTAAAGGCCGGTGAGAAAATCATGCTCCCGCAGATGCGCGATCTGAGCATCCTTATTCTTTTGGTCGGAAATGTCCAACACAACTCCCTCAAGGGCTTCCAGCTTACCGTCATCGTCATAAACGCCCTGGCCTAATTCCAAAACCCACTTCCGTTCTCCGGACTTTGTGAGGATCTCGTATTCATCGCGGTACCGCTTGCGCTGTATCAATACTCGTTTCCATTCAGCCCGGACAAGATCGCGGTATTCGGGAGAAATGAGCCCGTTAAAAGAGAGCATTTTGTCCGTGGTAAAGCTTTCCGCCTTATACCCCGTCAGGTCATAGCAGCCCTCCGAAACAAATTCCATTGTCCAGTTTTCGTTATCTTGGCATCGGTAGGCCATGCCGGGGATATGGGAGAAAAACACAGCTTTGCTGCGCTCGCTTTCCTGACGGGACGCTTCCGCTTCTTTAAATCTTGCGTTTTTTCTCAGGAGGTTAAAGAGCGTAAAAACAAGTGCGGCGAGGCATGCGACAACCATAATGTCGGGAATCATCTTTTTCCATAGCTTTGCCTGCCACTCGAGCGCAGAATAGCTCAGTCCGAGGACGGCGATGACGCTTTTTCCGTTTGCATCATAGATTGGCACCAGCGCCCTGATCCAATTTCCGCAGGGGAGGGAAATGGGATCGGTAATATAACTTTGCCCCGTTCCAAAAGATATTTGGTTTATGTCCGCGGTTTCCTCACAACTGCGTCTTGTCGGGTGGGAAGTGTCGGAATTGGCGGCAGATGAATCTGCGATAACGGAAATGCTCCCACTCTGCTGCTTTAAAATATAGGCATAATAAATCGAATCCGTGACCTCGACCAGATGTGTCAAGGACTCTTCGACAAGACAGCCATCGGGAGCGGTTGCCTGATTGCTCGATGCCAGCTCCGCTATATGCTCTACATGCAGCAGCGAGCCTACTGACTGTGCGAGGTTTGTCGCCTCCAGTTTCGCCATCTGCTGGTATCTGCTCCAGGCAAAATATAAGTATAGGCTCGCCAATATAACCACGATTAAAACCGTGGAGACCATAGGTAACAATATACGGGGATGCAGGCCCTCTGCTAAAACCCTCTTGACTTGTTTATCTCTCATGATTCCCCCCTAAACGAGGCTGCCCATTTATACTCCTGATCCCGTGTTTACAGTTCTGACAGCTTTTTCTGCCCTCTGACTTTGGCCGATACATGGGCCGATTTGCAGGCGTGCCGTACAGAGAAAATATCTTTCTGTACGGCACATGGAGCTGTCCATATCGCGATTGGCATACCGCAATTCGTATGAGGGTAATCGTTCTACACCGAGTGCCCCCCCAAGCACAAGAGGTTCCGTTCCCAGCTTTTGGATTACCTGACGGCATCGCTCTAATTCTCCGCCAGTTTTGATAGCGCGGAAAATTCGCTTTCGCCAAGGATTTTCCCAGCGTGGAGCAGTAAGGCTACACGCTCCTTCTGGCCTTCATCTGCTTGTAAGGTAGCGATCCCCGTCAAGTAATCGCTGACATGTGAAGGCACGTTGCCTATTTTTGGCGGTTCGGAAATCTGCTGTGCCTCGATATCGGTGACTTCGTCGACCTGATCGACAATAAGGCCAAAATCATTCCCCTGCACATGGGCGATTATGATGCAGGTCCGCTCAGTGAACTGCGCTTCATCCTTCCCGAAGCGCAATCGAATATCAATGACAGGTATGATTTGACTGCGCAAATTGATCATGCCTTTGACATAAGGCACTTGTTCCGGCAAGGGTATCACCTCCTGCATCTGCGCAATCTGAACAATCTCTGTGATCGGCAGACCGAATAGCTGTCCATCCGTAAAGAAGGTCAGGTATCGGTTACTGGACTCTTCAGTTAATTGAGAGGTCAGTACTTGTTCTTGCAGTTCCATTCATTCTCCCCCCTTCCATTAATACTTTCCCAGGCCGAACGCCGCTTCGGGCAGTCGATCTTCAAACCGCGGCTTGCTTTGGGAGGCAATGGACAAAATATGCTCTTGCGCTGCTCCGTCAGCCAGCTTGAATTTTCTAATCTCTCCGCGCAGCGCCGCGGCCTGTGCGGACATTTCCTCACTGGTGGCGGAGTTTTCCTCCGCCGTGGCGGCATTTGTTTGCACCACAGAGGAAATCTGGGAGAGCCCATCCTTAATCTGCTCGATTGCAGCGGTCTGCTCGGCAATCGATTTTTCAATTTTTTCAAAGTTATCCGTTACTTCACCCGTGCTTGTGCCCACATCCCGAAGAATTTGAGCCGTTTGGCTGGTAATCTCCGCACCCTTTTCCACCGCAATCACAGAGGACTGAATCAGGGTTCCCGTCTGCTGGGCAGCTTCGGCCGATTTTGCGGCAAGATTACGGACTTCATCCGCCACAACTGCAAAGCCCTTTCCCGCATTGCCTGCCCGCGCCGCTTCAATCGCAGCATTGAGCGCGAGGATGTTCGTTTGGAACGCGATGTCTTCTATCACCTTTGTAATGCTGGCAATCTGGCTAGAGCTGGAGCTGATATCCGCCATTGCCTGGGATAGCTGCCCCATGTGCTCATTGCCTGTGTTGACTCCCATACCTGCCTGATCAACAAAACTGCTTGCTGATATAATTGCCACCAAATTTTCTTCCGCTTGCTTTGCAATGGTCTCCACGGAGGCCTCCAGTTCCTCCACGGAGGCTGCCTGTTCCGTTGAGCCCGCTGCCAGCGCCTGTGCACCGCTGGATACCTGATCGGAGCCCGCAGCTACCTGCTCGGCCGCCGTATCGATGTTGAGCATTGTATGATTCAGGGCAGAAACGGTATCTTCTATTTCCCGCTTCAGAACCGCGAAGTCTCCGGGGTAGTCCAAATCTACCCGAAGCCGCAAATCTCCATGGGATATTTTTTCAAACTTATCGATGACATCCTCGACGATTGCGCCTTGCATCGCATTGGTTTGTTGAATCAGTTTGGTCATCTGCCCGAGCTCGTCACGGCTTTCATAGCGGATTACGGTCTTCATATTGCCTTTGGCTATTTCACCGTAGGCATCTACAATTTCATTGACAGGCGTGAGGATAGACTTTCTGATGATGATTGTTAAAAACACGGAAAGCGCTGCGGCCACAGCTCCGCACACAATCATCGCAAGTAGAGCGAATTTAACCGTAGCCACTGCGTCCTGCTCCTGATGAACAGCACGCTCATCTGCAGTTGTGGTGAATTTAACCATAATTTCAGCCGCCTGATCCATGATCGGTACATAGTCGTATTCGTACCTTTCTCTTGCTTGTTGCATGTTAGCTTCCGTTGGCGTCGCCGCGAGTTCGGCAATTTCTAGCCGTATTTTCCCCGCCTTACCGAACAGCTCCCGCAGTTTTGCAATATCCGCATCACGGCTTGTATCCCTTTGGTTTCCCTCGTACCGATCAAATTCACTCAGTAATGTCGTCGAATCTTGTTGGGCCGAATCGAACCATTTTGAAACTTTCACTGCGTCAGCCTCAAGCAGTCCATTAGCCATATCCCTCTGTATAGAAACTGTGTTACGACGAATCACCCAGATACTTGTGCTGTTTGGCAGTGTGTATTTCGCGTAGGAATGAATCTGCTCATTGATGCCGTTGATGCTTAAGATTGCGACTGCGATGGTGATCAGGAGCATGACTAAAATGGCGCCGAATCCAATGATAAGCTTTTTGCTGATCGATAGGTTTTTCATACTGTTTCCCTCCAAAATGTTTTAGAGCCGCTGTTAGCGGGGTAAGTTGCTTTTGTGCAAAACACATAATTCTCATTATGTTGTAATAACGAAAAAGAAATTGTAAGATATATACTGTTATTAAATAATCAGGAGTAAAAATAGAAAAGCAAATAGGCCGATTAGATAAAATACTTCTATCGGTCTTGTTTTCGTGTATAAAATTTAATTCTATTTGATAAAAATATCAGCTTGTGAATTGCGTCAACGAATCGCTTGTTATTTCCACCATGAAGTAGTATAATATTATGTAAATTTATGTTGAATTATTAATATAAATGTAACATAATGAGAATTATGTGACCGCTAATCTCATTTGCTCAATTTGATGGGCATGGATCGCGCCACTCTCAATCGTATAAATTCGCGTTGTATTCACATTGGAATGACCGAGTATATCCGCCAGGCGAAACAAATCCTTTTCCAGCGCATAATAAGTTCGCGCAAATAAATGGCGTAGGTTGTGAGGAAACACCTTTTCGGGTGCTACTCCCGCACGTTTACACAGGCTCTTCATGTCCCGCCAGATATTAGAACGATTGAGGGGTTTGCCCGCTTTTGTGATGAATATATGCCCGGAAGCCAATTGCTGCTTCCGGGCATATTGCATCAGTGCCCGGCACAGCCTTTTGGGAAGAAAGATGGTGCGCATCTTGCCCTTGCAGTTGACAACCGCGCGCCCTGCTCTTGCTGCTTCTATTGTGATGAATTGCAGTTCGGAAACACGAATCCCTGTGGCGCAGATGGTTTGGAGAACGAATGATAGTCGTTCATTTCCCTCCTGCTCGGCTGCTCGAACCAGACGCAGGTATTCCTCACGGGTAAGCTCCTTTTCTTCCCCGCAAAACAGACTTCTTTGTATCTTAAGCGGTTTAAGCTTGAAATCGAACCAGCCGGCAAAGCTTAAAAAAGCATTGACTCCCGCAAGCATGGTATTGACGCTGGATGGTGCGTATTGCTGTGTCAGTGCCTCCTTCCACCGGATTAAACTAGTTTTAGAGACTGGTTCATGATCAAGAAATCTGCGCAGTGCGGCAAGGCTGCGTTCATAGGCCTCAATGGTTGAGTTACCCTTTTCTTGCTCTTGAAGATAGGAAATAAAAGCTTTTGTCCTTTTAGGGGTAATCGTTCGGATTTCTTCATTTTGCGACATGATATAGAATCTCCTTTCGTGCGCTAGACATATTGTACCATTGCATTGCTTTCATCTGAAGAAATGCGAACCACCGCCTTATCCTATACACTTTTGCTTCTTTATTACGATTTATACCACTTCTCCAACTGTTATAATCGACATATTAAACTCTCATCCACCTTGCCCGCAAAAATATTACATTGCAGAAAAATAAACAGGGCTGACTGCAGGCCCCGCTCTTTCGGTATATTACAAGTTTTCTGGCAGCTGCTCTTTCAGCTTGGATGGATAGATTTTTCGCGCAGTGAACGTAACAAGATCATACAAACCCTAAAAATGCTTGAGGAATCCACCGCGCCGGATGAGCTTGGGATTGGCGTGATCCGTGATGGGTAGGGCTTATTACATTTTACATGGACTGTTCCTGAGATCTCCGTAGGCTCTCTTCTGTCATCTCATAAATCTGCTGCTTAATATCGGGGATGATGGCTTCGATTTTCAGTTGGATATCGGTCAGCTGCTGGACATCCTTCTTTGTTAACTCGTAGCCTGCCTCAAAGGTGCCGTTCACGCTTTGATAACTATCCATCAGCTGCTTGTGGCTGAATAGTCGTTGTTCATCGGTCAGGCCGGCTCAGATGGCAAAGTCCTGCTTTTCATCGGAATGATTGTCCAGATAGTAGTGCCTCCACATCACCCCGGTTTCATCATAGTCACACTCCCATGTGACAAATTGATCGCCATGCTGGGTTTCTCGACCGGCGGGCCAGGTACCAATCAGAATGGGGAGGGTGTCCTTCTCCGGCGGCGCTGTTTCGATTTCGTTTTTGCCAAGGATCCGGGAAAGCTCTGTGAAATATTTTTTAGTGTCCATAAATATTCCCCTTCGTTTTTATTTGAACTTGAATTTACAATGTAAGTGCAACAGCAGAAAAAAGAAATGACTCAGAGCAAGGAATCCGATACCATAGTGTTTGTGAGGACAACTATGGGAGGAAGCCAAGACAATGAGTCATTATCATCATCTTAGCATAACCGAAAGAGAAAAGATACTTGTGCTGCGCACAGAAGGAAAAAGCTTACGGACGATATCAGCGGAAATTGGGCGTTCAGTGTCAACAGTGACGCGGGAAATCAAACGTAACAGTCGCCCTGATGAAAGCTACTCTGCGGTAGAAGCGCACAGAAAATACTGTAAACGTCGAAAAAAATGCAGGCGTCATAAGTTGCTTTCAGATGTGGGATTGATGGAAACAGTAAAGCGTCTGTTTCTTGAACTGCAATGGTCGCCGGAACAAATCTCAAATCGCCTTCTTTATGAAAACAGCATGTTCAAAATCAGCTATTCGACGATCTATCGGGCAATTTACGCGGGATTGTTTGACACTCCTGAGCAACGGCATTCCAAAGGAAACCGAGGTGCAATCAGAAAGCTACGCCATCGCGGAAAGACAAGGCGGCGCAGAGGGACGATAGAAACCAGGGGGAAGATTGTTATCAGCAACCGGATCCAGGAGCGGCCAAAAGAAGCGGAGGGGCGTCAAGTCATCGGTCATTGGGAAGCCGATACTCTGGCAGGGAAAACAGGTTCCGCCTGTCTTGTAACCATTACAGACAGGTGCAGCCGCTATCTGCTGGCCGGAAAGGTTGCAAAGAGATATTCTGCTTCGGTTGCTGAAAAAATGATTACTTTGCTTTCCGCTCTGCCTAAGAAGAAACTAAAAAGTATCACCCCTGACCGGGGTAAAGAGTTTTCCAAGCATAGTTCTGTAACACAGGCACTGAAGGGATTGCAGTTTTACTTCCCAGACCCTCACGCTCCTTGGCAGCGTGGAACAAATGAGAACACCAATGGCCTGCTCAGAGAATATCTGCCGAAATCCTTCGATATCGCTCTTTCTTCTGATAGCGACATCAAGAACTTCATGAACAAACTAAATTTCAGACCCCGCAAATGCTTAGCTTGGAAATCCCCTCATGAAGTCTTTTTTAATCAAGTGTTGCTTTTGACTTGACAATTCAAGAAATAAAAAAAGCCCGTACATTTCTGTACGGGCCTCAGATCAACTCTAAATTTTATCAAGTGTCCAGTCTTTTTAATTATGGTAGTGTATGAAAAAACCACAAGGCTTTTTTGGCCTTGTGGTTTATCATTTTTGGTGGAGACGAGGGGGATCGAACCCCTGACCTCCTGACGCTCCTAAAGGCAGTTTTTATTCTTCATTTTGTAATATTATTCAGTGCGCTCAAGTGCTTTACGGCAAGTCCCGAAAAAGCCGCTTATACTCCGTCCGGCCGTCGGCGATATGGTAGACGAAGATCGTGTCGCCAATCAGTCGGTAGAAACATAGATAGTTGCCGCAGACCAGCTTGCGATAGCCCTGTCTGGACAGGTCGCGTTCTTCCAGGGACACGCCGAGGTGAGGGTGGCCACGCAGGTGCTCCATCGACTTTCGCAGCGATGTTGTGATTTTTCTCGCAGAGTTTGGGCCGACAAGCGCCATGTGTATTCTGGCGATTTCACGGATTTCTTCCCGTGCCTGGGTGAGAATTTCTAACTTATACCGTGTCGTCACGATAGATTTCCTCCAGACCGTCAAACACTTCCTCCAGCGTGTAGGTCGGTACGCCAGCAAGGCGGCTGGCCTCCGCGGCCTCAAGTCTGGCGCGCAAGCGGTGGAGTTCTTCCCGGCGTTCGAATGCGCCTATGCTCATCACGACCAGATCGCCCTCGCCGTTCTTGGTGATATAGATGGGCTCCTGCTCTTTATGTGCCAGCTCGGAAATGACACCATAGTCATTGCGCAAGCTGGTTGAGGATTTGATAATCATCATTCAGCCTTCCTCTCATTCAGAATTCTGATATTATTATACCCGAATCCTGCCCGATATGCAACCTACTTTTAAATTATACCGAAACCGCTTGCAGTAGCTCCTGACCAATCTGCCGCCAGTCCTCCCACATACTCTCGTCCAAGTTTGCGAACAGATCCTCGGTGGAAAAAATCTCCACATAGCAGAACTGCAGATAGCGGATACGGATGCTCCTGCGCCGGATGCCGTCCTCCTTTTGAATGGGGCCCACCTCGATGCTGTGAATCAGCTCGTTGAGGATGGACTGGTTGAGACCGGTGATGTCCTTGTAAGCGGCGATCATCTCCATAAACTGTTCGCTCTCACTCTGGCGCTTCTGCTGTTCGGCCAACTCCTGCTTGATGGCGGTATGCCGCCCCTTCAGCTCGGCCTGCTCGGCTTCGTATTTCCTGAGCAGGGCGTCGAAGCGTTCGCGGGAGATGCGCCCAAGGGCGCTGTCCTCATACAGTCTGCCGATGACGGTGTCCAGCTCGCTGATGCGGGAATCTACCGTCTTAAAGGCTTTCTCAGCTTCCCGCAGTTTTTTTGTAAGCGCCCCCGAAGCTTCACTCCTGAGTCGACGCAGCATGTACTGATCCATTCCGGCCGCCGCTTTCGCCCTGCGCCGTATGTCGTGAAGCACCACATCGTAGAGCTCGTCGTAGCGGATGTAGTGGGAGGAGCAGTAGTCCTTGCCCTTGACATTGTACTGGCTGCATTGGTAATAGGGATTGCCGCCGTTCTTGGTATAGGCCAGTGCGTAGCCGCAGTCGAGGCATTTCACAAGCCCCGCGAACATCTGCATGGCACCCTGATCGTCACTTCGCTTTCGCACCTTGATTTTCTCGTGGGCCAAATCCCACGTCCGCTGGTCAATGATAGCTTTATGCATATCAGCGGTTACAATCCACTCTTCCTCTGGCTGATGGATAATCTGCTTGTCCTTAAAGGAGCGGGTTGTTCGTCGTCCGCTGACAACCTTGCCCAGATAGGTGGGGTTGTGGAGGATGGTCTTGACAGAGGAGGAATGCCAGTCGTGGGGCTGTTTCCAGTAGTCGCTGCCCGCATGATGCTCCGGGTCCTTTTCGTTGGTGTAGGCGGTGGGATTGGGGATGCCCTCATCCCGCAGCCTACGACAGATGGCCTTGTAGCCCAGCCCGTCACAGGCCAGTTGAAAGATGTACCGAATCACCTCCGCCGCCTCCGGATCGACCAGAAGATGATATTTATCCGCCGGGTCTTTAATATAACGTAATTATGGAATACAGCTAAATAAATTGAGCTGCTGTGGCTCATGGCGGCTTCGTTCCTGCAAATCGTAGTTGGCGAGGATGATTTCGGAAAACTGCGCTCCATTGTCGTACCGCTGCTTGATGTTGTTGATGCGGGTAAAGGCTTTGATCTGAATGCCCGGCGCATCGTACAGGTCCCGGATAAAGGCGCAGTCATTGTAAGAGAGTAAAAATTTTCCCTCGATGCTCATCAGAGCGTCCCGCAGGCGGATATGATCCTCCCTGCCAAAGCCGTCCTCGCCCACGTTTTTGTAATAGCTCTCGGTTTCAAAATACGGTGGATCGAGATAGAAAAAGCTCACCGGGCGGTCATACTGTCGGATGAGCTTTTCAAAGTCCTTATTTTCAATAACCACCTTGGCAAGCCGCCGATGAGCCTGCTCGATGAGCGAGAAATTAGTGCGGATATCGTGGGGCTGGCTGCCGTAGCTGGTAAGCCCCGAGGCATATACCACACCGTAGGGCGTGATGATCCCATCCTCATTCAACAGAAGGGAAAGGGCTACTTTACGAAAATCGACTGTTTGAAGCTCATCGGCAGTGAGGCCGCCGTGGAGATTCATGTAATGCGAGCGTCCGACAGCCTCCAGGTCTGTAAAATCCTGAACGACCGTCACGCCCTGACAGCAGAAGGTCAGGTTGATAAAATCCGTCATATCGGAAAATTCCTGGCTGACGGCGGCTCCCTGAAACTGCGCAAGCTCATATCGGTCAAAGCTCTCAAGCCGTTTGGCGAGATAGTCCAGCTCATCCACGTTGATTTCGGTTTCCTGTAGTCGTTTGAGGACGGGATAATCGCCGTCAAGCTCCGTCACAAAGCAGTCACGGATGGCAATGTGTCCGATCCCGATGTCTGCCAGATTTTGATAGATTTCGGAGTAGCTTGTAATGGGAAATTCGATGGAAACTGGGGGAATATCCGGCCTCTGACGGTTTGATAGAATAGCACGAATCATCTTTTCACCTCCAAAACATCTGATCCAAACCGGGCAATGAGCATAGCGCCCACCAGAACCGCTAGCAGGGGATCTGAAATGAGCTCATCATCGGCCAGCTCGGAAACAGTGACTTTCGCCTGCCTTGTGGAGAGCGTTCTTGCCATCTGAAAAAGCGTATAGCCATCTGTGCCAATCCCACTGAGCTTGATATGTTCAAAGTGGATGGCATCTTTATTGACGGAGTTTTTTGCAATTCGCCAGAGCTTTTCATCTGCCGTTAACAGGAACAGAGCGGCGATGTGACAATCGGCGGTTTTGCCAAGCAGGATTCGCAGGCTATTTTTCGCAAGCTCAAAGCGCTGTCGATGGAGGCTGTCTTTGAACAGGCTGCCGCAAAATTTCTTTGTGAGACGCTGAAGCCTAATCTGAAAGTCCTTGTCATTCATATCGCAGAAGCATTCTCCCAGCAGTTCTCCATAGCTTATGTTGCCGGCCTCCAGTCTCTCTGCCAGCCATGGACAGCGCTCCGCGCCGCATTTTTTCTTTTGCCACTCTGTGCAGTCACGGCAATCGGTGGATTCCTTTGTATAACGAAATCGGTTTAGAATCGCCAGCCCGCTTTGACGTTTTCGGAAAAATGGCGGCAACATCATGGAGACCTCAAGCCCCGCCAGATTGGTATCTCTCATAAAGTATCTGGACATTCTTCTCATCCTTTCTTTTGCCCTGAGAACAAAAAAAGGCGGAGTCTACACGGTCTGTGTGACCGCGGACTCCGCCTTGAGATAGGGCTTATTCTTGTTACATGGATTGCTCCTGGGCTTTTCGGAACTGCTGTTCTGTCATCTCATAAATCTGTCTGTTAATATCGGGGATGAGCGCTTCAATCTGTGTCTGGATGCCGGAGAGCTGCTCTGCCTCCGCATCGCTTAGCTCATATCCAGCCTCAAAGGTGTCGTTTACACTTTGGTAGATGTCCATGAGCTGCTTGTCGCTGAATAGCCGCTGTTCATCGATCAGGCCGGAGCGGATGGCAAAGTCCTGCTTTGCATCCAAGTAATTGTCCAGATAGTAGTGCCCCCACATCACTCCGGTTCCATCATAGTCGCGCTCCCATGTGACGAATTGATAGCCATGCTGGGTTTCCCGGCCAACGAGGACGGCTCCGTTAAATTCGGCAAGCAGCCGGAATTCCTCGTCCAGTGCCACGGCTTCGAGCAAGGGTGACTTTTCCATCGCCGTCATATATTCTTTTACCATGGTGGCGATGGGTGCTGCCTTGAAGTATAAATCACTGGCTTCCGGGCTGTCCAAGTCGCCGGGAAACTTGCATAATTCTCCGCTGGGGCCTACTCGACAGGCGGGATGTGTACCAAGCAGAATGGGGAGGGTGTTTTTTTCCGGAGGCGCTGTCTGGATTTCATTCTTTCCAAGCACTCGGCAAAGCTCTGCAAAGTATCTTTTCGTATCCATATGTGTGTTCTCCTTTCGTTTTTCTGTGACTTGAATTTACAATGTAAGTGCAACAGCAGAAAAAAGAAATGACTCAGAGCAAGGAATCCGATACCATAGTGTTTGTGAGGACAACTATGGGAGGAAGCCAAGACAATGAGTCATTATCATCATCTTAGCATAACCGAAAGAGAAAAGATACTTGTGCTGCGCACAGAAGGAAAAAGCTTACGGACGATATCAGCGGAAATTGGGCGTTCAGTGTCAACAGTGACGCGGGAAATCAAACGTAACAGTCGCCCTGATGAAAGCTACTCTGCGGTAGAAGCGCACAGAAAATACTGTAAACGTCGAAAAAAATGCAGGCGTCATAAGTTGCTTTCAGATGTGGGATTGATGGAAACAGTAAAGCGTCTGTTTCTTGAACTGCAATGGTCGCCGGAACAAATCTCAAATCGCCTTCTTTATGAAAACAGCATGTTCAAAATCAGCTATTCGACGATCTATCGGGCAATTTACGCGGGATTGTTTGACACTCCTGAGCAACGGCATTCCAAAGGAAACCGAGGTGCAATCAGAAAGCTACGCCATCGCGGAAAGACAAGGCGGCGCAGAGGGACGATAGAAACCAGGGGGAAGATTGTTATCAGCAACCGGATCCAGGAGCGGCCAAAAGAAGCGGAGGGGCGTCAAGTCATCGGTCATTGGGAAGCCGATACTCTGGCAGGGAAAACAGGTTCCGCCTGTCTTGTAACCATTACAGACAGGTGCAGCCGCTATCTGCTGGCCGGAAAGGTTGCAAAGAGATATTCTGCTTCGGTTGCTGAAAAAATGATTACTTTGCTTTCCGCTCTGCCTAAGAAGAAACTAAAAAGTATCACCCCTGACCGGGGTAAAGAGTTTTCCAAGCATAGTTCTGTAACACAGGCACTGAAGGGATTGCAGTTTTACTTCCCAGACCCTCACGCTCCTTGGCAGCGTGGAACAAATGAGAACACCAATGGCCTGCTCAGAGAATATCTGCCGAAATCCTTCGATATCGCTCTTTCTTCTGATAGCGACATCAAGAACTTCATGAACAAACTAAATTTCAGACCCCGCAAATGCTTAGCTTGGAAATCCCCTCATGAAGTCTTTTTTAATCAAGTGTTGCTTTTGACTTGACAATTCAAGGAAAATAAAAAAGGCCCGTACATTTCTGTACGGACCTCAGATCACCTTTGAATTTTATCAAGTGTCCAGTCTTTTTACTTATGGTAGTGTATGAAAAAACCACAAGGCTTTTTTGGCCTTGTGGTTTATCATTTTTGGTGGAGACGAGGGGGATCGAACCCCTGACCTTCTGAATGCCATTCAGACGCGCTCCCAGCTGCGCCACGCCCCCATGTGTTGGAAAGCCCTGTGTTTATGCGGGTTTCCGGGTTTTTCAATTTTCGGACTGTCTCTCTTTTGTGGGGCTGCACACCGGATAGCTTGCTCTCCCAGCTGCGCCACGCCCCCAGATTCTATTAGGCATCAAACACGCCGACATTCACGCAATACAGATCACGCCGCGCAGCATTGTTAAACGCTTGTACATAGTACCAAATTCAACGATAAATGTCAACCTCAAAATCACAGGAAATCAAAACTTGCTCTAATTTGACTTTTGCGCGAAAAATAGCTCTGTTGTCAACCCGTTCTTGATCACAACAGAGCTATTTCGAAAACCGTTTCGTCAAAACATCATCGTCTCGCGCGGGGGCACGCAGCCGCCACGCGGGCAGCCCGCCTCCCCCAACTGCTTCACAGGCCGATCGAGTCGATCGCGCTGTCCACAGTGCGCTTTGCGCGGTTGACCTTCCGCTTGATCTGCTTCTCCTCCGATTTGAGTTTCACGCCCAGCAGCGTGCCCGCGGCAACGCCAACACCGACGCCCTTCCAGAAATTCTGCATATTCATCAGTCACTTCCCCCCTTTACCAGGAACTTGGTCTTGCTCAGCTATATTATACCCAGTTTTCTCAATAATCCCTTGCTAAATAATGAGAATTCCTTTCTAATTGCCAGCATCCTCTGTTTGTGCTATAATTACTACAAAATGTGATTAGACAGAGACGGAGCCGCCCGAGCAATCCGGCTGCCGAAAGGCCTCTTCACACGGCAGAGACGATGCGCCCTGCACCACGCTGGGCGCTTTGGAGCGCGCTGCTTCCTGCGCGCTCTCCTGCTCTTAATCCGCACATGAATCATATGGCACGCTTCTTCTCCCCCATGCCTCGCGTGACATATTCTACTCTGTGTAACTTGACTTTCCTTTGGAGATGTGACAACATGACAAAACTTTACTTAATCCGCCACGCTGAGGCGGAAGGAAACCTCTACCGCAGAATCCACGGACATTACGACAGCCTGATCACCGTCAACGGATATCGGCAAATTGAAGCGCTAAAGGAGCGCTTTTTGAACGTCCCGATCGATGCGGCTTACACCAGCGATCTCGCCCGCACCATCACCACCGCGGAGGCCCTCTGCCAGGCAAAAGGCTTGGAGCTTCAGCTGCGCCCTGAGCTGCGTGAGCTGGGCATGGGCATCTGGGAAGACCGCACCTGGGGCGAGGTGGACCTCGAAGATCACCGGCGGATGCGGCTGTTTACCCAGTCCTCCCCCGACTGGCAGGTCGAGGGCTCTGAAACCTTTTCCCTGCTCCAAGAGCGGGTCACGGCGGCGCTTTTGGACATTGCCGGCGCGCACCCGAAGCAAACCGTCGCCATTTTTAGCCACGGGATGGCCATCCGCTATGCCATTGCCAAGCTGTTGGGGCTGACGACGGAGGAAACCCGCGCACTCGGACACAGCGACAACACCGGGGTGACACTCCTTGAGCTGGATGGCGGCAAGGCGCGCGTCGTCTTCCGCGATGACAACTCCCACCTGAGTCCTGAGATCTCCACGCTCGCGCGGCAGGGCTGGTGGCGGCGCAAAGAGGGCACTTCTCCGGATGAAAACCTCTGGTATGAGCCGATGGAGATCCAGCAGCTAAGCAATCGCGAGCTCTACCTCTCCAGCCGGCAGGAGGCCTGGACGGGACTTGGCCGCGACCTGCGCTATCTCGAGGGTCAAAATTACCTGCAAAAGGCGCTCGCCGATGCGGAAAAAGGCGCCCAGTACCTGGTGACGGCCAACCGAAAGAACTCCACTTTGGGCATACTCCAACTCGATCCGGAGCTTGGCGCCCAGGAGGGTGCGGGCCATATCTCCTTTTATTACATGCTCCCGGAATACCGCAGCAGCGGCCTTGGCGTGCAGCTTCTTGGCCATGCCATCAGCGTCTTTCGCCCCCTCGGGCGCGATAAGCTGCGCCTTGCCTGCGGCAGAGATAACCCCGATACCATGCGCTTTTACTTCAAGCACGGCTTCCGAAAGATTGGCGAGCGCAAGGAGCCCTTTGCCACCTTAGATATCTTGGAAAAATCCATCAAAAAGTAATCGCACCGCGCAGCCAACGCGCGCGCGCTCAGACTGGGGTGTATCATGCGGGCAAATTTCTTACCCACGACAAAAGAAGACATGCAGGAGCGGGAGTGGCACTATTACGACTTTCTTCTCATCACAGGGGATGCGTATGTGGATCATCCCTCTTTCGGCACGGCCATCATCGGCCGCCTTCTCGAGGCGGAGGGCTATCGCGTCGCCCTGCTCTCCCAGCCGGATTGGCGCAAGGACAGTTCCTTTACAGCCTTTGGGAAACCACGCTATGGGGTGCTGATCAACGCGGGAAACATCGACTCCATGGTCGCGCACTACACCGCCGCGAAACGCCGCCGGCATGACGATGCCTACTCCCCCGGAAACCGCCACGGTCTGCGCCCCGACCGCGCCACCATCACCTATTCAAGAAAAATTCGGGCGCTCTTTGGCCCCATCCCCATTATCATCGGCGGTCTGGAGGCCTCCCTGCGCCGCTTTGCGCACTATGACTACTGGGACGACGCGCTGCGCCCCTCCATCCTCTTCGATGCCGAGGCGGATCTCCTGGTCTATGGGATGGGCGAGTATGCGACCCTTGAAATCGCGAAGCGGCTCGCGGCACGGGTGCCCGTTTCCGAGATACGGGAGGTGCGCGGCAGCTGCTTTGCCGCCGGGACGCGGGAGGAGTGCTCTTTCCCCTTTGTCTCCTGCGAGAGCTTCGAGGGCGTCTCCCGCAGCAAGCGGGCCTACGCCGAGGCAAACCGCATCCAATACGACGAGCACGACCCCATCCGCGGGCGGGCGGTTCTGCAGCCCCATGGGGAGCGGATCCTCGTGGTCAACCCCCCGGCGATGCCGCTTGAGACGGCGGAGTTTGACCGCGTGGCGGAGCTGCCCTACCAGCGCCGCTGGCACCCGGACTATGATGCCCTCGGCGGTGTGCCCGCAATTGAGGAGGTTCTCTTCTCCGTCACACACAACCGCGGCTGCTTCGGCGCCTGTAAATTCTGCTCTCTGGCTTTTCACCAGGGGCGCATGATCACCGTCCGCAGCCACGAGAGCCTCATTCGAGAGGTCACGCAATTGACCAAACTGCCCGGTTTCAAGGGTTATATTCACGATGTCGGCGGCCCGACCGCGAACTTCCGCGCCCCCTCCTGCGAGCAGCAGAAGACGCACGGGCTCTGTAAGCACAGGGACTGTCTGGCGCCCGCGCCCTGCCCCAACCTTCAGGCAGACCATAGCGATTATCTGCAACTGCTGCGCAAGCTGCGCGCGATTCCGGGCGTAAAGAAAGTCTTCATCCGCTCGGGCATCCGCTTTGACTACCTCCTGAAAGACCCCAGCGGCGAGTTTTTTGCTGAGCTGGTCCAGCACCACATCAGCGGGCAGCTGAAGGTTGCGCCCGAGCACTGCGTCTCCCATGTGCTCGAGAGCATGGGCAAGCCGAGCATCCAGAGCTATGAAGTTTTTAAGAAGAAATACGAGCGCCTCAACCAGCGCTACGGAAAAAAGCAGTACCTTGTCCCCTATTTGATGTCCTCGCATCCCGGCTGTGATCTGCGGGATGCAATCTCGTTGGCGGAGTGGCTCCAGCAGAGCGGCCGCCAGCCCGAGCAGGTGCAGGACTTTTACCCGACCCCCGGAACGCTCTCCACCTGCATGTATTACACGGGCATTGACCCGCGCACGATGCAGCGGGTCTACGTGCCCAAAAGCCGAGAGGAGAAGGCCATGCAGCGCGCGCTGCTCCAGTGGAAACGGCCGGACAAGCAGCCGCTGGTGCGCCTGGCACTGCGGCAGGCGGGGCGCGAGGATCTGATCGGCTACGCCTCCCACTGCCTGCTGCGCCCGCAGCACGCGGGGGCAGGCGCGCGGCCCGATCAGAAGACCGAGGCGGGCGGAGCCCGTAAAAAAGCGCCCGCAGAGCGGAGCGCGCGCGGGGCAGGCGGGGCGGAGCCCAAGCGCCGGCGCGGGGAGGCCGAATCCCAGCCGCGCCGCAGCGGCAAGGCAGCGAAGCAAAATTCCGGCGGGGCAAGAAAGAAAAAACGCTGATCTTTCTGCGTTTAAGCTGCTCGAAATCAACGTGCTGTAAAGGAGTTTTCCTTCCCATGAGAATGCGCAAAAAGAAGAACCTGATTCCACGCATGCAGCGCTGTGCCGCCTATTGGATCGAGGATCCCGCCGGACAGATCGGCAATTGGCGCGCGCGGATGCCGGAAGCGGCGGAACTTCACCTGGAACTCGGCTGCGGCAAGGGCCGCTTCACCTGCGAGATGGCAGGCCTGCACCCGGACACCCTCTTCATCGCCGTCGAGCGCGTGGCGGATGCGATGGTGATCGCCATGGAGCGCGCCATGGCCTTGGAGCGCTCCAATGTCTTCTTTCTTGACGGGGACGCGGAGGACTTGCAGCGCTATGTTGCGCCCGCCGAGGTTGACCGCATCTATATCAATTTTTGCGACCCCTGGCCGGGGCAGCGCAGCGCGAAGCGCAGGCTGACGCACCCGCGCTTTTTGGCGCGCTACCATGAACTCCTGCGGGAGGGCGGCGAGCTCCACTTTAAGACCGATAACCAGGATTTGTTCTCCTATTCGCTCTTTCAGTTTCCCAAAGCGGGCTTTCGCCTGACTGAAGTGACGCGAGACCTCCATGGGGCAGGCGTCCAGGGCGTGATGACCGACTACGAGGAAAAGTTTCATGCCGCAGGCCTGCCCATCTGCCGCTGCGTGGCCGCCAAGGAAACGCCGGGAGATACGCCGCCCCCCATTTAGGGCGGAGGCGTATAAGCCCCCACAGCGGCCCGCAGATACAGGGCAGAGCGGCCTCTTAGCCGCCCCGCTCCCCCTCCATCTGCGTTTTGAGCTTCTCCAGCGCTTTCTTCTCGATGCGCGAGACATAGGAGCGGGAAATGCCGCAGAGCTCTGCGATCTCCCGCTGGGTTTTCGGCACGCTCTGGTCAAGGCCGTAGCGCAGGCGGATCACCATTGCCTCGCGCTCTGTCAGGCAGTGCCCAATGCTCTCGCGCAGCTTTACGCAGGCATCCCGGGCATTGAGCACTTCCAGCATGTTATCCTCGACGCGGATGACATCCATCAGGGAGAGCGAATTGCCCTCCTGATCGGAGTCGAGCGTGTCGGAGAGCGAGACATCCCCCTGCAGTTTTTTCTGCGAGCGGAAGTACATCAAAATCTCATTCTCCACGCAGCGGCTCACATAGGTTGCAAGCCGAACCTTCTTTTCCGGCTTAAAGGTTGAGATGCCTTTGATCAAGCCGATGGTGCCGATGGAGATCAGATCGTCCTGATCCCCCGCTTGTGTGTAATACTTTTTAATGATATGTGCCACCAGCCGCAGGTTGTGCTCGATGAGCTGATTGCGCGCTTCCATATCCCCTTTGGCGAGGCGCTCCAGGCACTCTCGCTCCTCCTCCGGCTTGAGCGGGCGCGGGAAGGAGCTTGCCCCGCCGACGCGGAGAGAGAAAAATAAGCCGTTGAGCATCAGAAATACCCATGTGATAAACATCTTCGTTACACCCCCTAGGGCATTCTATTCCCCGCCAGCCTGTCTGTTTTCCTTTTCGCGTTTTTTTCAAGGATGACTCCTTTTTCACGAACGCGCGACAAAATAGAGCGCGCCGCTCCCCCTGCCAAGCAGGGCAAAGCGGCGCGCGCCGTTTGCAGCCATCCGGTTTCTATACACTTCCATCATCGAGCAGCTTGTTGAGTTCATCACGGAAGGTTGTGATGTCCTTAAATTGGCGGTAGACAGAGGCGAAGCGGATATAGGCCACCTCGTCAAGCTCCTTGAGCTTTTCCATCACCAGCGCGCCAATGCGGTCGCTGCCGACCTCGCCGCCCAGCTCATTCTGCAGCTCCTGCTCAATGGCGTATGCCGCCGCCTCAATGCCAGAAATTGGCACTGAGCGTTTTTCAATCGCCTTGAGCATGCTGCCCATGAGCTTTGCGCGGTCAAAGGCCTGCCTGTTCCCGTTTTTCTTGACCACCATTAAGGGCTGGCGCTCCATCCCCTCATAGGTTGTAAAGCGCTTGCGGCAGCGCAGGCACTCCCTGCGGCGGCGGATGCTCTCCCCCTCGTTGGCGGGTCTGGAGTCTACCACCTTGCTCTCGGGATTATAACAGTATGGACACTTCATGCACACATGCCCCGTTTCCTTGCGTTTGCGCCCATTGTAGCACATGGGCTATGCTTTTTCAAACCATATGATAAATTTGGGCCCTTCTCTGTAGAATTTTTTGCCCGCCTTATGTATAATGAGAGGCAGATTGACGCCGCACACACAATTCAAGCGTTCCCGCCAACGCACAGGAGGTTATGATGAAAAAACAACTCTTATTCCTTCTCGCCCTTCTTTTCCTCACCCTCTCCGCCTGCAGCAGCGCAGCGCCCGCCGCCGGGCAGAATGCCCAACGCAACGGAGACTCCTTCCATGCGCGCATCTGCAGCCTGGAGGATGAAGACGTTCTCGTCAAGGCCGTGGAGGGCGAATGGGTGCAGGACTTGAGCGAGGAATTTCGCTTCTCTTCCGCCGCGCTGCCCGACATCGGTGCGCTGCCGGGGATGTATGTCAACCTCGTCTTTGCCGGCACGCTGCCGGATGCCGCACCCTTTGAACTTCAGGTGATCGACTGGTTTGATATTTCTGATCAGTACAGCTATCCGGAGAGCGTGCCGGCGATGAACCTCTGCTACGACGGCAACACCCTCCCCATTTCCTCTTTCCCGCCTGTTGAGTGGAACGCCTTCCCCGAGGAGGACGGTGCCCTGCTCTCCACCATCGGCTGCGGCGCGGGCCCCTTAGAGGGCGGAATCACCCCCCTGACCCTGCCGCGCAAAGGGGATGCGCCGATTTTGCTTCTGAGTGAGAGCATGCTCCCCGATCAAATTTACGCCCGCGCCTGGGCGGCGGATATTCTCGAACTGCCAGAGGCGGAGCGCCTGGCCATGCTCGACGAGGCCATCACGCTGGACACCAGCGGCGCTTATCTCTTCCTCCCTGAGGATACGCAGGGCTACTTGGTCTTAGCCACCGTCGTTTGGAACGACAAGCAGGACGGGCGCACGCCCTTCGGCTCCTCGAACTACCTCTTCCTGCTCCAGAGCGAGGCGGAGCACTGAGCCGCCCCCGCCATTGTCTGGGCTTCGAATGCCTTTGGGGAGGACCTCCGGCAGGCGCCCGATCGCGGTATGAATGCCCTCATGACAAACCCAGTGCAACATGACAGCCTCATGGAACTCTTCCTCCCTTTCCTCTAAGAGGGCGGGGGCACGCTCCCCCCGGAACACCCCAATCACCTGACAGGAGTTGATACAATGCAATACACCGTTGGTTTCATCGGCACAGGCAACATGGGCGCGGCGCTCGCGAGAGCCGCCGCCCGGGCCTTGACCCCGTCTGAACTCGTTCTCTGTGACCACATCCCCGAAAAGGCGCGCGCACTTGCCGAGACGCTCCAATGCGCCCATGTGCAGAGCCCTGCGGAGGCGGCCGCACAGAGCCGCTTCCTCTTCCTCGGCGTCAAACCCCAGATGATGGGCGGCCTGCTGCGCGAGCTGCGCGGCACCCTTGCGCAGGCGCAGGAGGTGCGGCCCGTTCTGGTCTCCATGGCCGCCGGGCTGACGCTCTCCACCCTCACCGAGATGGCAGAGCCGCAGCAGCCTATCATCCGCATTATGCCAAACACACCGGTCTCCGAGGGGGCGGGCGTCATTGTTTTTGCCTGCAATTCATGGGTCACCAACGAGGATCGGGCGGAGTTCCTGCGTATCCTCTCCGCCGCAGGCACCCTGCGCCCGCTGGAAGAGAGCTTGATGGATGCCGCCACCTCCGTCGCCGGCTGCGGTCCGGCCTTCACCTGCCTTTTCATTGATGCGCTGGCCGACGGTGCCGTCGCCTGCGGTCTGAGCCGGGAGGATGCCCTCCTCTTTGCGACGCAAACCGTGTTGGGCACGGCGACCATGCTTCTCGCCAGCGGCAAACACCCCGAAGTGCTGAAAAACGAGGTCTGCAGCCCCGGCGGCAGCACCATACAAGGGGTTCGTGTGCTCGAACAGCGCGCGCTGCGCGCCGCCTGTATGGATGCCGTCATCGCCGCCTTCGAGAAGAACAAGGCACTGGGGCAGCAGTAAGCCCCCCTGCCCTGCTCTGAGACGCAGCACAGCCGCCCTGCGCATCCTCCTTTGGATGTGCAGGGCGGCTGTTTTTTCTTCTGGCTAGCCCCAGCGGATGGCAAGAAAGGCGGAATAGCTCAGCAGCGAGACCAGTATGCCTGCCGCCAGCACGCCAAGGGTGATGGCGGGCAGCGCATGCTTGAGGCGTATGTCCAAAAAAGCGGCCGCAAGCGCGCCGGACCACGCGCCGGTGCCCGGGAGCGGGATGGCAACAAAGAGGAAGAGCCCCAGAGTTTTGTAGCGGTTCACCTGCCGGCCTTTTATGTGCGCCTTTCGCTCGAGCGTTTCAATCAGCGCACCAAGACGTTTCTGTTTTCGAAGCAGCGCAAAAATCCGGCGGATGAAGACGATGATGAGCGGCACCGGCAGCATATTCCCCACAAAGGCCGCCGCAAACACCAGGCCAAAGGGCAGCCCCTGCGCGATGCCAAAGGGGATGGCCCCCCGCAGCTCCACCACAGGCAGCGTGGCAATGAGCATCGTTTTCAGACCCGCAACCAGCGTCGCATCGCTCAGCATGACGACGGCCCCTTCCCTCTCCCCGCCAGAGAGCTCTCTGCCTTGGAAAAGAGCTTCGTTGCAGCATAGCCAAGGAGCAGGCCCAGCAGGATGCCGCCGAGCACATCCGTCGGGAAGTGGACGTAGAGATAGAGGCGCGAAAAGGCAATCAGCGCGGCGAGAATCAGCGCAGGTGCCGCGAGCTTTGAGCGCTGAAAGAAGAGTGCGAAGGCGGCGGCAAAGCTTGCGGAAGTGTGCCCCGAGGGGAAGGAAAAGCCCCCCGGCGCCCGGACGAGCAGTTCAATTCCCTCTCGCAGCTCGAAGGGGCGCGGCCGCGCCACCCAGTTTTTAAGGAGCAGATTGCAGACCAAAACACTCAGCAGCAGCGCCAGCCAGAGCGAAAGGCCGCGCTTGCGCTGCCCCGGGATGCACAGGAGAAGCAGGCCAAGGAGAATCCACAGTTCACCGTGTGCGCTTATGCGGCTGAAAAAGGGCATGAGAACATCGAAGAGTGCGTTTTGAAGCTGTGCCGCAATCGCATCCAGCAGCGCGTAATCCAACTGCAAAATCTCTTTCATTGTCCACCCCGCCTCGCCTCTGTTTTGATGTTCCTCTATTTTAGCATTCAAATTCGATTGAAACAAGAGAAGTTTGCAAGCAGCTCGCTTTTTACGGGCACCCCTCCCCTGCCTGCCCTCTGTACCCTGAGCTCCTGTTCCCTGCAAATGCGGATGCGAGGACGGCATATTTGACAAGCGCGGATGCGCGCACTATACTGTATTTACTCTTTACAGCACGCGGAAAGGGGGGATCAAATGATTCTCTTTAGCAAACGAAAACGCTTTCGGCGCTTGCTTTTCGCCCTCGCCGTCCTGCTCCTGCTGGCCTGTTTGCTTCTCTATGCCATGGACGTTTCTGTGCGCAGCAGCACCGCTTCGCAGATCATCAGCGCGGAAGCCGCCGCTGCCCTCCCGCCCGTGGACTGCATCTTGGTGCTCGGCTGCGGCGCACCGAACGGAGTCCCCGGCCCGATGCTCACAGACCGCCTGGCGCAGGCTGTCACACTCTACGAGCTTGGCGTTTCCGGGCGCATCCTAATGAGCGGCGACCACGGGCAGGCGGACTATGATGAAGTCAATCCGATGAAGCGCTACGCCATTGCCGGCGGCGTCCCCTCTGAGGCCGTTTTTATGGATCACGCGGGCTTTTCCACCTATGAGAGCATCTTGCGCGCGCGGGAGATCTTTCTGGTTGGGCGCTTGGTCATTGTCACGCAGGAGTATCACCTCTACCGCGCGCTCTATATCGCAAACGCTCTGGGCTTGGAGGCTTACGGCGTCCCTGTGCGCAAGTCTTACGAACATCAAGGCAGCCGCGAGTTTCGCGAAGTGTTTGCGCGCAGCAAAGATGTCATCTACTCCCTTCTGCGCCCGGCGCCCAGCTATCTCGGTGAGCCCATCCCTGTGAGCGGCAGCGGTGACTTGACAAACGATTAGACCTTCGCCCTCCAGGCCATTCGGGCGCGCAATGAACAAAAAACAGCGGAACCGTTTGGTTCCGCTGTTTCTGTTTTGAGATGCCTATCTTCTTTTGACTCCGCCCGGTTTGCCTTTGGTTTCTGCTCGAATTCGCCGCAGAAAGTTGGTCAGGACGAAAACCCAGATGATAAAATACGGAAGGCCTAAGTAGGTCAGCTGGTTATAGGTCAGCTGCAGGCCGCCAAATCGAACCCAGATCAGCACACCAATGGTGATGGCCGATACGAGAATCAGTGCGTAAAACCTTGGCACACGCAGAATCTTATATCCCAGCATACGCGGACCGCCCAATTTTTTACTGGCATAGCGATCCAAGATCATGAAGATGACAACACTGAGAATCCAATACATACCAGCGTTGGCCATAACCTCTCCGCTGCTTGCCGGCCAATTCATATCAAACATCGTTGTTTCTCCTTTTCGCAACAGGGATCAAAAGAGGATATACTCGAACTGTGTTCTCACAGGGAGAAATTAGTCCTTAATCTTCTCAAAGATGGAGTCCATACGCTGCTCAAGCGTAGTGGATCTTCTGGCGGGGCCAGCGGCGAGGAAGAGGATCAGACCGAGAACCATCCAAGCGATGAAGAGCTGGATTGCCAGAGCTTCCATGTACACGGGGTTGCCGGGCACGAAGAGCAGGATGAAGAGAACGATCATGATCACGCCTGCAAAGCCGGCAGTTGCGCTGCCGCCAGGCATCTTGTAGGGACGCTCCGCGTTGGGCTCTTTCGCTCTCAGGCGCACGACGCTCCAAGAGGTGAAGCCCCAAGAGCAGACGAAGCCGGCAGCGGAGAAGAGGGTCAGCGGGTCAATCAGGCCCATGCCGAGGAAGGGGCCGGAGAGGGAGAGAAGCGTACAAGCAATCAGACCAACGGTCGGAGTGCCATACTTGTTCTGCTTGGCCAGGGGACGGGGCATCATGTAGCCGCGAGCCATGCCCATGAGCAGACGCGGGGAGGCCATCAGGAAGCCGTTCCATGTGGAGAAGAGGCCGCAGAGGGTGCCGAACAGAATGATCCAGTAGGTTAGGACACCCATCACATGGCCTTGGCCGTAGATGGCCGGGAAGAGGAGACCTGCCGCGGGGGAGCCAAAGGCGCCGCCGGACCAGAAGGTCTGCCAGGGCATTGCGCTGCCGAAGCAGAAGAGAGCCAGTGCGTAGAAGATGCAGGCAAGGCTGACGGAGAGCACCACGGTCTTACCAACAGCGGTGATGTCGCCCTTCGCGTCTTCAACGGCCTGCGGGATGGTCTCAAAGCCCGCCAGGAAGAAGGGGGCAGAGGCCAGAATTGCAATGGCACCGCCAAAGAAGCTGCCGTGGCTGCCACGGGCAACGTTGGCATAGAAGCTGGTTGCCTCCTGTCCGCTCAGATAAGTCTGTGCGTAGAGGGGAGCAAAGTCAGATGTGCCTGCAACGGCCTTCAGCGCATCCAGCTGATCGGCACTGGCGACAACACCCTTAAAGTTATCCGCATTGAAGTGAACCAGAGCGGCCACCATGCCGAAGAGACCGGCGCCAATGAGGATCAGGGTAATAATTCTCTGGAAGAGCGCAGAGCCTGTCGCACCTTTCCAGTTGATTCCGAATAGGATCAGCGTGAAGAGCGTTCCGAAGATCAGGTGCCCGGAATAGATGTCTTCACCGGCGAGTGTGTAGAGCACAACGCCCTTTGCGGGAGGAATCATGATGCTCAGAACGTCGGCAACATAGATTGCTTCCCAGGGGATGATGGTGACGAAGCCGCCAAAGGCAGCCCAGCCGGAAATAAACGCGATTTTCTCGTTGAATGCTCTAAATGCGTAGGCTGTGCCGCCGCCGGCAACCGGCATCATCGGAGCCAGTTCGCAGTAGCACAGGCTGACGGGGACCATCATGATCAATGCGAGGATATAGCCCAGAGACGCGGGCAGCGGACCACCGGTATTGGCCATCCATCTGTTGATAGACAGTGTCCAGCCGACGCCGACGATAGAACCGAAACCAACGCAGAAAAAGTCTAACGCGCTGATACCAGTCTGTTTCTCTCCCTTATTACTCATAAATCTTTACCTCGTTTCTTGTTGAAAATGTTGAACTGAAATGTACCTGATCGTTCTGTTTTTCAGTTACCAATACAGCAAGGTATGTGTGCGGCACCCGGACTGCGGATGCGCCTTGCGGCATCTGCGGCGTTCCAATCTCCGAAAAATGCAGGAAGGTTTTCTCCATCTTTCAGAAACTGTTCCCCTCGCGGACGCCTGGCGGAGTGTTCCTCCGCCGCCGAAACTCGTAGGTAGTTTGCTCTCAAAAACCTTGAACGGCTCATTTTCCCAGGTTTTTTACGCTTGCGGTTGATTTGCTGTTTCTCTCGTTCTTTTTTTGATGCCCTGTCAGGGTTTTTTGCGCCCTGCATCCACAGTCATTCTGCATAAAGAACAAATGTTTCCAATCAGTTTAATGGTCTTTTTGGGTTCCGCATTGGCAGTTTTCTCTGGTTTTTAAACACTGGCTCCATGCGTTTCTCCCAACAAATCCCTAAACGTGCTCTCTGCGTTTTTGGCTTTTTCTCGCATGGCCTCCCTCCCATCCGTTTTAACATTGAGCCTGTTCGTGTGCCCCCGGACCTTCTGTTTCCCGAGCCTGTGGGGGTCAACGTAGGCTCAGTATATCACACCGCATTCTAAAAATAAAGAGAAAAATTCCTTTTCACACAATTTTAGCATCTTGTCTTTGTATGTTTTTCTAAAAAATTTGCAGTTTTCTACTTTTTTTCGCAATTTGATCTAAAATTATGAAGTGAATTGCGCATTTTTATGAATATATGTGAATAAACTTTCATTCACGATTTATTCACTTATTTGAGTTTATGCCCCTCGGAAGCCACTTATACCAGGGCAGAATGAATCTTTTGCAATTCAAACGCCCGCATTCTCTCCCCTGTTTTTCTCCTTTGGGATCCCCTGCGCTTCCTGCAAATAACGCAGCAAATCCCCTCGCTTGTTGCAGAGCCTTTCCTCTAAAACAGCATCGAGCAGCCGCTGCAAGGAAAGACCGATTTCCTTTCCTTGCAAACCAAGCGCGATCAGATCGTTCCCGTCGACCTCCAGATCGCCCCTATGCAGGGCGGTTTCTTCCGCGAGGATTTTTCTTGCCATCTCCGCGATCTGCCGATATTGGGGCAGGCGTGCGTAACAGGCCGGTGCCTGCGCCAGATTGTCCGCCCGCTTGAGCTGCAGAAGGGCAAAAAAGAGGGGCGGCTCCAGGCGTGAGAGCAGGCGGCGCAGCTGGCGCGCCTCCGGCCGGAGGGGGCGGTCATGCAGCCTCACAAGTTCGCTCACCTGCTCCGCCATCCGCTTTGGCGCGCGCAGCCGCTCGAGAATCTCCCGCGCCATCTCCGCGCCTCTTTTGCTGTGCCCGTAAAAATGATCGGCGCCTGCCTGATCCCTCGTGCGGCAGGCCGGCTTTCCGACGTCATGGAGCAGCGCGCTCCAGCGCAGCAGCGGCTGCGGTGGAATGACTTCAAGGGCGCGGGCCGTGTGGAAGAGTACATTATATATATGGTAGGGATTTTCCTGCGGGCAGATCTGCATCGGCAGCAGCTCCGGAATCACAACGCCCAGAACCTCCGGATGGGAGCGGAGCACGTCCCCGGCGGATGCGCCGCAGAGGAGTTTGCTGAGCTCCGCGTAGAGCCGTTCCGCGGAGACCCGGCCGAGCAGCGCTTTTTTGGCACGGAGCGCCGCATCTGTCCGCGCTTCCAGGCGGAAGGAAAGTGTCGCCGCAAAGCGCAGCGCCCGCATGATGCGAAGCGCATCCTCCGAAAGGCGCCCCTCCGGGGCTCCGACGGCGCGGATCAGCCCTGCACGGATGTCATCCACGCCGCCAAAGGGATCAAACACGCCGCGCTGCGGGTGGGCGGCGATGGCATTCATCGTAAAATCCCGGCGGGAGAGATCCTCTTGGATCTCGCGCACAAAGCGCACCGCATCCGGATGGCGTCCGTCGCTGTACGCGCTCTCCGCGCGGTAGGTCGTCAGTTCCAGCGGGAGCGCATCCAAGAAAATCGTGACGGTTCCGTGCCGGATTCCTGTTTCCACCACCCGCTCCCCCGCAAAGACGGCGGAGACCTCCTGCGGCGTGGCGCGGGTTGCAAGGTCGAAGTCTTTGGGGCTCTTCCCCATCAGCGCATCCCGCAGGGAGCCGCCCACCAGCCAGGTCTCATGCCCGGCGGCCTCCAGCCGGCCGATCGCCTCGCGCACTTCCGCTCTCCAAAGGATCATACGCGCACCCCGTCTAAGGCATCGCCCTCGGGCGCCGCCGGAAAGAGAACGCGAAAGCGCGTCCCCTCGCCCGGTGTGCTCTCCATCTCAATGCGCGCCTCGTGATAGAGCGCGCCGTGCTTGACGATGGAGAGACCAAGCCCCGTCCCGCCAATCTCCTTCGAGTGGCTTTTGTCCACTCGGTAAAAGCGCTCAAAGACTCGCTTCTGCTCCTGAGGAGAGATGCCGATTCCGGTATCTTCCACTTCCAGAATCACCTTGCCCCCTGCGCCGGAGAGGGAGAGCGCCACACTGCCGCCCTCCCGGTTGTATTTGATGGCGTTGTCGCAGAGGTTGTAGACCACTTCATCCACAATTTGTTCCACAGCAATGATATATTGACTCTCTCCATCCAGTGTAAAGGAGATTCGCCTTGCATCTGCTGCGGGCTGCAGGCGGGCAATCACCCGCTCGCAGATCGCGTAGAGATCCAGCCGCACGCGCTCCATGAGCACTTGATAGCCCTCGTCGAGCTGGGAGAGCTTGAGAATGTCGCCCACGAGAACGATCATCCGCTGCGCCTCGTCGTAGATCTTGCCGGAACAGCGCGTCACGTCCTCCTCGCGCACCAGGCCGTCGCGCAGGATCTCGGCATAGCCGGAGATGGAGGTCAGGGGTGTCTTGAGCTCATGGGAGACGTTGGCGGTGAAGTCCCGCCGGGTTCGATCCTGCTTTTCGTACTCCAGTTTGAGCTCTGCGTGCTGTTTTCGCAGCTGCTTTTGAATTTGCAGGTTTTGGTCGAGCATCCGCGCCGCGAGCGGCTGGAGCTCTGCACAGACCTCCTGCACCGCCAGATCCTCCAGGCGGGCGGCGTCAAAGGGCCGCGTGATCACATGGGTCAGCCTTCTCGAGAGCAGATAGGCCCCCAGCAGCGAGAAGAGCCACAGCCCAAAGAGATACCAGCCCAGCTGCGTTTCCGCCGCCGTATCCGCGCCTTCCAGCTCATAATAAAGGAGGCCGCCATTTTCCAGACTCAGCGCCCCCATTGCCAGGATGCAGCCGTCCTCCTGCTCTGTGGTCAATTGGCTTGCACCGCTCAATTCCATGCAGATCAGTGCCTTTTGATAGATTTCCTCCGCGCTTTCATAGGGGCCCAGCGCTGCAAGAAGCCTTTTCTCCGCGTCAAAATAGAACAGACGCAGGCCCTGCGGGGGATTTTCTTTCAGCGCTTCAACAAATTCAGCGCCCCCGCTTTCCGCTGCCGCGGAGAGAATCCAATTCCTCTGCGCGCGCACTTCCTCCATTATTTTCGTCTGAAAGACGGCATTCTTGTAAAGGAATACAGCTGTACAGCTTGCCAATATCAAAATGCTTAGGAGGAGCATGGAGCGAAATATGCTTGTGCGCATTTGACCACCTCGGAATAGCAATATTTTCAAAAACGAAGAAACACTTCTCGCTCTATTATACACCTTTGTGGGAAAAAGAAAAGAAGAAGGCCAAAACGACCCTCTTCTTGTGTGCGATTCGCCGCGTGATCAAAGCACTTTGATCTCTCTTGCACAGCGTGCGCAAGCCTTTTTCTGCCCTCTAGTCCGTTTCAATGATTTTGATCTGATCGGCCGTCAGACCCGTCTGCTCCATAACAATCTCGCCGATCTTCGCCACATCCGTATCCGTGATGCCGTTCTCAAGGCCGGAGACCACCACGCTGATCCCGCCATCGCTCATGAAGGCCACGCAGTTGGCATAGCCCTTTGCCACCACAAGATTTTCAATTTGTGCCTCCGTGAGGGTGAAGTTTGCCATCGCCTGAATGGCGGCATTGGCCTCCTCCACGGCTTCCTCCGTCGCCTTCTCATCCTTGGCCGCCTCCTGCAGCAGGCCCAGCGCGCTGTCGCGCGCCTGCTGGCGGTTGAGCCTTGCCTCGGAGAAATAGCTGCTGCCTTTTTCACCCTCCGCGCCGCTCTGCGGCTGTTCCTTTCTCTCCTCGCCGGTCTTTGCCACCAGCGCCGCTTCCCCCAGCGTCTTGCCGGCAGCGGTGCTCTCCGTGTTGTACGAATAATTTAAGTAAACCGCCGCGCAGACAAAGAGAACAATCGCCACCACAATGGCGTTTCGTTTCCAAAGTTTGAGTTTCTTCATTGATTTCTTCCTCACTTTCCTCTACTACAAATTGAAATCTTGTCGGCCCCAAGCCCCGTAAGCGCCGCGGTTGCCTGCGTGAGTTTCAAGCGCACCTCCGGGTCGCCCGCGCCGTCGCAGATGATCAGCGCGCCTTGAAATTGCGGATAAATCTCCTGCAGCTTAACTGTTTCCTGCACCCCACTTCCTCTCGAAATCAGCACGGCGCTGCTCTCTTCGCCAAAGCCGCTGCTCGCCTCTGAGAGCTTGTTGTTCTCGGCAATAATCTGTCTGGTTCCGCTTTTGACCGTGAGGAGCACCGTCACATCTCCGGCGCCCCGGATTTCAGAGAGCGCCTTTGAAAAACGCTGCTCCGTCTCTTCAAGGTTGAAGTCTGACACAGACTGATCTTGCCCCTTTGCCGCCTCCTTCGCTTCTTTTCCTCCCGTTGGCAAGAGCAGGAAAAGTGTCCCCACTGCTATAACCAGCAGGATCCATCGATAGCGCTCCAGCCGCCTCATCAGCTTTGGGCCACGGGCCGCCCACAGTTCCTTCAGATTCATGGCGCTTCCTCATCAATATATGTTTGCTCTTCGTAGGCAATGCCCAGATCATCCCGAAGCAGGAGGCGCATCTTGCGCTTCATCTCCGCATCGGTAAGCCCGCCTATGGTTGCCCGGACGGGATAGGGCATGTCGTTCTCCCCCAGTTCGCAGTGAATGCTCAGCTCACAGGACGCGCCAAAGCTTTGGGCTTTGTCCAAAACATATGCGCGCAATTCCTCTTCTATGATCGTTTTTAAAAACTCGTTTGCAGAAACCGTCTGCTCCGCCGCGCTCATGACGCTCACCTGCGCCCTGCCATTGGCCAGCACGAAGAGTTCGTCAAAGTCCATCCGCACCAGCGGCTGCAAAATGCCGAGCATTAAGACCAGCCCGCCCGTGAGCTTCGCCGCGCGCTTCACGCTGCCCGGCGGCATCAGCCCCTCGGCAAGGGCGATGATCATGGCAGAGACACTCACCGAGAGAATCCACTGCCGCATCAACTCCATCCCTCCACCTCCTACCTTTGGTATGCCTGCTTATGCAGGCGAAATTAAGCCGGACTCTTTGGCGCGCCCCCATACTGCGCGGGCTAAACCGTCACCATCGAAACGGCGGAGACCAGCGCGATGAGCAGGAGCAGCGCGCAGGAGGCCGTCATTGCCAGCACCATGCCAAAGGCGGAGCCGATGCTCTCGATGAGATCCGCCGTTCGATTGTCCGCCACAGTGGCGGCGAGCGCCGCGGTGATCTTATAGCCCAGATACTGCGCGCCAAGCTGCAAGAAAGGCAGAAGGCAGATGGCAAGTATGGTGAGCATCCCAAAGACACCGATGGCGCTGCGCAGGAGCGAGGCGCCCGCGAGAACCGTCTCCGTGGCGTCTGAGAGAATGCTGCCCACCACAGGCACCATATTTGAGACGGTAAATTTCGCCGCCTTGACCGTCACCACGTCGGCGCTGCCGGCGATGGCGCCGCTGGCGTTCAGATAGCCCACAAAGGCCAGCAGCAGCACCCCGAGCGTGGTGTTGACGATCCACTTGAGGCAGTTTCCGATGCGCTTGATCCCCCCGTTCCCGAGCGCTGAAAAGGCAACGCAGGCGGCGATGTATGCAAAAGTCAGCGGCAGGAGAAACTGGTTGATGACGGTGATGAGAAAATCGGAGAACAAGATTGTCGCAAGCTGTTTTGCCGCCGCCGCGCCCGGCGCACCCGCCGCCGCGGTGGCCGCCGCCATGGAGGGAAGGAGTACCTTGGAAAAGACCTGCATCTGCTCCATGGAGGTGCGCCCCATGCCCACCATCGCAAACATATCGCCCACCGCCACCGCCGTCACCGCTGCCGCCGCCGCCAGGTGCAGCGCGGAGAGGCTGCCGCCGCCGGAGGTCTCCCCCACACTTTGCGCCAGCCCAAATAGCAGCACAATGCTCAGGAGCAGCAAACAGCTCTTGACCGCCTGCTTGAGCACCCCCTTTGCCGACTCCCTTCCCCGCTCCAAGATGCTCTTCAAGGCGGCGTTGACATCCATCTCCTGATTGACCTCCACCTGCTCGAGATGTTCGTTTCCCGCCGCCTCCAGCGCGGAGATCCCAAAGAGGCGCCCCTGCTCCGCCTGCAGTTCTTCCGCATCCACCGCCGCCGCGCGCAGGGGCAGCAGGCAGGGCAGGAGGGCAAGGAGCAGCAGGGCAAGAAGAAGCCATCGTCCCGCGCTGCGCCGGGGAGAGCATGGCGCCGCAGCCGCACAGGGCGCCCGGATGGCTCCGCGCGGGCGCGGCCTGTGGGAAACCTTTCGTATCCTTGCGCTCATAACAGCCCTCCGATGAGTTGCAGCACCATTCTCAGGAGCGGAAGGGCCACCAAGATCGCCGCTGCCGCACCGGCAAGCTCCACAAAGCTTGCAATGCTGTTTTCCTTCGCGTCCCGGCAGATCTCTGCCGCGAGCTTTGTGACAATGGCCAGTCCCACCGTTTTGATCACGGGGGAGAGCACCGCCTCCGAGATGCCCGCGAGCTCTCCCAGTTCGTCCATGAGCGCGCGGATCTCCGAAAAGGCGGGAATGGCGGAGAAGAGCAGCAGGGCGCTGGCCAGCAGCGCCAAGACCAGGCCGATATCCTGGGATTTCTGGCGGACGATCACCACGCACAGCGCGGCTGTAATCGCCAGCGCACCCAATCGCAGCATATCCATACGCCTTACAGGTTGAAGAGGTTTTTGACCAGGTCAAAGAGCTTGCTGATCTCCTGCACGACCATCATGAGCACAACGATCAGCCCCGCGAGTGTGGTCATGGTGGCCTGCTCCTCCCGCCCGGATCGCGTGAGCACCTGGTTGAGCACGGAAACCAAAATGCCTATGGCGGCGATCTTAAAAATCATATCGACATCCATTCTTCTCTCTGCCTCCTTTGTGCGTTCTCCGGCGGGGTTTTCCCGCGCCGCCGGGGAAGATATGTGGCTGCGCGAAGCGGATTGCTCACATGGCACAGTCTATGACGGCCCGTCCCAGCTTAGACCAGGATTGCACGTGAAAGAAAACTTGTCGCGTTCTTTTCGCTGTGGTATAATAATCGCAAGCGATTATGATACCGGATCCAAATTATATACCACAACGGCGCAGGCGCCTGTGGGATGCGATCTGCAAGACGGCTGGGATACGATGCCTTTGGCCGTTTTCCTCATCCGCTGCGCCAATGAGAAGGCGCTGCCTGACGGTGTCGCAGCCTTGCAAGCGCGCTGCCCATTTTGGGAATTCTCTGCAGCAAGGGTCTGTGGGCGGGGCGCTTGCCGCCCACATCCGACTGATACCACAACAAGGGAAAGTGAATGACTCTGCATGAACCAGCTCGCCTTTTTCCAGCCGCTCTCTCTCGGGATGCGCGCCTTTGGCAAGTGTTTTTTGAAGCTTGCTCTATTTGAACTGATCTATAAGCTGATCACGGCGCTTCTCATCCGCCCGCTGCTCTCCTTCCTCTTTCAGCTTCTGCTGACCATCAGCGGGAACACGCTGGCCTTTAACGAAGACATCTTCCATTTTATCTTCAGCCTTCCGGGCCTTCTCTCGCTCCTCATCCTCACCGCGCTCTCCACTGTGCTGGTCTATTTTGAGTTTGCGGTGATCATCTGCCTGGTGCAGCAGACCAAGAAGGAGCAGACCCCGAGTCTGGCGCTTGCAATCACGACGGGGCTCTGGTCCTTTCGCAGCCTGCGCCACCCGAGCACCATCCTCTTTGCGCTCTACTCTCTGGTGCTCCTGCCTCTGAGCAACATCGGCGTGACCTCCTCCCTGATTCCGGATCTCAACATCCCAAATCACATCACGGGCGAGCTCTCCAAGTTCCAGGGCGGACACCTTCTCCTCATCGCGCTCACAGCGCTCCTCTTCATCGCCTTCTTCTGGCTGCTCTTTGTGCTGCCCTCCATGGTCACGGAGCACTGCTCCTTCTGGTCGGCCTCTCAAAAGAGCATCTCCACAATACGGGAGTATCACTGGAAGGTCCTGGGCATCCTGGCTGTGGCCGCGCTTGCGTGGATGCTTGCTTTTTTCCTGCCGCGCCATCTGAGCCAGCTCATCTTCGGCGTGCCTTCAGTCGATTTTCTACAGGCACTGACGCAATTCGGCCTCTCCGCCAGAACACCGGTGGCGCTGCTCCTGTGGCTGCTCATCTCCCTCTTTGCCCGCGTGATGCTCACCCCCCTCCTGCTGACCATTTTGACCTACTACTACCTTCAGGCCGGCAAGCCCCTGGAGACGGACGAGGAGGCCATCATTCGCATCAGCTCCCGCCTGTATCAAATCGGGGAGCGCTGGCGCGACGCCGCCTCTCAGCTGCTGATGGCAGGGCAAAATGCCCTGCGGAGGCTTTGGGGCAGCCGCTTTGTGCAGCGCTTCCGCTGGCAGACAGTGGTTTTGCTCACGCTCCTCTTCGCCTTTCTGGTCTACCAGCTTTTCTTTAGTGTCTACCGGCTGCACGATCCGCTGGTGGTGGGGCACCGCGGCTGCGCCTATGCGGTGGAGAACAGCCTGGCCGCCATTGACAAAGCCATCCAGAGCGGCGCGGACTATGTGGAGATTGACGTGCAGCTCTCCGCCGATGGCATTCCCGTCGTCATCCACGACACGGATCTCTCCCGCTTGACGGGGCGCAACGAGCAGATCTACAATCTCACGGCGGAGGAGCTCCAGGCGCTCACGCTCACCCAAGATGGAAAGACTGCAACGATTCCAACGCTGGAGGATGTGCTTGAGCGCTACCACAAGGACACCCTCTTTGCTATTGAGCTCAAGCTGCACGGGAAAGAGGAGAAAGACCTGGTGGAAGAGACCATGCGCCTGCTCTCCCAGTATCCCGCACAGAGGGGCTGCATGGTCTTCTCGCAGGACTATTCGCTCGTCCTTCGCCTTGCCGAGCGCTATCGCAGCGACTACAGCATTGGCTACTGTGTGTACGGAAACCTCGGCAAAATGAGCAGCAATCGCCTGCGCCAGATGAACATTGACTTTCTTCTCGTTCAGGAGAGCATGTTCTCAAAGCAGTTGGTTCAGGCCGGGCGGAAGGCCTTCGTCGCGATCTATGTGTGGACGGTCAACGAGCCCGCGCAAATGCAGGCATACCTGGATCTGGGCGCCCTCGCGCTCATTACCGACTATCCGGACCAGGCCGCTGAGATTCTCCGCGCGCGCAACACCCTCAATCTCTATTAAGCAGGAGGTGCGCGCGCAGCGTCCCGCCATTTCTTTCCCCCCGCCCAAGAAGCCGCAAGAGCAGCCCTTAGGGGCCCCTTGCGGCTTTTTCACGCGGCGGGCCAGATTCAATATTCTCTCCGGGCTGAAGAAAAATTGTTGATAGAGAAGTATAATCCCTGCCGGAGCTGCTCATACTAGCGGCAGAGGTGATAAATTATGACGCTAACCCCAAAAGAAAGCTCTCTGATCAAGGATCTAAAAAAGCAGGAAGAGCTCTGCATCGAAAAGTACGAAAAGTATGCCGACGAGGCCTGCGACCCGCATTTGAGTGATCTCTTTACCCGCCTAGCCGGGACTGAGAAGCAGCACCTGCAAACCTTGGTTCAAATCGAAAGCGGCAAGACCCCCCAAATCAGCCAAGCCGGCGGGCAGGGGCAGAAACAGCAGGCGGCACCCAAGCCCAAGCCCTCCAAATGTTCCGCCGAGGAAAAGCAGCAGGATCAGTTCCTCTGCCAGGACGCGCTGGCCATGGAGAAGCACGTCTCCTCCACCTATAACACCAGCATCTTTGAGTTTACAGACACGAACACGCGCGATGCCCTTAACCACATCCAAAAAGAGGAACAGGAACACGGCGAGCAGATCTATAACTACATGGCTGTCAATGGGATGTATCAGTAGGGATAGAGCTCTGTGCAGATGAGCTAGTGGAGTGCATCAACAGGCAAAGAAGCCCCCGGCCAAAACCGGGGGCTTCCTCATGCCTGCACAAGCGCACCGCTTTCCAAGCGCCCGGGGCATTCCAGCCTTTCTTCCCTCTTTGCTTAAAAAGAGATGCTCAATTGCCCCTCCTCTGCATAGGATACAAAAAAGGAGGTTTTCATCTTGATTTTTACCGATCACTATCCATTTGTCAACCGGCCACTCGCCTACCCCAATGACGCATTCGAGCCCTATCTGACCGAGACGACCGTCCGCGTGCACCACGCAATTCAGGCGCAGACCTATGTGGACAACCTAAATCATCTGCTCCAGAGCAGGCCGTTTTTGCAGGAGATGACGCTGGAAGAACTTCTGATCGTCTCAGGTTCCATGCCGGCAAACGAGGGGCGCGCCATCCAGCGAAATGCCGGCGGGGTCTATAACCACCGCCTCTATTTTGGATGCCTCGTGCCCCCGGAGATCGAAACGCAGCCAAGCGACGCGCTGATGGCGGCCATCGCCAACACCTATGGCGATTATGAATCGATGATCACCCGCTTTATCACCGTCTCCCTCTCCATCTTCGGCTCGGGCTATGCCTGGCTTGTGCTCAACAACGTGGGAACCCTCGGCATGATCGTCACCGTCAACCAGGAGACGCCCGTGCCGCTCAACCTCTGCCCCCTGCTCAACATTGACGTCTGGGAGCACGCCTACTACCTCACCCACTACTACAACAGGTCTGCATATTTACACAACCTCTCTCACGTGATCAGCTGGGACGTGGTCAGTCGCCGCTTCGAGACTTGTATGGCTGAGCAACTTGGCAAGCCTCTGCTGTAAAGCAAGCTTCCCTTACATCAAAACGAAAGCAAGCTCCGAGCTTGAAGTGCCTTCCCTTCAAGATCGGAGCTTGCTTTTTGGGTCTTATCTAAGATTCCTGGGTATTTATCCTGCTATTCATCCAGCTTCCCCGTGGCAAAGAGCGTCATCGTTCCGCCGGCAAGCAGCCGGCCGTCCCCGTCTTTCACGTCAACCGTCGCCACACAGATGGTCTTGCCCCGGTGGCGTATGCTGGCCGTGGCGATGATGCGCGGATGCTCGGTATTGCGAAAAAACTGCACGCTGCTGCTGAGCGTCACATAGCGCATCCCCCGGCTGCGCGCCGCGCCGCCTGCTGCACAATCTGCCATGGTCAAGAAGACACCGCCGTGCACCGCGCCGTAGAGATTCTTGCTCTCTGGCATAACCTCCAGCTCCACGGCGGCATAGTCCTCCCGCATTTCTGTCAGCCGGATTCCGTTGTGCAGCATGAAGTGGTTGCCCTGATTCGTCTGCGCAATCCTGCGTTCAAGCTCCACGCCATGACCCCCTTTCCACTCTCAGTTTTGCTAGAGGATAATAAACGTCACCCCGTTGTTGTGCCGGTCGAGGTCCCGGTCGCGCCGCAGCGCGTCGCAGCGCAAAAAGGCCTTGCGCGTGTCCTCTTCAAAGATAGAAAACTGTTCCCCGGGGATGAAGCCGCGGATCTCCCGCCGGCCCTCCAGACGGGCCAGATACTGCCGGGCCTCTTTGCGGATCTTCCCCCCCGTTCCGGAGGAGCCATAGCCGTGGATAATCTTCAGCACCGCGATGCCGCTGCGCTGGCTCTGCTTGATTTCAAAGGTCAGGCGCTTGATTGCCGCATCGGCAAAGGGCCTGCCCTCTTCCAGATTCACTTCCCGCATGGCAGCCGCCATATGCTCACCCGCTCTCTTGCCCTTGCACCGCCGGGGCGAAATTGACACGCACTCGTTTTCATCGCCCGGCACTGGGCGCAGGGCCTTCTGCCTGCGCGTGGCAACGCTTAGGAAGGTGCCCGGCAGGCGGCGAGCAGCCAGTCAAAGACGGGGCCGCCCTCCTCCATGCGTTCGGGATGAAACTGCAGCGTGAGGATGGGGAGGCTCTCGTGCTCGCTCGCTTCAATCAGGCCGCTCTCCGTCCAAGCCGTCACCCGCATCCCCCGCCCCACCGCCGTGAGGGCCTGGTGGTGGCTGCTGTTGCAGAGGGTGAGACGTCCATACACCCGCGCAAGAAAGGAGCCCTCCGCGCAGGCGATGCTGTGGCGCAGGTCTCCCGCTGCGTCGGCCGCCTGTGGATCGTGAAAGGGCAGAAGCGCCGCCGGCAGATCCTGCATCAGGCTGCCGCCGAGCAGAAGGTTGAAGAGCTGGTGCCCGCGGCAGATGCCTAAAATCGGCGCGCCCCGCGCCATGAACTCTTTGACGAGCGCCATCTCCGCGAGATCGCGTACCCGGTCAATCTCCCGGGAGCCCTCATCCGGCCGGCCGAAGAGATCCGGCGCCATGTCGCCGCCCCCGCCGAGGATCAGCCCCGCGCAGCCAGCGCCCGTCGCCGGGCAGTAGGCCGCCTGCGGCAGACCGCCCGCCCGCGCGACGGCAGCGATATAGTGCTCCATCCGGCCTGCCGTGCCGGAGATTAAAATGCGTGGTCTGTTCATCTGCTGCGCCTCCCAAAGCAAGCGGAAGCGCGCCCCTTGACCTCTTTGCCCTCCCGCAGCCGCGTTGCTGCGCAGGGCGGGCCGTGGTGCTCCCTTTGGAGCGTCCCCGGGGTCAGATGGCCGCCTCCCTCCAAGCAGCGCGGCTGCTTGGAGCTTGCGTAATCTCTTCGGGAAAGGCCGATCGCAATCGCACGCAGGGGGCCGATGCCATCCTCGTTTCCCTATCTTACCATATTCCCCGGCCGCGCCGCAAGTGCCTGGAGGGAGAAAATCCTTGCAATTTCCCCTGGAAAAAGAAGGGACGGCGCAGCGGATCCCTCCGCCGCGCCGTCCCTTGATTCGAGTATATTCTCTTAGTACATTCCCATGTCGCCGCCGGGCATACCGCCGCCGGCCATGGCAGCGGGAGGCTGGGGCTTATCGCCAACGAGCGCTTCCGTCGTCAGGAGCATCGCGGCGATGGAGGCCGCGTTTTCCAGCGCACTGCGCGTCACCTTCGTCGGGTCCACGATGCCGGTGGCGATCATGTCGCAATAGCTTTCCTTATACGCGTCAAAGCCGTACTCCGCCTTCGCCGCCGTCTTGACCTTCTCGAGCACCACAGAGCTGTCGAGCCCTGCATTGGCAACGATCTGGCGCAGGGGCTCTGTGAGCGCGCGCGCGATGATCTTCACGCCGGTCTTCTCGTCACCCTCCAGCTGCGGCAGGAGCGCTTCCACCTCGATGATGGCGTTGACATAGGCGCTGCCGCCGCCGGGGACGATGCCCTCTTCCACCGCTGCACGCGTGGCGTTGAGTGCGTCCTCAATGCGGAGCTTCTTCTCCTTCATCTCCGTCTCCGTCGCCGCGCCCACGCGGACAATGGCGACACCGCCGGCCAGGCGCGCCAGGCGCTCCTGCAGCTTTTCTCTGTCATACTCGGAGGTGCTGCGCTCGAGCTCGCCGCGGATCATGGCGACGCGCTCCTTGATGCTCTCGGGTGCACCCATGCCGTCAACAATGATGGTGCTCTCCTTGTTCGCCTTGATCTGGCGAGCGTTGCCCAGGTGCTCCATCGTGGCGTCACGCAGTTCCAGGCCCATCTCAGAGGTAATCACGGTCGCACCCGTGAGAACGGCAATGTCCTCAAGCATCTCCTTGCGGCGGTCGCCAAAGCCGGGCGCCTTGACGCACAGCACGCTCAGGGTGCCGCGCAGACGGTTGAGAATCAGAGTTGAGAGCGCCTCACCCTCCACGTCCTCGGCGATCACCAGCAGCTTCCTTCCGCTCTTGATGACCTCTTCGAGGATGGGGACGATCTCCTGAATGTTGGAGATCTTCTTGTCGGTCAGAAGGATGAGCGCATCATCGAGCACCGCTTCCATCTTCTCCGCGTCGGTGACCATATAGGGGGTGATATAGCCGCGGTCGAGCTGCATGCCCTCGACGACCTCATTGTAGGTGTCCGCTGTCTTGGACTCTTCCACGGTGATCACGCCGTCGTTTCCGACCTTCTCCATCGCGTCGGCAATGAGTTTACCGATCATCTCATCGCCGGAGGAGACGGCGCCGACGCGTGCGATGTCCTCGCTGCCGCTGACAGGCTTGGAGCCCGCCTGGATGGAGGCAACGGCGGCCTGGGTCGCCTTGGCAATGCCCTTGTTCATCACAACGGGGTTTGCGCCGGCGGCAAGGTTGCGAAGCCCCTCACGGATGATGGCCTGCGCGAGCAGGGTTGCGGTGGTGGTGCCGTCACCGGCCACATCGTTGGTCTTGGTGGCCACTTCCTTCACCAACTGCGCACCCATGTTCTCAAAGACATCCTCCAGCTCGATCTCCTTGGCGATGGTCACGCCGTCGTTGGTAATCAGGGGCGCGCCGTAGGGCTTCCAGAGCACCACGTTTCTCCCCTTGGGGCCCATCGTTACCTTTATCGTGTCCGCCAGTTTGTTCACGCCGCACTCGAGCGCCTGACGGGCTTCATCTCCATAAGCAAGCAATTTTGCCATTTGTTCTATTCTCCTTCCGATTTTCGTAATTATTCTTCCACTGTTGCAACGATGTCACTTTGACGCACGATGGTATATTCCTCACCGTCCACCTTCACTTCCGTGCCGGAGTAGCGGCCGGTAATTACCTTATCGCCCACTTCAACGACCATCTCCACATCATTGCCGTCCACGATCCCACCGGGGCCAACGGCAACAACAATGGACATCTCGGGGCGCTCCTGCGCAGATGCGGTCAGGATAATGCCGCCCTTTGTCGTCTCTTCAGCCTCCATGCGCTTTAATATCACGCGATCACCAAGCGGATTGAGTTTCATCTGTTACGTTCCTCCTTTAAACCATTAAGAATACAAGTTCGTATTTTGAGATTTTTTAGCACTCAACATCATTGAGTGCTAGGTTTTAACCAATCATACCTCTTGTTTGCAAATTGTGCAAGAGTTATTTTCCTCATTTTCACTGTTTTATGTCCTGAATTTCCCCAAATTAACAACTTAGCTTTCACAATCTATTGAAATCTTTCATTTAATCCCCTTTTCTGCTATTTTCTTTCTCTTGAGGATTTTCTTTAATACGCGAGGCGTTCATCTGCTGTTTTTTGCCCTGCTTTTCACGCCGTATTGGTAGAGATCGCACTTGATCATGCCATTATAAAGCTTGCGTTTTTTCTCCGCAACGCGGCCAAAGCTGCGCTCAAACTCCGTGTGGGAGGAGAGAATGAAGCTCTTCCAGCCCGGCGGCAGCTTCTGCAGCGCCGCGCCAAAGCTGCGGTAGAGCCCCTCGGCCTCCTGCCGCTCAAGGATGCGCTCACCGTAGGGCGGGTTGGTGACAATGCGGCCATAGTCGCTGCTGCGGGAAAACTGAGCCGCATCCGCCGTCTCAAAGCGCAGCAGCTCAGACACATCGGCAAGAGCCGCATTATGCTGGGAGAGCGCAACCGCCTTCGGATCGATATCGCCGCCCCAGATGTCATATTGCCCGTCAAACTCCGCATCCATCGCCTCCTCGGCCGCGTCCATCCACGCGCGCTGCGGCAGCCAGTCCCACTTTTGCGCGGCAAAGCTGCGCGAGAGCCCCGGCGCGCGGTTTTTCGCGATCAGCGCCGCCTCAATGGCGATGGTGCCCGAGCCGCAGAAGGGGTCGCAGAAGGGGTCTCGCCCGCGGTATCCGCTCAGGAGCACCAGCGAAGCCGCCAGCGTCTCGCGCAGCGGCGCCGCCACGCCAGCGGCGCGGTAGCCGCGCTTATAGAGCCCCGGGCCGGAGGTGTCCAGCAGCAGCGCGGCGGAGTCCTTCATCAGGGCAAACTGGATCTGATGGAGCGCGCCGTCCTCGGGCAGGGTCTGCATGCCGAAAGCCCCGCCCAGGCGGGCAGCTACGGCTTTTTTCACAATAGACTGGCAGGCGGGGACGGAGCGGAGCTTGGAGTTGAGGCTGTAGCCCTTCACCGGGAAGGCGGCCCCGCAGGGGATGTAGTCCTCCCAGGGGAGGGCCTTTGTGCCTTCAAAGAGCATATCAAAGCTCTCCGCCCGGAAGCTGCCAAGCAAGAGCAGCACCCGCTCCCCGGTGCGCAGGTTCACATTGATGCGGGCGATGTCTGCGGGCGTTCCGCGGCAGAGCACGCGCCCGTTTTCCGCCTGCACATCGGAGAGACCCAGGCGTTTGAGTTCATCGGCCGCAAGGCGCTCCACACCCAGGAGCGTTGGAATCATAAACTGGAGTTGCTTCAAATCAATTCGTTTCCTCTCATATCTGGAATACCTATGAAGTATATCCGTTTTTTTGGTGCTTGGCAAACTTTTTTTCACATTTTCTTTTTCCCCGCCCGCTTTTCTCTCTCTGCCGCTTCTCAAACACCGTCCTTGCATTTGAAATATGAGTATGCTATACTGCTTTTTAATAAAGGGGAGAGCCCGCATCCCCCCTCCTTTTTCTGACACACCACCAACCAAATTTTGTATAAAGAAAGCTGAGTTGATACGTTCTCTTATGGACAGTGCCAGTACAAGTACGGTTGTCATCCTCATCGCCCTGATCATGGCTTCCGCCTACTTTTCCGCCTCGGAAACCGCCGTGACCTCCTTCAACCGCCTGCGCATGAAAAGCCGCGCGGAGGATGGGAACAAGCGCGCGCAGCTCGTGCTGCGCATGACGGAGGAATACGATCGGCTGCTCTCGTGCATTCTCATTGCCAACAACATCGTCAACCTCTCTGCCGCCTCCCTTGGCACGGTGTTCTTCGTCCGCCACTATCCGCTCTACGGTGCCTCTATATCCACCGTTGTCCTGACCGTTTCCATCTTGATCTTTGGCGAAATTACGCCAAAGGCGCTGGCAAAGGATCAGGCGGATCGTTTTGTGCTCTTCACGGCGCCTCTTTTGCGCTTTTTTCTGATCATCCTCACCCCCCTAAATGCCTTCTTCCGTCTCTTCTACCGGCTGGCCGCGCGCCTCATCCGCGCGCCAAACGACGAGGGCATCACGGAGGAGGAGCTGATCACCATGGTGGAGGAGGCGGAAAACGAGGGCGGCCTCCAGCCACATGAGAGCCAGCTCATCCGCGCGGCCATCGAGTTTAACGACCTGGAGGTGGGCGAGATCCTCACCCCCCGGGTGGACATTGTCGCCGTGGAAAAAAACGCCTCGGAACACACGCTCTCCAGGGCCTTCACCGAGAGCGGCTACTCCCGCATCCCCGTCTATCAGGACACCATTGACAACATCATCGGCGTCATCCACGAAAAGGATTTTTATGCCGCCCTCATCCGCGGCGCCACCAGCTTCTCCTTCTGCATCAGCGAGGTGACCTACACCACGGAGACCACGAAAATCTCCGCCCTGCTCCAGCTGCTCCAGCGCAACAAGTCCCACATGGCCATCGTGGTGGACGAATACGGCGGCACGCAGGGTTTGGTCACCCTGGAGGACATTCTCGAAGAGCTGGTGGGTGAGATCTGGGATGAGCACGACGAGATTCTGGAGGAGTTCCAGCCCCAGGAGGACGGCAGCTATCTCATCGCCTGCTCCGCCGACCTCGATGACCTCTTCGACCACTTCTCGCTCAAGGGTGAAATCAACGACAGCAATTCCATCAGCGGCTGGGTGCTCGAGCAGCTCGGCCGCATCCCCACCGTCGGCGACCATTTCATCTACGACAATCTGGATGTGACCGTCACGCGCGTGGATAACCGGCGCGTGCTTGAAATCCGCGTCTTCCTCATTCCCGAGGAGCACGGCGACTGAGCGCAATGCCTGCGGCCCCAGCCCGATGATAGGGTTGGGGCTGCTTTTCTTTGCTTTTCCGGGTGCCCCCTTGGTGAAGCGGCGCGCTGTTCGCCCTGCCCATTTGCGCCAAAGCGCAAGTCAAAGAGATAGAAGTTGCAAATCCTTCGCCTTTCCTAATTTTTTCTTCGTCAATTTAACCGACATTTTTCATCTTGAGGGATAAAAAAACACATTCAATATTTCGGCTATATTTTCATTGATTTCAGTGCGTTTCGTACATTGATTATCTGTGTAATAAATGATAGAATGAGAGAGCCGGGGGAGATTTGTGAACGCATTGGCAAACCGTGCCGTAAAATCGCATGATACAGGCGCTGGAATTTGCCGAAGATAATGAAAGATTCCGCTCTCCTCCCTTCGTCTCTCCAATCTGCGACCGGCGGCACTTGGCGCAAGTTACTCTCGCGCGCCTTTCATAGACCGCCTTGCAAGAATTGCTTGCAATGATCCTATGACATGAACATGAATTGAAGGAGTGGAAACATATGAGTTGTTGTGGCACAAGTGTGAACCCAACCTTTGCTGATCCCGACATTGATGCCAGCTTGCTTGAGCCGGTTTTGCAGCGCTATGCGCCGGTGCCGGGCAGCCTGATCACCATCCTGCAAAAGGCGCAGGAGCTATATGGCTATTTGCCGATCGACCTTTTGGCCTACATTGCCTTGCGCACCGGCATCAAGCCTGCCAAGGTTCTGGGCGTGACAACCTTCTACACCCAGTTTCGCACAAAGCCCGTCGGCAAGCATTTGATCCTGCTCTGCCAGGGCACGGCCTGCCATGTCAACGGCGCCGCAGACATCGAAACGGCGATCCGCGAAGAGCTGGCGGTGGAGGAGGGCGAGATTACGCCGGACGGCCTCTTCACCTATAACAACGTGGCCTGCCTTGGCTGCTGTAGCCTCTCCCCGGTGATGATGATCGGCGAGGATACCTACGGTATGCTCACGGCTGACAAGGCCAAGGCCATCATCGCGGCCATACGAAAGGAGGCCCAGGCGCAATGAGCACAAAAATTCTCGTAGGCAAGGGCAGCTGCGGCCTTGCAGCCGGCGCCGCAAAGATCTCCAAATACCTTGAGAGCGGCCTGGAGGCCGCCGGGCTCTCCATCCCGGTGACCACCACAGGCTGCATCGGCATGTGTTACTTAGAGCCGATCGTGGATGTCATCGACGAGAGCGGCGCGCTCAAGCGCTACGTCAAGGTGGATGAAAAGGGGGCGGATGCCATCATCTCCTCCATCCAGAGCGGGAGCGACGCGGCGGCCTATCTGATTGACGGGGCAGATACCAAAAACCTTCAGGGGCAGACGCGCATTGCCCTTGCCAACTGCGGCATCATCGACCCGGAGAGCATTGACGACTACCTGGCAAGAGGCGGCTATGAGGCCGCGGGCAAGCTCAAGGACATGGGCTTTGACCGGGTGATCCAGACCATCAAGGCCTCGGGCCTTGCCGGGCGCGGCGGCGCGGGCTTCCCCACCTGGTTTAAGTGGCAGGCGGCGCGCGGCGCACAGATCCCGGAAAAATACGTCATCTGCAACGCCGACGAGGGGGACCCCGGCGCCTTTATGGACCGCGCCATCATGGAAGGTGACCCCCACGCGCTCATTGAGGGCATGCTCATCGCGGGCTTTGCCATCGGCGCGTCAAGCGGCGTCATTTACGTGCGCGCGGAATACCCCCTGGCGATCCGCCGCCTTGAGATCGCCATCGCGCAGGCGATGGAGCGCGGCTTCCTCGGGGAAGATGCCGCCGGAAGCGGACTGCGCTTCCATGTGCGCATCAAGGCGGGCGCGGGCGCCTTCGTCTGCGGTGAGGAGACGGCGCTGATCGCCTCCCTCGAGGGCGAGCGCGGCATGCCGCGGCTCAAGCCCCCCTTCCCGGCAGAAAAGGGCTTTTGGCAAAAGCCCAGTAACATCAACAACGTGGAGACCTACGCGAACGTCCCCTGGATCATTCGCAACGGCGGCGCCGCCTTCGCCTCCATGGGCACGGAGAACTCCAAGGGCACCAAGGTCTTCGCTCTGACGGGCAAGATCAAAAAGGGCGGCCTTGCGGAGATCCCTATGGGCAGCACCATCCGCGATGTGGTCTATGGCATCGGCGGCGGCATCCGGGATGACAAGGAGTTTAAGGCCGTGCAGATGGGCGGCCCCTCCGGCGGCTGCATCCCCGCCTCCCTGCTCGACACGATGATCGACTACAAGACCCTTGCCGCAACGGGCGCCATCATGGGCTCAGGCGGCATGGTGGTCATGGATGAGAACACCTGCATGGTGGAAATGGCCCGCTTCTTCCTCAACTTCACCTGCGCGGAGAGCTGCGGCAAATGCACGCACTGCCGCCTCGGCACCCGCCGGATGCTCGAGATTCTCGAGCGCATCTGCGAGGGCAAGGGGCGCGAGGGCGACATTGAACTGCTGGAGAATCTGGGGCGCCAGGTCGCTGCCGGCTCACTCTGCGGTCTGGGGCAAACGGCGCCAAACCCGGTGCTGACCACCATCCGCTATTTCCGCAATGAGTATGAGGATCACATCTACCGGCAAAAATGCACGGCGCATCAGTGCAAGCCGCTGATCCGCTTTGATATCGACCCAATTAAATGCACCGGCTGCACGCTTTGCGCGCTCAAATGTCCGACGAAGGCCATCACAGGCGAGCGGAAAGGCCCGCACGTGATTGACCAGGAACTGTGCATCAAGTGCGGCCGCTGCAAGGAAGTCTGCCGCTTTGCTGCGGTAAGCGTGGACTAAGGAGGGGATGAAAGAATGAGTCAAATCAGATTAAACATCGATGGTCAGGAGTGCCTGGGCTATCGCGACCAGACCGTTGTGCAGGTCGCCTCACAGTATGGCATCCATATCCCCACTCTCTGCCACGATAACCGCCTGAAACCCTATGCCGCCTGCGGCGTTTGCGTGGTGGAGCGGGAGGGTTTCCCAAAGCTCCTGCGCGCCTGCTCCACGCTGGCGGAGGAAGGGATGGTCATTTTCACCGACACGGAGCGCGTGCGCGAAACACGCCGCGTTGCGCTCGACCTGCTGCTCTCCGACCATGAGGGCGACTGCCGGCCCCCCTGCGTCTTGGCCTGCCCTGCGGAGACCGACTGCCAGGGTTATGTGGGCCTGCTCGCCAACGGGGAGTACGAAGAGGGGCTTAAGCTCGTCATGGACGCCATTCCCCTGCCCGGCTCCATCGGCCGCGTCTGCCCCCACCCCTGTGAGACAGCCTGCCGCCGTCAATATGTGGAGGCCCCTGTGCACATCGCAGCGCTCAAGCGCTTCCTTGCCGATGTCGTCTTGGAAACCGGCGGCTATCCCAAGCCCCCCATCGCACCCGACAGCGGCAAGCGCGTCGCCGTCATCGGCGGCGGCCCCGGCGGCCTGACCGTCGCGTCCTTCCTGCGGCAAAAGGGCCATGCGGTGGATATCTACGACCGCATGCCCCATATGGGCGGCATGCTGCGCTACGGCATTCCGGAATACCGCCTGCCCAAGGCCTACCTCCAGGCTGAAATTGACGAGATTGAATCGCTCGGCATCCGTTTTCACAACAACATGCGCATCGGCCAGGATCTGACGCTCCAGTGGCTGCGCGATAACCACGACGCCGTGGTGGTCGCCGTCGGTGCGTGGACCTCCAGCGAACTCGGCTGCCCGGGTGAGGAGCTCGACGGGGTCTGGGGCGGCATCGACTTCCTGCGGGAGGTGGCACTGGTCAAACCCGTGCAGATCGGAAAGTCCGTCGCCGTTGTGGGCGGCGGAAACACCGCCATGGACGCCTGCCGCACTGCCATCCGCCTTGGCGCCTCCAAGGTCTATTGCATCTACCGCCGCACCCGCGCGGAAATGCCGGCGGAGGATTTTGAAATCGAAGAGGCAGAGGAGGAAGGCGTGATCTTCCACTACCTCAACGCCCCCATCGAGGTGCTCTCCGACGGGAGCGGCAAGGTGCAGGGCATTCGCCTGCAGCGCATGGAGCTTGGCGAGCCGGACGCTTCCGGACGGCGCGCACCGGTTCCCATTGCGGGGGCGGAAGAAATTCTGGACGTAGACACCGTGATCTCCGCCATTGGCCAGCGGCTGGATGCCGCGGGTCTGGAGGCGATTGAGCAGAGCAACCGCCGCACCATCATCGCTGACCTCGCGAGCTTCCAGACCAATTTGGAGGACGTGTTTGCCATTGGCGATGCGACCAACAAGGGGCCGGGCATTGCCATCGAAGCCATTGGTGAGGGCAAGCGGGCCTCCGAGGTGATCGACAGCTTCCTGCGCGGCGCGCTCATCCCCTACCGCAAGCCCTACGTCGTGACGAGCAATCCCGCCATTGAAGAGTTCCAGCACTATGAGAAGATCGCGCGCGTTCCGCTCTCTGTTGTCAGCCCGGAAGAGCGCCGGAACAACTTCCAGGAAGTGGTCGACATGCTTCCGAAAGACCTCGCCAAGGCGGATGCCAAGCGCTGTCTTGAGTGCGGCTGTAAGGACTACTTTGAGTGCAAGCTGCTCGAATACGCCAACGACTATGACGTCGCACCCGAGGTCTATGAGGGGGAAACACACCACCGCCCCATGCCCAACACACACCCGCTCATCACGCGCAACCCCGACAAGTGCATTCTCTGCGGCCTGTGCGTGCGGGTCTGCGAAGAGATCATCGGCGTCTCGGCGCTCGGTCTGGTGGATCGCGGCTTTGACACCATCGTCAAGCCCGCGCTCGGCCTGCCGCTTGAGGATAGCGGCTGCATCTCCTGCGGACAGTGCGTCACCGCCTGCCCCTGCGGCGCGCTCATTGAGACCCTGCCCATCCAAAAGCAGATGCCGCTCAAGGAGGAAAAAACACTCACCACCTGCTCCTTCTGCTCGCTCGGCTGCGAAATGCATCTGACCCACACGGGCAACCGTCTGCTGCGCGCCCTGCCCCACACGAGCACCTCCACGCGCGACGCACTCCTGTGCATCAAGGGCCGCTTTGCCTTTGGCCAGGTGGCGCAAAATCCGCGCGTGAAGCAGCCGATGATGAAAAACGGCGAAGGCGTTCTCGAGCAGACGACCTATCAGAAGGCTTACGTAGAGATCATCAAGCAGATGCAGGCGCTGCGGACGCTCTACGGCGAAGAGAGCATCGGCATTGCCGTCTCCGACCGCCTGACCAGCGAAGAGATTCTGGTCATCCGGGAGTTTGCCCTCTCCTCCCTGCATACGAGAAACGTATTCTGCTTCAACCGGCCTGCCAGCGGCCTTGCCTCCGTGCTGGGCGTGGACCGCTCCACCTCCAATCTGGACGAACTCCACAGCACGCAGCTCATCGTCCTGGTCGAGAGCGACATTGAACAGCCGCACCTGATTGCGGGGCTCAACATCCGCAAGGGTGTGAAAAAGGGCACGGAGCTGATGGTCATCAACAGCTTCCCCTCGGCAGCGGATGAGCTGGCCGTCTTCAAGGCAGACCCCGGAAAGGACCTGCAATTCCTGCGCGGCGTGCTCAAAGAGGCACTCTCCCTCCGCCCGGAGGCGGCAGAGCTGCCCGGCTTTGAGGCACTGCAGGCTTCCCTTGCTGATGTCACGCCCGATGAGACCGCAAAAACCGTTGCCAACGCCTATGTCATGGCCAACAAGGCTGTCCTCGTCTTTGAGGAGCACCGCCTGAGCGTTGCGGCGGCAACCCTGCTGACAAACCTTGCCGTGGTCGCCGGCCACGCCTCCGGCCCGCGTAAGGGCATCCTGCGCCTGAAGGCAAACGCCAACAGCCAGGGCCTCTCCGACCTTGGCATCCGCAGCGCCTCTGAGATCAATATGGGCGCCCTGCGCGGCCTTGTGGTCTTTGGGGAGGACGTTGCCGAGCAGCTGCCGCAGCTTGACTTCCTCGCTGTGCAGGAGCTGCAGATGACGGCCACCGCCCAGAAGGCTGATGTGCTCCTCCCGGCGGCGAGCATCTCCGAGACGGACGGAGAGTTCACCAACACCGCGGGCGAAGTGAAAACCGTGCGCGCGGCGGTTCCCAGCGTGACGAATATGACCAACATTCAGCAGCTGCTCGAGCTCGCCTCGGTGGCCGGGCATCCGCTCCGCTTCCGCAACGGTGCGGACGCGCGCGAAGTGCTCACCCGTATGCGCAACGAGCCGCAGAAGATCCAGATCCACCTGCAGCCCGTTGCGGCAGGCCCGCTGACAGAAAAGCGCCGCAACACCAACGCCCTGCACAATGACTTCATCGCCTACGCCATAGAGCAGGGGCTTTAAGTCCCGGCAGGCTCCGCGCCCTTGCCCGCCGCATCCGCCCTGTTTGCCGCATTAAACTCCGGCCAGATCGCACCGCTTCAACACGTGGCAAGCATAACTGCTTGACAGAACAAGAAGCCCCTGATGCAGCTTTGATAGCTGCATCAGGGGCTTTCAACTTTTGCTTATCCGCCGAGCGAGGTCTTTTTGGCTGTCTGCGTCACCACATCATAGCAGGAGAAGGCCTCCTCTACCATGGCCTGATCGGGCTTCTTTGTCACAAGGGAGACCAGCGGCACCAGGAGGAGATTGAGCAGCATCGCCGTCACCCCCGCCTGGATGGGGTTTTGCAGGAAGAGCGGCAGGCTGCTGCGGAAGAGAAGGTTCACGAGCATCAGCCCTGTTCCGATGAAAAAGCTGACCCAGCAGGCGGCCTTCGTCGCCTTTTTCCAGTAGAGACCAAAGAGGAAGGGGGCGAGGAAGGAGCCGGCGAGCGCGCCCCAGGAGATGCCCATCAGCTGGGCGATGAAGGTCACGCTGCTGTTGTATTGAATGATGGCAATCACCGCGGAGACGGCGATGAAGAGCACGACAAACATGCGGATGAGCATGAGCTGCGACTTGTCCGGCAGATTTTTAGTCACGGTCTGCTTGAGAAAGTCCGTCACAATGGTGCTTGCGGAGGTCAGCACCAGAGAGGCGAGCGTCGAGAGGGAGGCCGCGAGCACGAGGATCACCGCAAGGGCGATCAAAAAGGGCGAGAGGTTGGAGAGTACGGTCGGGATGATGGAGTCATAGCCGTTTGCGGCAATGTCAATCTGATCGGAAAAGAGCCTGCCGAAGCCGCCAAGGAAATAACAGCCGCCGGCGATCACGATGGCAAACACCGTGGAGATGATCATACCCTTTTGAATGGAGTTCTCGCTCTCGATGGCGTAAAACTTCTGCACCATCTGCGGCAGTCCCCAGGTGCCGAAGGAGGTGAGGAGAATGACAAAGAAGAGGCTCAGGGGCGCCGGCCCGAAGAAGGAGTTAAACACGCCCGGCGTTGCTGAGACGGCGGGGTCGCTCACCTGCGCAAGGCCGTCGAGCGCCGCCATCAACCCGCCCTTGGAGAGGATCACCGCCGCGATGATCGCAACGATGCTCAGTAGCATGATAAAGCCCTGGATAAAGTCGTTGATGGCGGTGGCCATGTAACCCCCGAGCGTGATGTAAATGGCAGCCAGCAGGGACATGAGGATGATACAGATGGTGTAATCAATGTTGAAGGCCATGCCAAAGAGGCGGGAGAGCCCGTTGTAGAGCGAGGCCGTATAGGGGATCAAAAACACGAAGATGATGACGGAGGCGACCACGCGCAGATTCTTACTCTGAAAGCGCGCAGCAAAGAACTGCGGCATGGTGGCGGCGTTAAAGTGCTGCGTGATGATGCGCGTGCGCCGGCCGAGCACCGCCCAGGCGAGCAGCGCACCAAGGAGCGCATTGCCTATGCCGATCCAAGTGGCGGCTATGCCGTATTTCCAGCCGAATTGGCCTGCATAGCCGACAAAGATGACGGCAGAAAAATAGGCCGTTCCGTAGGAAAAGGCGGAGAACCAGGGCCCCACCGAGCGGCCGCCCAGGATAAAACCGTTGATGTTCGTGGCCTTTCGGCGGCAATACACCCCCACCAAAATCAGCACGGTGAAATAGATGATCAGCATGGCAAATTTCATTGTAAACCCCTCGTTTCTGCATTGGAAAGCGCCCTTCCCGAGCGCTTTCCCACTTTAACAGGAAAAAGCTGTGAAGTCAAGCCTTCCGGGGATCATTTTTCCCTTTTGTGAAAAAGAGTAAGGACTTCGTGATCCTCTCCGAAGTCCTTGGTAAAAATGTCGAGAACTATGAGATTGTGTCCCCCGGCGTGGGGCTGTGTTTATCCCTTGCTCGCCCAGTTGCCCGTGGCAAGCGCGCGGAGGTAGGCGTTGATGAAGCCGTCCAGATCCCCGTCCATCACGGCGTTGACATTCCCGCTTTCAAAGGCGGTGCGCGTGTCTTTGACCAGCGTGTAGGGCATGAAGACATAGGAGCGGATCTGGCTGCCCCACTCGATTTTCAGCTGATTGCCCTTAATGTCGGAGATCTTATCCAAGTGCTCCTGCGTTTTGATCTGGATGAGCTTGGAGCGCAGCATTTTCATGCAGTTGTCCCGGTTTTGAAACTGGCTGCGCTCCGTCTGCGAGGAGACGGCGATCCCCGTGGGCTTGTGAATCAGGCGCACGGCGGAGGAGGTCTTGTTCACGTGCTGCCCGCCCGCGCCCGAGGAGCGGAAGACCTGCATTTCAATGTCCTCGGGCCGGATATCCACCTCCACGTCATCGGGAATTTCCGGCATGACCTCCAGCGCCGAGAAGGAGGTGTGCCGCCTGGCGTTCGAGTCAAAGGGCGAGACGCGCACCAGTCTGTGCACGCCGTGCTCCCCCTTGAGGTAGCCGTATACATTTTGCCCTTCGATGAGGATCGTGGCGCTTTTGAGCCCCGCCTCGTCCCCGTCGAGGTAGTCGATCACTTTATACTGAAAGCCGCGCCGCTCCGCCCAGCGGGTATACATGCGGTAGAGCATCTGCGCCCAGTCCTGCGCCTCTGTGCCGCCGGCGCCGGCGTGGAAGGTCAAAATGGCGTTGTTGCCGTCATACTCCCCCGTGAGGAGCATGTCCAGCTTCGCCTGTTCCAGCTCCTCTTCAAGCGCGGCATATTCGCTCTCCAGCTCGGGCAGGAGGCTTGCGTCATCCTCTTCCTTGCCCATGTCGCAGAGAACCACCAGGTCTTCCCAGCGCGCGCGGCGCTTCTGTTGGGATTCAATCCGGTCGCGCAGCTGCTTCATGCGCTGGAGAATTTTTTGGGATTGCTCCATGTTGTCCCAAAAGCCATCCGCCGCAGACTGCGCCTCAAGCATGTCCAGCTCCTGCGCCGCGCGGCCCAGATCCAGCGCCTGCTCCAGCTCGTCCAAAATCGGCAGCAGCTGATTGAGCTTTCCTCTATATTCATCAAATTGCAGCATTGTTCCACATTCCTTTGTCTCCAAATCGCGCAAGCCCTCTCACCCGCTTTGCAACACGCAGCCCGCGTCTGCGCGCCCGCCGGCTGCGATACGCGCCGCATTCCAAGCGGCGGCGGGGCTTACTTGTGCCGCAAGGCGCTTGATCTTGCACTGTAAGGTATTATAGCTGCTTTTTAGGGCGCTGTAAAGCGAAAATGCGGCGGATCGCCGCATTTATCGCTCGCTGGAAAAGATGGTATCGCCCTCCCACAAAAAGGCAAGTTCATCCACATCTTCCGGAACTCGATCCTCCGGAAAGGGCAGCGGATCTCTTCGCTCCTCTCTCACCTGCATCATCGATTTCACCTCCTTTTTCTCCGGATACAAATTAGTATATGCGATCGATCCTGCGAAATGTGCAAAAAGAAGGAGGCGATGCGTCGAGGGGTGGCAGACGAAGATTTTTGAAAAGGGCTTGACATTTCCACACCCTTGTGGTAGATTAATATGGCACCCCAAAATACTTCCCGTGCCGAGCCGCAATATGCCGGAGTGGCGGAATAGGTAGACGCCCGGGATTTAAAATCCCGTGGGAGCGATCCCGTGCCGGTTCAATCCCGGTCTCCGGTACCACATGATTGTTTCCCGCATTCCCTTAGCATGAGATCGTCTTTATATCGCGGAGTAGAGCAGTTGGTAGCTCGTCGGGCTCATAACCCGGAGGTCTCAGGTTCAAGTCCTGACTCCGCAACCATAAAACACCCTGAAATCATTGATTTCAGGGTGTTTTTCTAACTTTTTTCAGTTCTTTGAAAGCTCTTGGCGCACATTTAGCGCACAGAGTGTTTTGGTACACTGGAGTGGACTGACGCGAAAAACTTAGGGTAGCTTGTTCCGAGGTAGTGTCAAGAATTATGCGCAAATTGGTTTGCAGTCTCTGAGAGAATAAAGTTAGCCCGCAATGGAGCCCTCGTCCAGAACGATCTCCAGATGCTTCATGTTCATGTATTTCTTGTTGCCCCACTGGGTTCCGGCCACATGGCGAAGTCGTGCGCAGACCAGCATCAGCGCCGAGTTACCGTCCGGAAAGCAGCCAACCACGCGGGTGCGCCTACGGATTTCTCTGTTCAGGCGCTCAATGACATTGTTGGTGCGGATGCGAGTCCAATGCTCCGAGGGGAAGTCCGCATAGGTCAGGGTTTCTTCCACGCTATCCTCAATCTTCTTGGCCGCCTCCTTCAGCTTCATGGCACGAAGTTCTGTCACCACGGCCTTGGCCTTCTCCCTGGCTGCTTTCTTGCTCTCCTGAGCATGGATTGCCTTGAGCATTTTAGCGACCAATTTCACCTTGGATTTAGGGACAACAGAGAAGACGTTTCGGTAGAAGTGAACCACGCAGCGTTGGTATTTGGCCTCCGGAAACACTTCTCCAACGGCCTCCAGCATACCCATGCACTTGTCGCCGACGATGAGCTTGACGCCGTCCAGACCCCGACCTTTGAGCCACTGAAAGAAACTAACCCAGCTGGCTTTGTCTTCTTTCATGCCCTCCGCTGCGCCTAAAACCTCACGGTAACCGTCCTCATTCACGGCGATAGCTACCAGAATAGCCACATTTTCGTACTCTCCGCCCCAGTTGCGGCGCAGGTAGATGCCATCCACATAGACGTACGGATACCGCCCGCCCTGTAGGGGGCGGTTACGCCAATCTTCAATGTGAACGTAGGCTTTCTTGTTCAGCTCGCTGATGGTAGAGGGTGAGACCTTGCTGCCCCAGAGCGCTTCGGTGATGTCTTCTACACGGCGCACAGAGACACCGGCAAGGTACATCTCGATAAGGGCCTCCTCCACACTGCTTTCTCTACGACGGTAGCGCTCAATGATGGCGGTTTCAAAAGAAATTCCTTTGAGGCGGGGTACGTTGAGGGTGACGTCGCCAGAGGTAGTAGTGAGATTTCGGCTGTAATGACCGCTGCGGTAGCCTTGACGTTCTTCGCTGCGCTCGTATTTGGCAGCCTGCGTCAGCTTCTCTGCTTCGGCCTCCAGCAGGCCGTTGAGCGTTTCTTCCACGCTCCCACGCACTAGTTCCTTGATTTGCCCCTTGATTACTTCCTCGTTTAACTGTACAATTTTCTCGGACATGGTTTGTAGTCTCCTTTCAGAATGGTGGTGTGGTAACTTCATTCTATCAGAGATCTGCATACCGTGTCTCTTTTTCAGGCTTTTTTCAATTTGCGCAATTTATTGTACCTTACCTGTTCCGAAGAAGTGTATCCGCAATGCATTCCGAGGATCTGGCATCTGCTTGATTTAGCACGTGACCGTATATATTTAAAGTCGTACTGGTCATGGAGTGGCCCAGTCGCTTAGAGATGGATAAAATGTCAGTGCCGCTATTGATCAAAATGCTGGCCATGGAATGGCGGAATGCGTGCGGATTAATACGGGGAAGCTGGTGACGCGCGCTAAATTGTTTTAGCCAACCATTGACGCTATCAGGATGCATGGGCAAGCCGGTTTCTCTTGTGAAAACATAATCGGTTTCTTGCCAACGATCTCCGACTACTAGGCTCATCTCCTCTTGCTCTTTTTTGTGTTCTAACAGGAGCGAAACCGTTTCAGTAGGGATTTTGATGTGCCTTTGGCTTTCGGATGTTTTTGGAGTGTCGGTATAGACACCGCTGTCAGAGGCCAATAATGTTTCACAAATCAAAATGATGCCATGGTCAAAATCCACGTGTTTCCATTTCAACCCCATAATTTCACCACGTCGACAGCCGGTGACAATCATAAGATGGATAATGGTACGCCATTTTAGTGGTTCCGATTCTAATGCTTCTAGGATTGCCGTGATTTCATTTGGCTGAAAAGTGTTTACAGGGGCACGACGAACCTTTGGTGGAGTTGCCTTGCTTGCGGCGTTGTAGGGAACCATCAGCTCTTTTTCTGCTTGCCCTAAAATGGTTCGGATGAGCCGATGATGCTCCAGTACTGTTTTAGAAGCCAGAGGTTTAGCGTTAGGACTAAACTGGAACATCTGATCGATAGGAATATCTAGGGCTAAAGCAATCGCTTCTGCCTTCTCAAAATGAATGGGCGCTCCAAAACGTGCTTTGCGGATCGTAGGAGTAGCTACCCCTGCTTTGCTGGAGAGAGCGGCTTGACTAAAGCCTTTCTGCTGTAAGGCTTCCACTAGGTTTCCCTTAGCGTACGCCAATGGAGGATGCACGCGAATGTCATCTTCCATTAGGTTATCATAGAGCGTGTTTAAGTGTTGGGGACGAATGCTTAATAGCTTCATGTGTCCAATTGCTGCATTGATTCGGCGTAGAAGGAGCAGATATCTCTCATACGTAGAACGTTTTAATCCTGTTTTTTGCTTAACCTTAAGGTAGTATTCTGAATATTCTTGAAAAGTAATCCGGTTATCTGGCTGATAGCCTTGGCGCAGTTCTTCTTCGAATTGTAGGGCAATCCGAGCGGCTTCCTTATCGGCGCGAGCCTCTTTCGTTTCGGGGGAGGGGGCATACGTCTTGTAGTGACGCAGCTGCTTGCCTGATTGATCACGTCCCAAAGATACTGTGATCTTATATGAAAGGCCATTTTTACCGTTGATTTTCTTAATATTTGGCATAAGTTATCCTCCTTAGGATTGCCCACTGGATTGCCTCTTGGCAATCCAGTGGGCGTTGTTTAACCAATTTTTCGTATTCCGTGAACAACTTCGGGTTGAAATGCAATAGTGGAAGTTCCTGATTTGATCAATTCCAGTACGTTGGGATAATATATGTAGGCTTTCTTCCCGCAAAAGGCCGCAGGCAGGACCTTTTGGCGAACCCAAACCCGCAGGGTGTTTTCGCTAATATTCATCCCTTCTTCCAGTAGTCGCTGATGGGTCTGTCGAATCGTGCCGGTGTTATAAGTCATAGGAAATGCCCTCCTTAAAGATATAATATATAGGCACAAGTGCTTATTAGTCAGGGTTTAAGCACACAGCTTCATTTGCCGTAGGAACGTAGTGTTCGGGCCGCGACCAGTACGAACTACCTCGTAGTCTTTGAGTAGTTGTCTTGTGCGAACAGATTTCATGAGGTCCTTCCAGGAGGATTCACTGATATCTAACTGCGAACGCAAGTCACTAGCTTTAATTGGTGCGCCATTCCAGTCAAATAAAAAACTTGCGAGTTTACTGTAAGTGGTAGGGTTTCCGCCGTAAGTACGACTTTTGTCACGATGAAAGGCTACGCAGTCGGGCAATGAATCGTAATACTTGACTGAACAGCCGGCAAAGCGGTCTAACAGGGTACTTAACAACTGTGTTGATGGGCAGAACAGAGCGATGTTGATTTGATGCTCACAAACAGCATTGCGAAGGGCACATCGGTAGATTTCTTGCTCCAAACGTGCGGCCAGATGCATGTTTTCATACTCATTAAGCATTGAAAGTTCTTTAAATGCATTTCTCGGTATTTTTCCCTCGGATTTCATTTTCCTGGTGATATCCCGTATTTCATCAGAAAAACCGTACTCTCCCCAGGCCGCATAAGCCTTTTGCAAGTAGTCACTTGGACTAAGTCGGGGGTAGCCCAACATGATAACGTTAGTACAATGATTAAAATTGTTAGCGCCGTTATTGCCACCGAAATAAGGTAGACAAATATAATCTGTGTTTGCCATCTTCGGAATGCGTGCGTTTGCGGTTTCGGGGAATAGATCGGGGAGGAATCCTGCAAATTCTTTGTAGGAACAAAGAAATATATCTCCCTCCCAATGATCGATGAGGCTTTCAATGAGTGACACAAAAGCCGAAAGTTTCCAAGGCTTTTGCATAGCTGACTTCGATACATTTAAGTCAGGATGTTCAAAAATGTGAAATGTCACCATATCCATATGCAACGCTGGGCTCGGTGGCAAGAAATTTGCGTCATTAAGATAACGATAATCTCCATCGACCTCCGCTGTTGCATCAAAAATAATTGTTTGCGCCGAGCCAAAGCGGATTTCTCTTGGTTGTTTGGATATGACACGAAAGCCGCCAGATTTCACGAACAAACAGGGCTTCTCAAAAAGCTGCTGCATGACCCCAACGCAATTCTGATATATTGGATTTAAAAGACCCTTCCGGTGACCTCTATATTTCTTTGGTAAATCAAGAAGAGAGTCCAGGAGGTTTTCACCTTTTAAGCTACAGAAGCCAAAGGGAATTTCATCGATATTTGAATCTGCAAGTTCACAATTTCTTCGTATTTCCTGCAAGGGTTTAAGAACACGATAATGTAGCATGTCTTGAAGTTTCCTTGATTCGGCATCTGGAAACTTTAAACTTGTCACAACACGTTCTACCTCGGTTGAAGCTTCATTGATTTGAGGAACGCCAAGTGTAGATGTTTGCACCATTTCGAATTTCTCGTCAAAGATGAGAAAGCGTCGAGGTATCAAGCTTTCATGTTCTAAGGATGATCGAAAAAGAAAGGGAGTCAGCTCATCCGCTTTCTGAAGCAGTGAAAAGCGAGCTTGTGTCATGCCGACGATGAGGCTTGAATCAGCCCTTTTCAAGAAATCAAGAACCTTACATGTCGATGCGTAGGGACAGCGTTCCCTACGACACTCCCGGTAGGTACCCGCATATTTATTGTGGCAAAAGCCGTGGTCTTGACCAGATTTCGACCACCCCTGCAGAGCCACCATTACCACCTCAGCGTGTCCTGGGAAAAAGCCTTCAATGGTGCCTAAGAGTTCATTTAAGGTTTCCACCTTCTGAAGAACAATTACTACCCCCCCAAGAGAGGCCACCAGAGGATCTCGTGCGAAAACCAGTTCGCACAGCGACAGAATAAAGGCCTTGATCCAGGTGGACTTTCCGGCGCCTGCCCGCGCCGGGATGACCATTGCTTTGTCCCTAGTCGTTACCCCTAAAATATCCTCCGTGATTGACCGCCAATAAATCATATCTATTGATGCACCATTTTCCTGGAGCAATTGCTCAATGTATCCCAGAATTATCTTGGTTAGGCGTACGATATGATAGTTGCCCAAGGGTGCAAAGGCGTTTCGGGGATCAGGAAGCTGAGGCTTGAGTTTGATCGGTTCCTTAGTTTCGTGAACCAAACTATTAGGGGTGAAGGGTAATTCTGATAAGGTGAAATTTGTGGCAAGGTCGGTTTTTCTTGCCCGGGGATATTTGTTATTTTTCTTCGGTGACATAGCTGTAAACCTCCTAAATTCAACGTTTTTGGCTTCTAAGCTCCAAATTGTTCGGCAAATTTTCAGGCAAATACCTTTGCCCAAATGCAAGGTGGTTTGCCCTGCTTTTTGCCGAAAATCAGGCAAGTAAATGGCATGGTATGGCAAGGACATATACCTTGGCTTCTGTACTTCCATATAGCCTGTATCGATAGCGATACCCAGAGCTTGCTTCCTTGATAACCCCAGACTGACTCATAATCTTCTGGAGCTCTCGTTCCCACTCGTTCCGCTTAAGAAAACTGATATCAATGTTTCCTGCTTTACGAGCCAACTTGGCGTATACGAGCGTGAAGGCATCCTCCAACAGGACGAGATGCCGTTCTCCGCTGATAGTCCGGTAGGCACCGATCTTCTTATTACCGTTGACAAAAAGGTCATTCTCAAATAATATTTTGTCAGAATATTCGGATACCAATAGTTTTGTAAGCGCTAAAAAGACCTCTGGGTCTTCCGCACGTCGCACGGGTGTCTCTACTGTGGGTTCCGGATCAAAAACAGACTTGGCGCTTTGGCGGTATTGCGCAAGATCCGCTGTGCTAATCCAGCCGAGCTTCTCACTTTCATCAAAATAGCTTAGGAGTACATAGTACTGAATTCGTTTTCGCAGCTTCTGAGGATTTATCGTCACAGAGACATAGTTGCTGTTGGGTTTTCCAAAGGAAGATTTGGCGTTTGTTACAATGCGTTCAGCCCAGGTTGTTTCATCTTCAGCTGCCCACCAGGTGCGTAAAACTGCTGCAATCTCTGCCCGATGCTTACTGAGTCGCTCCAAAATATTGGGGTCATATGAAGCTACCGCATCCGCAGAAAATTTTTCAGGGCCTAAATCTCTCGGGCTGGAATTGAGTAAAATACTGCTGGCATTTTCTAAGTAAGGGGAAACCTCATTCATCTGTGCATTATTGGCACCGATGATAAGGACCAAGGTATCCTCATAAGAAATAGGGGTGGTAATCCCCTCTCTTTTCTTGATTTTAACCTGAACACGATTAAAATCTTGAAGATGGCGACCTACCAGCGGATCTGTGAACCGGAAGTCCAGAATAGAAGCACGCTTGATGGTGCAATTTTTTCCGTACCACTTATTTCGCGTGACCACCGTGGTCACGACGGTTTTGAAGATTTCGATGACCTTGTCGTCCTGACTCGGAATGCTTAGGACAGGCCTAAATCCAGGCTCAGATTCTCGGAGTGCTGCGCAGCGAAGGCCACAAAGAATGTCACAGATCAGAGCAAGACCAACCTCTGGCTTCTGGAATAAGTCAATAAGTTGCAAGAAGGCAGTTGTCCCAGCCTGATAATCGGGGAGGGCAGGATACCGTCTGGGGATACTTTTCAATGTCTTGCGGGTATTCGGGAGTATCGCCGGGACTTTAGCCTGAACAATGATTTTTGCTTTTGCTAAATACAGATTTAAATGCCTTTCTCGTGCCTTATCATTGAGATCAGAATAGGAAGGGATTCTGCGTGCCAGCTCTCGTTCATTGAGAGGGTGGTAACCTGAGGACGTTTTAATCCAGTAGAGTTGGCCATCCCGGCCAAGTGTAAGAGTCGCGATCTTTTCCTTTTCCATAAAATCCTCCATCAGTTTTGGCAACACCGATTTGCTCGTTGATGCCAATCAGTATAGAACCAGTATAAGCAACTCTGATTTTGCATTTAGGGAGATTCCTAGCGATAAAAGTCTGAAATGAACAACCAACAATCAATATTTACTATTTGCTGCTTCGATCGTTGGCGACCTTGCACAGGTTTCGTCTGAAACACGACAGAAATTTGTGCACTATTTTATGGAGGTAAAATATGGTAAAAAGATTTACGGATGCACAAAAGAAAGCCGAGTATATTCAAGAAAAAACAAAAAGCTACCCGTCTTCAAACATTGGTTTAGTTCCTAATCATTCGCAAGGTACCGCTTTGAAGAAGCTTACTAATCCTAAGCATTCAAAGGAGTGGGACAAGGCATTTAAAGAATTTAATCAGAATGCACTTAGTTGCTGTGAATCAGAAGCGTGTTATTCGATGAATTCTTTCATCCTTTCGCTCCCACCAAAAGCGTCAAAGGTAGAGGATAAGAAAGCGATGGTTGAGTTGGTGAGTTGCTTACTTGCGGATTGTGGCTTTTGGTTTGATGAGGTGCGGCCTACCGCTCCAAACCAATTGCCCCCGGAAGATTTGGCTGCTGCCTTAAACCCAGAAGGTAGGATTGTACATCATGCAACTAGAGATGAAGCTCAAACAGTCACCGAGGTACTAGAAGCGCTCTATGAAATATATTCACCACAGGAAGAGACTCTCCAAAAACTGTTTACTGATATTGGCGTGAGGAAAAGAAGTGAAAAACTCATAAAACCGCCAGCGATCTATGAGTTGGAAAAAAGGGCTGACCCTAAAATAGAAGATTGGTTCAGCATTCGTATTAGACTCATTAATGAGGAAAAAGGGGTTTCTCAACATAAGTTAAAAACCTGGATTGACGACATCGCCAAGAATAATGGGCTAAAGGAGGATGAGGTTCAAGCGTATATGGAGGAGCCATTATTGGATATCAATGAAAGCCCCCAAGTTGATAGTGAGGGTAAGCCTGTTTCACTTAATGCGGCAGTAAACCATTTATTTAACATTGTGTTCAGGCTATATAATGATCAAGATAGGGCATCTTCTGTTCTGAAAGTACATTCCGGGAAAAGTGTAGAGGCGTTTGAGTTATATAGGGCCACGGCAGAAAACAAGGCGAAAATTGAATCGATTTGGAGGGATCCTCGTCTATTGCTCTTAAAGAACAACCAGCTTCTTAGCAATTTGAATAAGCAGTTTTGCTCTGTGAGAGATTGTGATAGAAAAGGCGAATATTTGTTAAAGATGAGCGAAATAATTAAAGGAATGTATGAAGAACGAAGTAAAGAACTAGAAGATATGTTGGAAAACAACTTAAAAGCTTCAGCAGAAAAGTTATGTGATCTTTTCCGCATGTATCATAAAATCCATGGCAATACAAACTTAACCGCAATTATGCAAAAGGTACTACTATTTTCTTGTAATATGATCTTTCAATTATCGAACGAAGATGCCGAAGAAGCTCCATCCTTAGCTCCTGTAGTGGCTTTCTTTCTTTTCTGTAATTACACCGCCGAGATTGCCGAAAAAACAGTAAATGAGATATCTTTTGATACTCTCTTTAATCGGGATATAGTATTAGATAGAACAAGCCAAATAGACTTTATTTCGCTATTTGAGAATCTGTGTAATATTTATCTTGAGTTTTATGGTAATTGCTTAGCAAATTTAGACCCATCTTACTTGGAGGGTGATCAGTTAAAGAAATCATATCTTCACGAATGGATTCTGGCATTTGAAGAACTAACAGGCCTACAGACATATTCCTTTACAAAATGCTTTGATGGCGAAGCCTCTTTATTTCAGCGAGAGCACCCTTACTATAGTCATATTAATAAATGTCTAGAGGCCAATTTCACCATGGATCCACATACATGGGTTCCCGGATCTAAAGAATGGATGAAAAACTTTCTACCTTTTCTTCATGGTGGCGGCGCACATAGTGCCGTTGAGGAGCTTATGTTTCTTCTTCGTGTCCAGCGGGAGGCTTCTGGTACAGATGGGGCTTGCATTTTAAAGTCATATCAAGACCTATTCTGCACCGCAAATAGCTATGTTACTATACGAAAATCCCTTTATGAGTTCTTTGGCAATCTATTAATTGATGCAAATAAGACATTCATTCCCACCGGTACAGTATTTACTGAAGCTTGTCATAGATTTAACGATAAGCATAAATTATCTGAAGTGTTTCCTGCGCGATATCCTGATGTACAAGAACGCTGCACTATCCTTCTAGAGTTTAGCATTCGCAAAATATTAACCGAATATTGTGCGGAGCGCCTAAAGGATTATACCGATGAATGTATCGCGCACTTTTTGAACAATACAGAGATAGAATGGCCGCTTTTATCATAATCGTTTGATATGTATATAGGAGCCAATGCGACCATCTTTGTTTATAATGGAATATACCCGCCGAAGGGGAAGAATCCTTATAAAGCTTTATAGGGAAATACCCCCCTGGATACGGTCCTATTTATTATTAAATCTGAGCTCCGAAAGTAAAAGGGATGAACTCGACGTAGGTTTGTTAGAACCTTCGTCAAGGTCATCCTGCGTGAATTCGGAGAGGTCAGAGCTTTTTCTTTCGGAGCTTAGGAAGTTCAAGGATCTATTTCGGGTACTAGCTACATAACCTCAACCTTGTACTCTGAATCCAAGCATAAGCTATCAAGCTTTCAACAAGTTAAATTGTGAGCAGGTTAATTAGCCACCGCAACGAGCATTGAGCTAATTTTCTTGTTGATCTTCTTTTCACCTGAGGATTACTGTGATACACTGTTTACATGGAATATACCCGCCGAAGGGGAAGAATCCCTATAAAGATTTATAGGGAATTACCCCCTGGAGACAATCCTATCTATTATGAAAATCTAGCGCCGAAAGAAAAAGGAGTGTGTTATCTTATGGCCACACAGAATATACAGCTTTATGAGCTGCTGCAAAATTTCATGATGTCCTCCAAGATGGAAGGAATGATCGTTGATGAAACGCTTCAATCCATGTGTTTGTCCATCATAAATGGGAAGCGTACCCTCGAGGAATGCCTGGCGCAGATTAGTGCGAAGCACGCACAGAGGCTTTGATATGGCCTATGGCATTTCACCAACCGATGAGAGCTGCTATCCAGGAACGACGGTTTTGATCAATAAGCTTGGCATAAAGAATCAAGCGCATCTAGACGAAAGTGAAACTCTAATCGTAGGCGTGAAGTCCCTACAGTATGAGTTTACTCCGTTTCCGGAGGAGCTGAACTTCAACCATTATAAACGTTTGCATAAGATTTTGTTTTATGAGCTTTATGAGTTTGCTGGACAGCTTCGTACCATCGACATGAGTAAACAGCATACGCAATTTTGTCCCGCTCTTGATATTGAAGATCTTGCTGGGCGCATCTTTTCAAGACTGGCAGCGCTGCACTATTTTCGTGGATTGAAGCGAGAGGTATTTGTAAGAGAACTTGCGGACCTTTACGCAAGTATCAATTACCTGCACCCGTTTCGAGAAGGAAATGGCCGCACGCAGCGTCTTTATTTCCGACAGTTGGCACTTCGGGCAGGATATAAGTTGAATTTTGCATCGTTGGACAGCGACCGTATGATGCTAGCTACCATTCATGCAGCCAGTGGTATCCAGGATTCTTTGATTCAGATCTTTGATGAAATAGTAGAAATACAGTAAGTCCCATTAGGTGGTTTCACATTGCGGCTTTTGCCAAGGTAGGAGATCACCTAATGGGATACTTTTTTGAATAGCAAAAGGGTATACCCCAATGACACCGCCTCGTCTCAAATCTCCCCGCAGTAGATGAGCTCAGAAACCTCATCCAGAGAGAAGCCCATCTCCAAGATGTGGTCGATATCCTCTGGCGTGTAGCCGTAGGAGGCCGCCACCGTCTTTAGCTCCATTAGGTATTCATCCCCGCCATCATAGCAATCCTCCCAGTGATCCGGCATCCATCTCTCATACCGATACGGCACACCCCAGCCGCCATACCTGGAGGGCTGGGGATTAAAGACCGCTCTGGACAGGATTCCCTGGGGATCAATGCGGAGAATCTCCCCCTCTTTGAGTGGGATGAAAATCGGCGCTTCCCGGAAGAACCGCATCCAGCCCAGGGCCTTCTTTAGAATCTCCTCGGTGGAGGCATAAATGTAGATCCCCAGCTTGGGGTAGTGGTACAGGCAGAGGGGATTGTCCCCTTTCACGAAGTACAGGTTGTCCTCCCTGTCCAACACCGTAAAGACAAAGGTGCCCATCACCTGTTCCACCATGGATTTGAGGCTGTCAAAGGTGAGGGCACGTTGCTGTTCGATCAGTTGGACGGCAACATAACTGTCCGTTTCGATGGTGGTCTCGGGCAGATCCAGATGAGCCCGCAGGAATTCATCGTTGTACAGTACACCATTATGGGCCAGAGCAAAGGTGGTGTCTTCCAGTTGTCCCCCAAATGGATGGTTGTTCTGATTTCGCTTCTCACTTCCCTGAGTAGTCATACGGGTGTGGCCCATGACCACAGAAGCATCACCGGGAATTCGCAGCTTCATCCGATGGGCCGGGAGCGGTCTCTTGTAGATGGCGAGCCGCCCTGCCCTGTTGTAGGCGATCCCCGTAGCGTCGGTGCCCCGCACCTGGCAATGAACAGCCAGGGTATTCAGGATCCTGCTCTTCTGCTTCCCCGAGAAGCAGTGCTTATAATCGATGAGTCCAAACAAACAGCACATTATACATCCTCCTCACTTTCCACCGGCTCGTTCACATAGAGCCTGCGCTCTTTTAGGTATTGAATCAGCTCTGGCTGAGTCAGCCCCGCCACAAAGCTGGTCCAGGATAGGTTCTTGAGTTCTTCATCAGAACAAAAAATCGCCACCTCACAGACTCGATTCAAGAGCTGCAAGGTGGCGATTAGTGTATTGTGTTTTAAGGTGCCCCGGAAGATGCGAAACTCAATGGTATCGTGATTGCCCAGGTTTACGCAGCTGTAGCGGCCGCCGCCGTATCCCTTCTTGGCAGCATCCAGAATATCCTGCGGATGATCCTTATAGCCGTATCGTGCCGCCCAGCGCTCCAGCTGACGCTCACTGCGACGGCTGAATTTCAAAAGCTCCTCCCAATTCTTTTCGACAAAGTAGAGTGCCCGGGCAATGCAGGCTTCTTGTCGGGCCAACGTTTCTCCAAAGCTGTCCCGATTTACATGAACATGGAGACCGCAGGTGCTGGTGCGGTGGGAGCGGTAGCCCAGGGATGTGGCCTGATGAAGAAGTGCGGCCCAGGGCATCTTCTCCATGTGGAAGTCCAGGCTCATGGGGTGGGTGACCAGCTCAAAGCCTTCACTTAGGGAGCCGTCATGCTTGCAGTAGAGCAGCTCGCCTTCCCGGTTGGCCAGCTCCAGCAGTTCACGGGCCACTTCGGGATATTCGCCACCTTCGTCGATCTCTAACTCTACTCCGAAATAGCGTGGACCTTCTCCGTGGAAGATGGGCTCCGGCTTGTAATAGTAGTCGTGGATGGCGGCTTTGGGCAAAGCCTCATCATAGCAGTCATCGCAGAGGGGCTCTGCATCGCAGTCCGAGAGGTAATAAGAATCCTCCCGCAATAGCAGTCTGCCGCAGCGGGCGCAAGTGGTATAGTCCCGGCCATAGCAGGCCTGACACAAGGGTGTGCTGCAGTTTCCAGCATTGTCATCCTGGTGAATACGTGCATCACAGCAGGAACAGAAGAGGCTTTCCTCTTCCAGACAGCCTTCGCACAACTGCTGACCCTCCCAGTCCGTGAGGGCTTCAGGGGGCAGTACTTCTCCACAGTGATCACAGGGGATAGGCTCTCTCATAATAATTTCCTCCTAGCGCAAATAAGGTGTAAGGGTGTTACCCTTGAGCTTCTATGGATATAATATATAGATCAAGTTTTTTCAAGGCCAAAACCTAGTCTCGGGAGCTTAGTACATCAAAGATCAATTCCATGGCAAGGCAAAAGCCATCACGAAAGGCTCTTTCCGTCATGGCACTGCCGAGTCTTGCATAGGCATCGGTTAACAGGTGTAGGTTCTCCCCGCTGGATGCATCGAGCTGTTTCATCAAAGCTTCTTCTGAAACAACGATAGCATCCATAGCTTTGCTGTAGTTGAGGTCTGCGCGGTAATCTACTTTGCAGGGAGTCACTTCTCCGCGATACAGTGCATCAATCATCGGTCTCCTCCTCAATGGGAACACAAAGCAGGGTTCCATTGATCCTTAGAAACTCTTCCGGGTGTCCAAAACGAGTTGAGTAGTGGGTAATCTGTTTAGCGGAAAGGCTCTCAAACTGATCGCTATCCGGTGGAGCGGAGCAGAGGAAAAAGGGGCCGGCGACCACATCATAGCAATCGCCGGTATCCGGGCTGTACAGAGCTCGGTTGAGGGGTAGGTTTAGTAGCTTCCCCTCTTCGTGGCAGACAAGCGCCACAGCCTCTTCAAAAGGGTAAATGGCTTGGATACACCCGCCGACTACCACCTGCATAGCTTCCAACGTTGACTCGATTTCCGTTTCTCTGGGTTTCATACCCGCCTCGACAACTAGCACTTTCATTGACGTACTCTCCCTCGCAAATAGAAATAGCCGGATCAGAAATAACTCTAATCCGGCTTCACTGTTATAATATATATTTTACAATGGAACTAATAACGGGAGAGGTTAGCTAACCTCTCTCACCGGATTCCCATGTTCCGCCAGCTGCAATGCAAACGTTATTTGCTCCTCTGTGTACCTGCCCTTTTTCATATGCTTCACCTGGTCTTTTCTTTTCTCTATTTTACCAGATTCCTAACTCTTTGCCTGGACCAGTTTTTTTGGGTACAGGTCACCAATTGCTTGTCTCTATATTAAACTTTGAAATTTAGTATTTATGCTACAGCAAATTGTGTAGCGTAATACTTCCTTAATAAAGCTTACCCTTCAAAAAATTGAAAGAAAAAGGCAACATTGCATTGTGAAGTAAACGGTTGGTATTCTACCCAGTGTATATACTTCAGCAACGAAAACATTACCGTCTCTATGTATCCATCAAAATTCTTACATTCTATGTAAAATAGTCTTGATAAATTAGGTACAAACTGTTAATGTGAAAATATAATGATAAGACAATATTTGATATTTTGTTTAATAATTGATTTTAGTGTTAACTATAGATCTGTTTTGTCGAAGAACAGAATAAGACCAGTTAGCTATAGGTGGTGAGACTTTGGAGTTCTCCCCAAAAGACAAAAACATTTTGCTCAGAGCTTTTATGGATATCTTAAAAGATGCAAATGGCAAGGGGCCAAAAGATTGACCCCAGCCAGCTCCTTAGGACACGCAGTTACGCTGACAAGCTCAGTATTTCGTAGTTTTCCGGAGATAGATAACCAAGGCGTTCCTGCAGTCTAGTTCGGTTATAGAAGCATTCAACATAATCAAAGATAGCAGCCTTGGCTTGGTTTCTGGTTTTGTATTTCTCATGATAGATTAGCTCAGTTTTTAACGTGCCGAAGAACGATTCCATACAGGCGTTGTCCCAACAGTTTCCCTTGCGGCTCATGCTTTGGATAAAGCCGTACTTCTTTAAGCAAGAGCGATATTTCTTACTTGCGTATTGAACACCACGATCTGAATGGCACACAATACCCCGAGGTGCTCTGGTTCGACTTACCGCTTGTTTTAGGGCATCACAAACAAGATCGGCGGTCATTGTGCCGTTCATCGCCCAACCGACAATCTTACCGCTATATAAATCCATGACTGCAGCTAAATATAACCACCCTTCCTCCGTTGCAACATATGTAATATCTGTGACCCAAGCAATGTAGGGTGCAGCTACCTTGAAGTTCCGATTTAAGATGTTTTCAGCCACAGGATAATTGTGATTAGAATTTGTGGTTGCTTTGAATTTCTTTACCGTCTTAGGGATAATATTGTTTTCTCGCATGATACGTTCTACCCGCACGCGACCTACAGTCGTTCCCTCCGCAAGAAGATGCTTTGCTAGTCGCCTGGGGCCATAAGTTTCTCGGGTCTTGATAAATGCCAGTTTGATTTTTTCTAGTAATGCCGAATCACTTGCCTCCGTGGGACTTGTACATCCATGTGCTATCCATGCATAATAACCGCTTCTTGATACTCTTAATGTTGCGGCCATCTTCTTCACCCTAAATTCTAAGCGGTTTTCGTACATGAAACGGTACTTCATTTTTGGTGTTTTGCAAAGATGACCGCCGCTTTTTTTAGAATTTCATTCTCCTCTCGAAGATCCGCATTTTCCTTCTTCAAGCGGCGCATTTCCTCATCATCCGGTTTAAGTTTTCCCTTCCCTGGAAATGCATGTTCTCCACCTTGTCGTTCCTCGTCCAGCCATCGAAATATTGTCTTTATATGTAGCCCCAGTCCCCTTGACACTTCGCTTGCGCTTTCCCCATCTTCCCGTATCTTCTTGATTGCCTCGTGCTTAAATGCGGCATCATATCGTTTCCCCTTCATTGCCTAACCCTGCCTTCCTGACTTTTCTCTTATTTTATCAGTCTTTCTCCGTGTCCGGCAAGTCTGGCTAGGGTCAGATGGAGAAGTGTTTGAAGGCCGTGACAGAATAACAGGAGAACTCAAATGGACTGCAACCAGAGTGGATCTTGTCTTTGGTTCAAATTCAGAGCTTAGAGCCATCTCAGAAGTATATGCCAGCGATGATGCGCAGGACAAGTTTATTCACGACTTTATTACAGCATGGAATAAGGTGATGAACGCAGATCGATTTGATTTGCCCTGATGGCCTAGTACAAAAAACACCCTAGAGGGCAGCATAAGAAGGCCCTCTAGGGTTATCCAAAGATTCTTGATAAGACAGGAAATCATTTTCGGATTATGCGTTTCCTGAAATCTAGACAATTGGATTGTAATGATAGTATTATCATAATGGGAAAAATTAGCTGTCCCATCTTGTTGGAGCTTACTAGGAGTTATCTTCCTGTGATAGTATACTTGGTTCTTTCAAAAGATAGATGGCGTTCAAAACAGGGGCGAGTATTCCTAACGTAAGCAAATAAGCGATTCACGGGCGATAACCCATTGAAAGAAAGGTGGGAAAGGTTAAATTGAACCCGATAAAGAAGTATGTGTATCTCATGGGCGGATCCTTATCTTTATTGCTGGGAATTACAGGCGTGATAATACCTGTTCTTCCAACCACCCCCTTTCTTCTTGTTGCCTCCTTTTGTTACTTAAAAAGCTCTAAAAGCATGTATGCTTGGTTGATAAATCAAAAAGTATTGGGAGCATACATTTATAGTTATCTGACATATAAGGCCATTCCAAGGAAAACAAAGGTCAGTTCAATAATCTTTCTCTGGTCAACGTTGATTATTTCCGGGATGCTTTTATCTTCTCTGCATATCAGATTATTCCTGGTTGCTGTAGGAATTGGGGTAACAATTCATCTTTTGCTGCTGAAAACAATGAACCAGGAAGAAATAAAGGAGCTTAATGATTTATATTGTAATATTATCAAAGAGCCAGAAATATCTGAGAAGAAAAAAGACATTCGCATAGGCAATTAGGAGCTGAAGTGAAATTGTAGCATTGGGACCCACCATAAACAGCTACCTAAACAGAGTCAGCAAGTTTTATCATACTACTTTTGAACTAATTAAAGCGGTTTGATTTTGTGTAGAATAAACGATTTTAAATATATATGATAGCCTGTCAATGCCCTGTGCTAAAATAAAAAGTATATAGACAATGCGCTTAATACTACGATTGGTGTAAAAAGCAGAATGACAAATACTAAAAGGGGTTTAACCTAAAGTAAACTTCGATGAAACCTAGGTAATTAATGAGAAGCTAAAAAATATTTTTGAGTTGGACGGATATCAAGTGCCATAAGTGGGGGTATGATGTGCAATATATACTTCTGTTCTTGGAGGGTATCATTACCTTTATATCGCCCTGTCTACTACCGCTATTACCGTTGTATATATCATATTTTGCAGGTGGTAAAGCAATGGGGGGGCGCAAGACTTTAATTAACGCTTTTGGATTTATGCTTGGATTTACCGTCGTATTTGTTGCTCTCGGTGCCTTTTCCGGTATTGTTGGTAAACTTTTGAGTGAATATCAAAAGACGTTTAACATCATTACCGGTGGGTTTGTTTTGATATTTGGTTTTAACTATCTCGGATTATTGAGAATAGGATTTTTAAACCAAGCTATAAAAAACAATGTGAACACAATAAATCTCCGTTTTTTCACATCACTTGTATTCGGGATTGTGTTCTCAATTAGCTGGACCCCTTGTGTAGGCGCCTTTTTAGGCTCTGCTCTGATGATAGCATCGGGGACTGGTTCGGCTTTGAAAGGGATGGTGATGCTGTTTGCATTTTCGCTTGGGCTTGGTTTTCCATTATTGGCAAGCGCTGTACTAATCGACCGTTTGAAAAGTACATTTGATTTTATCAAGAGAAATTACAAGGTGATAAACATTATATCGGGGTTAATGCTTGTTATAATGGGTGTTTTGATGATGAACGGAACTATGGGATATTTCTTATCATTTCTTACGTTTTAGGGGTACATATGAAAAAAATCAAAACATTGATTATAGCATTGGTGTTTGTGTTGTTCATTGCAGGTGCCGTTTTTGGATACAATAAACTGCGTGAACACGTTGCACCAGAACTGCAAATGGAAGATCAACAGAGTGAAGTGCAAGAAGGTGAAAATAAAAAAGCTCTAAACACTGCACCTGACTTCAGTTTTATTGACTATAACGCCAAAGAGTTAAAGCTGTCGGATTTTTTCGGCAAACCTATTGTGCTAAATTTTTGGGCTTCTTGGTGTCCTCCATGCAAATCAGAGATGCCGGAGTTTGATAAGTTTTATGAGGAGCTGGGCAATGATGTGGCATTTGTGATGGTTGACCTTGTGGACGGCTCTCGGGAAACAATAGAAAAAGGAAAAAACCATGTGGAGGAGGAAGGATTTCTCTTTCCCATCTACTTTGACACCACCGGCGAAGCAGGTTCAAAATATGGAATTTCCTCTATTCCAACAACATTTTTTATTGACAAAGAAGGTTTTATTGTTGCCAGTGTACAGGGAGCAATTGACCGGAAAAGTTTACGCCTTGGGATCAATAGTATCATAGATGAAGAGTAATCCTTGGAACGGCCGGCAATCATCGCAAACCGGTCTTGGTTTAGGCACGAGAACAGGAATGACTAGTGACACTTGATCTTTTGCGACAATTACCAATAGGCAACCAAGTTAATTTTGTTAAAGAAGGCGTATTTGTTCACGATCAAGTGGTGGCGGGCATAGTTCGCTGCACCTTCTCTATTTTGAACAAGCATCCCCAGTGTTGTAAGTAATTTCACACATGTTTTTTGATCAGGGAAGAAGTTTTAACATTAAGCATCAGCATAGACTAATGACTAGGAGAAAGAAGTTATGATAAGTAATGAGGATGTAAGCAAACTCAATTTTTACACTTTGGATGTCGAGAAATCTTTTGAATACCTAGATACAAATAGGTCTGGTTTAACTGAAGAAGAAGTGAAAAAAAGAATTCAGCTATATGGTAGAAATATAATCGAAAAAAGTAAAAAACGCACATTGATGGAAAAATTATGGGATCAATTGAAAAATATTATGGTTCTCATTCTCACCGTGGCTGCACTTATTTCAATTTTTGTTGGCGACTTGAAAAGCACAATCATTATTGTGCTTGTTGTTATTATGAATTCCATTCTTGGGATTGTTCAGGAAGGAAAAGCGGAAAAAGCACTTGAATCACTACAAAAAAGCTCATTACCTGAAGCTGAGGTATTAAGGGATGGAAATTCTCGTATGATCAAGGCTGAAGACTTGACCATCGGAGATATAGTACTGCTGGACGCAGGTGACCAGGTTCCTGCAGATTTGCGCCTTATTGATGCAGTAAATTTGAAGATAGAGGAAGCAACGCTTACAGGAGAATCCGTTCCAGTAGAAAAGAGAGTTTTACCATTGGAACAAGAGGACACTGTGATTGGTGACAGGAATAATATGGCGTTTCTGGGGACGAGTGTGACCTATGGACGTGGTGCTGGCATAGTAACTGCTGTTGGCAGAAATACAGAAATGGGGAAGATAGCGGAATATATTTCGGGGAATTCTGGGCCGCAAGAAACACCTCTCCAGAATAAGCTATCACAAATGAGCAAATATATTTCATTTATCATTGTAATTGCTTCATCGGTAATATTTGTAACCGGTTTGCTGTGGGGAAGAAGTTTTTTTGAAATGTTTCTGACCGCAGTAAGTCTTGCTGTTGCAGCGATACCAGAGGGACTTCCGGCTATTGTTACCATTTTGTTAGCTTTGGGCGTACAGAAAATGGCTACTAGGAATGCCATCATTCGAAAGCTTCCGGCGGTTGAAACCCTTGGTTGTGCAGAAGTAATCTGCTCAGACAAGACTGGGACATTGACAAAAAATGAAATGACAGTAATAAAATTGTATCTCGAGCACACGGTGCTTGCATCAAAAGCATTTGAGGATAGTCAAGTAGCAGCCAAAAGACTTTTAGAAGGAATGCTTTTGTGTAATGATACTAGGGTGTCGATAACTTCTAGCAATGCAGAGGAACTCACTGGTGACCCGACAGAAACCGCACTTGTAAAACTAGCACACACACTCAACTACAATAAGAAAACTATTGAAAGCCTAATGCCTAGAGTCTTTGAAGTGCCTTTTGATTCTGAGCGTAAGCTTATGACAACAGTTAATCAATTTGAAGAAAGATACTTTTCTTATACAAAAGGTGCATTAGATATCCTGTTAAATAGGTGCACTCAAATACTGGATCAAGGCATGATAAGAACATTGACAAGAGACGACCACGAAATGATAATAAAGGCAAATGCTGAGTTGACCCAAAGCGCACTAAGGGTAATTGCTTTTGGGTATAAAGAACTAGAGGACATACCCGAAGCTACTCAAGTTGGGCAGCTTGAGGAAAATCTTATCTTTGTAGGGTTTGTTGGTATGATAGACCCACCTAGACCTGAAGTAAGATTTGCGGTTCAAAAATGCCGAGAGGCAGGAATCAAGCCTGTTATGATTACTGGGGACCATAAGGATACCGCTTCTGCCATAGCTTTAGAGCTTGGGATATTAGAGAACGGGGAAGAAGCTATTGAGGGCAGACTCCTTGAAGGTATGAGTGATGCAGATCTCTTGAATAATATTGAGAGATATTCCGTCTTTGCGCGAGTTTCACCAGAACATAAGGTCAGAATTGTTAAGGCATGGCGAGAGAAAGGCAAAGTTACTGCCATGACGGGCGATGGTGTGAATGACGCTCCTGCATTGAAGTGTGCTGACATAAGCATTGGTATGGGCATTACTGGAACAGATGTTGCCAAGGGTGTATCAGATATGGTGTTGGCAGATGATAATTTCGCCACAATTGTTTCAGCTGTAGAAGAAGGAAGAAATATTTACAGCAGCATTAGAAAGGCCACTCATTTCCTATTATCCACTCATCTGGGTGAAGTATTTGCCTTGTTTATCGCTACCATGCTAAACTGGGTAATGTTATTCCCAATCCATCTCTTGTGGGTTAACCTCATTATCGACACACTGCCTGCGCTTGCCTTAGGAATGGAAAAACCAGAAGAAAACATAATGCTAAAAAAACCAAGAAAATCCGATCAAAGTTTCTTTGCAGAAGGGCTTGGGGTCAATATAGTATTTCAAGGTATTGTGAAAGGTTTTCTGGTATTAATCGCCTATTATGTTGCCTTAAACATTCATAACGAGTCTGTTGCGGTCACAACGGCTTTTGCGACACTTGGATTGGTACAACTTGCCCATATATTTACCTTGCGATCTGAGAGAAAGTCAAGCATCAAGATCGGGATTTTCACCAACCCACATCTTTTGTTTGCGGTTGGAATATCGGCTTTACTTCAAGTAAGTGTAATAATTATCCCCGGTTTAAATGATATATTTAAAGTAGAGCAACTCTATTGGGAAGAATGGTTAGTTACCATTTTTGCGTCTCTTGCGATAATTCCTATTGTGGAACTACAAAAACGGTTTTTTACCAAAAGAATATAAAAAGTTCTACGCCCACACAAAGCACATGGAAATAATGTGTTCATTGTATTAAAGCCTAATCAGCTGATAATTTCTTTAATGATTATTGGTAAGTATTCTCGGTTGACGAGTGTTTATTGATCGAATATAATTTGAATATAAGTTATATCTATCTGAAAAAATTTACTGCATATTGGGACATAATGTCAAATACAATCGTTTTTTGGTTTCAGCATCTTTTTTAGTACAAAACAGATTGCGTCGTTATTGTTGCCAGGAGTGAGTTTATGGTTAATTCCAAAGGCCAAATGGAGGACGAGATCACAAAAGCCATGATTCTGTGGGAGAAAAATTATATGGGGAGAGGCCCAACTGAGGCCAGAACAGACATCATCCGAAACATGATTATTGTTACACTTCAGGGGGTTCTATCACTTGCAGAACAGCATTTGTCTAGGCAGGAAAGTGGAATGGGCTTGATTAAAGAGATGCGTAGGCGTTTAGTTGAGCAAGGTCGTCCACAGTTGGAGAAGATAATCAGCAACATTATAAATGCTAAAATGGTAAGCCTGCACACCGATATTAGTACCAGAACAGGTGAACGCGTTTTTGTTTTTGTAATGGATAAAGAGATTAATTAAACAATATAGTTGGAAAGACATTTTAAGGGTTTTGCGATCAGTTTAATGTGTGTCCGACATCAAGTGCAGTTATGCGCTTGATGTCGGACTTTTTTAATCTATTAAAGCAATAAACGGGAAGGAAGAGAACAATGTCATTAAGAGAATATCAAGTGGTAGTGTCAAGAATTATGCGCAAATTGGTTTGCAGTCTCTGAGAGAATAAAGTTAGCCCGCAATGGAGCCCTCGTCCAGAACGATCTCCAGATGCTTCATGTTCATGTATTTCTTGTTGCCCCACTGGGTTCCGGCCACATGGCGAAGTCGTGCGCAGACCAGCATCAGCGCCGAGTTACCGTCCGGAAAGCAGCCAACCACGCGGGTGCGCCTACGGATTTCTCTGTTCAGGCGCTCAATGACATTGTTGGTGCGGATGCGAGTCCAATGCTCCGAGGGGAAGTCCGCATAGGTCAGGGTTTCTTCCACGCTATCCTCAATCTTCTTGGCCGCCTCCTTCAGCTTCATGGCACGAAGTTCTGTCACCACGGCCTTGGCCTTCTCCCTGGCTGCTTTCTTGCTCTCCTGAGCATGGATTGCCTTGAGCATTTTAGCGACCAATTTCACCTTGGATTTAGGGACAACAGAGAAGACGTTTCGGTAGAAGTGAACCACGCAGCGTTGGTATTTGGCCTCCGGAAACACTTCTCCAACGGCCTCCAGCATACCCATGCACTTGTCGCCGACGATGAGCTTGACGCCGTCCAGACCCCGACCTTTGAGCCACTGAAAGAAACTAACCCAGCTGGCTTTGTCTTCTTTCATGCCCTCCGCTGCGCCTAAAACCTCACGGTAACCGTCCTCATTCACGGCGATAGCTACCAGAATAGCCACATTTTCGTACTCTCCGCCCCAGTTGCGGCGCAGGTAGATGCCATCCACATAGACGTACGGATACCGCCCGCCCTGTAGGGGGCGGTTACGCCAATCTTCAATGTGAACGTAGGCTTTCTTGTTCAGCTCGCTGATGGTAGAGGGTGAGACCTTGCTGCCCCAGAGCGCTTCGGTGATGTCTTCTACACGGCGCACAGAGACACCGGCAAGGTACATCTCGATAAGGGCCTCCTCCACACTGCTTTCTCTACGACGGTAGCGCTCAATGATGGCGGTTTCAAAAGAAATTCCTTTGAGGCGGGGTACGTTGAGGGTGACGTCGCCAGAGGTAGTAGTGAGATTTCGGCTGTAATGACCGCTGCGGTAGCCTTGACGTTCTTCGCTGCGCTCGTATTTGGCAGCCTGCGTCAGCTTCTCTGCTTCGGCCTCCAGCAGGCCGTTGAGCGTTTCTTCCACGCTCCCACGCACTAGTTCCTTGATTTGCCCCTTGATTACTTCCTCGTTTAACTGTACAATTTTCTCGGACATGGTTTGTAGTCTCCTTTCAGAATGGTGGTGTGGTAACTTCATTCTATCAGAGATCTGCATACCGTGTCTCTTTTTCAGGCTTTTTTCAATTTGCGCAATTTATTGTACCTTACCTATCAAGTTTGTACTGGACCAGAAGGCTATTTACCACCGGCAGCAGCCTCAATGGGGGTGATGCCTCCAGAAAAGGGATATGCTTTAGTGGAAGGGCGCAGCGTGCTTACGGAAGACGCAATGCAGAAAATTGCGGATAAATTGCTGTCTGCTAACAACCCTGGTTTTATCCCAGGGCCACTCGTTCTATGGGCTTGGAAAGAAGGTGTTGAGGAAAAGGCAATGGCTATCAAAGAAATGGCCGACATAGTTGGAGCAAAGATTATCCCGATGCCTGACTATCGCCCAAAGTATCCAATGATTAACCCTGAAATAGAAATTAACCCCAATCATCCTAATTTGACTATTTGGCATAATAAAATTGATGCTTGCGTTTTTGTAGGTGTACATTGCCATTTTGCCAATGTGGCACTAAAGATCATAAGAGGCGGAAGTAACTGCTATACCATTGCATTATGCGGTGAAACAGGTCATGAGGATGCTATGATATCCTTGAGGGATGTTGGCTTGACAGAGATAAAGAGGTTAACCGAAATTATCAAAGAAAGGACGGGTAGGAACAATGATTGATCAGAGAGTTGTAGATCCGCAGGAGCTTTTTAGCTGCGAAAACAAAGAAGCTCAATTTATCACCGGCAGTGAGGCGGTTAGAGAAGCCATTAGACGAGCCAATGTTGATATGGCCATTTCTTACCCCATTACCCCACAATCCGAAAGTATGCACCTAGTGGGTGATCTTTTTGCAGAGGGGTATATTAAGGAGTACTTCAGAGGTGAGAATGAATTTGCTGTCATGTCCTCTGTTGCAGGAGCGTCTATGGCTGGAGTGAGGGTGTTCACGGCTACAGGAGGTCCTGGAACACTAAGGGCGTTTGAGATATTTCCCAGTTGGGCAGGCGCAAGGCTACCGATTGTATGTGCCTTTATGACTAGAGGTGTCAATTCTCCTTTGACCATCCAGCCAGATACCATTGAAATGGCTTTTATGCTAGATACAGGCATAATTATGTTACACGCTGAAACCGCGCAGGACCTATATGACATGATTCTCCGCGCGTTTATCATTGCGGAAAAAACCGATGTACACATCCCTGTTGGGGTGTTTGCGGACGGTTTCTTTGTGACTCACACCAGGGACAAGGTAGAGATTGCTTCTTCGGAGATTAAACTACCTCCTTATAATCCTTATGATGCACCTGTTCCGGTTATGGATATGGAAAATGTCCCCTTCAGGCATATGCGGGATCCATTTGTGATGAAAAGCAACTTTATTAGTTATGCGGTTCATGCTTCTTGGCAGCAAGAGGTTCAGGCGGCAGCGGAACGTGCGCGCAAATACATAGATCACTATCTTGGCGGTTTGATTGAATCGGAATATCCAGACTCGGACATTCTAATCATTGGTTCCGGTACGGCCGTTTCACAAGGCAGAGAAGCAATGGAGATTGCAAGAAGTGAGGGTATGAGTGTAGGTTTAGTGAAAATTAAAAGCATCAGACCATTTCCTGAAAAAGAAATCAAAGCACTTGCTCGCAATACAAAGGCGATTATTGTTCCAGAATTTAACCGTTCAGGATGGCTGGCAAGGGAAATTAAATCAGTAGTAGAAGATCCCACAAAAATAGTTGCTGGCCCAAGGGTGTTCGGAGGGATGACGATGCCGAAGGAGCTTATTATCAATGAGATAAGGAGGTGTTCTATCTAATGAATAAGAGTATCTTTAACATATCTGCAGCTTTTGAAGAAATAATGCCATCTGAATATCGGGAACTCATTGAGAACGGACCTTTTTCCAAGAGTCTTGGGATATCAAATCTGGGGGCGTTTAAAGAAATACTAGAAGAACATCCGCTATGTGCAGGTTGTGGTTTAGCACTCTCCTTGCGTCTGATATTGGCGTCCCTCCCAAATCCAGAGGATACTATTATTGTCGGGTCCACTGGCTGTAGCGAGCTTGCGTTTCCACAGGTGGCACTGCATAACATTCATTCACTATTTGGGAATCAAAATGCGGTTGCATCTGGATTGAAGAGGGCTCTAAAGTTAAGATTTCCAGACAAAGTGAAAGATGTAGTGGTAATAGCAGGAGATGGTGCAACTGCTGACATTGGCCTCGACATGGTGATGCAGTCTTGGTTTAGACAGGAAAACATCACAACAATTATGCTTGATAACGAGACTTATGCCAATACAGGTGGTCAGGAAAGCGGTATGTCTCTTGAAGGTTCAGTGCTAAATATGGCACCTAAAGGGAAGACTTTTCCAAAAGTATCTCTTCCTGAGTTAGCCAGAGGAGCAGGATGCACCTATGTAGCCACAGTGACACCAGCAAAGCCTAAACTATTAGAGAAAGCTGTATACAGAGGTGTTATGGCAGCTAGAGAATTGGGGCCGACCTATATACAAGTTTTTGCTCCCTGCCCCACAAACTATAAGTTCAAGCCAAATGAAACAATAGCAAACATAAATAATAGACAAAGAGAAGGCACCTATGTAAATAAAGAGTATATCTCTGTCGAGGCGCAGGAACTATTTACGTGTCTTGAGGAGGGGAAAAGATGAAAACAAAACTTAGTGTCAGAATGTCTGGCTTAGGTGGGCAAGGAGTGGTTACTGCCGCTCATATTTTAGGAACGGCAGCAACCAAGGAAGCATGGAATAGTATTGTTAACCCTTTTTTTGGGGCCGAAAAGAGACTGGCGCCCGCAGAAAGCTATGTGCGTATTGCTAAAAATAAAATTCATGAGAGGGGTGAGGTGCTAACCCCTGACATTATCATGATTTTCCACCCGCATGTGATTACTATGGGCAAGTGCTATACAATGCCATTTTATGAAGGACTACAGAAACACGGAATTATTATTATTAACTCAGACGAAATACTGCCGTTGCGTGAGGATGATCTTTCTAGGCTTGCTGAGCTAGAAGCCAAGGTGTTTTATATACCAGCGACTCAATTGGCCGTTGAAATTGGGGGAACAGACTTGTCAACAAATATGGCAATGCTTGGCGCTTTATTGGGGGTAGCAAATCTGGTATCCATTAATTCACTAAAAGAGGCTTTGATTGAGCGCTTCGATGGCGGGAAATTTGTTGCATCAGGAACAACGGCAGTTCTCGATGACGCACTCAAAGGAAAGTATGATAAGGTTGCAAAACTGATTGAAAAGAACTTAGAGGTTGTAGAGAAAGCGATTTGCGGCGTTAGAGAGCAAAAGCTGGGAGGTTAGTGGCCATATGTATGTAAAAATAAAAGTTAATGAAGAAATATGTAATGGATGTAAACTTTGCATCTTAGTGTGTCCGGAACCAAATGTATTACGATATTCAACAGAGAAAAAAATTCATGTAGATGAAAATCGCTGTAAGGGATGTGGTATCTGCGAAACCAATTGTCCCCAAAGTGCCCTAACTATCTCTTAAAAAAGTAGCAAACCGAGCAGCAAATTTGCAATGAAACTTATGTGATTGTTGCTTGTTGGTTGGGGACGGGTTTAATGAAAACCTCCGAGTTGATGGTGATTCCATCAACTCGGAGCCCCTGGTTTCCAATTATATTGTAATAAAGTTGTTTACATAATTGCGCGGACAGTAGAGGAGAAATTAGCTTATGGGAAGAGCAAAGATCGCAACATTATATCCGGCTTCCACGATAGGTATAATTGGCGGCGGACAGCTTGGCAGAATGATAGCATTCAAAGCTAAGCAGATGGGCTATAATCTTGTGATTTTAGATCCAACGTTGAATTCTCCTGCTGGCCAAATTACAGATAAACAAATAATTGCGGATTACAATGATCTAGAGGCATTGAGAGAGCTCGCTCAGCTTTCTGATGTAATAACATATGAATTTGAGCACATTAACGCTGACCTTTTAGCCCTATTGGAAAGGGAAGGCCACAAGATTTATCCTTCTGCGAAAACACTTCGGATAATTCAAAACAAATACGATCAAAAAAAATTGTTGCGAGAAATTGGCATCAATACACCTAACTTCTACTATTTAGACGATCTGGGAAAATCAATAGAATTCTTGAAGGGATTGGGAGGAAAAGCAGTTCTTAAAACTTGTCAAAACGGATATGACGGTAAGGGTAACGTAGTTGTTAATAATACCCAAGAACTTAAAGCTGCATTTCAACAGTTTGCAGGTTCTCCACTAATGATGGAAGAGTATATCAACTTTAAAAAGGAACTCTCTATTCTTGTTGCTCGGAATCAAGATGGATATGAGTTTTATCCGGTTTCGGAAAATATTCATAAAGACAGTATCCTGATACAGTCACTCGTTCCTGCATCTATCCCGGAAAACGTTCAGGAACACATTATTGAAACCAGTCACAAGATTGTTGATGCTTTTGATGATTATGGTCTCTTCTGTATTGAGTACTTTTTAGATGACCAATCCAATATTTTAGTCAATGAAATAGCTCCCCGTCCCCACAACTCCGGTCATTATTCCATTGAAGGCTGCATATGTTCTCAGTTTGAACAACTAGTCAGAATAATATGTGGGATGCCACTTGGGTCATCAAAGTTGCGCGCGCCTTGCGTGATGCAGAACATCCTGGGGGAAAAGAATTTGGATGGTAATTATTGTGTGCTTGGTGTAGAGGCCGTGTTAAAGCAAACGGATTGTCATTTACATTTGTACGGAAAAGCGGATACAAAGCATTTAAAAAAGATTGGGCATATTACAGCTATAGATAATACCCTGGAGAGCGCTCAAAGAAAAGTACAAGTGGCGTTGGGAAGTCTTCGATTAGAAGAAAGCTCTAGCTTTCCTACAAAAAAAGTAAATGAATAAGGTGTCAGTCGTGATGAAATCGTTTGAACAGTATGATCAAAGCAATCCTTTGGTGGGTATTATCATGGGAAGTGAATCGGATTTACCCGTGATGAAATTTGCAGCGGCGACTTTGGATGAGCTGGGTATAGATTATGAAATCAAGGTGGTCTCAGCTCACCGAACCCCTGAAAGAATGTTTGAGTATGCAAAGTCAGCCCAGAACAGGAACATTGAAGTCATTATTGCTGGTGCGGGTGGTGCTGCCCACCTGCCCGGAATGGTAGCTTCCTTAACAAGTCTACCTGTCATTGGTGTTCCCGTTATGCTTAAGACTTTGGATGGATTAGATTCACTGTTGTCTATCGTCCAAATGCCCGCTGGGGTACCGGTAGCAACAGTTGGAATTAATAATGCAAAAAATGCCAGTCTTCTTGCAGCTAGAATTTTAGGCATAAAATATAACTCAATTAATATGAAATTGCAGACACGCACGGATAGAATTAAAGATGAGCTTGTCTACGATTTAGAGGATAAAGTGAAAAAGGAGGTGTCCGAACATGGTTAATCAGCGTAGCTATCCCCCAGAAATAAAAATGAATTTTTTAAATCGATGGAGCTATGTGATATCTGGCATATTAATTATGCTGTGCCTTGGAACTGTATATTCCTATAGTGTTTTTCGACTCTCAATCGAAACGGAGTTTAATATTGGATCTACATTGAGTGGGCTGCCATACATGACCTCGCTTGCTTTTTACGCACTGTTCATGTTTTTTTCTGGGAAAAGGCTTGATCGGCATTCCCCTAGAAACGTTATTTTAGTGGGCGGTTGGATTGTGGCACTCGGCTGGATCTTGGCCTCTTTTTCTCAAAATATTATAGTATTTACTGTTACATATGGTGTAATCAGCGGCTCTGGCGTGGGTATCGTCTATGGGGTTCCTATGACGGTAGTAGCAAAGTGGTTTCCAGAAAAAAGGGGTTGGCCGTTGGAATTGTATTGGTGGGTTTTGGCCTTTCGCCGCTCCTAACGGCGCCTTTGGCAAAGTATATAGTAGCAGAGGCCGGAGTTATGAACACGTTCCTCATTCTGGGTTTGTGCTTTGGTATCATGCTTTCTTTGCTTTCATTTACATTAAAGTACCCGCCGCTAAAAACGGTGGGTGTTGGGGCCGTTGTCCAAGAAGGTCACATCGTTAAAGCTCTTGGTGCCTCGAATATGGTTAAAAGCAAGGCGTTTTGGGGACTATACCTAAATTTTGCTATTGGGACAATGATCGGCCTCATGTTAATTGGTTTGACCGGCAGTGTTGCTAGTGGATTGTTTAACATTCCCATTGAAAAGGTACCGCTCTATATGTCACTCTTTGCAATATTTAATGGTATAGGGCGCCCTATCTTCGGCTGGCTTACAGATACGATATCCGCAAAAAAGGCTATGCTGATTTCATACGGACTTATCATGTCTGCAGCAGGGTCACTGCTATTTTTTGACAAGAGCATTGTCCTGATATATGTGATTGCTTTTTCGATCTTCTGGTTTAATTTAGGGGGGTGGTTAGCCATTGCGCCAGCGACAACCCTGGCAATGTTCGGGACCAAGCATTATAGTAAAAACTACGGGGTAGTTTTTACGGGATATGGAATTGGGGCCATATTGGGGGTCATATCATCTGGTGCGATTATCGATATCCTAAACAACTATAATTATCTGTTCGTTTACGTTATTGCACTTTGTGTCGTTGGCGTTCTTATCACATTGACACTATTTCAGGCAGGCAAAAACTGCATGAGGTAGAACGAATTGTAAATTGTGAGGTCATTTTTTTGAAAACAGTTGTCATAAATATTGAGGATGAAAACGATCCACTGATTCGGGACGCTGCGCAAATCCTGATGGAAGGAGGTACCGTGGTTTTCCCAACAGAGACAGTATACGGACTGGGAGCCAATGCTCTCTCTGAAGCGGCTGTCCGTCGAATATATCATGCCAAAGGTCGTCCGTCGGACAATCCATTGATAGTCCACATTGCGGATTGGTCACAGATTTATGAATTAGTTTCGAATGTTTCGGATCAAGCAGAAGAGCTGTCCAGAGTATTTCTTCCGGGCCCGTTGACGATGATCTTGCCGAAACGGAGTATTGTTCCGAATGTTGTAACTGGCAACCTAGATACTGTAGCCGTTCGTATTCCTAGCCATCCAGTTGCCCGCGCATTGATTACGCAGGCAGGTGTGCCGGTGGCGGCACCTAGTGCGAATCTATCAGGAAAACCCAGCCCAACACGAGCTGAGCATGCATTGGCCGATATGTCGGGGCGAGTGGATTGCATGCTTTGTGGCGGAGATGCCCTAGTTGGGGTGGAGTCTACTGTTTTGGATATGACTACTTCACCTCCTGTTATTTTGCGTCCGGGAGGAATTACTGTAGAGCAGTTGGCAGAAGTTTTGCCCAATGTGGTGTTGGACCCATCACTGGAAAATGTGAAACAAGGGATGATACCGAGGGCTCCTGGCATGAAATACAAGCATTATGCTCCAGAAGCGCTGATGCAGGTATACACAGGTATGACGGATAAGGTAATCAAAACCATTCAGCTAAAAGCGATACAAGCAATAGCAGAAAGAAAGCGTGTGGCTGTAATAGGCCATTTGGAACATAAGGAATGGTTCGAGGCTCAAAGGATTCTGTTTCTTTCCTTAGGAGCTGAAGACACCCCGCATGAAGCGGCAAACCAGTTATTTAATTGCCTTAGAATATGTGATGATGCAAAGGTGGATATCATTCTAGCCCAAGCTGTTCCAGAAACCGGAATAGGCAGGGCTGTTATGAACCGTATGCGAAAAGCCTCGGGAAATAATATAGTGAATCTAGATAGCGTGTAAGGCTATAAGAACTTTTGTTAGCATACACACCCAAGGGAGTATGCAGTACTTACACCTGCGCTATCATGACTACAACAGCAGCATAACGGCAATGTCCGCCCCTTATCGCGTAGCGCCCGATTGGCTCTTGCATCCTTACCGCAATGTGGGAATTGCCGTCATAGCAATGGGTTTTCTTCTGTATCTAGGCTTGCCAAGACGGAAAAAGGATGCGGAGGATATCTCCTATTCTACCGGTAGCATGTTTGCTTCCGACCTTGCTGCAGGGATCCTGCTGCTGCCTTTTTATGGCCTCCCATTTTTGATCAATGGGGGAACAGTACAGGCACTGACCGGCATGTGGGTGATCAGTGCACTGATGTGGATGTTAGCGCTCCTGTGCATTGTGCTACTCTACTACAATGCCTACTATGCCTCCTACCGGATTGGGCTTACAGAAGAATCTCTGAGGTTAATCACTTTTAAAGGCCTGCGAGAGATCGGCTTTCGTGACGTGGAGCAGGTGAATTTGATTTCTTTAAGAAATCCTGGGTGGTTTCGCAAGCTGTCACTGGCCATGGCCTTTTTATCCATGATGGGTGGGGGAGCTTCCACCCAGCCTGCTGGCAGTGCAATGCTGACGGCATCTGCGGCATACGGTGGGTTGGAGATACAAACTGTCGATGGTAGGCCCCTTTATATTTGGTTTACCAATCAAAACGGCAGCGTGATCATTCGAAACTTTGACAGAATCGTAGAAGCCATGGAGAAGGAGGGGATCGCCATCAATTGGAAGGCTAGAACTCTCGAAGGCTTTTCCATGTTTTTATAAGAGTAAATGGGTGAAGATTGTTAGATAAAAGGAGGAGAGCGGTATGCAAGGAGTTATCATTGCCATTGGAGCTGCGCTACTGTTCGTGGTCATTTTTCTGATTGCGGTATACAACGGCCTCGTACAGTTACGGCAAAGGGTGCAGAATTCCTGGTCTCAGGTGGATGTACAGCTAAAGAGGCGCTACGATTTAATTCCCAATTTGGTTAATGCAGTAAAAGGCTATGCAAAGCATGAGAGTGAAACCTTTGAATCGGTCACCAAGGCCCGTAATCTTGCGGTGGCAGCTGGGAATGTTAAGGAGCAGTCTCAGGCAGAAACCATGCTGGGCAGCGCAATCAAGTCTTTGTTTGCCGTAGCAGAAGCGTATCCAGACTTAAAGGCAAACAGCAATTTTCTGCAATTACAGGAAGAACTGAGCGAAGCAGAGCGCAGGATCAGCTTCGCCCGACAGTTTTATAATGACACCGTTCAGAAGCTTAACACCAAGATAGAACTGTTCCCAAACAACCTAGTTGCGGGCCTTCTAGGCTTCCAGATGGTGGACTACTTTAACTTGCAGGAAGAGCCGGAAGCACGCAGCGCTGTCAAAGTCAGCTTTTGAGGTTACCTTTATGAAGAAAACGATGTATCCGAGTAAATGGAACCGGGGCGTAAAGTCTGCACTAGCCCTAGTGTTATTATTGCTCATTCTTCCAGTCAGTGCCTTGGCTGATCGTTCCTTAAGCATGGAAGAGGTTGTGGTGGAAGCACAGCTTCTCCCTGATGCCTCCATGCGGGTCGTAGAGCGCATCACAGTGGATTTTTCCGGAGCGTGGAACGGCTTTTATGTAAAAATCCCGCAGGGTCAAAGTATCATCAAAGAAATCAGTGTGAGCGAAAACGGGAAAGCCTATGAATATCAATCGGGAACAGACTATGGCCCACCCGGGACATACCTGACCAAAACTGAAGGCGACAACATCCTCATTGACTGGAGCATTTCCGCTACAGACGAAGTGCGTACCTTTGAGCTATCTTACCGGGTGATCAATGCGGTGAGCTTACATACGGATACAGCGGAGCTGTATCGTAAATTCATTGGTGAGTATAGGTAAGAACCATACCCACCGAATACGTGTGGATCCCAGAAGTCAACTGATAAAGCTTTGGCAAAGACGGAGAAGGACCGGGTCAGGATGGAAAAGTTGTTAGATAGGTTCAGAAAGTTTGGGATCAATGCGATTTCGTTTCGAGGAAACTCCGCGCCAAGCAAATTTCAGGCCCTCAGGCCCTGTTGAGCTGCTAACTCCGGTTTCTAAAAAAATGCATTCGGGTGCTTCTAATAGCAATGTAGTTATAATGCTAATTACGCTTCACAAATTACCTCCCAGAACATTCGCTGTCAGATTCGTGCACGCTAAGTGTGGATGCTGGTGCATTCTATAACAATTCGTGAAATATTTCGAGATATCGCTTATGGTAAATACTATTCTTTCTCCATACAAACGTGAAATCGTTATACACATCAAAATCTAACAGTGGGATCTGACACAAGGTGCCCCGGTCAAGTTCCTGTTTCACCGCAGCTTCATAGAGAAAACTAATTCCACAGTCTGACGCAACCAACTGCTTTATGGCACTGATACTGCCAATTTCTATGATATGCTGGAAATCCGAAGGGGAATGATTTCGTTCATGCAAGTATCGTTCAAAAATCTCTCGCGTGCCGGAGCCCTTTTCTCTGAGGATTAATGGTTCGGCGAAAAGGTCACTTACGGTATCGGGCCTATGTTTAAAAACAAAAGATGGACTACAGATCGCAATATAGCGTTCTCTTGAGTATATTTTGTAGTCGTACTCGGCCTTATGAAAGTATCCCTCTACAATGGCAAAATCCAGTTCCCCCGTATCAATTTTTCTCAATAGTGTTTGCGTATTGTCTACCAAAACGCTGACTCCTGCATCTGGATTATTGCCTAAAAACCGTATCAGCTTTGTTGGAAGTAGAAAGTCACCAATTGTTAAGGTTGTCCCAAAGACAAACCTTAATCGGTTCCCTGCTTTTAGTTGTTCACTTAGTATAAGCTCATCGTGCCTCATGGTCGTGGCCGCATTGCGGAGGATAGTGCCGGCTTCCGACAAGTGAAGCTTTTTCCCCTCATAGCAGAACAATTTCACATCATAGTGTTCTTCCAGATAACGAATGTGCTGCGATACTGCCGGCTGTGTGATATGCAATAACTCTGCTGCCTTTGTATAATTCAATAAATTACACACAGTCAAAAAAGTGTTCATTCTAAAATCCTGCATGCTATCGCCTCCTACACTATAATATCATAATGTAATCTTATTGTTCAATTAAAATACATTTCTTTTTGTTATAGAATTTTGATGTTATAATCAACACTAGCAAAGGGAGTGTGTAATATGAACTGGATAAAAACAACCTGGATGGGTCTTACGCTTTGTGCAATCATTGCTGTGGCCGCATGGATGTTAGGGCAGCTTGTTCCAGTGGTTGGGGGCCCCGTATTTTCAATACTCATTGGAATGATGTTAGCCACCTTGATTAAACGTACCGATAAACTGATTCCTGGAATAACGTTTACCTCCAAGAAAATCCTTCAGTACGCAGTGGTTCTTTTGGGATTTGGAATGAATCTTTCTGTCGTCCTCGCTACCGGTCTTCAATCGCTGCCAATTATTTTGTGCACCGTCAGTGCTTCGTTGTTGATTGCTTATGGTTTAAACAAAGTAATGGATATACCAGACAACATTTCTATTTTGGTTGGCGTTGGTTCTTCTATTTGCGGTGGATCGGCAATTGCAGCAACCGCACCCGTCATTGGCGCAAGTGATGAGGAAATCGCCCAGTCTATTTCGGTAATCTTTCTGTTTAATGTAATAGCAGCACTATTGTTCCCCACACTGGGGAGCTTACTGGGGCTTTCCAACAATGGATTTGGCTTTTTCGCGGGAACGGCTGTCAATGATACATCTTCTGTGACTGCGGCGGCTAGCGCTTGGGATGCACTTCACGGCTCGAATACGCTTGATATTGCGGCGGTAGTCAAGATGACCCGCACGCTGACTATTATTCCTATCGTATTGGCAATTGCGATTTATCGAGCCAAGAAGGAAAACGGTGGTATTGGCTCCAAGGTGCGCATAAAAGAAATATTCCCCTATTTCATACTTTTCTTTGTGTTAGCTTCCGTCGTTACTACTGTGTGTACGTTGCTTGGTGTACCTAGTAGCGTATTTTCACCATTAAAGTTTTTGAGTAAATTTTTAATCATTATGGCAATGGCTGCAATAGGCCTTAATACCAACATTATTAGATTAGTTAAAAACGGCGGAAAGCCGATCATGATGGGGATGTGTTGCTGGATTGGAATTACTGCTGTAAGTCTTCTTGTGCAGTGGTCACTGGGCATGTGGTGAAAGATTTTTAGATGCTGTTTTGGTGAGAACTTAGAATACATAAAATATTCGAGCATAATATCATAAGGCACTCTACGTCAAATTATGTAGAGTGCCTTATATTTGTCATAAGCAATTGATTTTAGGCCATAGAGACCTTGCAATATATCCAGCTATTTAGCTAACTACTTCACCTGAAGTTTCACAGCTTCATTATCACTGTACAGCAGATTGAAGAGCGAAGCGGGCACATAAGTTTTGTCGCTAATTAGTACTGGTGCCGCACCAAGGTTGAAGCTTTGGGTAAGGCCAAGAGCTCGACTGCTAGCTTTAAAATAACTGTCTGCACCAATGTAGAGAGTAGTCTTTACTGTGCCATTATCCAAATGAATGCTCTTGTCTTCTCCATTCCAAGTAACCTTAAAACCAAGGCCTTCTGCTACAGAACGTAGCGGGAGCATAAGCAAACCATTTTGGTCAATCAGTTTTTTTCCGGCAAGCTGAATGGGTTTATCGTTAATGGTTACGGTTAGAGTTTCTAAACCTGTCATAGGAGTATAGACTGCTCTTACGCCCAATCCTTCCTCTTGACCGACAAGAACAGCTTTTGTTGCTCCGGTCTGTCCCGGATAGCTCAAAGCTACGATATCATACCAAATAAAGAGTTGCGTACCAACGTGAATATCAGAGAGACTCACAATTTGTTTGGTTTTATAGGAAACCAGCATAATCTGTTTCGAGAAAGTAACAATCAAATCGCCCTCCTTGTTGAGAGCACGAACTTCCTCATCATTCTTAGAAATGATTTCCTTAACAGTAAAGAGCTCGGCATGGCTTTTATCTTTTTCTACCTGAGTGACAATTGCAATTGCATGAGATTGAGGTGGGATGCTTCTAGTCATTGCTGCGCTGTAGTAAACATAGATGCTATCACCAGCCTTAAGGCCGCTCAAAGAAGTTGGAAGACCTGTTTTGGAGTCAATGGCAAGAGTTTCATCCGAAATGTTTAGAAGGAGATCCATGTTGTTTATGGTAACAAGCAATTGATCATTCCTTAGTGGCTCTTTTACAATGGCATCTCCCTCAATTTGATTGGAAATCAAGGGTGCCGGGGCAGAAATAGCGGCAGGTAAATTTTCTGCAAATGCAGTGATAGGAGTTGCAATGGTTGCCACGATGAGAGATAGGCTGAGGATCAACGCGATTTTTCTCCATTTCTTCAGTGTGTTCATAATATAACCTCCATTTTATTATCGACAATAGCTTTGACGCAAAATATTTGATATAGTTCCTTACGATGAATGTTCACAGTTCCGGGATCAATTCGATTTGAAAAAATTTATTATTACAAAAGCAGTAGCTGATGTTGAACAGGGATGTATAAAATGTTAGAATAAAGATACAGCTGATTGAATTCTACTGGGAAAAACAAGGGTACAAGCTCAAAAGCAATTTTCAATTGTCAAGGGATTTGGGTATAACAGCTATATACTGTGTTCATAGTGGTCCATTATAATTATAGTGATCGATGGGAGAATTATATGAAATCTGTACCGAATATGATCACTATACTGCGTTTGTTTATGATCCCCCTGTTTTTATGGGTCTTTTTTTCTGACATAGCAAGTAATTATGCATGGGCGTTGGTCGTGTATCTTCTAGCTGGGGCAACCGATATGCTGGACGGATATCTGGCTAGAAAATTCAATGTAGTATCAGTGGTCGGAATCGTTCTCGACCCTTTAGCTGATAAACTTATGCTTCTGACTGCACTTGTTTGCCTGATGGTAGCTGGTATCCTGCCGATCTGGGCATTGACGGTTATGCTGATTATTGAAGGTATTCAGATTGTTTTCGGGATCGTGCTCTATATCCATCCAAGACAGGACGTTATTCCGGCAAATATATTCGGAAAAGCTGCAACAGTCTTGTTTTCAATATCAGTATCACTTATGATGCTGGTGCCAGATTTATCATGGACACATATCATTTTGGTGCTCGCAATTGTCAGCAAAGCTATATCTTTCGGATCCTATGGGATACACCTCATTAAGAGCTATGATCTGCCTCCCAATACATAGGCTAATTTCATTTGGGGAAAAGCGCTATATCATTTTGGCGCACATTTAGCGCACAACGATAATGCATAAGACGAAAAAGAAGCATAGTATAGACCAAAATCAACGCAATTTGAGCAATTTTAGGACGAATCTGAACATATTTCACAGTACTTCAAGAAAGTCATTCCCCTCATAACCCGGAGGTCAGAGGTTCAAGTCCTCTCTCCGCAACCAAAAAGCACCCTGAAGTCAAAAGATTTCAGGGTGCTTTTCTATTCCCTTCCTTCCAAAGTCGCGTATCCGCAATACACCCTGAGGATCTGGCATCAGCTTGATTTAGCACGTGCGCGTAACTATTTAAACTCGTGCCGGACATGGAGTGCCCTAATCTTTTGGAGCTTGATAAGGTATCAGTTCCGCGATTGATCCGGATACCGGCCATGAGCTCGGAGGAACCCTCCCTCCTGTTGGGGTACGTGAAAGGAGAGCTGAAGCTACGCCGAAACGAGCGGACGAAAGGGCGGAGCATCCAGCCATAGAAACATTCAAACTGCTTGCTTTTTATGCCCCTTTGCATCGATAAGAAGCTTGATAAGGGCGAAGAAACGCTTGTTGGGAGGAGCTTTCTCCCAGCTGAGAGTTCGAAAAAACCGCTGCACCGATGCGGACTGCATCGCCTTGTAAGCTTCAAGAACCGGAAGTCCTCTTGAGCGCTCCCCGCGCTTGGGGCTTGAGCCGGCAGTGCAGCTTCAAGCGCACGAAGCGCCGCGTCTTCTCTTGGAGACGCGGCGCTTTTCAGTTTGTCTTTGCCGGATATTCTGCTATCCATCAGGCTCTTTTTCTGCCGCCGGTGAGCAGGAAGACCAGCGCACCGCCGCTGAGAACGGCCAGCACCGCCCAGAGCGTCAACTTGCTCTCATCCCCGGTCTGGGGAATGTCCCCCACAGGCGTCAGATCTCCCAGAGGCACTGCCTCATCGGGAATGTCAAGCTCCAGCTCTGTCTCGGGCTGGGCATCCGTACCCTCTTCAAGCTCTATATCGCCCAGAGGGACGTCCTCGTCCGGGATATCAATGACAGGGGGAGGATCCACCGGGTCAGGATCAGGATCAGGGCCGGGGCCGGGGCCGGGACCTGGGCCAGGGCCGGGGCTGTCAATCCCTTGGGCGTAGAAGAACCAGTCCACATAGGCAACTTGCTCTGCAAAGTCATTGCCCATCTCAATGGGAGCTTCCAGCTTGACCAGCACATCCCTTGTCTGCCCCGTCTTGGCGAAGCGGCCCAGATGCACGCCCGCCGTTCCCTCACCGGCCGCCATCAGGTCAACCGGATCCGTTTGCCCTTCCAAGGTGACCGTCAGCTTCAACTGCTCCCAAAATTCATTGTTGTGCAGGCTGGGGTCTGCGTGGGCATTTTCCGGCTCTCCTGACAGAGCGGCAAATGCAACAGGGCCATCCCCATTCGCAGGGTCATCCACACCCACAGGGTCATCCACACGCTCAACCGGGTGCAGCCGGGCATAGAGATAGATGTTGTAATCGCTCCCATTTCCCGCCTGCGTGCCCACCTGAACGGTCTGCCCGAGCACATCCCCGGGCATGACACCCTTGAAGTGGTGGAACAAATCCGTATCTGCTCGGTTCATGGTGAACTGCACCGCGCCTCCGCTGTCTGAGAGCATCACCGTGGACACCTCAACGGAGGGATCATTGCTGATCACGCCGTTTGCCAAAGCGCCGACGCTCATGCTAAAGACCAGAGCGCTGGAGAGGAGGGCGGCGAGCGCTGCGCGACTTCTTTTTCGTGTCTTCATGATCGCTACCTCCTTCTCATCAGTTCAGCAGATTCCGAACGGAACCACCCCATGCATCCTTTACAGCTGTCTCTGTCGCCTGGATCGCCTCCGCCAGAACTTGCAGGTTCATCGTGTAGCCGGCCAGCTGACCCTCGGTGCCGCTCTTCACCGTAGCGGATCCAATCAGCACGCTGGTGGATGCATTCGGCGCAACCGGGGCTTTATGGTAGTAGTAGCCCCCGGCTTCGACCCAACCGGCTCCGGGGAAGTTAGCAAATGTCAGATCACTCAGGCTGGCGGGGATGGGGGCAATGCCGCCTTCCGTCTCCCAAGTGGGAACCAGAGCCACGCGGATATAGACATCAATGCCCACCTCGCCGCTCGCCACAGTGTTTCGGATGCTTACATCCGACTTTGTTGCGCCGTCAAAGCTCTCGTTAATGGTTGGGGTCACCACCGGCACAACAAACTGGTTCTCAAGCGATTCGCTTTTATCCGCCAGCCAGGCCAGCGTGCCGCCGATGGCAGCGGCAGCCCCGATCAGGAGCAGAACCGCAACTAGAAAGATCCGGCTCTTGCGGGGATTGTTTCCTCTCGCACCTTGTTCTCTCATGGTCTCATCCCCTCTCCCTTAAGATGTCTGCCCGCCGAAGCGGTTATCCACGCGGGCTGTGCCGCTGAGCCATTTGTCCTTGTTGAGTGTGTTGGTGATCGTGATGGGCGCAGGTGCCGTGAGTGTGGGGGCTTGGCCGTAGCTCACTTCATTGCCCGTAACCGTCACAGATTGTGCGGCGGAGTTCGTCCCATAGCGCCAAGACCAATCTGTTTTCTCAGTGACCGTCACTGTAGTGCCCTGTCCGTAAAGCAGACCCTTGATCGTCTTGCTTCCGCCTCCGCTCCCGATGGAGATGGGATAGATTGCATCTCCATATTGAACTTGGAAGATGAAGTCCTGCGGATAGATGTGGTTCTTCCCGATCACCAACTTTGTCAGCGTGAAGTCAAAGCGGTTTAGGTGGACGGTGAAGTGGTGCGCGCCTGTCGCAGCCGTGGCATCGTTGTGGTTGTTGCCGAGCGTGAAGTGCGCGCCGCCAAACTGCTTCCCGTTGATTTTGATTGTCTTGATCTGGAACTGCGGCTCCTCAATGGCAGTGTACTCAGTTCCAGTCACATCCGCTCCCCCAAAGAGGGCAAAGGTGAAGTCCGCAGCGTTCAGCATGGGCTGCGTGCCTAGGGCTGCCGGGATACTGCTGTGCCCCGTCGTCCCGTCGCTCCAAGTCACATTTGCGTTGTTCTCACCCAACAGCACGCACTGGGTCAGATCCACCAGGCCGTTATAGTCCGACCAGGCATCCTGCGTGTTGATGGTGGGCTTGAGCACATGGACGGTGGGGGTAATCGACCCATCGGTCTTTTGGTATGTCCCGCCGTAGATGGGCTGCACCTCATATTCCACCGTATAGTCGGTGCAGTCTTCAGGGGACACCATGGCGTCTAGCAGCGTATACGCATTGGCTGTGGAGGGAACGGTGTAGCTCCCAATGATCTCCGTGCCCCGCTTGACGGTAAACAGAAGATCGACGTAGTCGTTGTTCTTAATGCTGTCAATCGCGGGGAGATTCTCGAACATTCCTGACACCGGCGCATCGCCGCCCAAGTAGATGGTCTGATCCTCCGCCGCCAGCGTGTAGTTGAGGGGGACATCCACCGTTGGAACCTCAAAATCTTCCTGAAGGGTGCTGCCTTTATAGATTCCGGAATCGCTCGTGTTGGTGGGAACCTGATTGCCGCCAAAGAAGCTGTCAATGGGCTTCACCCAGAGTTCAACGATGAGCTTTTTGCCGCTGAAGGTGTTTCCCTTCTGAGCAACGAAGTTCCCAGAGTAATCAAATCCCGTAACAGAGAGGGCATTCCCGCTCTGGCTGACAGTTGCGCCGCTGTAGGGTGTTTTCGCACCGAAGGTGTATCCGTTTGTATTCTGACCGGTGCAGTTGGCCGTATAGACCTTCACATCCGTAGCCAAGTTTCCTGTTTCAAGCTGGAAGTAGGGCGAAATTACATCTTTGAGGATTGTAGTTTCATCCAGCCCAGTTTGACCGGGATTTCCGGTTTCAATACTGTCCGCCAGCCCTTCAAAAATACTCTCTAGCTGAGCGCTGTTTGCAGCGACTAAGTAGAAGCCTTTATTGGAGTTTCCGCTGCCCGGTGAGGTCATGCTTGTGGCGTTGGGGTAGTTGGAGGACGTGTAGTTCATAAACTTGTTCGGGTTATCTGTTCCGTTTACATTGGCACCCGGGAAAACTCCAATGGTATAGACAGCAGCGCCTAAACCGCCCGCGTCTGCGGATTTCTTCAAAGTGTTTGCCGCAGAAATGGCTCTGTTTGCGACAGCCGTGCTAAAGTCATTTTGCGTCGTCGGTTCGCCGTCTGTAAACATGATCACCACTCGATGGCGCTTTTGACCGGGAGGCGTAACGCCATTGTTTGCTCCGTTTAGGACATTCACTGCCAGCTCCATGCCTGTTCCGGTATCCGTCGCACCCGAGGCGGCTAAATTATCGATCACCGTGTTGATGTTCGAATTCGTACAGGCGGTGAGACTCTGTTTGATGGACGTATTGTTTGTGCTTGAAAATCCAATGATGGCGATTCGGTGGCCGGTCTCCCCCGGGTTTAGCCCAAGTGTCGCATTGTCTGCCCGAACCTGGCTGACAAAGTGGGTGGCTGCTTCCTGAAGCGCCTGTCGCCGAGTAATGTTTACATTGACCAGTGTTTTGGTATAGAGGTTGTCAATCGTTGTACCCTGATTTAAGAAAGAAGATTGGTTCAGATTGCTAGACTCGCTGTGTCTGCCTTGATAGAAGTGTGTACTCTCTCCTTCGCGGGTAAATGTAAAGAGCCAGGTGGTAGTAAACCAGCTGGTTTCTTTATTTGTTTTTGTCACTATTACTTTGCACCATTCGCCGTTGGCATTCTTTGAATACAAATCGCTGTGATTATATGCCCCGTTAAATGTGCCTTTGTAGGTCGCATATTGGTATTCTGGTCTCGTAGAAAACGAATAGTCCATGCTGCCGGATTCGTCTAAAACCAGAACGATGTCCACAGGGCTTTTGACCTCTTGATACTGATACTCGCCCGTCACATAGGCTTCGAGCGTGATCTTGACCGCGTCATCAACCCACTCAGCTTCTTTGCTCAGTTGCAGCCCCGGTACATCAGAGGTCCCGGAGGTAGGCGCAGCCATGATGCCCATTGACCGCATCATCATCTGAGGCACGGCACCGGCCACGGGGGGCAGCAAGGGAGCCACGTTTGTAAAAGGAACGGGGGCATCCTCATCCTCGCCCTCTGTCACATAAAAGACCTCATTTGGGTGCTCCTGCGGCGGCGTACTCAGCTGTGCCAAGTCCCAGAGCTGCCCATAGGCCTCCGCGTCCAGCCACAGCTCCAGAAGCCCCCACTCAGCCTGCGTCAGCTCGCGGAGCGCTGCCCAGATTTCCGTCAGGGTGTCTAGTTCACTCAGGCGCTCTATCAGTGCTTCTAACAGCGCGTCCTGATCGCCGGGAGTGCCGATTTCCTCGGCATCCTCGCCATCGTTGTCATCGTCTTCGCCGATGTTTGCGTCATCGCCGTCATCACCGGTGTTCGCGTCATCGCCGTCATCGCCGGTGTTCGCGTCGTCGCCGTCGCCGCCGATGTTTGCGTCGTCGCCGTCGCCGCCGGTGTTCGCGTCATCGCCCTCATCGCCGGTGTTCGCGTCATCGCCGTCATCGCCGGTGTTCGCGTCATCGCCGTCATCGCCGGTGTTCGCGTCATCGCCGCCGTCGCCGGTGTTCGCATCATCGCCGTTGTCTCCGGTGTTCGCGTCACCGCCGTCGCCGCCGGTGTTCGCGTCGCCGCCGCTGTTGCCGTCATTGGCTCCGGCGTCCTCGCCGCCGCCAGTCCCGCTCTCACCGCTCTCGCTGGTGCCGATTGCATCGCCAATCTCCTCCGCGAGGGTTCCTATAGGAGCGATGGTCACAACCATAGCCATCACGAGCAGCAAGGCAAGTATCTTTTTCATTTTCATGGCGTTTCCTCCTCTCCTATCTTACACAAGTGGCGGTGTGGGCACGGGCCAGCCCTGCACATCGGTCACATCGCCGCCGTCCGGGATGGGGTTGTTGGCGCTCTGAACCGCCTCGGCATAGACATAGATGTGGAGCACTGTGTTTTGGTAGCGGTTATCCATGCCCGGATCGAACTGCACCTCGGTAAAGAGATCGCTGGTGTTCTCATCCTGCGCCAGGGGGCTGTTGAAGTAGTAGTAGCCGTCTGCCCCCAGCGTCCAGTTCTCCAGATCCAGATTCAGGATGGCAGCGTCTGTGTTCAGGGGATTGCCCAGCTCGCCCGGCTCGCTCGGCTCCGGCGCGGCGGCGGAGCGAAACTCCTTCACCAGCTTCACCCGCACCCAGCTTTCACTGGCCAGATTCTTCACGGAGACCACCTTGCTGGCTGTGGTGCCGGGCATTACCAGAAGCCCCTCTTCCGGAAAGTCTGTCAATTCCTCACCTGCCAGGGTCTGATCCAGCAGCTGGATCTTCACATTCCCTGATGTAATCACATTGTGAGCGGTTGCGCCGCCTGTCAAATACGCCAAGGTTGCATAGGCTGCCAGAGACAGAGTCAAAACCGCCACAGCTGTGATAAGGAGTCTCCTCTTCATATCAATTCCGCCTTTCTCTCGATGGTGTTCCACGTGGTCCCGATGGGTCCCGTTTTTTCTCAACTCTCAACCGGATGCAAGATTTGCCTTCACTGTCTGTCGGCCAAACACCAAAGGCAAGGCCTGAATCTTTTTCATCGCCCCGGACGGGCGCTGCCCGTCCGGGGTCGATTGCTGCGTTTTTTTGTTGTTGTTCAGCTTGTCTGGGGGTTAGGTCAGGGGGAACTCAAGGGCCAGTGCGGCTAGTCCGGCAGCAGCATCCACGAAGCCGTCAGCCTGGATGGCCTGTGCGACCACGGTGATCGTAAAGCCATCAGCAATGCTGGCCATATCGGCACTGTTAAATACGGCAGGCAGGGTCACGGAGTTGAAGAGGGCACCGGTGTTATCACCCACTGGCAGCGAGGTCTTGTAGTTGTAGACATAGGTAATGGTGTTGGCTGTGGTGTCTTCGGTAATGGCCGCGCGTGCCCACTTGCCTTCATCGTGTCCTGCAAAGATGGTAGCCAAATCGGTGATGCTATGCCTTGCTAGAGCGGTTTTAAAGGCCGCTGCATTGTCAACCGTCACCAGAACGCGGACATAGGCCTCATTGTCGCCGTCGTTGGTCACGGTGGGGTCCTTCAGAACGGCAACGCCGGGATCTGCCTTCATAGAACCATCTTCACCAAGATTTTCATCCCAGTTGGGCTCGTCCAGTGTAATCTTGACATTGCCAACGGTGAAGGTGTTTGTAGCCACTTTGCTGTCGGTGAAGTATGCGAGGGTCAGGGCGGTGGCCAGAGATGTGACCATCAGGACCGCAAGGGCGGCCAGGACTAAACTTTTCTTTTTCATGGGTTCTCTTCCTTTCTTCTCTTAAAAATTGTATGTGAATATAAATTGTGCGCTGATTCAGTTAGGGGCTTGCGGGGAAGAAGAAGGCTTGGGCTGCGGCCTCTGCAACAGCCAAGTCAATGTTCGCGGACTGGTGGGCATAGGCCTGAATGGTCATCTCCAGTCCTTTGGCTGCCAGCGCTTCCATGCTCTCCTTGGTGAAGCTCTCACCGGGGACGGTAACTGTGCCAAAGAATGCAAGCGCCTGATCTGCTGTGGATGCCGCTACGATGCCGTCTGTGCCGCCGATGTAGCGGTAGAGTGTTTTTGTTGCGCCTGTGGCGCTGTCTACGGCGGGGGTGCCAACGACTGCCCAAAGGCTTGGGTCAATGTTGGGGGTCACATAGTCGAAACCAGTGCCCGCGGCTACTGCCAGGGTGTTCTCCAGATAGACGAAGAGGTAACAGGGTTCGCTATTCGCCTTCACCGTGACGGTGGGGTCTTTTGCGATTGTCTCGCCGGGGACGATTTTTCCCTTGAAATCTTCACCCCAGCCGGTTTCCGTCAGCGTGATCTCAATATCTCCCACGGTAAAGGCGTTGGTGATCGGCTGGGTCTGGCCGGTCAGGTAGGCCATGGTGGCGGCCAGGGCAAAGGCGCCCACCAGGGAGAGGGTAAGCACCAGCGCAACGATCTTCTTTGTCTTCATCTCGTCTCCTCCTTTTTACTCTCAAACAGCGTTCTCTTTTTTGTGTGGGATGGTCAAGTCTGCTCTTCCTCTTCGCGGGCTTTCTTCTCTGCGGCTGCTTTTTTGTCCGCCGCCTCTGCCTTGTCGAGCAGCTCCGGCAGGAAGAAGAGAAGAAGCAGGATCACCACCGCGCAGGCTGCGATATAGCTGCCCGGTGGCTCTGTCACCCAAGTGGAGAGATAGCCCAACTTGGGAATGGTGAACACGGGTTTTCCGATGAGGTTATTGAAGTGTACCGGTGCGCCGTCGGCGGCGTCGTTGGCGTCTCCCTTGGTGTAGAAGTGCTGGTTCTCCAGATCCACTTGGATGACTCTGTGGGTCGCGACGACCAGGTCTTCATTTAGGATAAAGGTAATGGGATCTCCCACTTGAATGCTCTCCGGCCGCTGGGCTTTCACATAGATGAGTGAGCCCACGTGATAGGTGGGTTCCATGCTGCCGCTGATGACCGTGTATGGTTTGAAGCCGATCAGGCGGACACCTCCCAGAAGGATGGCCAGCACCACCACGCAGAGAATCAAGGCCCAACTGATGACATTCCATATTCGCTTCAAGCCGTTTGGCATCTCCCATCACTCCCAGAACGATGATCTATTGTCCGGCAAGCCGATGCGCTGCAAAAGGGCTTCTCCCACTCTCGCTCTCGTCCGCCCGGGTTGCCAGTCAGCCGGCGGACTGTGGTTTTCCTCTGTGTTTCGGCTGGGTTTTTTAACTATGCTCTTAACTTAGCATAAAAAGGTTATAGAAAGGTTACAAGCGGGAAGTTTCTATAAAATTCTCTGAAAAAGTCAAAATATTGATTGCCCCGCGGGGATGCCTTCAGCCCCCGCCTGCATTCCATCCTATATCATATGGATCGCGCCGCGCCCTTCTAGGGCCCTGTCTCCAGCAGGGCAGCGTGCAGCACGAAGCGCTCTGTTTTCCGCACCGAGGTGCAGGTGGAGAGGGTCAGGAGGCGGGCGTTCTCCTCGGGCAGCTCTGTGCGCGTTTCTCCGGCGCAGGAGGCGATGTAGCGCAGAAACGCCCCCTTTTCGCCCTCGGAGAACTCCCTTGTGTAGCTCGGGCTGCTGCTCTCGGTTTTGTAGGCGGCAAAGATTTGATAGCGGAACATCCCCTCCTGCGTGAAGAGGTATAGATCGGGGTGTTCCTGCCGGTATTCGAGGGCGGCGTAGAGCTTGAGTCCGCCGAACATGGCCTTGTTTTTCATATTGTGTCCGTAGAGGATGGTGTTCTCGTCGGACGCATCGGCCTGATTGCGGTAATCCATGAAAATACTGCCGCCAACGTCATAGTTCAGGTAGAAATCCCTTGTCAAGTACTTTTGGTTGTCAGCCGCTTGCATGACAGGGTAATTGACCTCTGTGTCGGGAATCCACAGCCAGCCGACCACATCGGGGTTGCGCGCTTGCAGACCTGCGAGGTCAATGTGAACCACGGGGAGGGCTTCCTCTGTTTCCCCGGATGGCGGCGGTGTTTCGATTTGGAACACTTCCTCTCGAAGCGTTTCATAGCGCTCTTGGGCGATGCGATAGTCCCGGGCTATCTTCGCCATCCGCCCCAGACTTAAAAGCAGCAGGGCGGCAAGACCCACAATGAGCGTCAAGCGCAGGGTTTGATTCATTTGTGATCCCTCCAAAGAAGAGCGTGTGTGTCCCGCTCTCTCATGCACTTTAGCACATCTAAGTTCCCCGGGGGTTACAGGCAAGGGCAGCGCCGATGTGGCGCTGCCGTACGATGGCATCCCTTATGTTCCCCATTACTTTATGAGCCATTGCCTGGAATGAACTCAAGCAGAAGTCAAGATCTTGACCTGTTTGATGGTTCTTTCCAGCACCAGCTGGGCCGAGGGGGGAGATGTTGGAAGCCTGCTCCAAGCAGGTCATATCGCTGAGCCGGAGGTCAGGGAGTCGAGTCCTCTCTCCGCAAGCAAAAAACCCACCGAAATCAACTTGATTTCGGTGGGTTTTCTTCTGTTGGATCTGAACATGCAGGCGGCGCTCTGCGCCAAAAAACCTGTCGCCCAAGGGCGGCGGAAGCCATTCTCCGAAGGCTTTTTCCGGCCTACTCCCCCTTGCGCGCAAACTCACTCTCCCAGATGGGTGCCTTCTCCCGCATCTGCATCTGCGGATCGTTTGCGGCGAGATGGCGCAGCAGGCGGAACACATCCTCCGCCTCCGCCCCGAGCTCTGCCGCGAGCGCCGCGGCGTTCATAAAGCCGCCATCGCGCTGCGAGAGCTGCGCCCTGACGCGGTTTTTCAAATCGATCAGCCCCTTGGCCGCCCGCTTGCCCTGTTCCACAGCAGGTTGGTCATAGGCATTGATGCCGATCAAGCTTGCATACAGGCCGACGGCGCGCTCAAAGAGTGCGATGAGCAGACCCACGTAGTAGGGATTCACTGCCGGAATGGTGAGGAGCAGCGTCTTGCGCCCCTTGGCTTCCAGCGCCTTCTTCGTGCCCAGCATCAGGGCCTGTAAAAAGTCTCCGCTGCTGCTCTCCTCACCCACCACAGGGGAGGCCCCCGCGCGGTCTTGCAGCACTTCAACGAGCGTCACAAAGCTGCCCTCCCCGCTGGATATGATCTGCTGCATGTAGGAGTGCTGGTCTGAGGAGCCCTTGTTGCCGAGCACGGCAAGCCCCTGATAGACGGGCTTCCCCTGCACATCCTCCTCCTTGCCCAGAGATTCCATCACCAGCTGCTGGAGGTACTTGGCAAAGAGCGCCAGCGCGTCCTTATAGGGCAGCACGACCATGGTGCTGCCGCCCTTTCCGCCGCTGCAGTGGTGCCAGCTCTGTGCGAGCAGCGCCGCCGGATTCTCCCGCACACACTCCCTGCGGGTGAGGGCATCACAGTCGGCCGCGCCGCGCAGGAACGCTTTGATATCCACGCCCGCGAGTGCCAGCGGCAGAAGCCCCACTGCAGAGGTCACCGAGCATCTGCCGCCCACCCAATCCCAGAGGTAAAAGCGCGCAAGCCAGCCCTCTTGTGCCGCCATGGCATCGAGCGCGCTGCCCGCTTCGCTGACGCTCACGGCGTGCTTCGGGAAGGAGAGGCCCCGCGCCTCATAGAAAGCCCGCGCCTCCTCCATGCAGTTGCGCGTCTCCGTCGTGCCGCCACTCTTGGAGATGACAATCACCATCGTCTGCTCCAACTCTGCCGCCACAGTCTCAAAGACGGCATCCATCCCCGCGGGGTCTGTGTTGTCCATGAAATGCAGGGCAAGCTTCCGCTCTCCGGGGGGCAGGCTGTGGTAGACAAATTCCGTACCCAAGCTGCTGCCGCCCACCCCCGCCACGATGACATGCCGGAAGGGCCGGCCCGAGGCGCCGCAGATCGCCCCCTCGCGCAGCGCCTGCACAAAATGATGAATCTGTTCCATCGTTTCCTCTATGCCGCGCCGAATCCCCTCTGTGGGCGCCCTGTCGGGGCTGCGGAGCCAGTAGTGCCCCACCCTGCGCCCCTCGCTGGGGTTTGCAATCTCGCCGCGCTCGAGCGCCGCCATCGCCGCAAAGGCCGCGCGGAATTCGTCTTCCATCTGCGCGAAATCATCCTGCTCCATGCCCATGCCGCCAATGTCGAGCATCAGGCCCGTCTCGGCGGCGTAATAGAGCCCTTCCCGCCATCTCTTATTCTCTTCCATGTCGGCTCCTTTCCCAGCGCGCACGCAAATCCTTCAGCCTCTCTTCCGCAGGAGCGAGCATCTCCCGCTCCGCCTGCCAGAGCCAGTTTCCGCCCACCGTGCCCGGTGTGTTCATCCGCGCCGCATCGCCAAGCTGCAGAACATCCTGCAGCGGCAGAATCAGCACCTCGCTGCCGCCCTCCATGGCGCGGGAGATCAGCTCCTCCGCGACTTCTTCCGGCGGCTCATCGGGGTATTGCTCCGCGCACCAGCCGAGCAGGGTCTGGTTGTCGTGGGTGCCGGTGTAGACGGCTTTGTTTCGCGGCGGGGCATAGCCCTCACGGGGGTCGTGGTCGTAAAACTGCAGCACGTCCATCCCCGTAAAGCCGCAGGCGGCCACCAGGGCGCGCACGCCCGGCGTGATGCTCCCAAGATCCTCCGCGAGCACGGGCAGGGGGCCAAAGCGCCGGGCAGCCAGCTGGAAGAACTCCAGCCCCGGGCCATAGCGCCAGCTGCCCTGCGTCGCCTTCTCCCCCGCCGGCACCGCCCAGTAGGACTCAAAGCCGCGAACATGGTCAAGGCGGACGTAATCGTAGAGCGCAAAGGCCTGCTCCAAACGGCGCATCCACCAGGCGTAGCCATCCTTCTTCATGGCGTCCCAGTCGTAGAGCGGGTTGCCCCAGAGCTGCCCCTCCCGCGCGAAATAGTCCGGCGGCACGCCCGCCACTTCCCGCGCGTGACCCGCCGCGTCCAGCCGGAACTGCTCCGGCTCCGCCCAGACATCCGCCGAGTCCCCGGAGACATACATGGGCAGATCCCCCATCAGCAGAACGCCTTTTTTACGGGCATAGGCGCGCAGCTCCGCCCACTGCCGGAAGAATTCATACTGTTGAAATTGATAAAAACGTATCTTCTCCGCAAGCGCCGCTTGATCGAGCAGCTTCGGGCTGTAGTTCCGATACGCCTTCGGCCAGCTCTGCCAGGGTCTTCCCAAAAACTTATCCTGCAGCGCCATAAAGGCGGCGTATTTGTCCAGCCAAGCTTGGTTCTGCGCACAGAAGTTTCGGAACGCATCCCCAGGGACGAAGGCTTCAAAGCGCCGCTTCCACGCTGTTTTTCCGATGTTTAACAGCGCCACGTTCCCCGCGAAGGCGGAAACCCCCGCGTAGGGCGAGCCATGCTCATCGGTCGGGTTGAGCGGGAGCAGCTGCCAGTAACGCTGGCCGGCGGCGTGCAGGGCGTCAACAAAGGCCTTTGCCGGCCGGCCAAGCGTTCCCGCGCCCCGCGCCTTGGGCAGGCTGGTCACGTGGCAGAGCACACCCATGCCGGGCTCCAAGGGCCTTCCAATCCGGCTGCCCTCCGAGAAATACAGCACAGCCGAGCCCAGAGGCGGCAGGCTGAGCTCCAGCGTGTCCCCGCAGTCTCTGAGCACTTGCCCGCCAATGAGCTCCGCGCAGTTGCGCCCCCCTGCCGGCACGGAGAGCGTATGCGCCTGATGGCGGCTCCGGTTGAGCAGGATCACCGCCTGCTCCCCCGTTTGGGCGCAGCGGGTAAAACCAAAGACATCCTCCCCCTGATAAAAGGGGGCAAAGCTGCCGTCTACCAGCAGCGGGAGCGCCTTTCGCAGGGAAATGGCGTTCCGGTAGATAGTTTGTGCATCTGCATCCTCACGTCCCCAGGGGAAGCCCGCCCGGTTGCCGGGGTCGGAATAGCCCTCGAGCCCCGCCTCGTCTCCGTAATAGATGCAGGGCACGCCCGGCAGCGCCATTTGGCAGAGGGTGACCAGCCAGAGTCTGCCCTTGGCAAGCTCCCTCTGCTCAGGGCTCAAGCGATAGTCGGCGCGCGCCGCCTCGGACATGGTCTCTCCAGAGGGCGCATCGCCCAGCAGCGTCATCAGCCGGGGCCGGTCGTGGCTGCCCATGAGGTTGAGCGCCGCGGAAAAGGCCTCGGGGGGATAGTTCTCCTGCAGCGCTTCCAGCCGCTCGCAGAGCTCTGCCGCGGGGGTGCACCCTGTGATAAAGTCCAGCAGCGCCGCGCGCAGGGGGTAGTTCATCACACTGTCGAGCTCCTCCCCCAGGAGGTAGCGCCGCAGCTTGTCATAGCTGATTTTATTGGACGCGTCCTCCCAGACTTCGCCAATGATTACGCTCTCCTCGTCTGTCTCCAGCGCGGCGCGCTTGAGTCCTGCGATGAAGTCGTCGGGCAGCTCGTCGGCCACGTCCAGCCGCCAGCCTTTCGCTCCCTCCCGAAGCCAATGGCGCACGACGCTCTCCCGCGCGCCGTAGATAAAGTCCCGATAGCCGGGGTGGTTTTTATTCAGCTCGGGCAGATCATCCACCCCCCACCAGGATTTGTAGGCCCCGTCTTGGATGTGAAACCAAGCGCGATAGGGGGAGGCCTCACTTTGGTAGGCGCCCGCGTCCGGATAGTTGCCAAGCCTATTGAAATACCTGCTGTCCTGCCCTGTGTGGTTGAAGGAACCGTCGAGAATGACGGAGAGGCCGAGCTCTGCCGCTGCCGCGCAGAGGGCCGCAAAATCGCGCTTCTCCCCCAGCAGGGGGTCGATTTGAAGGTAATCCGCCGTATCATAGCGGTGGTTGCTCGCCGCCTCGAAGATGGGGTTGAGGTAGAGCGCCGTCACGCCCAGCTCCTTGAGGTAGCTGAGTTTTTCACGCAGCCCCAACAAACTGCCGCCATAAAAATCCCAGCGTTTCACGCGGCCTTCCGCATCTTTCTCATAGTGCGGGTGGGCGTACCAGTCCCGGACGAGCGCCCGCTCCGGCCCCTTGCGGGGGGCGGAGAGTGCCTGCTCTGCCCGGGCGGGAAAGTCTGCCCCGCGGGCGAAGCGGTCGGGAAAGATCTGGTAGACGATGCCGTTTTTGAACCAATCCGGCACCGCCCGCTCCCGATAGACGGTGATTTGGAAGGAGGGCGGCTCCCAGGTGTAGAGCCGGCCCTCGCCCCCCACACGCCCCTGCGCCGCGCCGTATCGCTGCACCGCGCCGGCGTGGCGGATGATGAAGCTGTACCAGAGAATCTCCGGCTGGTGCGGCCTGAGGGTGCAGGAGAAGCGACGGCCGCCCTCTATGGGCTCCCCTTGCATCGGCAGGAGCTGCTCTCCCCGCCCGTCCACCCACAGCCGGCAGAGGCACTCCGCCCCCTCGGCATCAAAGAGATCCAGCGCGAGGGAGAGCGTGCAGCCGGTTTTCAGCGCGCCGCCCGGACTTCTATATTCCTCTTCTCGTGTATGGTGATATGCCCTCATGCCCTCTCCCCTTCGCCGCCGGGCAGCAGGCCGCGGTAGATGTCCAGATACGTCCCGGCTGCCCGATCCCAGCTAAAATCCGCCGCCATGGCCTGCTGCATAAGTTTCTTCCAGCGCGCTTTGTCCTCTCGGAAGAGCGCAGCGGCAGCCAGGAGGGCATCCTTCATCTCATGGGCATTGTAATTCCAGAAACGGAAGCCATTGCCCTCTCCCGTCTCTTCGTTGTAGGGGATCACGCTATCGCGCAGCCCCCCTGTCGCCCGAACCACGGGGAGCGTCCCATAGCGCATGGCGATCATCTGCGAGAGCCCGCAGGGCTCAAAGAGGGAGGGCATCAGGAGCAGGTCCGCGCCGGCATACATCCGGTTTGAGAGCGCCGCGTCAAAACCGAGGCGCACTGAGAGCGCGCCGGGGTGCCGGCGTTCAACATCGCGCAGCATCTCCTCGTAGTTTTGATCCCCCGTGCCGAGCACCGCCATCTGCAGCCCTGCGGAGAGGATCTCGTCCAGCACCCGCTCAACAAGGTCTAAGCCCTTCTGCTCGGTGAGCCTGCCGATCATGACCACAAGGGGGGTCTCCGGTGACTGGGCAAGGCCGAGTTCCCTTTGCAGCGCCGCCTTGCAAAGGGCTTTTCCGGAGAGGTCGGCGGCGGAGAAGTTTTGCTCAATGCGCTTGTCGCGCGCGGGATTGTATTCCTCTTGGTCTATGCCGTTTAAAATACCAAAGAGAACGCTCTCCCGCCGGCGGAAGATCTCATCGAGCCCCTCCCCATAGAAGGGGTAGCGCAGCTCCTCGGCATAGGAGGGGCTCACCGTGGTGAGCACATCGCTGTAGGAGAGGGCGCCCTTCATGAAGTTGATGCTGCCCGCGCCGCTGCGCAGCTGGTTCTCTGCGGCGGCAATGCCCGAGAGCCCCAGAACGTCCCCCAGCATGGCATCGGAATACTCACCTTGAAACTTGATGTTGTGGACGGTAAAGACCGTCTTGACCGCCGCATAATCCGGGAGGCCCTGGTAGAGCTCGCGCAAAAAGATGGGGCAGAGCGCCGTATGCCAGTCGTTGCAGTGGAGAATGTCACAGCGAAAATCGGGCAGGTGGCCAATGCTCTCCGCGACCGCCATGGCGAAGAAGGCGATCCGCTCGCCGTCGTCAAAATATCCATAGGGGCTCTCACGTTTAAAGTAATATTCATTGTCAAGAAAGTAGTAGCTCATGCCCCCATGCTGCAGCATTTCCACGCCGCAGTAGAGATCCCGCCAGCCGAGGCGCACGCGGAACTCCGCCACCCGCTCCATGCGCGCGCGGTACTCCTGCGGGATGCTCAAAAGCTTTGGGAGGATGACGCGGGTCTGGCAGCCGGCCTTTTCCAGCGCCTGCGGCAGGGTGCCGCCCACGTCTCCCAGCCCGCCGGTTTTGATAAAGGGCACCGCCTCAAAGGAGGCGTAGAGCACGTTTGGCTGTTTTCTCATGATACCGCACCCACCATCGGCTTCTTCTTGTCATGCTCTTTTTCCATGACAAACACCGCCTCCTCCGCGCCCTTGACAACCGTCCCGGCGCAGATTGTGTTGCCCTTATCAATGATGGCGTTTTCCACATAGGCGCCCTTTTCGATCACGCTAGACTGCATGATGATGCTGTTTCTCACCACGGCGCCGCTCTCCACCCGAACCCCGCGGAAGATGATGCTGCCCGCGACTGTGCCGCGAATCATGCAGCCGGCCGAAACCAGGGCGTTTTTCACATTCGCGGCAGAGAGGTATTTTGTGGGCACGGCATCCTGCACTTTTGTGATAATGGGCCGCTCTTTGGAAAAGAGCTCGCCGCTGACTCTCTCATCGAGAAGCTCGAAACTTCTGCGGAAATAGGACTCTGTATCGTAAATATTTGCCGCGTAGCCCTCGAACTCATAGGATCTGACATCGATCGCCTCATACTTTTCCGCGAGCGCGTCAAAGAGGTCCAGGTGATCCACCTCGCGGTACCAGTCCAAGATACTCAGCAGCAGCTCGCGATTGATCATAAAACAGTCTAAAAACGCCTGGCTGCCGGCGCGCGCGCCGTGCTCCACCCCCAGGACGCGCGTACCCTCCGTGCGCAGCGCCATGGCGCTGGGCTCCTCAGCCGTCGCCTTCCGGTAAACCATGGTGATGTCCGCGCCGCTGTTTTTATGATTCTGATAGAGCGCAGTGTAGTCCATATTGTAGACGGTGTTGGCGGCTGTGACCATCACATAGGGCGCGGGGTTTCGCAGCAGAAAGACTCCATTGAGGGCAAAGTCACGCAGCAGAAAGGGGGAGCCCAGATTGGCCATGCCGAACATGGAGCCCGGCAGCACGGCAAGGCCGCCGCCCTTGCGCGCCAGAGACCACTCCTTCCCCGCCCCCACATGCCCGATGAGGGAGCGGTATTTGTGCGGCGTGATGAGCCCGACGGTTTTGATTTCAGAGTTGCACATATTGGAGAGGGAAAAATCGATCAGCCGGTAGCGCCCCCCGTAGGGCAGGGCGGCCAGCGCCCGCTCCGACGTGAGCTTTCCTAGCTTTTCCGTGTCATAATTGGCTGTGATCAGACCGATGACGCTTTTCATAATCACACCTCCTTGGGGATGACTTCCTCATCCCCCGCCACAGCAATTTCTTCGTTCGACGCACCGCCGCAGAAAAGCGCCCCCGCGCTCACCACGGCCTTTTCCCCTAAAATGGCCCGGCTCACCTTAGCCCCTTTTCCAACGCTGGCCCCGGGCAGGAGCACAGAGTCTCTCACCTCCGCGCCCTCGTCCACAAAACAGTTGGTGCTCACAACGGAATGGACCGCCTTGCCTAAGATCCGGCTCCCGTTGCTCACAAGGCTCTCCTCCACGGCGCCCTCCGGGCCGACATAATGGGGCGGGTAGATATTTGAGTTGCTCATCACGGGAAACTCGGTGGAGAAGAGGTCGAATTCCGGCGCGGGGTCGAGAAGCCCCATGCTGGTCTCATAGTAGCTCGCTATGGTGCCCACGTCCTTCCAATAGCCGGAGAAGCGATGGCAAAAGAGCCTGTGTCCGCGGCGCAAGAGGTCCGGGATGACGTCCTTGCCGAAGTCATGGCTGGAGTTCTCATTCCGACTGTCCCGGATCAAGGCCTCCTCAAGCAGGGCTTTGTTGAAGATATAGATTCCCATGGAGGCGAGGGTGGAGTCCGGCTCCTTGGGCTTCTCGGTGAATTTTACGATGCGCCCGTCCTCATCGGCCGTGATAATGCCAAAACGGCTCGCCTCCTCCAGCGGAACTTGGATCACCGAGACCGTCAGGTCGGCCTGGTTCTCCTTGTGGCTTGAGAGCATTTTGCGGTAATCCATGCGGTAGAGGTGATCACCCGAGAGGATGAGCACATATTCCGGGTCGTAGACCTCAATGAAGTCCAGGTTCTGATAGATGGCATCCGCAGTGCCCTTATACCACTCGCCGCCCTCCTCCGTGGAATAGGGCGGGAGGATGAAGACACCCCCGTCTCGCTCGTCAAGGTTCCACGGCTCGCCCTTGCCGATGTAGGAATTGAGTGTGAAGGGGCGATATTGCGTGAGCACCCCCACTGTGTTAATGTATGAGTTTGCGCAGTTTGATAGGGAAAAATCGATAATTTTATACTTGCCTCCGAATGAAACCGCCGGCTTTGCGATATGCTTTGTGAGTTTTTCCAAGCGGCTTCCCTGCCCCCCGGCCAGGAGCAAAGCCACGCTCTCTTTCCGTTTCATAGCTCACACACCTCTCTCTCACATCTGCCATATCTTCGAAGCGTAATCTCTGATCGTCCTATCGCTGGAGAAGAAGCCCGCTCTTGCAATGTTGTGCAGGGAGGCCTTCTGCCACTCGGGCGCATCGCCGTAGAGCGCCTCGAGCTTGTGCCAACTGTCCAGGTAGTCTCTAAAATCCTTGAGGACAAAATATTCGTCATTGTTGCGCAGCAGGGAGTCATAGATGCCCTGGAAGCCGCCGGAGAGCCCCGCGTAGGTTCCGTCTCCAAGCTGATCGACCACCCGCTGGACTCTTTCATCCGCGCGGTATTCATCCCAGGCAAAATAGCTGCCCTGCTCACGTATCTCGTCGATCTCCCCGGCGCGCAGGCCGAAGATGGCGATGTTTTGCCCTTCGAGAATCTCGTTGATCTCCATGGTGGAGCCGTCGAGCGTGCCGAGTGTCAGGGCGCCGTTGAGCATGAACTTCATGTTGCCCGTTCCGGAGGCCTCCTTGCCCGCGGTGGAGATCTGCTCGCTGATGTCCGCCGCCGGATAGATCAGCTGGGCGGTGGAGACGGAGAAGTTGGGGATGAAGACAAGCCGGATCACACCCTTGACCCGCAAGTCGTTGTTGATCACATGGGCAACGGAGTTGATCAGCCGGATGACATCCTTGGCAAAGGCATAGCCCTGCGCCGCCTTGCCCGAGAAGATGAAGGTGGTTGGGCGCATCTCAAAACTCGGGTCGTCCAGCAGTCGGTTGTAGAGATCCATCACCTTAAAAATATTGAGCAGCTGCCGCTTATAGGCGTGGAAGCGCTTCACCTGGATGTCAAAGATCGAATCGGGGCTGACGGAAACGCCGCAGTGCTCTGCGATGTAGCGGGAGAGGCGCTCCTTATTCTCTCGCTTTGCCTGGCCGAGTTCTTCAAGAAAGGCGCCATCCCCGGTATAGGCCTCCAGCTTTTTCAGCTCCGTGGCGTCCTTAACCCATTTCTTTCCGATGACAGAGCTGATCAGCCTGCTCAGGCTGGGGTTGGACTCAAGCAGGAATCTGCGGTGGCTCACCCCGTTTGTGATGTTGCGGAATTTCTCCGGGCTGATGGCATAGGCCTCCTTGAATACGTCCGCTTTCAGAATCTTCGAGTGGAGCTCTGCCACGCCGTTGACAGAGTTTCCGGCGATGATGGAGAGATTCGCCATGCTCACCTGCCCGTCGCGCAGTATGGCCGTCTTCTCCATCAGTTCCTCCCAGTTTTCCTCCCCTCTCGGGAAGGCCTCCCGGTATCTGCGGTCAATCTCCTCCACGATATCGTAAATCCGCGGGAGCAGGCTTCGAATCATGTGGATGGGCCACTGCTCAAGCGCCTCGGGCAGAACCGTGTGGTTGGTGAAGGAGATGCTCTTTGTGACGATCTCCCAGGCCGTGTCCCAGTCAAGCTTTTCATTGTCCAGCAGGATGCGCAGAAGCTCCGGCGCGCAGAGGGCCGGGTGCGTGTCGTTGGTGTGGATCGCCACGAGCTCCGGGAAGGCCTTCCAGTCGAGGCCCCGGCGCTTCTTAAAGGAGCGGACGATGTTCTCAAGCCCCGCCGCGACAAAGAGATACTCCTGCTTCAGGCGCAGAATCTTTCCCGCATCGGTCTCGTCGTTGGGGTAGAGAACGCTTGTAATCGCCTCCACCTCAGAGCGGTAGCGCAGCGCGGCGCCGTAATCCGCCCGATTAAAGGCGTCCATGTCAAACTTTTCGTCAATGGGCTCGGCGCTCCAGAGCCGCAGGTTGTTGATGGCCTCGCCGCCGCAGCCCACCAGGGGCACGTCATAGGGCATGGCGAGAACCCGCTCCGCGCCGTCCCAAGAGTACCAATACGCCTTGTCGTCTCCATGGCGGGTCACATAGCCGCCAAAGCGCACCACAACCGCCTTGTCGGGCTTTGGCACCGCCCAGGGGAAGCCGCCCTCCATCCAGTTGTCTGATTTCTCCACCTGGCGGCCGTCCTTGATGCTCTGCTCAAAGAGGCCGTAGCGGTAGCGGATGCCGTTGCCGTTGCCATAGAGCCCCAGGGAGGCCATGGAGTCCACAAGGCAGGCGGCCAGCCTGCCGAGGCCGCCGCTGCCGAGCCCCGGGTCCCTCTCCTGCCGGCAGAGGGTTTCAATATCCGTGCCCATTTCAAGCAGCGCCTCTGAGACCAGGTCTCTCAGGTCGAAGTTAATCAGATAGCTGTCGAGCAGCCTCCCGATCAAAAACTCCATGGAGAAATAGTATACACTCTTCTTTCCATTCAGGAGGTTCTGTTTGTTCCAGAGCTTCTGCTGCTCTCTGGCTCTGGTTGTGATGAGCCCCGCGAGCATCAGATAGCGCTCCTGGTCGCTGCACTGCTCAAACTCCCTGCCGATCTCATGCATAAACATCTCACGGTATTGGCTGACAAAATCTTTTTTGTTTTTAAATATCATTTACGTCTCCTTCCCCTCTGTGGCGATCCTGTGCCGTGTTGTGCCGTGCCGCTTCAGGATCACGCCCCCGATGGGGGGCACTTTGATGGCAACGGACTGCTTCATCCCATGAAAGGGAATCTCTTCGCTTTTGATCATGCCGGGGTTGATCGTTCCAGATCCCCCATGTCTTACATCGTCGGAATTGAACAGCTCCTCGTAGAAGCCCTGCTTCGTGACACCGACACGATAGTCAGTATAAGCATCTGTTCTGAAATTCAGAAGTACAATCAGATCATCGGAAGGCTTTTTTCCATGCCGCACAAAGGCAAGAACGGCCTGCTCGGCATTGTCTGCGTCAAGCCAGCGAAACCCCTCCCAGGAATCGTCTTTTTGCCAGAGCGCCTTTTCACGCCTGTAGAGCATGTTCAGTTCCGCAACAAAGCTTTGGTGCCGCTCATGGGCCTCATAGCCCGTTAAAAACCATTCGATCTCCTCATACTCCCGCCATTCGATAAACTGCGCGATCTCATTGCCCATGAAGTTGAGCTTCGCGCCCGGGTGGCAAATCTGATAGAGCGCCAGCAGGCGCATCCCCGCGAATTGCCGCCAGTAGTCGCCCGGCATGCGGACGATGAGGGAGGACTTCCCGTGCACCACCTCGTCATGGGAGAGGGCGAGGATAAAGTTCTCATCGAAGGCATACATCATGGAGAAGCTGAGCAGATTGTGCACGCCGGGGCGAAAGGGAAAGTCCGTCTTCATGTACTTGAGCGTGTCGTTCATCCAGCCCATATCCCATTTGTAGTGAAAGCCGAGGCCCCCGTCCTCCGGCGGATAGGTGACCAGCGGCCAGGCCGCACTCTCCTCGGCAATCATCATCACGCCGGGGAAGCGCTCCGCCGCCGCCTTGTTGGCCGCGCGCAGGAAGCGGATGGCATCCAGATCCTCCTCCGTTCCGTGCTCGTTGTAGCGCCTCTGCCCCGTGCCCTCCGCGCCGAAGTTGAGATAGAGCATGCTGGTCACACCGTCCACCCGGATTCCGTCCACATGGTAGACGCTCAGCCAGAAGAGCAGGTTGGAGATCAAAAACGAGCGCACTTCGCCCCGCCCAAGGTCAAATTTATAGGTTCCCCACTGCCTGTGGTCTCCCTTTTCATAGAGCTTCCCGCCCACAAAGCGGCCCAGACCGTGGGCATCTCTGCAAAAGTGCCCGGGCACCCAGTCGAGAATCACGCCCAGGCCCGCCGCATGGCAGCGGTCCACAAAGGCCATAAACTCCTGCGGCGGGCCGTGCCGGGAGGTGGGGGCATAGTAGCCCGTGATCTGATAACCCCAGGAGCCGTCAAAGGGGTGCTCCATCACCGGCATCAGCTCAATATGCGTATAGCCCATCTGCAAAATATAGGGGATGAGTGCGTCTGCAAGCTCCCCGTAAGTATAGTAGCTCCCGTCCTCATGGCGCTTCCAGGAGCCCAGCTGCAGCTCATAGATGTTGAGCGGCCGCCCCATATGGCCATACCGCGCCCGCCGGGCCAGCCAGAGGGAGTCCTTCCACTTATATCCGCTGATGTCTGCGGTGCGCGAGGCGGTTCCCGGTTTCCGCTCGGCATGAAATGCATAGGGATCCGCTTTGAAGAGCCGCTCCCCCCCCTGCGTCTCAATGACGTATTGATAGAGCTGCCCTTCGGTGATCCCGGGAATAAATAAATGCCACACTCCGGAGGATTCAACCGGGAGCATGGCAAACTCTTCACTGTTCCATCCGTTAAACGAGCCTGTCACGTGAACAGTTTTCGCCCCCGGGGCCCAGACCGCAAATTCATACCCATCTTCATTGTTCTGGCGTGACGGGTGCGCTCCCAGTCTGTCAAAACTCCGATACCATGTACCCTCTGCAAAGAGGAACCGTTCTGTCTCTGTTAAAAAATCATGCTTCACCGATATCTCCCCCCCAATATGACGCGCTGTCGGCTTTGTGGTTTTCCGCAGGTGAGACGAGAAGATCGGAGCCTCTTCTCACAGCGCCCAAGCGCTGCATTTGGGGGCATCCTTTGGCCGGATGGCCATCGAACTCGTCTCCCTCTTGTGTATCCTTATAATAACATGATTTGGTAATCCGTTCAATACTTTCAAATCAAAATGAGAAAGTTCGCCTGTCTTAGAGCGGAGATTGCCCTGCTCGACAAAACTTGAAACAATCCCGCGTGTTTGCCCGCCTCCGCTGCAAAAATGCAGGGCGGCACCCGGCTTCAGCACTGCGTGCCCGCGCGCTTTAGCATGCGCCCTGCCGCTTGAAACCTGCGCTCTAAAATGGTACAATCAAGCGATCCAAGGCCGCTGCGGCGGCAAGCGCGCGCCGCAGGGAGCCGGCGCAGAGGGGAAGGGGAGGGCATTCATGATACTTGCAGCTGATATCGGCGGAACGACGGCGCACTTTGCCTGCTGCCGGGCAGAGGGCAAGGAGATCCGCATTCTTTTTGAACGCCAGTACCGCAGCCGGGACTTCCCCTCCCTGGAGGGGGCGCTTGCAGCTTTTCTTCAAGCCTGCGCCGCCGTTCCGGCGCTGGCACTGCCCCCGGAAGGTGTCTGCCTTGCCCTCGCGGGCCCGGTGACAACCGACGGATGCCATCTGGTGAATTTGGGCTGGCGGGTGAGCCGGGAGGGGCTGCAAAAGGCCTTCCCGCAGCTGCCCCCCATCCTTCTGGTCAATGACCTTGTTGCCACAGGCCATGGGCTGCCCTTTCTCGCGCAGGACGAGCTCCTCCCACTCTCCCGCCGGCAGGGCCTTGCAGCCGCCAAAGCGCCGCCCGGGGAGGGCAACTCCCGGCGTGTCATTCTCGCGCCCGGAACGGGACTGGGAATCGCCCTTCTTCTGGGGGGGCAAGTGCTTGCCTCTGAGGGCGCCCACGCCGACTTCGCGCCCCGGGATGAGCTGGAGCTGCGCCTGTGGCGGTTTTTGCGGCGGCAATACGGGCATGTGAGCTATGAGAGAATCCTATCGGGGCCGGGTCTGTGCCAGCTGGAGCGTTTTTTCCGCCTGGAGCTGCAGGGGGCGGCGGATGCTCCGCCTCTGGAGGCACAGGAGGTCACAGGCCTTGCCATGCGCGAGGAATGCCGCGTTTGTCAGGCGGCCCTCTCGTGTTTTGTGCGCATTCTCGGCGCCAAGGCCGGGAACCTCGCGCTGAGTTTCCTCCCGGAGGGCGGCATCTATCTCGGCGGGGGCATCCCGCCCAAGATCCTGCCCGCCCTGCAGAGCGAAGCTTTTCTGCGGGCATTTTCCGACAAGGGACGCTTCTCCGCCCTCGTCGAGGAGATCCCGCTCTTTGTCATCCGGGAGCCGCGCAGCGCGCTCTTTGGGGCGGCCGCGCTCGCCGCGGCGAAATCGCTGTTTTGAAGCGCAAGGCACTTCGCTCATCCCTCTGAGCGGGTGGCACCCCCCATGGGATAGTGCGGAGGGGCTGTGTCCACAGCGCCTCCGCTCTCTTGGGGAAGAGCATCCGCTGTGGGGCCTCTTTCTCACCGCTTCCTTATACGCAACTGCATCTGTTGCTGATGCGTAGCCGCCCTCCTGCAATCACCTCGATAGCGACCTCCTCCCTCCGCGCCAGTCAAATTTGGGCACCCATTGCCATAGGGTGACTTCGGGATGCCATGGGCGCAGAATATCAGATGCATGCAGAAACATTCTATGGATATCCATAGGTCTTTGACGGCTAGAAAAACAAGCCAGTGTTTGTTATCATGGAGTAAGCAGGCTTTGGAACAGCACCTGCCCTTGATTACGGGGGTTATTCTGCATTCCAAACACACACTATATCCGCTTGGAGTTTTTGCCCTTGCGCCACCTTGCGGCATCTGTCCGCTTGGGCACATAGCTCATACTTTTGAACTTCCGTTTCGTCAGGAGGGGATCCAATGACATTGCAACAGCTCAAATGCTTTATCATCACCGCAAATAGCAGCTCCATTGCCAAAGCGGCCGAGCGGCTCTATGTTACAAGATCAAGTCTTTCCGGCACCTTACGTGATTTAGAAGCAGAAATTGATCGAGATCTTTTTTTTGCGCACATCCAAAGGAACCTATTTGACCCAAGCCGGTGAGGAATTTCTTTGTTGCGCCCGGCAGGTGATTGAACAGGCTGACCTGCTGGAGAAACGATGGGTGTCCGGAAAACTGCTTAAGCCGCGGCTACATATCATATCCCAGCACTATGCGTTCGCCATTAAGGCTTTCACCAATATGATTCACAAAAACGGTATGCAGGATTTTAATTATAGTTTGCATGAAGGAGAAGCATATGAGATTATTGAAGAAGTGAAGCTTTTACGCAGTGATATCGGCGTGCTCTGCCGAGACAGATATAGCCGGCCAATTATTGATCCGCTTCTGCAAGAGGCCGGCCTGGAATTTCACCCCCTCTTTACCACAGAGCCATATGTGCTAATTAGCAGCCGGCATCCCCTTGCCCGCAAGCCATATTTGGCACCCGAGGACTTAAATGAATACCCAAGGATCTCTTTCTTTGCGGAGAGCGATTGTGATGCGCTTTACTTTTCAGAGGACATGGAAGCCCTTGCGCAGGACCGGCTGGCAAACAACATAGACCAAAGTGTCACGATCATTTCCGTCAAAGATAGGGCCACCATGATACACCTTTTGCTTGGAATCGACGCCTATACCTTGACCGCGGGGCTTCAGGGAATTGATCTGTACGGCGACAAAATCGTTGCGCTGCCTTTCCGCGTGGAAGCCACTGATTTCCAACAGGAGACTGGCTGGATTGCCTGTAAAGAAACGGCTCTGGAGCAGCAAGTTGCGCAATACGTTGACGAATTGGAGGCCGTTGCCGCACAGAGTAAGTATGAATAAACTCGCTTTCTGCTCTCAGTTCGGGCGCGCATTTTGAACGCTTTGCTTCGCCCACGCCGGCGGATGCAGCACTCTACAGTACGATAACTACATCCTTTCATAATCAGGATACATAGCCCAAAATATAAAATTAAAAGAGGAAAAGACTTGCTCCCCTGTATAGCGGGGACGGCAAGTCTTTTCCTCTTTTTCGGGTTTTAAGGGCTCTTTCTTTCGATTTCAAGCCCTTAGCTGAACGTCAGGCCGCTACGCAAATCAGTTGAAAGGTAAAATTTTTCTATGATTTCTAAGAGTTTTTTGGTCACTTCTAAAGCAGTTCAATCTTTGTTAGGGTTTGATTAAGGCAAGTTGCAATTAGTAGCGCGCCACGCGCCAACGGAAGCACCGGGCACCTGTTGCCGACCAAGCACTGTAACAAACACGGCGCTCACTTAACGCGCGAGAGTTCATGCGATCTTGTAGGAGGTGAGGCCATATCGCGTTAAGCATCTTGCACCGCAATGCTCTTTATTTTACAGGAAACAATGGAGGTATATCATAATGGATTTCAAACTGAGTGACGAGCTGTTAATGATTCAGTAAACAGCATTGGAATTTGCTGAGAAGGAACTGTTGCCCTATGAGGAGGATTGCGAGCTCAATGACGGTCTCCCCGAAGAGGTCATTAATTCGATCCAAAAAAAAGCAATGGACGCAGGCTTAAACGCGCTGAACATTCCAGAGGAATACGGCGGGGCAGGATATGGCACACTTGCCGATGTCATTGTCTCCGAGGCGGTTACTTCCGTGGTTTCCGGCGCGATGCAGGCGCTGATCCCCTCTCCCTCAAGCATTCTTTTAGCGTGCAATGAGGAGCAGAAAGAGCGCTATCTAATCCCAACCGTGAAGCTTGAAAAGCACGAATGCTTTGCACTAACGGAGCCGGATGCAGGCTCCGACTCCGGGAACCTTAAAACCACGGCGGTGAAAAAGGGTGACAAATGGGTTCTCAATGGAACCAAGCGCTTTATCAGTCACGGCGACACCGCTGACTATGCCATCGTATTTGCCATTACCGACCCCGACACCAGAGCGGTTACTTGCTTCCTTGTGGACAAGGGAACTCCCGGTTTTCGGGTGGGACAGATCCATAAGACCATGGGATACAGCGGGTATTGCCAGGCAGAGCTTTTGTTTGAAGACTGTGAGGTCCCGGAAGAAAACATTCTCGGCGGCCTGCACCAAGGCTGGGCTATGAGCAGCGAGTGGCTTCGCAATGGACGCATTCTCACCGCCGCCAGATGCCTTGGCCCGGCGAAAAGAGCGATCGGACTTGCCAGAGAATACTCGATTCAACGGGTGCAATTTGGACAGCCCGTCGGTGATTTTCAGGCGATTCAATTTATGCTGGCAGAGTGTGCCTCTGAATTGTATGCAGCCCGCTAGGCAACTTACAAAACAGCATGGGAGGAGGAGTTTTCGGCAGATGGCCGCGCGATCAACGAAATGGCTGCCTATGTCAAATACTTCTCTGCAGAGATGCTTGGCCGCGTCGCGGATAAGTGCTTGCAGGTGCACGGTGGAATGGGCTATATGAAAGAGTCTCCCATTGAGCGCATCTACCGCGACGCCAGAATCGAGAGGATCTGGGAGGGCACTTCTCAGATTCAGCTTCGCATTATCGGCAACGGCATTCGCAAAAGAGGCGTGCTGCATTTCTAATTTGGCCAGTAGCAAAGTTGTTGCAAAACAGTTTATATTGGTATTCAATGGACGGGAGGAGCTCTATGTATCTTCACTATAGTACCATCCTAGTTGAGATGGAAGACACCCTGTGTATCTTGAGCATGAATCGCCCTAAGCTTCGCAATGCCATCAACGAGGCTATGCTCGATGACTTGAATGATTTTTTGGAAAAGGCTAAGGACGACCCAAGGATTCGTGCGCTTGTCATCACCGGTGCGGGCAAAGGGTTTTCCCCCGGTGCTGATGTTGGAGACTGGAATGACATTTATGAAAGCGGTGAAGAATCGCTGTGGGTGCCCAAAGGACAGGCGATGATCAAGGCACTCAAGAGATTTCCAAAGCCCGTGATCGCCGCAGTGAATGGCGTTGCAGTGGGTGCTGGCTGCGATATGGCACTGGCGGCGGATATCTGCTACGGTTCCACCACCGCCCGCTTTAGCCAAGCCTATGTCAAAATGGGATTTAGCCCTGACAACGGCGGCACCTATCTGCTGCCCCGAATCGTCGGCTGGCGAAAGGCCACCGAGATGATCTTTACGGGGGACGCGGTCAATGCGGAGGAAGCTTGCCGAATCGGCCTGCTCAACTACATCACAGCGCCCGAAGATCTCCTGCCGCTGGCAAAGGAGATGGGGCAAAAGCTGGCCAAAGGGCCAACAGTGGCAATCACCCAGGCGAAGGCCAATCTGGAGAAGAGCTGGCTGCTTGATTTTGATGCAGAGCTGGAACAAGAGAAACAGTCTGGTGACATTTGTGAGAAAACGGAAGACACCATAGAGGCAGTGAAGGCCTTTGTCGAGAAACGGGAACCCGTTTTTAAAGGCCGCTAATTTAGAGCATTTCTCTCATATGGGCAACTTGTCGGGCAATGATGCGCTTCCTATACGCATGCGTTACACCCTGCGAAACAGCGCCTTCGCCCAGCTTTTCCCCTTTATCACCGTCTTGGCGGGGGCAGTAGGTTGACAGAAAATCTCAACATAGATTGCAATTTGGATCAAAGAGAATCGCAAGCGCGGCAGCATTGACAGGCACATGCATTTAGGGGGTATCGTTCTGTCGATCGGGCACAATTCCTCTCGGAAACCCTAACTGTTCTGGATGCTTTGGCGCAAATTGATACCCCGTCAGGTGAAGTAAGCAGCTGCGCTGCGCGCGATGTCAAAAGAAAGTAAGGTGAGAATCTATATGTTTATGTCAGCAGAAGGCATTGGTATTATTATCTTTTGTGTCATTATGATAGGGGTAGGCGTTTTCTTCGCCAAACGGGCGCAAAGAAGTTCTGAGGATTTCTTTTTGTCCGGGCGGAACAACTCCACTCCCCTCGTCGCAGCCGGACATATCATGGGGTGGGTAGGCGCCGGCACATTGGTCGGTGTTTATGGAACCGGCTACATGCATGGTGTTGCGGCCGCAATCTGGTATCCCATCGGTTTTAGCGCAGCCTTCTTTTTCTATGGCTTTGTGTTTTCGCGGCGCCTCAAGCGTCTGGGGGACTCCCGCCAAGTCACTACATTTATCGAAATCTTGCGTCGGCGTTTTGCCCCAAGCATTGGCGTAGCACATCTGTCGCTTGAGCTCGTGCAAGCTGTCGCATTTTTTGCAGGGCAGATTATCGCAACTGCCTTGATCTTGAACATGTCTATGGGTGTTCCCTACCTCGCCGGTCTAATGATTGCGGCAGTGATTGTTCTGGTCTATGTTTCGATGGGCGGTTTATCCGGTTCTTTAACCAACACCCTGATCCAAATGGCCATTACACTTGTGGGTCTTGCCATCGCCGTCGGTGTCGGTGTCAATTACTCTGGGGGATTTGGTGGCCTGATGAATGCTCTCCCGGCAGATTTCAATGCAAATCCCTTTGCCGGACAGACGGTAGGGAGCGTCTTAGCTGGATTTTTGCCGACCTTTTTGGCCTGTTTTTGTTATAGCAGTATGTTTCTGCGCACCTTCTCTGCCAAGAGTGAAAAGACTTCCTTCCGCTCCTGTATGTGGGCAGGCGTCATCGGCTTTGCAATTGTCGGCTTAACCATCGTCGGTATTTATGTCTGCGTGGTTGCCGTCCCCGGTCTGGAATCTGGCGACTATGCCCTCTTTGAAATGTTCCGCAGACTTCTGCCTGTTGGCGGTGCCATTTTCGCGGCAGCTGTTCTGGCCGCGTGCATGTCCACCGCGAGCGAAGCACTGATTTGTGAATCTGCGGTGTTTTCCAATGATATCTACAAAGCCCTGCTCAAACCCAGCGCAACAGACAGAGAACTGATCTGGGTCAGTAGAATTTTCATGCTTGTTATGAGCGTCGTCGGTGTCTTAATCTCGTGGAAGGCAACTTCCATCCTCACCATGATGTATTTTGCAGCCAATATTGTTTCTGCCATTGTACCTGTCTTTGCCGCTTGTTTCTGGTGGAAACGGATCAACACCCAAGGGGCAATGGCCGGCATTATTGCGGGCTTCTCTGCATCAATCCTCTGGTATGTCGTCCCGGCGCTCTCCAATTTGATCGCACCGCTGTACGCAGGACTATTCTTCTGTACCGTATTTATGCTCATTTTCACCTTTGCCAACAAACCGCCCTCCGAAGAACAGCTCTACTTTATTCGCCCGATGCAGGAATCCCTGAAAAAAAGTGCGGATTCAGAGCTGTCCACCGCAGAATAATTTCTGCACCCTTTCACAGTCGCATGCTATTTTTTCTTCTCTCCCTTCTGTAGGGGGGCGAGCCACAGGAGCCTGCCCCCCTCACCTCGGAAACCCTGATCCGCATCTTGATTGGCACGAACAAACTGAGGGGTGTATAAAAATCCTATGAATTATCATAGGATTTTTATGCTTGCAAAGATTTTATAATCTGTTACATTTTATAATAAGAGGGCGGCTTAGATTGATGCATCCTTGACAAAGCAACCAAATATTCCTCTGAAGTTGCAAACCGATCATTCATTCAGATGGGAGGAATGTCAATGACTTTGCAGCAGCTCAAGTATTTCGTTATGACCGCAAACAGCAGTTCCATTGGCAAAGCGGCTGAGAAATTGAATATTACGCAGCCGACCCTCTCCAGTGCTTTGCGCGATTTGGAGGCTGAAGTCGGGCACAGGCTCCTTTTACGCATGTCCAAGGGCACCTGCCTGACGCACGACGGGGAAGAGTTTTTGCGCTATGCCCGGCAGCTCATTGAGCAGGCTGACCTGTTGGAAAAACGATGGGTTTCCAAACAATCAAAAAAACCACGGCTGCACATCATATCCCAACACTATGCTCTTGCAACCAAGGCCTTCATCCATATGATTCAAAAACATGGCATTCAAGATTATCAGTATCACCTGCGCGAAGGAAGAGCCTTCGATGTCATCGAAGAGGTAAAGTTTCTGCGCAGCGATATTGGCGTACTTTGCAGGGATAGATACAGCCGGGCAGTAATTGATAAGCTTCTGTATGAATCTGGCTTGGAATTTCACCCTCTCTTTACCACGGAGCTGTATGTTCTCATCAGCGCCCAACATCCGCTTGCTGGGAGAGCCTATTTGATGCCCGAAGATTTGAACGAATACCCGAGAACTTGCTTTGAGAAGAGCGATTACAATGCCCTCTATTTCTCAGAGGATATGGAGGCCTGTGGCGACGATCCTCCGGAAGGTGCGGGCCGCGGCATCAAGACAGTTTCCGTGAAAGACAAGGCCACGATGATTCATTTGTTGCTTGGGATCAATGCGTACACACTGATCGTCGGCCTTCAGGGAATTGACCTGTATGGCGGCGAGGTGATCGTGCTTCCTTTCCGCACCGGAGAGACGCTTCCCCGCTATGAAGCCGGTTGGATTGCCAGAACAGCGCCCCCCTTGGAAGTGCAAATGATACAGTATGTGGAAGAATTGCAAGCGCTCGCTGTTCAGGCGAAGGAATGATCTGACCGGGAGAACACGATTTCGCGTGCAGTGACAAAGAAAATTGAAAACACTTGCCTGTTCCTTTTATGCGGATGGCAAGTGTTTTCTTTTGTCATCTGTTTGATTCACAGGCGCCTGCCCTCCTCAAAGGCAGAATTTTTCTATGATTTCTGACAGCTTTTTAGTGTCTTCAAAATTTAGTTTCCCTTTGATATGGTTGAGATAAGCTCAACGATAACTACAGCAAATAATAAGAATGAATAGGGGGAGCGGCCTATGAATAAAGTGACAGATATGAAAACAGCAGTCGTTCAGGTGAAACGCGGTGACACCCTGATGCTGGGGGGATTTTCACCCACTGGCTGCCCATATAACCTGCTCTATGAATTAAAGGAGCATCCGGAAATTAACGATCTCACCGTCATCTCCTCGGACATGGGTTACGGTTGGACTTCCTACCCCCAAGGGCAGGATATGTTGGTCGTCAACAATCAAGTGCGGGAAATGATTGTTTCCTATCTCGGAAAAAACAAAAAGGTCAATGCATTCGTTGCCAAGGAGGAAGTCAAGCTTACGCTGGTGCCACAGGGCACTCTCGTTGAGCGAATCCGGGCGGCCGGCGCAGGCCTCGGAGGCTTTTATACGCCTACCGGTGTAGGCACCGTAGTGGAGGAGGGCAAGGAAAGCAAGGTTATCAATGGAAAAAAGTATCTTTTGGAGCTCCCGCTCCGGGCAGATGTCGCATTCCTGAAGGCGCAGAAGGCCGATCGGCTTGGGAACGCCGTATTCCGCTATACAAGCAAAAACTTTAACTTGGCCATGGCAACGGCAGCGGACATCGTAATCCTTGAGGTAGAAGAGATTGTTGAATGCGGCGCGTTGGATCCTGATCAGGTAAGCCTTCCCGGCATATTTGTGGACCATATTGTATTGACAGAAGAGGTGGTATTCTGATGGCTGCAGAAAACAAGAAGGAGTTCATTGCTAAAAATGTGGCGTCAATGCTGCGTGACGGCGATTTTGTAAACCTGGGCGCAGGCCTTCCGGGCCTTGCGAGCAAGCATCTGCCTCCCGGCATCAAAGTCATGTTTCATGTTGAGAACGGCGCCATTGGACAGCTCGAAGAGCTTCCCTTTGAGTGGGACTGGAACGACAAACAAAGCGCCATAGACTAGACTGGCTCGCAGTGCACGGTGACGAGAATCATTGTGATTGGAGAAGCGGCCACCGCGACCTGAGCAACGCAAGCTCCGCATATATTACTCTTATGCCCGGCAGCAGTTGCTTCGACACAGTAACCTCCTTTGCAATTTCCAGGGGCGGTCATTTGGATGCCACAATTCTCGGTGGATTGCAGGTGGACACAGAGGCGAATCTTGCCAACTGGATGGTGCCCGGCAAAACGATCACCGGCATGGGCGGTGCCATGGATCTGGTCGCCGGTTCAAGAAAAATTATCATCGCGATGGAGCACTGCACAAAAGAGGGTGAGGCAAAGCTGGTGAACCGCTGCACAATGCCACTCACGGGCATTCAGTGTGTCAATGTTGTGGTGACAGAGCTTTGCATTCTTGAATTTATTGACGGAAAACCAGTTGTTACCGCCTTGGCCCCGGGTGTGACACAGGAGCAGGTGCAGGCAGCTTCTGAAATGCCCCTGCAGTTTGCCCGCCATTTAGAGACAATGCTGACCCTCACATAAAAACAATTCAGATTTCTGCGCTCGGAAGTCTCGCAAGTGCGGTGGCACAAGCAGCACCGGCCAAGCACTCCATCAGAAAAGAAAGGTTGATGAGCATGAACATACTTGTCTGTGTCAAAATGGTTCCGGACACATCTGAGGCGGAGCTTCGCCTCAACGAGAGCAAGAAGGATATCCTGACAAATGGATTGAACTTCGTGATCAATGAGAGTGACAACTACGCGGTGGAAGAAGCCATCCGAACAAAGGAGCTCCACGGGGGAGAGGTTACCGTGCTCAACATAGGCACGAAGGATGCGGATGTCATGATTCGTATGGCACTGGCAAAGGGCGCTGAGAGGGCCGTCCGCATTGAAGATCCTCGCATCAATAAGCGTAACCCCCTGCAGATTGCTAAGGTGCTTGCAGCGGCGGCAGGAGACACACCATACGATTTGATCTTTACCGGCTGCATGTCCGGGGACGACAAAAACATGTCCGTAGGCACGGCTTTGGCAACTTTACTTGGTCTTAATCACGCTGCCCTGGTCAAGCATATCGAGGTAGCGCAGGACAAAGTGACCGTACAGCGTGAGTTGGAAGGAGGCCTGCTGGAAGTTTCGGAGATTTCTCTTCCCGCTGTACTTTCTGTGCAGACAGGAATCAATACGCCGCGCTACGCACCAATCCGCGAAATGCGCAAAGCGCTACAAAAAGAGCTGAAGGTTGTCACCCTCGACGAACTCGGCTTGGATGCCGCGGTGGTGAACCAGGAGACCTCAAAGGCAGAGCTGCTCGGGCTCTACTTCCCGGAAGTGATCTCCCGGGCCATCATGCTGGAAGGCTCTGCGGATGAAACCGCCGGCGAAATTGCATTTAAACTGGTGAAGGGAGGCTTGTTGGCATGAGTTGTATTTTTGTTCTTGCCGAGCACCGCGGCGGGGAGCTGCGAGAAATTAGCTTGGAGATGTTAACTGCGGCCGCGGGTATTGCACAGGGGAGAGAGCTTGTCAGCGTGCTCTTTGGCAGCGAGCTTGACATGATGGCGCAGACGCTTTCCGCTTACAGCGACAGGGTTATTTATATGGATGACCCTGCCTTTGCAAACTACAACGCGGAAACATACCTGGCCGCCATGCAGGCACTCATTCAGGAGCATACACCCGAGCTTGTCCTTATAGGGCAGACAGCACAGGGAATCGAAGTGGCTCCGGCACTTGCCGTAAAGCTCGATACGCCCTTTGTGACCGACCTCATTGATCTTAGCATGGACGGTGAGACACTCAAGCCGGTGCGCTCCTATTATCAGGGCAAGCTTAACGCTGCGTTTGCTCTAAGGGGTGCAGCACCTTTCCTGCTGACCCTTCGCGAATCCTCCTTTGTTGTGGGTGCCCCGACAAAGGAGGGCGTGATTGAAACGGTACCCTTCCCCCCAATCGAAGGTGTAAGCCACCGCCGGTTCATCAAGTATCTGGAGGCTGTCGTGGGCGATGTGGATATTACGCAGGCGGAATTCCTTGTTTCCGTTGGACGCGGAATTAAGGAGGAAAAGAATCTGGCCATGATTGAGGAACTGGCCGGCCTGTTGGGTGCCACAATCTCCGCTTCCCGCGCCGTTGTGGACGAAGGTTGGTTGCCGCCGGAGCGGCAGGTGGGCACAACGGGGAAAACCGTCAAACCAAAGGTTTATTTGGCCATCGGTATTTCAGGCGCTTTTGAACACACCGCCGGTATGAAAGCTTCAAAACATATTATTGCAATCAATAAAGACGCCAATGCGCCGATCTTTTCTGTGGCTACTTATGGCATTGTAGATGACTTGTTCCAAGTCGTCCCGAAGCTCATAGAACATATCAAAACGCTCAAGGCGTAAGCGGGGCGGAGTGTCATCATGAAAAAGCCGAAGCTGTTTTATGGTTGGTATATCGTATTGGCCTGTATGCTCATCATCGGTGCGGGTATCGGTCTTTTCCATAATAGCTTTGCGGTATTTGCAGCATCCGTGCCGGAGGATCTTGGGTTTAAGCGCGGGGCATTTGCTCTGTATGTCACAGTACAGGCTGTCGCCTCCACCGTTGCAACTCCGTTTTATGCCTACCTGTTTCAGCGCTTTGGGCTACGAACAATCATGCTGACCGCTTCTGTTGTCTGTTCAGGCATCCACTTCGGTTTTTCTTTCTCCACGCACTTATGGCAGTTTTATGTTCTGGCGGCTGTGCTTGGGTGTTTTGACATTGCCATTGGCGTCATACCAATCGGCACTCTGTGCAATAACTGGTTTTTCGAAAAACGGGGACTTGCCGCCGGCATCGCCTTTGCCGGCTCCGGCCTGGTTGCCGCTGTGATGGTCCCGCTGCTGTCAGTGGTCATCGGGCACTTTGGCTGGCGAATGGCTTACCGTACGATTGGTGGCTGTGCGCTTGCGCTTTTACTGCCAACGCACCTCCTGATCATACGCGACAAACCCCAAGATATCAGTCTGCTGCCGCTTGGCAGCTCGGAGCATGAGCGCCTGTCCCCGGAACACGGAAGAGTTCTTGCTGAGGGTATGACACGGGCAGAGGCCCTGCGTTCGCCGGTATTCTACCTTTTCGCCTTTTCCACATGTTGCAGCGCGACACTCTCCGTGGGGCTGGTCATGCATATCGCCGCCTACCTAAGCGAAATCGGTTATACAGCCGGATATGCCGGCGCAATTGTATCGCTTTCTATGTTAGCTATGCTGCTTGGCAAGCTCATATTTGGCATCATTTTTGATCGCCTGGGACTTACTGCGGGCGCATTTCTAAGTGGTTTTTTCTTTTTCCTGGCTTCTTCCTTGCTGCTCTTTGCCGGGATCGGCGCTGTGCCTCTCCTGTTCGCCTTGACCTTCGGTTTTGCATATTCCACACAAACCGTTTCTGTGACGCTCTTAACAAGCCATTTCTTCGGCGAAAAGGAATTCACCGGCATCTTCAGCCTAGTGGTTATGGTTATGATGATTGGCTATGCCCTTGGATCACCGATACCGGCAGGCATTTACGATGTGACCGGCAGCTACATAGCTGCATGGCTCTTCTTCGTTCTCTTATCCATTCTCACAACCGCCGGCTACATGGTGGCCGTGGTGCTTCACAAAAAAACGCGGGCGGCGGAATCCTCGGCCCATTCTCGCTCGTCTCTATGAGGCCGCTTCCAAAACCACCGCAGATGCTGCCCTTACCGCTTCCATTTCTGTCATCGTCCCGCGAATGTCTCCCCTCATAGCCCTAAGCTTGAAAGCCAATTTCCCTTCTTCCGCTGGAATCGCAACGCTCTCTAAGTTCACGCTGGGCAATGCCCTCCCTTATCCTTATGAGGGGCAGACAGGATGGCTCACCCTGTCTGCCCCATTCTTTATCATCAAATGTTTCTAACACAGTCAACTTCGCTCTAACCGAACCCCCAAACAAACGAGGAGTGGATTTCGCTTACAACTTTTCACATGGTGCTTGCTCTCCTAATCTGGCTGCTCAGCTTTTTACATACGAAAGAGCGTCTGCCGAGATACGCGCACCCGGAGGTAGGATGTGCGTCGATAACCGAGCTGTACGCAGCTTAGGTAAGAGGCTGCCCCGGTCAATCGGCTGTGCTCCGGAGCACAGCCGCAGCCTCGCGAAGACTGATAGCTTCCGGGCGCGCCTCTGCATGAAAAAACCCAGCTGCCGGGCAGCTGGGTTTTTTCATGCGTGAGCGGGCTTAGATTTCCTTCGCCCCAAATTCCTGATGTTCCTGCGCACCCTGCAGTTCCGAGACTGCGGCGGCGACCGATTCATAGGGACTCTTCGGCTCCGCCTCCGCCTGCTGCATGCGCTCCACCGTCTCATCCGCGAGCTTACGATAGACGGTCAGGCCGGAGCCCGCGGGGATCAGCTTGCCGATGATGACGTTTTCCTTCAGGCCGAGCAGGTGATCCACCTTGCCCTTGATGGCCGCTTCCGTGAGCACCTTCGTCGTCTCCTGGAAGGAGGCGGCAGAGAGGAAGGACTCCGTTGCAAGGGCGGCTTTTGTGATGCCCATGAGAATGCGGCTGGCTTCGGGAAGTTTGAGCTCCAGTCCGTCCTCACTGCTCTCCCCCGCCGCGATGCGCGCGGCAACCTCGCCCTTGGCATCCAGGTATTCCATATAGTCCACCGTGGAGCCGGAGAGCAGCTTCGCGTCGCCCGCCTCCTCAATGCGCACCTTGCGCATCATCTGGCGGACAATGATTTCAATATGTTTGTCGTTGATGTCAACACCCTGCTGGCGGTAAGGCTTCTGCACTTCCTGAATCAGGTAATTATGCACGGCGGACACGCCGCGGATGCGGAGCACCTCGTGCGGGGAGAGGGCGCCCTCTGTCATCTGCTCTCCCTTTTCCACCCGATCGCCGTTCTTGACGCGGATGCCGCTGCTGTAGGGCAGGGCGTAGGTCACAAGCTCACCGTCTTGCGCGGTGATGCTCACGTTGCAGATGTTCGAGCGCTTGCTCTCCTCCAGGCTCACCACACCGCTGATCTCGGCAAGCTGCGCCATCTTCTTGGGCTTTCTCGCTTCGAAGAGTTCTTCCACGCGCGGGAGGCCCTGGGTGATGTCGCCGCCGGCCACGCCGCCCGTGTGGAAGGTGCGCATGGTCAGCTGCGTGCCCGGCTCGCCGATGGACTGCGCCGCGATGATGCCGACCGCTTCGCCCTCGCCGACCGGCTCGCCGATGGCAAGGTTCATGCCGTAGCAGCGCGAGCAGACGCCGCTTCTGGCGTGGCAGGTGAGGACGGAGCGGATGAGCACCTCATGGATGCCGTGCTTGAGCAAAATGTCCGCATGCTCGGCCAGGAGCATATCCTCCTTGGCGAAGAGCACTTCGCCCGTCTTGGGATCGAGAATGTCCTCCACTGGGAAGCGCCCCTTGAGGCGCTCACCGAAGCTCTCAATAATCTGCCCGTTTTCGCTGATCTCGCCGATGGTGATGCCCTCATCCGTGCCGCAGTCGCGCTCGCGGATGATGACCTCCTGCGATACGTCCACCAGCCGGCGCGTCAAGTAGCCCGAGTCGGCCGTTCGCAGCGCCGTGTCGGCAAGGCCCTTGCGGGCACCCCTGGAGGAGATGAAGTATTCCAACACGGAGAGCCCCTCGCGGAAGTTCGCCTTGATCGGGATTTCAATCGTCCGGCCGGCGGTATCCGCCATCAGCCCGCGCATGCCCGCAAGCTGGCGGATCTGCGCCATGCTGCCGCGGGCGCCGGAGTCGGCCATCATGAAGATGGGGTTGTGGCGGTCGAGGTTGCTCTGCAGCGCCTCGGTCACGTCCTTTGTGGTCTGTTCCCATTTTTCAACAACCAGGCGATAGCGCTCCTCGTTGGTCAGAAGGCCGCGCTTAAATTTTTTCTCAATGCGGACGATCTCCTGCTCCGTTTCGCGGATCAGGGTATATTTCTCATCCGGCACCGTCATGTCGTAGATGGAAACCGTCAGAGAGCCGCGGGTGGAGTAGTGATAGCCGCGGGTTTTGATGATGTCGAGCACATCGGCAGAGACGGTAAACCCGTGCTTGGCAATGCACTTGTCGATGATTTCACCCAACCTGCGCTTTCCGGTGACAAAGTTGATCTCCGGCTCGAACATCTGCTCCGGATCCCTGCGGTCCACAAAACCGAGATCCTGCGGGATGTCCTCGTTGAAGATCAGGCGGCCGACGGTGGTGCGGACCAGCTTCGAGCGGGAAATTCCGTCCACCTCCCGGTTCATGCGGACCCGGATGGGCGCGTGGAGTTCCAATTCGCCCTCATCGTAAGCCAGACGCGCTTCTTCCGCGCTCGAAAAGGCGTGGAGAATCTCTTCCGGATAGGCTTCCCCCGCCTCTATGGCGCGCTGCACCATGACGGCGTTGGTGGGAATCAGGTTCTCGTAACCGTCCTTCGGCTCCCCCCTCACCCAGACGCGGCTGCGCAGGTCGATCTCGCCGCGCGCAAGCGCCTCGAGCACCTCGCCCATCTCCCCGTAGGTGAGGGCCGGGTCATTCGCCTCTTCCCGCTCATAGGTCAGGTAATAGGAGCCGAGCACCATGTCCTGCGTCGGCACGGTGACGGGGCCGCCGTCCTGCGGGCGCAGGAGGTTGTTGGCCGAGAGCATCAGAATGCGCGCTTCCGCCTGCGCCTCGGCAGAGAGGGGCACGTGCACGGCCATCTGGTCGCCGTCAAAGTCCGCGTTAAAGGCGGTGCAGACCAGGGGGTGGAGCTTGATGGCGCGGCCCTCCACCAGCACAGGCTCAAAAGCCTGAATGCCCAGTCTGTGCAGGGTCGGCGCGCGGTTGAGCATGACGGGGTGCTCCTTGATGATGAAGTCAAGCGCATCCCAAACTTCAGCGCGGCCTCTGTCGACCATCTTCTTGGCGGATTTGATGTTGTTGGCAAAGCCGTCCTCCACCAGTTTTTTCATCACGAAGGGGCGGAAGAGCTCGATCGCCATCTCCTTCGGCAGGCCGCACTGAAAGATTTTCAGCTCCGGCCCGACCACGATGACGCTCCGGCCGGAATAGTCCACGCGCTTGCCCAGAAGGTTCTGGCGGAAGCGCCCCTGCTTACCCTTGAGCATGTCGGAGAGCGACTTGAGGGCGCGGTTGTTCGCCCCTGTGACGGCGCGGCCGCGGCGGCCGTTGTCAATGAGCGCGTCTACCGCCTCCTGCAGCATGCGCTTTTCGTTTCGGACAATGATATCCGGCGCGTTGAGCTGAATAAGGCGCTTGAGGCGGTTGTTCCGGTTGATCACCCTGCGGTAGAGGTCATTGAGGTCGGAGGTGGCAAAGCGGCCGCCGTCCAGCTGCACCATGGGGCGAATTTCCGGCGGGATCACCGGCAGCACGTCGATGATCATCCACTCCGGGCGGTTGCCGGAGAGGCGGAAGGCATCCGTCACCTCCAGGCGCTTGACAATGCGGGCTTTCTTCTGCCCCGAAGCTTGCTGCAATTCCTCCCGCAGCTGGGCGGAGAGCGCATCGAGGTCAATGTCCGAGAGCAGGCGCTTGACCGCCTCCGCGCCCATGCCGGCTTCAAAGTCGTCCTCATACTTCTCCCGCATATCGCGGTATTCCTTTTCCGAGAGGATCTGGTTTTTTGCCAGCGGCGCATAACCGGGGTCAGTGACAATATAGGCGGCAAAGTAGAGCACCTTTTCCAAAATGCGGGGGGAGATGTCCAAGAGCAGGCCCATGCGCGAGGGGATGCCCTTAAAATACCAGATGTGGGAGACGGGCGCGGCGAGTGAGATGTGCCCCATCCGCTCCCGGCGGACGTTTGCACGGGTCACTTCTACGCCGCAGCGGTCGCAGACCTTGCCCTTATAGCGGATTTTTTTATACTTTCCGCAGTGGCACTCCCAGTCCTTCGTCGGGCCGAAAATCTTCTCGCAGAAGAGTCCGTCCCGCTCGGGTTTGAGGGTGCGGTAGTTGATCGTCTCGGGTTTTTTGATCTCACCGTGCGACCATTCCGTAATCTGCTCCGGGGAGGCGATCCCAATTCGAATGGCATCAAATTCAGCATAACTCATTGCGCATCCTCCCCTTCTTCGACTTCCATGTCGATCTCATCATCCAACGGTTCCTCCTCCGTCTCGCTTTCCGCTTCCTCTGTCAGGGGGAGGGCTTCCTCCTCGTCCCGGAGGCTAAAGCCGGCGGCAGAAAATTCTTTGTCCGCTTCGTAGTTGCCGCGGTAGTCGTCGTCGCGGATCTGATTGACGTGCTGATAGCCGTCCTCATCCTCATCCTTGAGTTCAATCTCCTGCCCGTGCTGGTCGAGCACCTTGATGTCCAGGCAGAGCGCCTGCAGCTCCTTCACAAGCACCTTGAAGGATTCCGGGATGCCGGGCGCGGGAATGTTATGCCCCTTGACGATGGCCTCATAGGTGCGCACGCGCCCCGTCACATCGTCGGACTTCACGGTGAGGATCTCCTGCAGCGTGTAGGCTGCGCCGTAGGCCTCCAGCGCCCACACTTCCATCTCGCCAAAGCGCTGGCCGCCAAACTGCGCCTTACCGCCCAGCGGCTGCTGGGTGACAAGGCTGTAGGGGCCCGTGGAGCGGGCGTGAATCTTGTCGTCCACCAGGTGGTGCAGCTTTAAGAAATACACATAACCAACCGTGACGCGGTTTTCAAACTGGTCGCCGGTGCGCCCGTCATAGAGCCAGCTTTTCCCATCTTTTTCCAGCCCTGCGAGCGTCAGCGTGTTCTCAATATCCATCTCGTCGGCGCCGTTGAAGACAGGCGTTGCCACTTTCCAGCCCAGCGCCTGCGCCGCATAGCCCAAGTGAACCTCCAGCACCTGCCCGATGTTCATACGGGAGGGCACGCCCAGGGGGTTGAGTACAATGTCCAGCGGCGTGCCGTCCGGCAGGAAGGGCATATCCTCCTGCGGCAGAATGCGGGAGACCACGCCCTTGTTTCCGTGGCGGCCCGCCATCTTATCGCCCACGCTGATCTTGCGCTTCTGCGCAATGTAGACACGGACGACCATGTTAACACCCGGGCCGAGTTCATCCCCGTTTTCGCGGGTAAATACCTTGACATCGACCACGATGCCGCTCTCGCCGTGCGGCACCTTGAGCGAAGTGTCGCGCACTTCCCTGGCCTTCTCGCCAAAGATGGCGCGCAACAGCCGCTCCTCCGCCGTGAGATCCGTCTCGCCCTTGGGGGTCACCTTGCCCACGAGAATGTCGCCCGCGCGCACCTCCGCGCCCACGCGGATCACGCCCCGCTCATCGAGGTCCTTGAGCGCATCCTCGCCGACGTTTGGAATGTCGCGGGTGATCTCTTCGGAGCCGAGCTTCGTATCGCGGGCCTCCATCTCATACTCTTCAATGTGGATGGATGTAAAGATGTCGTCCTTTACCATCCGCTCGTTGAGCAGGATTGCGTCCTCGTAGTTATAGCCCTCCCAGGTCATAAAACCCATGAGAATGTTCTTGCCGAGGCTGATTTCGCCATCCTGTGTCGAGGGGCCGTCTGCAATCACATCGCCCTTTTTCACGCGATCCTGCGCCGCCACGATCGGCCGCTGGTTGATGCAGGTGCCGTGGTTTGAGCGCAGGAATTTGATCAGCGGGTGATCCTTCACTGCGCCATTGTCGTAGCGCAGGGTGATATTCGTGGCCGACACGCGGGTCACCTCGCCGTCATCCTCAGCCAGGACGGCGATTTCCGAGTCGATGCAGCACTTGTGCTCCATGCCCGTTGCGACGATGGGCGCCTCTGTCGTGAGCAGCGGCACGGCCTGACGCTGCATGTTCGCGCCCATGAGGGCGCGGTTCGCGTCGTCGTTTTCGAGGAAGGGGATCATCGCCGTCGCGATGGAGACCATCATCTTGGGCGACACGTCGATATAGTCCACATTTTCTCGATCCACCTCAATGATCTCATTGCGGTGGCGGCAGGTGATGCGGGCATTGGTCAGGCAGTTGTTCTCGTCAATCGGCTCTGTCGCCTGCGCAACGATATACTCGTCTTCAATGTCCGCCGTCATGTATTCAATTTCATCCGTCAAGAAGCCCGTCTCCTTATCCACCCGCCGGTAGGGCGCTTCGATAAAGCCGTAGCGGTTGATGCGGGCAAAGGAGGCGAGGTAGGAGATCAGGCCGATGTTCGGGCCTTCCGGCGTCTCAATGGGGCACATGCGGCCGTAATGGCTGTAGTGCACGTCACGCACGTCGAAGGATGCGCGGTCACGCGAGAGGCCGCCGGGGCCGAGCGCCGACATGCGGCGCTTATGCGTGAGCTCTGCGAGCGGGTTGGTCTGATCCATAAACTGGCTCAGGGGGGAGGAGCCGAAGAACTCCTTGATCGCCGCCGTCACAGGGCGGATGTTGATCAGGCTCTGCGGGGTCACGACATCCAGATCCTGGATGGTCATGCGCTCGCGAATCACGCGCTCCATGCGGCTAAAGCCAATGCGGAACTGGTTTTGCAGCAGCTCGCCTACGCTGCGCAGGCGGCGGTTGCCAAGGTGGTCAATGTCATCGGCAAGGCCGACCCCGTGGCTGAGCGAGCAGAGGTAGTTGATCGATGCCATCATGTCATCCACAACGATGTGCTTGGGCACCAGCTCGTCGCGGCGCTCGGCAATCGCCCGGCGCAGCCCCTCCGGATCCTCGCTGTGCTCTTCCATCAGCTCGCGCAGGAGGGGGAAATAGACACGCTCCGTGATGCCCAGTTCCTCCGGGTCACAGTCCACAAAATTGGTCAGTTCAACCATGCGGTTGGAGAAGATCTTCACCTGCCGGCCATCCACATCTAAAAATGCCTCGCTGACCCCGCGCGCATCGAGCTCCTTCGCCCGCTCGCGGCTGATGAGCTCACCCTCCTCCGCAAGGATTTCACCCGTGAGGGGGTCGGCGATGGGCATGGCAAGGCGGTGGCCGCCGAGGCGCGTCCACAAGACCAGCTTTTTATTGAACTTATAGCGGCCCACGGCAGAGAGGTCATAGCGCCGTGAGTCGAAAAACAGGGTATTGATCAGCTGCTGCGAGGAGTCGATCGTCGGCGGCTCACCCGGGCGCAGCTTGCGGTAGACCTCCAGCAGCGCCTCCTCGCGTGTTTTGCACACGTCCTTCTCCAGCGTTGCCAGCAGCAGCGGCTCCTCGCCAAAGAGCTCGAGGATTTCCGCATCGGTCTGCGGACCGACCGCGCGGATCAGGCAGGTGATGGGCAGCTTTCGGTTTTTGTCGATGCGCACGTTGAAAATATCCGAGAGATCCGTCTCGTATTCCAGCCAGGCACCCCGGTAGGGGATCACCGTGACCGCGTAGGTGATATTTTCCGCCTTGTCCGCATTTTTCGCATAATAAATGCCCGGGCTTCGCACAATCTGAGAGACAATGACGCGCTCTGCGCCGTTGATGATGAAGGTGCCGCCGCGGGTCATGAGCGGGAAGTCTCCCATGAAGATCTCCTGCTCCTTGATCTCCTCCGTCTCCTTGTTGCGCAAACGCACGCGCACTTTAATGGGGGCGGCGTAAGTCGCATCGCGCGCCTTGCACTCCTCCACGGAGTATTTCGGGCGCTCGTCCATCGTATAGTCAATAAAGAAAAGCTCTAAGTTTCCTGCATAGTCTGAAACCGCAGCAACATCTGCAAAGACCTCTTGCAGCCCCGTCTCCAAAAACCACTGGTATGATTTCTTCTGAACCTCCAGCAGGTTTGGTATATCCAGCACTTCCGCGTGCCGTGCATAGCTCTTTCGCAGCGTTTTGCCATAGGTTACATCCTTCACCATATCCACCATGTCAGCTAACCATTCCTCTCACTGAAAAACTTCGCTCACCGCGTCTCTTCGCCTGGTCTGCCGGGCAGTGTAGTTCCGAGCCGCTGAGTTTGATACGCTCGGCTGCGTGGTGCTTTACTTTGCCCAGCACTTGCTTTTTTTGCAAAAACTGATATACTAAACAGCAAGATGGGGTTTTGTCCCCATCTCTCTTTTTGTCGTGATCGTTTCATTCTATCAGTTCACGCACACTTTGTCAAGTGCAGTTTTGCTCTCTTACAGAAGCAGCGCGGCGGAAGTTCTCTTCCGCCGCGCGTTTTTTCATTTCCTCTTGCGTTCGTTCGCCTGCACAGGCTGTTTCAATCCAGCCCATACTCCTTGAGCCAGATGGCAAAATTCTGATACTCCTTGGCGTAGGGGTGCACGCCGTCTCCCGTCACCTCAGGGCGCAGGTAGCCGTCTTCTCCGGAGAGCAGGCGGTTTGGGTCGAGGCTGAAGATCATCTCATTGTCCGCATGGGAGACAATCAGCGCGTTGAGCCGCCGGATATTCTCAAGGCTGAGGCTCTCGTTGGCCCTTGCCTTCTCCTCCGTCACGGCGAGGTTCTCCAGCAGAATCAGCTTTGCTTGCGGCTGGAGCGCGCGCAGCTGCGCAATCACCTGGGCAAACTTTCGCTCGAGCGACTCCGGCGGGTAGCCCACTTCATTGATCCCGAGGGAGAGGTAGATCCGCTCATAGCTCCGCTCCGCCAGAAGTGCAGAGAGCGTCTGCTCCTGAAAGCGCTGGTCGGAGACGCTTTTCTCAAAGAGGTTAAAGACCGACATGCCTGCGCTTGCAAAGTAGTCCGCCTGCCCCAGCCTGCCGTAGAGCTTGAGCCCTTCCGTGCGCGAGTCGCCGATAAAGAGCGCCCCGTCAAAGTAGTCCTCCTCCACCTGATGATACTTCACCTCCGGCGCTGCGGGGACGCTGCTTCCCTCCGGGCTGAGATATTTTTCCGGCCCAAAGGGCAGCTGCGGCAGGCTCTCTTCCGCCGGCGGGAGGGGGGCTTCGCCCTCTAAGCTTTCCGCCATATCCCAGCCGATCTCCCCGCGCAGGAGCAGGAAGGGCACCGCGATGGCCATCGTATTCTCGACCAGCGCGTTTCCGCGCCCGATGCTTTGTTTAATGAGTAGGCCTGCCCCCGTCACCAGGGCGGAGCTGATCAAGAGCAGGATCATTAAGATCACTGCCGGCTCCCTGAGCCAAGAGAACGTTCGCTTCAATGTCTGCGCTCCTTTTTGCCAATGTGTCTTGCTGCCGGCAGCAGCTGCCGCGCCCTAAAAGCTAAAGTATAAGAAGGGGTCGTTGAGCCCCGCTGAAAGGCCATAGATGGAAAGCCAGAAGATCAGCAGCAGGAGAACGGTGCCAAGCCACTTCTGCCGGATGTGATCCCAAACCCGCATGAACCAGGGCATGGAGATGGCGATCCCCACAAGAATGGGCAGCGGCGCCATTTGGAACAGGCGCAGGCCATCCGCCGCGTGCCCAATCCCCATCGTGCCGAAGATCGGGAAGAGCCGGCAGAAATAGATGCCGATCTGCGAGAGCTCGGGAATGGCAAAGAACATCCAGCTGATCAGAATGACAAAGACCAGGTAGATGTGGGAGATGACGCTGCTCTCCTCCAAATAGTTCCCGATCCAGAGCTTTTCAATCGCCAAAAACACAAAAATGTACAGGCCCCAGAGCAGGAAGTTGAGAGTGGAGCCATGCCATATGCCCGTGAGCACCCACACGACCAGCAGATTGCGCAGCTCCCGCAGCTTCCCCCGCTTGCTCCCGCCCAGGGGAATGTAGACATAGTCCAAGAACCATTTGCCCAGCGTAATGTGCCAGCGCCGCCAGAACTCCGAGAGGGAGCGGGAGGCGTAGGGGGTGACAAAGTTCTTCGGCAGGCGAAAGCCGATCATGCGCCCAAGGCCGATCGCCATGAGCGAGTAGCCGTAAAAATCATAGTAGAGCTGGAGGGCAAAGCAGACGAGGGCCAGCCAGGCGAGCGGGGTTGAGATGCTCTCAAAGCCGATGGCCTGCGCCTGCTTCCACACCCGCCCGATCTGATCGGCCAGGAGCACCTTCATGCCAAGGCCCAGAATGAAATCGCGCAGGCCATAGTCAAAGCGCTGCCAGGCAAAGCTGCGCTCCCGCATCTGCCGGGAGAGGCTCTCATAGGGGGCGATGGGCCCGGAGATGAGCTTTGGAAAGAGCGTCATCGCCGAAGCGAAGGCCCAGAAGGAGCGCGCGGCGGGATAGCTCTTCCGGTACACATCGATGAGGTATGCCGCCAGCTGGAAGGAGTAGAAGCTCATGCCCAGCGGCAGGATCAGCTTGCTCTCCAAAAACAGGCCGGAATATTTGAAGCTCAGCAGCGCGGCAAAGAGCAGAAAGAGGCTCGCCGCAAGGATCAGCTTCCTGTGTTTCGTCTCTCTTGCCAAAAGCCGCCCTTCCAGATAACTCAGGCAAATGAGCAGGAAAAACAGGGCGATGGTCCAAGGTGCTGTCCAAACGCCGTATGTATAAAAGAGTAAATTCCCCGCCAGCAGCGGCCAGTTTCGCAAGCCGCGCGGCGTGATATAGTAAAGGCCTAAAAAGATAGGCAAAAAAATAAATATAAACTCTAAGCTGCTAAAGATCATTGTCTCTCCAAGCGCTCCCTCTAGGATCCCCGGCAACAGATTCTCCCGCGCAATTTGCGCGCTTTGTGCAGGCGAAGCGCCGCGCAGCGCAGCGACCACCGTCTGCCGCACTCCGCAGACGAACGGCCGGCTGACGCAGGCAGCCCAAATGTATTGCAGCAGGGGGGAGGTAAACACCCCTCACTCCCGCTGCGCTGCCCTCGGGCGCTCTCTGCCCTTCTATCTGCCGCTTTTCCAAAATTGGCGTTAAAAATCATGTGACCGTATATCCCATTCCAGTCACATTTCTGCGCCATATTTCTCTCTGCTTTCTATTGTTCCATAAAAAGCGGGCTGTGGCAATAGGCTTTTCGAAATTGAAGGATATTGTAAATCTTATCTCCAATTCGTAATCAACCGATACGTTTCTGATACCATTCTGCTGCCGCACACCCAGGCGCAGGGGCACTTGCGTACGCTCCCCTTCATGCAAAAAAGGGAGGCCTAAGCCCCCCCTTTTCCTACCAAGCCCGGATCAGCTCGCGCAGCTGCGCTTTCCCCTGCTCGACGATAAGCCCCTGGTCGCCGCCAAGGTCAAACCCGCCGATCTTGTAGCACTCTATCTTCGGGAAGGAGAAAAACATCTCGTTGAGCCCTTTGATATAGTCATAGCCAAGATTCAACTCCTCTACATAGGAGCCGGAGGTTGTAATGTATAAGATCCGCTCCCCCTTGCAGAGGCTGTAGGACTGCCCCTCGGGCGTGTAGCGGAAGGTCACGTCCACCGCGCAGACGCGCTCGAGATACACGCTCAGCGCGGAGGGGAACATCAAATCCCAATAGGGTGCGCCGATGAGCACAAGATCGGCCTTGGCAAAGGCGTGCGCATAGTCAAAGACCGGCGCGTCATAGCGTTCGGCGGCGTGAAGATCGCTGCGCGCCTTCACATCCTCCTGATAGAGCGGCACAGGGCGCTCCTCGTTTAAATTCACCTCGCTGAACGTTGCCTCCGGGAACTTCGCTTGAATCTCTTCGATTGCAGTGCGGCAGAGCTTTAAGGTGTTCGACTCCGCCCCACGAATGCAGGCATTGACAAATAATACCTTCATGGTTATTTTTCTCCTTCCTCCTCTGCGCGCAGGGGCGCTTTCTGCGGATTGCGATCTGCACTCTGTGAGTGCTTAGCTTTCCTCCTGACACGCTCTTTATACACAAAAAGCGGCTGCAACAAAATGATGTTTTGTTACAGCCGTTTTTCTCCGCTATGTTCTCAGACCAGCTCGATGAGAGCCATCTCCGCTGCGTCCCCTCTGCGGGGGCCCATGCGAACGATGCGCGTATACCCGCCGTCGCGGCTGGTATACCGGTCGCCAATCTCGTGGAAGAGCTTGTGGGCCACCTCTTCCTTGGTGAGAAAGGCCAGGGCCTGCCGATAGGCCGCCAGATCTCCCTTTTTCGCCAAGGTGACCATCTTCTCCGCCAAAGGCGCCACTTCCTTTGCGCGGGTCACGGTGGTTTTAATCCGGCCGTGTTCAAACAGGTAGGTCACCATCGCACGGAGCATGGCCATACGCTGATCGGTCGGTTTGCCAAGTTTACGGGTTCCGGGCATTTTGCTTCACTCCTTTCCATTCTTGTGGAAATTGGATTTAACTTTCTTCGTTTGCCAGCGCCAAGCCCATCATTGCAAGCTTGTTGATCACTTCCTCCAGGGACTTTCTGCCGAGGTTTCGCACCTTCATCATCTCGTCCTCCGTTTTGGAGATGAGATCCTCCACGGTGTTGATGTTGGCGCGCTTGAGGCAGTTGAAGCTGCGCACGGACAGGTCGAGCTCTTCAATGGTCAGCTCGAGCACCTTGTCGCGCTGCGCCTCCGCCTTTTCCACCACGGTGGATTTGTTGCCCATGGTCTCAGAGAGGTCGGTAAAGAGCATGAAGTGATCGCAGAGTATTCTCGCGCCAAGCGAAATCGCGTCGCGGGCGGCGATTGTGCCGTTGGTCCAGACCTCCAGGGTGAGCTTGTCAAAGTCGGTCAGATCTTTCACACGCGTGTTTTCCACCGTGTAGTTGACCTTTTGCACAGGCGTATAGATCGAGTCCACGGGGATGACTCCAATGATGGTCTGCTGGGGTTTGTTCCGCTCAGCCGGAACGTAGCCCCTGCCATGAGAAAGGGTCAGCTCCATATTGAGGTTTGCATCCGGACCAAGGGTCGCAATGTGGTGATTCGGGTTTAGGATTTCCACTTCACTGTCGGCCTTGATGTCACCGGCGGTGACCACGCCTTCCGTGTTCGCTTCAATATAAACCGTCTTCACGCCCTCGCTGTGAAGTCTTGCAATGATGCCCTTGACGTTGAGAACGATTTCCGTAACATCTTCCTTCACGCCGGGAACAGAGCTGAATTCATGCTGGATCCCTGCGATCTTGATGGTCGTTACCGCAGTGCCCGGCAGCGAAGAGAGGAGAATGCGGCGCAGTGAGTTTCCTAAGGTTGTGCCATAACCACGCTCAAGGGGCTCTACAATGCATTTTCCATACGAACTGTCCGCTGGTTTTTCAATACACTCAATGCGCGGCTTCTCGATTTCTACCATTTGTTACCCTCCTTAACTTACGGCGGCGGATGTTTGATCCGTCGTATCGTCATTCCGGTTTCCTGCCGAGGGTATCATATTACTTGGAGTACAACTCGACGATCAGGTGCTCCTCAATGGGGATCTCAACATCCTCACGGGCGGGCATCCTGGTGACGGTGCCCCGCAGGGCATTTTTCTCACGCTCCAGCCACTGGGGCGGTGTAACCATCACGGCGTCCTCGCCGGTCAGTCTCTTAAACTTCGCGCTGCTGCGGCTCTTTTCGCTCACTTCGATCACATCGCCGGGCTTGATCAGATAGGAGGGGATGTTGACCCGCTTCCCATTGATGGTGAAGTGACCGTGGGTCACCAGCTGGCGCGCTTCGCGGCGCGTCATGGCGAAACCGAGGCGGAAGACCGTGTTGTCCAGGCGGCGCTCAACCAGGATCAAGAGGTTATCGCCCGTCTTGCCCTGCATGGAAGAGGCTTTTTCGTAATAGAGACGAAACTGCTTCTCCAAAATGCCATAGATGAACTTGACCTTCTGCTTCTCCTGAAGCTGGAGGGCATATTCGCTCTTTTTCTTTCTCATCTGACCGCCGGGATTGCGCGTGGTGTTCTTCTTCGCATATCCCATTACAGTAGGAGAAATGCCCAGTGTTTTGCAACGCTTGGCCACGGGCTGCATATTCTTAGCCATAATTTATCTTCTCCTTTCCTCGGTCAGACACGACGTCTTTTGGGCGGGCGGCAGCCGTTGTGCGGCACGGGGGTGACATCCTTGATCATCGTCACCTCAAGGCCCACGGCCTGCAGCGCGCGGATGGCGGCCTCGCGGCCGGAGCCGGGGCCCTTCACATAAACCTCCACGCTTTTGAGGCCATGCTCCATCGCCGCCGTTGCGGCGGTCTCCGCTGCGGTCTGCGCCGCATAGGGCGTGGACTTACGCGAGCCGCGGAAGCCCAGGCCGCCGGAAGAGGCCCAGGAGAGGGCGTTCCCGTTCGTGTCGGTTACGGTGACCATCGTGTTATTGAAGGAGGAGCGGATATGCACGGCACCCTTCTCAATGTTCTTTCGTTCGCGGCGTCTTCTGACAACCTTTTTCTTCGGACTTGCCATATAGTCTCTCTCCCTCCCTTACTTCTTCTTATTGGCGACCGTGCGCTTGGGGCCCTTGCGGGTGCGCGCGTTGGTCTTGCTTCTCTGGCCGCGCACGGGCAGGCCCTTGCGGTGGCGCAGGCCGCGGTAGCAGCCGATTTCGTTGAGACGCTTGATGTCCAGCGCCACGTCGCGGCGCAGGTCGCCTTCCACGTTATAGTTGCGGCTGATCTCATCGCGCAGCGCAGCTTCCTGCTCTTCGGTCAGATCCTTCACGCGCACATCGGGGTTAACCCCTGTGGCTTCTAAAATTTTACTGGCGCTGGTGCGCCCGATTCCGAAGATGTAAGTCAGGCCAATTTCGATCCTCTTATTCTTCGGCAGGTCTATGCCGGCAATACGTGCCATACTCTTGAGCGCCTCCTTTAACCTTGTTTTTGTTTGTGTTTCGGGTTTTCGCAAATGACCATTACTTTGCCCTTGCGCTTGATGATTTTACATTTATCGCACATGGGCTTTACGGACGGTCTTACTTTCATGTTTCTACCTCCTGTAAACACCTGTTACGTTACTTGTTTTTGCTGCGCCAGGTGATGCGGCCCCTTGTCAAGTCATACGGCGACATTTGAACCGTCACTTTATCACCCGGCAGGATACGGATGAAATTCATTCGAAGCTTTCCGGAAATGTGGGCCAGAATCACGTGGTCGTTGCCAATGTCCACCCGGAAGGTGGTGTTGGGCAGGGACTCCACAACCGTTCCCTCCAGCTCTATCATATCGCTTTTAGCCAAGTGTCATACCTCCTTGGTCTCACTGAAGTTCTTCTCACGAAAGGCCGCAAGCGCCCTTCGGATCTCACTGTCGAGCACCGGCTCACCCCTCTGGATGCGCTCGCTTAGCGGGTGCGTCCAACTTCCCCCCGAAGCTGCGTGCTTTGCGCGCTTTTTCTTCGGATTTGCCACGGTTCTTCGTTTCCCATCGGCGAGGCTTAGAAAATCCCCCTCGACATCCATGACGTAAAAGAAGCCTCCCGCATCATGGCCCCGGAGGGAGCGCACCACGTCTCCTCTGCGGACACTCATACCTGCGGCTCCAAAAGGGCGGTCAAAATCTCCGGCGCTTCCTCTGTGATGAGGATGGAGTTCTCATAGTGGGCGGAGAGCGCCCCGTCCAGGGTCTTGACGGTCCAGCCGTCTTCGAGCACCCGGATCTGCCAGCTGCCGGCGTTGACCATGGGCTCGACCGCCAGCGTCATCCCCGGCAGCAGCCGCGGGCCGCGCCCGGCGGGGCCGAAATTCGGCACCTCCGGCGGCTCGTGGAGCTTTGCGCCGACACCATGGCCAACATAGTCGCGCACGATGGCAAAGCCGGCCTCTTCCACATAGCGCTCGATGGCGTTTGAGATGTCCCCCACCCGATGGCCGCGGCGGGCGAATTTCATGCCCTCCCAAAAGCTCTGGCGGGTCACCGCAATGAGCCGCTCGGCCTCCCCGCTGATCGCGCCGCAGGGAAAGGTCTCCGCGCAGTCGCCGTGAAAGCCGTCTAAGAAGGCGCCCACGTCCACACTTACGATGTCCCCCTCGCGCAGAAGGCGCTCCCCGGGAATGCCGTGGATGACCTCGTCATTGACCGAGATGCAGATGCTGGCGGGGTAGCCGTTGTAATCGAGAAAGGACGGTCTTGCCCCCCGGCTCTCGATATAGCGGCGCACCGCCCGGTCAATCTCCGCCGTGCTCACCCCGGGCTTGATCATGCTGCCCGCAAGGGCGCGCGCCTCGGCGGTGACCTGGCCGGCCCTTCGCATGGCCTCCACGTCCCGTTGAGATTTGAGCGATATCATAGCTTAGGACTCCAGCGCTTTGAAGATCCGCGCCGTCGTCTCCTCAGGGGTCGCCGTCTCGAGATCTTCCACTGTGCGAAGGATGCCGCGCGCCTTGTAGAAGGCCTCCAGCGGCGCCGTCTCCTCGTGGTAGACGGCAAGCCTCGTGCGCACCACCTCCGGTTTGTCATCCTCCCTGGCAAGCACTGCACTGCCGCACTTGTCGCAGATGCCCTCTTGCTTGGGGGGGATGTGAACCATGTGATAGCTTGCGCCGCAGTTTCCGCACACACGGCGGCCCGCCATGCGCGAGACGATGCGCTCGTCTGAAATCGCGATGGAGACCACGCGGTCAAAGTGCACACCTGCTGCCTCAAGCGCCTCTGCCTGCGGGATGGTGCGGGGCACGCCGTCGAGGATATAGCCCTTGGCGCAGTCCGCTTCCTTCAGGCGCTCGGTGATCACATCGATGATCACTGCATCGGGCACGAGCTTTCCCGCGTCCATATACTCCTTGGCACGCAGGCCAACGGGCGTTCCGTTCTTGACAGCGGCGCGCAGAATGTTTCCGGTGGAGATGGTCGGAATCCCCAGCTTGCTTGCAACGATGTCCGCGTGGGTGCCTTTTCCGGCGCCCGGCGGGCCCAAAAAGATCAATTTCATATCCGCATTTCCCTTCTCATTCCAGGAAGCCCTTATAATGCCGCATGAGCATCTGCGCTTCCAACTGCTTCACCGTGTCAAGTGCAACACCCACGACAATGATGACCGAGGTGCCGCCGATTGCCATCTGGCTGAACCCAGTCAGGTTACTGGTGATGATCGGCAGGATGGCCACAATGCCAAGATAGATTGCGCCGAACATGGTCAGCCGCGCGAGCACCTTGGCGAGGAACTCCGCCGTCGGCCGGCCGGGGCGGAAGCCCGGGACAAAGCCGCCGTTGCGCTTGAGGTTGTTGGACACCTCAATGGGGTTGAACTGGACGGAGGTGTAGAAATAGCTAAAGGCAATGATCAGAAGGAAATAAATCAGGCTGTACAGGAAGCCGGTGGTGTTGAAGATATGCAGGAAGCTGTACCAGCCAGAGCCTTCCACCTGCGCCGAGGGGACGAACATTCCGATCGTCGCGGGCAGGCTTGCGATGGTCTGCGCAAAGATGATGGGCAGGACGCCGGCCATGTTCACCTTCATGGGGATGTGCGTGGCCTGGCCGCCATAGATCTTCCGGCCGACCACACGCTTGGCATACTGCACAGGGATCTTGCGCTCGGAGTTGACGATAAAGACCACGAAGACCACCAGCGCGAGCATTCCCACAAGCAGGAGCACTGCGAGCGCCGGGTGGATGGAGATTCCGGCCAGCTCCAGGATCTGCTCCTCACTCATATTGACCTTGCTGGTGAAGTAGGCCGAGAGGCCGTGGTAAATGCTTGTGACCATATAGGGCGCTCTGGAGATGATGCCGATGAAGAGGATGATGGAGATGCCGTTTCCAACACCGAATTCCGTAATCTGCTCACCGAGCCACATCAGGAACACAGAGCCGGCCGTGAAGGCCAGAACGATGACAAGCGCCGCCCAAAGACCCGTGTCTGAGAGAACTGCAACCTGGCCGCTGAGCGTGTAGCTGCGCAGCAGGGTGTAGTAACCGAAGCCCTGCAGGGCGCCGATTCCAAGGGTCGCATAGCGGGTGATGGCCTGAATCTTTTTCTTGCCCTCTTCTCCGCCCTCCTTCTGCAGGCGCTCGAGTGCGGGAATCGCAATGGTGAGCAGCTGCATGATGATGGAGGCGTTGATATAGGGCTGAATGGAGAGCGCAAAGAGCGTCGCCTGTGAGAAGGCGCTGCCGCTCATGGTGTTTAAGAGATCGAAGATCGTTCCGGTTTGGTTGAAGGCTTGCCCCAACAGCTCCGTGTTGATAAAAGGAACCGGAATGGCCGCGCCCAGGCGGAAGATCATCAGAGCAAAGATGACAAACAGGAGTTTTTTTCTCAGTTCCGGAACCTTCCAAGCGTTTCGGACGGTCTGAATCACTTAGACCACCTCAGCCTTCCCGCCGGCTTCCTCGATTTTTGCCTTGGCAGCTGCGGAGAACGCATTGGCTTTCACGGTGAGCTTCTTGTTCAAGCTGCCCGTTCCCAGAATTTTCACTCCATGTTCGCATTTGGAGAGGATGCCGCTCTGGAGCAGGTCGTGAACCGTCACCGTTGCACCGTCCTCAAATCTGTTGAGCGCTGTGAGGTTGATTGCCTCAAGCGGCTTTGCAAAGATGTTGTGAAAGCCGCGCTTGGGCAGACGGCGGGAGAGGGGCATCTGTCCGCCCTCAAAGCCGACGCGAACGCCGCCGCCGGAGCGGGACCACTGTCCCTTATGGCCGCGGCCTGCGGTTTTTCCGTTGCCGCTGCCGTATCCTCTGCCTTTCCGCTTGGCTTCCGCGGTGGAACCGGGGACGGGAGATAGTTCATGCAGTTTCATTGTGCGCACCTCCTTACTTTTCCTCGGTTACCTGGAGCAGGTAGCCGATGCGGGCAATTTTGCCGCGGGTGGCGGGATTGTCGGGCTGTACAGTGGTGTCGCCGATTTTACGCAGGCCCAGCGCTTCCGCCGTCGCCTTGTGTGTTCCGATGCGACCGCTCACGCTTTTGACAAGCTTAATGTTCAATTTCGCCATGGTATAGCCCTCCTTTAACCTAAGATTTCTTTTGCGCTCTTGCCGCGAATGCGGGCCACCTGCTCGACACTGCGCAGGGAGCGAAGCCCCACCATGGTCGCGGCCACTACGTTTTGCGGGTTGTTTGAGCGCAGGCACTTTGTGCGGATGTCCTTGATCCCCGCGGCCTCGATCACTGCGCGGACGGGGCCGCCCGCGATCACACCCGTACCGGGTGCGGCCGGCTTGAGGAGGACGCGTCCGGCGCCAAAGTTGCCGGTGACCTCGTGGGGAATGGTGGTGCCAAAGAGATTGATGGGCACCATGTTTTTCTTGGCGTCTTCAATGCCCTTGCGGATCGCCTCCGGCACTTCCGATGCCTTTCCAAGGCCAAAGCCAACCTTCCCCTTCTCGTCGCCTACTACGACGAGAGCGGAGAATTTGAAGATGCGCCCGCCCTTGACTGTCTTGCTGACGCGGTTGAGGTAGACAACTTTTTCTACAAATTCACTGGGTTCTCTTTCAAATCTAGCCATCTGATTGTTTCCTCCTCCCCTTAAAATTCCAGACCGGCGGCTCTTGCGCCGTCTGCCAGAGCTTTGACTCTGCCATGATACAGGTAGCCGCCGCGGTCAAAGACAACCGTGTCGATCCCCTGCTCCTTGGCACGCTGGGCAATCATTTCGCCCACCTTCTTGGCGGCCTCTACGTTGTTTCCCTTGCCCTCAAAGCTCTTTTCCAAAGAGGAAGCGGACACCAGGGTTGCGCCCTTGGTATCGTCGATAATCTGGGCATAGATATTATTTCCACTGCGAAACACGTTCAGACGGGGTCTCTCGGTGCTGCCGGAGATTTTCCCGCGGACACGCCTATGGCGGCGGAGCCGCTGCGCGTTGGTATTGGGTCTTTTAATCATTTAGGCACACCTCTTTCTTACTTCTTCACGCCGGTCTTGCCTTCCTTGCGGCGGATGACCTCGTCCACGTACTTAATTCCCTTGCCCTTATACGGCTCGGGGGGTCTCTTCCCTCTCACCTCGGCGGCAAAGTGACCAACTCTTTGTTTGTCAATGCCGCTCACGATGATCTTGTTGGGGCCGGGAACGTCAATTGCGATCCCTTCCGGCTCTTCTATGACGATCTGATGGGAAAAGCCGATATTCATCACCAGCTTTGTGCCCTCTTTCGCCACACGGTAGCCGACGCCGTTCACGTCCAGCTCTTTCTTATAGCCCTCGGTCACGCCGACAACCATGTTGCTCAGCAGCGTGCGGGTGAGGCCGTGGAGAGAGCGGTTCTGCTTCTCGTCGTTGGGGCGGGTGATGTTGATCACATCTCCCTCGCGCTCAATTGTCATCCGCTCGGAAAGCTGCTGCGTGAGCGCGCCCTTGGGGCCTTTCACGGTAACGAGGTTACCCGGCTCCACCTTGACATCCACGCCGGCGGGGAGTGTGATGGGCATTCTACCAATTCTTGACATTGTTTCTCCCCTCCTTACCAGACGAATGCCAGGACTTCACCGCCAACATTGGCGGCTCTTGCCGCTTTGTCGGTCATGACGCCCTTGGACGTAGATACGATTGCGATGCCAAGGCCGCGCAGAACGCGGGGGAGCTCTTCCGCTCCGGCGTAGACGCGAAGACCCGGTTTGGACACCCTGCGAAGGCCGGTGATGACCTTGTCTTTGCCGGGGCTGAGATATTTCAAGCTAATCTTGATGTTGCCCTGCTTTCCATCCTCCACCACGCTGAAGGCTCTGATGTAGCCCTCGTCGAGCAGAATCTGCGCAATCGCTTTCTTCATGTTGGAAGCGGGCACAATGACGCTGTCATGTTTTGCATTGCTTGCATTGCGGATTCTGGTGAGCATATCCGCAATCGGATCGGTAATATGCATGAGGTTTTCCTCCTATTTAGAGTTACAGAGATCACGTCCCGCGCGGAGGCGGCGCCGTCTGGCGGCAGACATTCCGCGCTTCGTTTCTGTATCAACGGTAAGGTATCGATCCTCCCGCGAATCGACCTGTTGACCGCCGGCTGTTTGTTGCTCCCGCCCAGGGGGAGCCGCAGCGCAAAACAACTCTGTGGCTTGCGCTGCGTGCTTGCGCAGACGCGCTGGGGGCAGAGGCAATTACCAGGAGGCCTTGCGCACGCCGGGAATCTGGCCCTTGTGGGCAAGCTCACGGAAGCAGATGCGGCAGATGCCGTAATTGCGCAGGTATGCGTGCGGACGTCCGCAGATTTTACAGCGGTTATAGCGGCGGGTAGAGAACTTGGCCGGCGCCTGCTGCTTGAGGATCATTGATTTTTTCGCCATTTTTCATACCCTCCTAGTCACGCTCTGGCGAAAGGAGCGCCGATGAGCGCTAAGAGCTCTCTGGCCTCCTCGTCGCTTTTTGCAGTGGTGCAGATGACAATATCCATGCCGCGGATCTTGTCGATCTTATCGTATTCGATCTCAGGGAAGATGAGCTGCTCGCGCACGCCCAGCGCATAGTTCCCGCGCCCGTCAAAGGCGTTGGGGTTGATGCCGCGGAAGTCACGCACGCGGGGGAGGGCCACGTTAAAGAGGCGGTCGAGAAACTCCCACATCTTATCCGCGCGCAGAGTGACCTTTGCGCCGATGGGCATTCCCTCACGGAGCTTAAAGTTCGCGACCGACTTTTTTGCGTAGGTCACAACGGCCTTCTGCCCCGTGATGATGCCCAGGTCGCGCACCACCGCTTCGAGCACTTTCGCGTTGTCACGCGCCTCGCCGCAGCCGATGTTCACAACGATCTTCTCGATGCGCGGAATCTGCATGGTGCTTTTGTAGCTGAACTTCTGCATCAGAGCAGGAGCAATTTCCTCATTATACTTGCTTTTCAAGTTTGGCATATTCGGCATATCAGATAACTCCTCCTCTCTTAAATTTCAGCGCCGCACTTTTTGCATACGCGTGCGCGGCTGCCGTCAGCTTTCAGGATGCTCGCCGGGCGGGTGGGCTTGCTGCACTTGGGGCACACGCGCATGACCTTGCTGGCATAGAGCGGTGTGGCCTTTTGCAGGATTCCGCCGGGTTCGCCCTGCTTGCGGGGCTTTGTGTGGCGAGACGCCATGTTGATGTTTTCAACCACCACTTTGCCGCCCTTGGGCATGACCTCAAGGATCTTGCCTCTCTGGCCCTTGTCCTTGCCGGAGAGGACGACGACTGTGTCGCCTTTTTTGATGCTCATTTTACTCATTCTCTTCGCCCCCCTTACAGCACTTCGGGAGCCAGGGACAGGATCTTCATGTAATCCTTGTCGCGCAGCTCACGGGCCACCGGGCCAAAGATGCGGGTGCCGCGGGGATTGCGATCTTCCTTGATGATCACCGCAGCGTTGTCGTCAAAGCGCAGGTAGCTGCCGTCTGCCCGGCGCACGCCGCGGGCGCTGCGCACGATGACGGCGCGAACCACTTCGCCTTTTTTCACCGTTCCGCCGGGCGCTGCCTTCCGCACAGAGGCCACAACGACATCGCCGATGTTGGCATATTTGCGGGAAGAGCCGCCCAGCACGCGGATGGTTTTAATCTCCTTGGCGCCGGTGTTGTCCGCCACCTTGAGATAGCTTTCCTGTTGGATCATGTCACGGCACCTCCTTATTTCGCCTTTTCAAGAATCTCGACCACGCGCCATCTCTTGTCCTTGGACAGGGGGCGGGTCTCCATCACCTTGACGCGGTCGCCGATGCCGCAGTCATTTGCTTCATCGTGCGCCTTGAGCTTATAGGTCTTCTTTACAATCTTTTTATACAGCGGGTGGGCCACTCGATCGGCGATGGCGACCACCACAGTTTTGTCCATCTTGTCCGAAACCACCAGGCCGATTCTGGTTTTACGGGAAGATGTTCTGTTTTCACTCATGCTTCCGTTCCTCCTTATTGGCCTGCAAGCTGCTGCTCGCGGATAATGGTTTTGACGCGGGCGATGTCTTTTTTCACCTCGCTGATGCGAATGGGGTTTTCCAGCTGATTGGTGGCATGCTGTAACCGCAGTTGAAACAGATCCTTTTTCAGATCCGTTAACTTACCTTCAAGCTGCGATGCGGACATCTTGCGGATCTCAGTTGCCTTCATCATGCTTCACCACCATTCTCGGACGGCGCCGTCTCCTCTTTGCGGACCATCTTGCACTTGACCGGCAGCTTGTGTGCGGCCAGACGCAGGGCCTCGCGGGCGATTTCTTCAGAGACGCCGGCAATCTCAAACATCACACGGCCGGGCTTGACCACGGCCACCCAGTATTCAGGCGACCCCTTGCCGGAACCCATGCGGGTTTCCGCCGGCTTTTTGGTCACGGGCTTGTCGGGGAAAATCTTAATCCAGACCTTGCCGCCGCGCTTGGTGTAGCGGGTCATGGCGATACGCGCCGCCTCGATCTGGTTGCTTGTGATCCAGGAGGGCTCTGTGGCCATCAGGCCATATTCGCCATAGGTCACCTCATTGCCGCGGGTGGCTTTGCCCGTCAGGCGGCCACGGTGTACGCGGCGGTATTTTACTCTCTTTGGCAGCAGCATTTAACTCTGGCCTCCTTCCTTCGGAGCAGCGGGGCCACCAGCGGGGCGGGGGCCACGGTTGTTGTTAAATCCGCCCTGACCCTGGGGACGATTGCCGCCGCCGGAGAAGCCCGGCTTGCGGTCACGGTTGAAGCCGCCCGAGCGGCGATCATTGTCGCGGCGGCGGGGGCGCTCGTTGCGCTCGCGGAACGTCTTGGTGTCCAGGGTGCGGGGTGTGGTGCGCAGGGTCTGGCTGAGCACCTCGCCCTTATAGGTCCAGACCTTGATGCCGATCTTGCCGTAGGTGGTGTTCGCCTCGGCAAAGCCGTAGTCAATGTCGGCGCGGATGGTCTGCAGGGGGATGGTGCCGTCATGGTAGCACTCGTTGCGGGCGATTTCGGCGCCGCCGAGTCTGCCCGAGCACATCACCTTAATGCCACGGGCGCCGGCGCGCATGGCGCGGCCCATAGTGTTCTTCATGGCGCGGCGGTAGGAGATTCTCTTCTCGAGCTGCTGGGCGATGTTCTCAGCCACCAGCTGCGCGTTGGTATCCACGCTCTTGACCTCCACGATGTTCAGGGCGACGGGCTTCCCAAGGCGCTTCTCAAGCTCCAGACGCAGACGCTCAATGTCAGCCCCTCCCTTGCCGATGACCACACCGGGGCGGGCACAGTGGAGATAGATGCGGATCTTTGTGCTATCGCGCTCAATCTCAATTTTGGGAATGCCGGCGGAGAACAGGCGCTTTTTTAATTCCTTGCGAAGCTTATAGTCTTCCACCAGCAGGTCGCCGACTTTATCGTTGCGGGCATACCAGCGGGAATCCCAGTCTTTGATGACACCCACGCGCAAACCGTGGGGATGAATCTTTTGTCCCATGTTCCTCCTCCTCCCTTATTCCTTCTCCGCTACCACGAGGGTAACATGAGAGGTTCTCTTGTTGATGCGAAACGCACGGCCCTGGGCGCGCGGACGGATGCGCTTGATGATGGGGCCGGGGTTTGCAAAGACCTCGGAGACATAGAGCTTCTCGGGGTCCATGCTGTGGTTGTTCTCGGCATTCGCCGCGGCGCTGCCGAGGAGCTTCATGAGCGGCTCAGAGGCTGCCTTGGGCGTTGTCATGAGAATCGCCGTTGCCTGGGGGATGCTCTTGCCCCGAATCAGGTCGCAGACTATTTTCACCTTACGGGGAGAGATGCGGATATATCTCAGATGTGCTTTTGCTTCCATGTTCTCTCCTCCTTATCTTGTTTTGCTGCCCGCGTGGCCGCGGAACACACGAGTGGGTGCGAATTCGCCCAGTTTGTGACCCACCATGTCCTCTGTGATGTAGACAGGCACGTGCTTGCGCCCGTCGTGCACGGCAACGGTGTGGCCGACAAAGTCGGGGAAGATGGTGGAGGCGCGGCTCCAGGTCTTGAGAACCTTCTTCTCGCCGCTCTCGTTCATGGCTCGCACACGCCGCAGGAGTTCCGGGGCGCAAAACGGGCCTTTCTTGACGCTTCTGCTCATAGTTTTACTGCCTCCTTACTTCTTATCGCGACGGCGAACAATAAACTGATCCGTCTGATTGTTCTTTTTGCGGGTCTTGTAGCCGAGGGTCGGCTTACCCCAAGGAGTGACAGGGCTCGGACGGCCGATGGGGCTTCTGCCCTCGCCGCCGCCGTGCGGGTGGTCATTGGGGTTCATCACGGAGCCGCGGACGGTGGGCCGCCAGCCCATGTGGCGCTTGCGCCCGGCCTTGCCGATGGAGATGTTCTCGTGTTCGATGTTTCCAACCTGGCCGATCGTCGCCTTGCACTCCATGCGCACGAGGCGAACCTCGCCGGAGGGCATGCGGATCTGTGCCATCTTGCCCTCTTTGGCCATCAGCTGGGCGGAGGTTCCCGCCGCACGCACCAGCTGCGCGCCCTTGCCAGGGTGCAGCTCGATGTTGTGGATCACCGTGCCCGAGGGGATGGCGCTGATGGGCAGGCAGTTGCCCGGCTTGATGTCCGCCTTCGCGGAGGCGAGCACCGTGTCGCCTGCTTTCAGGCCGACGGGGGCGAGAATGTAGCGCTTCTCCCCGTCTTCGTACTGCAGCAGCGCAATGTTGGCGCTGCGGTTGGGGTCGTATTCCAGGCGCAGAACCGTTGCGCTCATGTCCATCTTATCGCGCTTAAAGTCGATGATACGGTACTTGCGCTTGTTGCCGCCGCCGCGATGGCGCACGGTGATGCGGCCGTGATTGTTTCGGCCTGCGTGTTTCTTCAAAGGCTCGGTCAGAGTGCGCTCCGGCTTTGCCTTTTTATCAATGCCTTCAAACGCGGACACCGTCATGTGACGGCGCGAGGGCGTTGTCGGCTTGTAGCTTTTAATCGCCATTGTGCATGAACCTCCTTAAACCATTCCTTCAAAGAATTCGATGGGCTTGGAGTCGGCGGAGAGTGTGACCATCGCCTTCTTCCTCGCCGGGCGGCGGCCCGCCGGATAGCGGCCGGTGCGCTTGAGCTTGCCCTGCATGTTCATCGTATTGACTTTGATGACTTTCACGTTAAAAATTTCTTCAACCGCCTTGGCAATCTCGATCTTATTGGCATCCTTGGATACTTCAAAGACATAGCGCAGCATCTCCGTGCCCTCCATGGACTGTTCGGTGATGACGGGGCGTTTGATCACATCATAAGCGCTCTTCATGCGAACACCTCCTCAATGATTGCCAGCGCGTTTTTGTCCACAATCAGCTTCTCGGCGTTGACAATGTCATAGACACTCAGAATCGTCGCCGTTGTGGTGGACACACCGGGGATGTTGCGCGCGGATTTGTAGACATTTTCGTTCACATCGGCCGTGACAAAAATTGTCTTGCCCGCGGAGAGCTTGCCCAGGAGATCCACCACGGGTTTGGTCTTGATCTCCGGCAGGGAGAGCTCCTCCATCACCAGGAGGTTGCCCTCGGCGGCCTTGGCCGAGAGGGCGCTCTTGAGCGCAAGTCTCTTGAGCTTGCGGTTGAGGCGGTAGCTATAGTCGCGGGGCTTGGGCGCAAAGGCCACGCCGCCATGTGTCCACTGGGGCGCGCGGGTGCTGCCTTGGCGGGCGCGGCCGGTGCCTTTCTGGCGCCAGGGCTTTCTCCCGCCGCCGGCGACTTCTGCGCGGGTCAGGGCGCTCTGCGTGCCCTGGCGGCAGTTCGCCAGATGATTCTTCACCACGGCGTGTACCGCCGGCAGATTCGGCTCGATGCCAAAGACAGCCTCGGAGAGTGTCACCTCGCCGACCTGCTGGCCAGCCATGTTATAAACGGATGCTTTCGGCATTTTTCAACTCTCCTTTCCTTAATGTTTTCTTGCGGACGCCTTCTGGGGATTGGCGCGGCCGGATGCCTTCTGCGGGTTGGAGCTGATGCCCGTTTCGCCGCGCTTCTCGCGCATGGTCTTCACGGTGGACTTAATGTAGACCAGGCCGCCCTTGGGGCCGGGAACGGCGCCGCAAACTGCGATCAGGTTAAACTCGGGGTCCACCTTCACCACGTCGAGATTCTGCACGGTGACCTGCTCGTTGCCCATCTGCCCTGCGCCGATTTTCCCCTTGCGGATTCTCGAGGGGTCGGTGCCGGAGCCCATGGAGCCCGCATGGCGGTGAACGGGGCCGCCGCCGTGGCTCTTTCTCTGCACGTGGGCATTGTGGCGCTTGACCACGCCCGCGTAGCCCTTGCCCTTGCTCGTGCCGGTGATGTCAACGTTGTCGCCCTCGGCGAACACTTCCGCCGTCACCGTGTCTCCCACCTTGAGATCCGACGCATTGTTCAGATCAAATTCCTTGAGGTGCTTTTTCATTGCAACCTGCGCTTTTTTCAGGTGTCCCTGCTCGGGTTTGGAGAGCTTGCGCTCCGGGATATCCGCAAAGCCCAGCTGCACGGCGCTGTAGCCGTCTTTTTCCTCGGTCTTCTTCTGCACGACCACGCAGGGGCCGGCTTCGATGACGGTGACCGGGATGACCTTACCGGCTTCGTCGAAGATCTGCGTCATGCCGATCTTTCTGCCGATGATGGCCTTTTCCATTTGGTATTCCTCCTTAATATAAGGTTATTGGTTGACAGGAAGCGCGTAGCTTTGGGTTGCTATGTCACGCTTCGCCTGTTCGCGACGCGGCTCTAAGCCCTGCCGCTCCAGTACGAACAGAAAAACTTTGTTTTTCTTGGTTTCGCCTGTCGCTCTCGGTCTTAAGCCCGCTGCTCACGACGGCTCCGCGCTTCTTGCCAACATGACCCGCCCTCTCTCAATCAACGGCGAGAGGGCAACCGGGTGCTAACAAAAGTAAGGTGACGGGAGGTAAGCGTGTCCTCGGGGTGCACGCTCCGTCTCAGGCTTTAGAGCTTGATTTCAATCTCAACGCCCGCGGGAAGGTCCAGATTCATCAGCGCCTCCACGGTCTTGGGGGTGGGCTTGTTGATGTCAATCAGGCGCTTATGGGTGCGGCGCTCAAACTGCTCACGGCTGTCCTTATACTTATGGACCGCGCGGAGAATCGTCACAATTTCTTTCTTTGTGGGCAGCGGAATGGGCCCGGAGACCGTTGCGCCTGTGCGCTTTGCTGTTTCCACAATCTTTTCCGCGCTCTGATCAATCAGCTGATGATCATAGGCCTTGAGTCTGATGCGAATCATTTCTTTCTGGCTTGCCATTTCTTCATTTCCTCCTTAAACATACGAAGTGAACATTTGTCTCGCTTCGTACGGTGGGAAATCCACACACTCTTCCGTGCGTATCACTCCGGAACACGAAGAAAACCGGCGCAATTGCCCGGCTGACTCCTTCACCTCCGGCGATATACGCCATAGCGCGGAACCTCCCAGCCGCCCGATCAACGGACATACTCCGCAGAAGTTACCGGTCAGACCGCAATCTCCTGCATCATCGCACAATCTGCCCATCCCGAAATATGGGCACCTGAACAGTTTACCTGATGCCCTTTCTCTTGTCAAGTAGAAATTCTAGAAAAACATTCCGTCAAAACGCCAAAATAAAGGCCTCTCCCGGTGAAATATGCGTAAAGTTGCAAGATGGGCGCAAAATTTTTAAATTTTAATTGACAAAGCGGGACACATTGGGTATACTGAACTTCGCTTCCATCAAACGCGCCGGGCCGCTCGGCTCCCTTTCGCTGCGTTTTCTCGGAGGCATCCCGCGCCTGTCACAGCTGCGGCGGCATAGCTCAGTTGGCTAGAGCACACGGTTCATACCCGTGGTGTCACTGGTTCAAATCCAGTTGCCGCTACCAAAGCGCTTCCAACTCACCCTTGGAAGCCATTTCGGCCCGTTGGTCAAGGGGTTAAGACACCGCCCTTTCACGGCGGTAACACGAGTTCGAATCTCGTACGGGTCACCAACGCACACGCGCGCATCCAAATTTATACCAGCATTCGCACGGAGGCATAGCTCAGCTGGTAGAGCGCTCGCCTCACACGCGAGAGGTCACAGATTCGAGTTCTGTTGTCTCCACCAAAAAGCCGCCTGAGATCAAATGATTTCAGGCGGCTTTTCTCTCTTTTCAGAGCGTTCTCGTCCTGAACGCGACGCCCTGCCGAATGCTCTCTGCGCCTGCCGCCCCTTGGGTGCCCTTTCTCCTCATCTATCGAGGGTGCTGAGGCCTCGCCGCCTCAGAGCGCCCTGCCGCAGCCGCCGCAGAAACTTGCCCCGGGGTGCAGCTTTGTGCCGCAGTCTGTGCAAAAGCGGCCCTGCGGGGCCGGCGTATAGCTGCGGGGCAAGTCTTCTGCGAGCCCGGGGTAGGGCAGGAAGAGCCAGTCGATCTCATCCCCCTCTTCACAAAAGCCGATCGCGCCGCCGGGCGAGAGGAGATAGAAGCTCCCCTCGTCGGCGGGGTTTTCCTCATCATGTACCTGCGCGATGGCCAGCAGCCCTTCCCTGTCGTACATCTCATCGGAATCGGCAAAACTCCAGCCAATGCAGCGCGCGGCGGCGGCTTCCGCCGCCTTGAACATGCTCTCAAATCGTTCCATCATCCAGCCCTCCTTCATTTAAACAACAGATTGTGGCAGCGCTTGCAGCGCTCATGTTCTATGGGGTTCCTCATGGCGCACACATTGCAGTAGATCATGCGATCGTGTGACTTGTCGTACTTCTCGTAGGTGCTAAAGCTCGGGTGGTATCTCACCCGATCCCCGATCGCCAGGTAGTCATACATATACCGGCGGCTGTCTTTTTCCACAATCGTCTTCTTCTCCCCCGCATCGGTCCTGATGACGGTGGTGTATTCCGTGTAGGAGTGCGCATAGTCCTCCCCCCTGTGTTCCCGGCGCTCCCTGCTGTATCGGTTGACCACCGTCCCCTCCCAGACGGGCCGCTTCGCCCTGCACAGGGCATAGACGCCGATGAGGATGGCGAGCAGGAAGAGAAGGCCGCCAATGATCAAAGCCTCCCCGAAGGGAAAGTCCTCCCGAATCCACCCGGCGGCGGGAAAGCCGATGAGCGCCGCAAGGGCGAGGCCCCACACGAAGATGAGCGATGCCTTCTTGTTCCCCTTCGCCGCGGCGAGGATTTCGGGGTGCTGTGCGTATTTGGAAAAGCCGATCAGCTGCCGGCGCTGCGCATCCGCATCCTGCCGCGGCGGCACCCCGTGCCCCTCCGGGGGATTCTCTGCCCCGCTGCGTGCGGCTGCGCCGCAGTGCACGCAGAAGAGGGCATCCTGCGGAATCTCCGTCCCGCAGTTTGAGCAGAGCGCCGCACCCGCCCCGCCGAGTTTCGCGCCGCAGTCCATGCAAAAGACCGCGCCCTCCGGCGCCCTGCTTCCGCAATTGAGACAGAGCATTGTCTCACTTCCCTTCGTCTCCGTCTTCGTTTTTTGGCGGCTGCCTGTGAGCGTGCCGCCGGCTGCGTGTTCTTCTTTCGTCTGCCTGCCCTTGTGACCAGCAGCAGCAGAAAGAGGCCGCCGAGGGGGGCGAGCAGGTGATATAGGATGGCGCTTGCCCCCATCTGGTCAAAATCCGTAAGCGCCGCGGGTTTGTTGATCTGCGGCAGAGCGTGGAGATGGGCAGTGGGATGGCGCGCTTCTGTTTCTTTCTCACCGCAAACACTCCTGTTTTTTTTACTTCACCCGCTGGAAGGAATCCCCCTTATCATTTTGGATATAGTCAATCCCATCTTCTTGCCGTCCATAAAACGTCGTCTCGGGAATCCAAACCCGCCCGCCCTGATCATTGTCATCGCTGATCGCAATGTCCAGGGATTCGCTCTCTTTGTGGAAGACATAGCTGCTATAGGTTGTCACCAAAATCTTTTCTCCGGACGCACTGGTAACGGGGCCGGTATAGCTGCACCTCGTTTGGTCGATGATATCCAGCCGAAAGCTATAGTCTGCATTCAAGCCGGCCCAATCGCCCTCGAACCATTTGGCATCAATGTCCCTGTGTTCAATTTTGAGATCCACCCGGGTCTCTTCATAGGTAAAGGAGAGGGAGAAGGCGGCTTTGTCGGCGACCTGATCCTCCCAGGTCTCGTAAAATTTCACGCAGGCGGGCGCGCCGAGGGCCAGGTAGTTGTAGAGCGTGCAGCGGAAGGCGCCGTTCTCCTTGCTCCCGGGCATCCAGCTCCATATGGTCGGCCGCTCGCCGGGGGAGGGCGCGAAGGCGGCGATGTAGTCCTTATACTCGGTTTTGTGCAGCGGGATTTCCTCTCCCTTTTCATCGACCAGGAAGACCTGAAACTCCGTCACCGTGTTCATCTGCTCTTCCAGCTCTTTCATCTCCCAGACCATGATCTGCCTCGCGTCGATGATGCAGCGCTCATAGAAAAACTCATAGAAGAGCTTCAGGCGGGAGTTGACAATCTTTGTCAGCTTCTCCTTCTGTACCTTAACCTCCTCCCACGTGGGTTCCCTCCAGGGGTCTGCCCTGTGGATGTCCTCGGCGATCAGCTTTCGAATTTCCGGCTTGATCCGCCAAAACACGCTGACATAGCGTTCAATCAAGCGGTCAAAGGCCTGAAAAATTTTAACGGGGTCAGACTGGTTGTCTTTAAAGGCCTTCTTGAGCATCGCGCCCCAGACATGCGGCTGGTGAACCACTTGCGCGCTCCAGTCATCTTCGAAATATGCCCGCGCCGGCATATTGCTCGGGAGGCGGCAGCTAAATTGATCCTTCTGCTGGGAGTAGACAACATATTCAAAGGTGAAGAGCTGATAGGCGTGCTCAATGGGGCCCTCATAGCCCTTGTTGTACACATCGGTTGCCTTTTGATCCACTGCGCCAACCATCCAAACACTCGCCGCGGCGATGGCAAGGGGCGCAAAGCCCAGCGAGGAGGCGGCAAGGCCCAGCCCCACCTCCGCGAGGTCATAGCGGTGTTTTTGCAGCGCATCGAAGAGGGAGCCGGATTGGTACCAGCTCATGCCCACTTTGATCGCAACCAGCCCCGCGCCCACGCTGGCAAAGCGGCTCCCGAGCGACTTGGAGAGCTCTTGAGAGAGCACCCCCGACATGCCGACGAGTTTGACCGTGTTGTCCGAGGCGGAGACGATGTTGCTCGGCACATCCAAGGAGCTGATGGCAATGTCGAGCATCTTGCTATCCGCCGCTTTGCCCGCTTTGATGTAGTTGATGAATGCTTCCGCGTCGGTGGGGCACTGCTCCAGCGCGCGGTCGAGCCGGGCGGCATTGAACCTCACGGGGGCGAGCGGGCCGCTGTTGTATCCCTTCTCGTGCTCAAAATAGTCAAAAACCGCAAAGGTGGAGAAATGGTCGGTGTAGAAGGTGATGCTCTTCTCCGCCTCATTCAGCTGCGAATAGAGCAGCTCCCACCTCTGGGTATCCTGATGATAATACTGCACAAATAGGCGCTCTGCCGCATGATCCATTGGTTCATACGGCAGAGTGATGGATACGAGGGTGGGAAATTCCTCTATGTTTTCAATATAAAAGTCATAGCAGTGCGCAGCGAGGCCGTTTTTCTCGTCTGTTTTCAGCCCGAGGTCTTTGATCTCCAGCGTCGCCTCTTCCGCGAGATTGAGCTGCCCGAAATCAAGCACGATCCCCCCCCGCGCTGACAACGGTGTCTTCCGGCCCGACAGGGATGCGAAGGGGCGTGACCTTATAGTCACTGCTCTTGAGGGTGATGTCGGAAAGACCCACCATCTCCGCCCGTTGGGCGCTGCTCTCGGCGCTTGCCCTCTCCGCCCTATCCTTGCGCGCAAAGCCGGGCCAGCCGTAGAGCGCCACCAGCGTGATCTGCAGAAGCAGCAAAATAGAGAGCACGATACAGAGAATGCCGCGGGCCCGCTCACGCGGGTTTCTCCCGCCCCCCGCCTGCCCCCCTGCATGGGCGGGGTAGTAGGGCTGTGGCGCCGCGCCGCCCGCCTGCGGGGGCCGTGTAGTCTGCGCGGGCGCTTGCACCGCCGCGCCGCAGTTGTCACAAAACTGCGCCTCGGGCGGCAGCGTATGGCCGCAATTGGTACAAAACTGTCTCACTCTCATCCCTCCTTACGGCCGCGTCAGCGCGACCAGCGCCGGAATCCCATCGGGCGTGTCCATCGTGCCAAGGGCAAACTGTTTATTGTACAAGGTATAGAAGTCTGTCAGGTGCACCGTTCCGGCACCCGAGGCCCAAATCCTCCCGTCCTCCCAGCGGCCCGTGAAGACGGTGTCCTCCATGTCGGTCAGGTCATAGGTCTCCCCCTCCCAGGACCAGAAGATCAGATACCAGTCAAAGACCAGCTGCAGGTTCTCCGCCGTGCCCCGAAGGGTGATGTTGAGAAAATCATAGGCGTTTGAGCCGTACTCATCGTTGGGGTCATAGAAAATCAGCGCCTTCCAGCCGCCGCCGAGCGCGTCGAGCGATGTGATGTTGACCGCAGCTGCCGGAATGCCTTCATACATCACGTCCTCCAGGTACCATTGAAAATCGCCCAGATCAGGGCGCTCCTCTGTGGAGAAATCGGCTGCATTTTGCACGGGCAGCTGGCTCTCACCAAAGCTGCTGCCCTGTGACTCACCTTCAAACTCATAGCCGAAGGGGTCCTCCCACGGCTCCCCTTCCACTTCCTCTTCGGTAAGGGCGGGCGGGGCGGGTTTTCCCGCGCCTAACATGTCAATGCGCTCCGCCAGCCCCCGCAGGGCGGGCGTGATGGTCAGGATGCCCAGCAGCAGCACGAAGACATTTGCCGCGATGAGCGCAATGAGCAATCCCTTCTTCCCTTTTTTCATCCGCACTACCTCCATGTTTTCTTCTCTACTCTGTCTCTTCCCAGCCCGCAAGCTCTGCCTGCACGCCGGTTTCATGCCAGATTTTTCGTGTGATCTCCTTGAGCCGCGCCGCATCGCGGATGCCGTGCGGCAGCGCCAGGCGCATGGTCTGCGCCGCATCGCCGAAGGAGAGCTGCATCTCCTGCCTGTCAATGCGGGCGGCGCGCAGGCGCGCACCGTCCACCCCGTCAAGCCCCCATCGGTAGATCTCACTGCCGATGAGTATGCCAAAGGTTGAGACCACTGTCTCCTCCGCGCCGCCCCCAGCTTGGCGCTCCGGTATGGAGACCAGGGCCGAGGGCACCGCAAGGATGCGGTTGTCCCAGATGAGCCGCGCGTCATGGAGCCTTCGGCCCTGCCGCAGCAGCAGCAAGAGAGAGGCGAGGCTGAGCGCTCCGGCGGCCAGCGCCGGCGGAAGTGCAGGCACCATGCCCAGCCAAAGCGCCGACAGAAGGCTCAGCGCGAGCAGCAGGGCATATGCATTGCGCCGTCTGCGGATTGATTTCATGACACACCACGCCTCCCCCCATTGACATCTTAGGGAAGAGAGGCGGAAAAAGCATCCCTCAAAAGGGTGAATTTAGTAAAAAAAACAGTCTCACCCAAAGGGGTGAGGGCCCTTTTTCGACGAAATCACCCCTTATGATGATGCAAAGCCGGCCGCCCTGCCGTAAAATACGAGCAAGAAGGCACGCTTCGCCCTCTCCCTGCGCATTCCAGCCGCTTGCGCAGGCGGATCTCTTGCCCCTTCGCGGGGCTCTGCGCGCGCTTTGCCGCGCCGCAGACACACAGACGCCCACGCAGGAAAGGAGGGCTTCCCATGCGCTGCACGCACTGCGGAGGCACCGTGCCCGATCAGGCCCGCTTTTGCCCGCTCTGCGGGGCGCAGGCGGATGCGCAGACAGGCGGCGGGGCAAGCGGCGGGGGCATCGGTTACTCCCCCCGCATTCATGACCCGGCATTCTCTCAATATGTCAAAAGCAGCAACCGCTGGGCGGCTGCCGTCTCCGCGATCTTGGCCCTTGCCGCCGTCATCGGCTTTTATATCTACGGCGAAGTGAGCGGCAAGATGGAAAATCCGGCGGCGCTCTTCCTGGGCATTGCAATCGGCGGCCTCTTCCTTCTCCCCTCGCTCGCTGCCATCCTTCGGAGAAAAAAGAGCAAGACCTGGGACGGCGTGGTGGTGGATAAGACCATCAAAGAGAAAAAACGCCGCCAATACATCGGCAATGAGGACTACTATATCGAAAAATACACCGAATACGCCGTGATCGTGCGGGACGGGCGGGGAAAGACGCACCGCCTGACCAGCGAGAACGACGATGCGCGCTACAACTACTTCCAAATTGGCGAGCATGTGCGCCACCACGCGGGGCTCAACTCCTACGAGAAATACGACAAGTCCCGGGATCCCATCCTCTTTTGCAACGCCTGCGGCACGCTCTGTCAGGCCGACGATGAGCACTGCCGGCGCTGCCGCTGCCCGCTGCTCAAATAAAAGAGAGATTGCCCATGCGTAAATTTTGCGGACACTGCGGCAACACACTCCCGGCGGGGGCACCCACTACATTGACCAGTGGCAGGCGGCCTTCTCAGCCTGCACCGGAGAAAAGGAGCGGATCGCTTGCTTTGTTCCTCCTGTAACAGCCCCCTGCGGGCGGGGCAGCGCTTTTGCAGCGCCTGCGGCCGCCCTGCCGTCCCGGCAGCCCCTCCCCGCGCGGCGCAGCGCGGGCGGCGTAAGCGCAGCCTCCCCCTCATTCTCCTCGCGCTGCTGCTGCTGGTCTTTTCGCTCAGCCAGATGTCGCTGGGGCTCTTCGGGGTCAACACGCAGGCGAGCGTGACGCGCATCGAGCAGCGCATCCACATCGGCACGGGGGCGGATGCGGAAAACACCAGAGATCCGACGCGCTATGAGTTCTACTACCGCTTCACCGCAGCCGACGGGAGCGCGCAGAGCGGCTCGGTGATAAAAAGTGCCCCCCATGGCATTGCAGCCGGGGCGGACGGCAGTCTGCAGACCATCACAGTGCGCTATCTGCCCTTCCTGCCCCACATCAACGGGGCCGTGGAGGATACAGGCGTTCTGTCCGGCTTGCTTTTTCTGGGTTTCTCCCTCCTGCTGCTCACGCTGGGAATCAGCGGGCGAATCCGCCGCGCCGGCTAAGCGGCACAGAACGGAAAGAATAGCATTGACGAACGAAAGGATGATTGCTATGATGACAAAAGAAACGCTCGGAACGAAAGGATGATGGTTACAATGACAAAAGAAACACTCGGACTGAGTCTCCCCGCCGCCGCGCTGATTGCCTTTCTCTTCTGCCTCCTGCAGCAGCCGCTGGCCGTTCTCTTAGTGGTCGGCTTCGCCCTGTTGGTTCTAAAAGACGCCTGGCTCAACCGGCAGGTCATACAGGCGCTGTTTCTAACCATTGCATATTACGCAGCTGCGATGCTTGTCGGCTGGATCTTCGGGGGATTGGCCACCCTCTTCGGCTTTCTCGAGCTCTACTCCGCGCAGCGGGTTCTGCTGACGGTCAACTCCTTTGCCACAGGCATTGTCTACATCCTGCTGATTGTTTTTTCCGTCCTTGCTATCCTGCGGGTGCTGCGCGGCAGAGATGCCGGTCTTCCTTTTTCAAGTAAGCTGATTGATGGCGGGCTTTCCGCCGCGACTCAGGCCACGCAATGGCAGGCGGCCCCTCCCGCGCCGCAAGCGCCCTTTGTCCCGCCTGCTCCGGTGAGCTACTCCGCCCCAACGGAGGTGAGCTACGCTGCCCCGACCGAGGTGAGCTACTCCCCCCCGACCGAGGTGAGCTACGCCGCCCCAACGGAGGCGAGCTACTCCCCCCCAACGGAGGCAAGCTACTCTCCCCCGACCGAGGTGAGCTACTCCGCCCCGACCGAGGTGAGCTACTCTCCCCCCACCGAGGTGGGCTACTCCCCCCCGGCAGCAGAGAGCGAGACCGCCGGGCGGCGCTGCACTTCCTGCGGAACCCCCTTACAGGGAGAATCCAGATTCTGCACCGAGTGCGGTGCAAAAAACGAATAACAGCCTTTTGAGAATGGAGGAAATCGTATGTTTTGTGCAAATTGCGGAGAACAACTTCTCAGCGGCACCAAGTTTTGCGGCGCTTGCGGAGAAAAGACAGATGCGGCCCCTCAGGCCTATGAAGCCGCGCCGCAGCCCCCGCCGCAGCCGTCTTACTCCCCCCAGCAGCCCTATGTGCCGCCCGTGGCACCGGTGCCACACGCAGCCCCCGCACCCATGCAGGGTGACACCACGCCGATGCGCGTGAGTCAGTACATCGTCATGCTCCTTTTGCTCTGCATCCCCCTTGCCAACCTCGTCCTGCTCTTTGTATGGGGCTTTGGCTCTTCCGTCAACCTGAATAAGAAGAACTTCGCCAGAGCGTCGCTGATCCTCGCGGCAGCGGGCATGGTGCTCTCCCTCTTGCTCAGCGCCATTTTCGGCAGCATTTTTGCCATCTTCTTGGACAGTCTTTACTATTAAGTCCCCAAACACGAAAGACACGACCGCTTGGTCGTGTCTTTTCTCTCTTTTATGGCCTTTGTTGCGCCGCGTCTGCCCCGTTTATGGATACGGCTCCCCTCCGGCTCAGCGCCCCGCCGCTTCACTGGCTGATCTGATACTTGAGCAGGGTGCTGATGAGCTCCGCCCGGCTGGAGACGTCGTATTTGGAAAAGATGCTCCTCGCGTGCGTCTTAACGGTGTTCTCGCTGATGAAAAGAAGCGCGGCAATTTCCCGGTTCGATTTGCCCGAGAGGATCAGCTGCAGCACCTCCTGCTCCCGGGCCGTCAGCGGGTCGGGCGGGGCCGTCTGCCGGACGATGTCCGTCTGCTGCGACCGGCTCATCGTGTCATAGGCGGAGAGGTAGACATGGCTCTTGAGCAGCAAAACCAGCGCGCGGTTGAGGGGTGGGAGCATCACAAGGGTCACGCAGACCACCGTCAGAGCGATCACCGCCACCTCTGCGGCGGGCAGCCCCGTGGAGGTCACCGCCCTTCCGAGAAGGCCGCCGCAGAAGACGCCAAAGACGTTGGCGGAGAGGCCGATGCCAAAAATTTTAGCCGGGCGCTCCGTGTGGCCGAGCATCTCCCCGAGAATGCTCCACCAGAACAGGTCAAAGATGCCGCAGGCGGCAAGCATCAGCGTGTCCACCACGAGATAATCCGCCGTGTCCTTCCCGAGGAGCATAAAGCTGACGAAAGCGCCGATCATCATCGCCATGCCGACGTATAAAAACCGCGCGCGCTTGGCCTTCATCGGCAGGCTTCGCATCACCGCCAGCGCCACAATATACGGCAGGGCCCAATACCAGCTCACCAGCCCCGTCAAGTGCCCGAAGGCGGGGTTGATGACCTGATACATCAGCCCGGAGTTGATCGTGATGATCACAACAAAGAGACAGAGCAGCAGCAGCGGATTCCTCATCCCGGCGGGCTTTGCGCAAGGCCTGCCTCTCTGCCGGGGTGCCGCTTCCGCCGGCAGCAGCCAGATGAAGACCATGCCGATGAGCAGAGAGAGCATGGCAAGGCCAAAGCCCGCCAGCGGGGCGCGGTGGATGCCCAGCACGTTGATGGCAATCATCAGCAGGTTCGAGCAGATGAGCACCTCCGCACAGGTTTTCATGCGCCCGCGCCCCGGCGTAAAGGCTTTGAGGAAATATCCCCAAGCCGCCACCGCGCAGCCGCTGCAGTATCCGCTCAGCAGCAGCCCCCCCATCCACAGAAGCGGGGCGGAGAAACAGAAGGGCAGCGCAGCCGCAAAGCATACGCCCATGCCCAGGAGCATCATCCTGCGCGCGGCCGCCTGCGAGCGAACCCACAGGCCGCAGGTGAAGAGCCCCGCGCAGTGTGCAAGCATGGCACCAAGGACGTAAGCGCCCGGCTCGCTCCCCTGAAGCTCCAGCAGGCGATAGAGCAGCGGGCCTTCAAAGAGGAAGGAGAGCAGGTAGGCAAAGGAGAAGGAAAAGGCCGCAACGGAGAGCCCGCGGGCGTAACGCATGCGAAAGTTGTTCATCGGGCGCCCTCCCGCGCATCGAGCGCTGCGCCCGTCTCCACCCACTCGTCAATGGCGGAAGTTTTGAAGCGCCAGAGCTTTCCCACCTTGGCGGCAGGCATGCCGCGCTGCTCAATCCAGCGCATGATCGTGTGGCGCTTCACGCCGAGGTATTCACAGGCTTCTTGCAGCGATATCCATCTCTCTTGCATCTCTTCCGGCATTCAGGCCACCTCATTTTGCATCTCTTCCCCGGCATACTATGGAGCGATTCGATCGCAGGCGCAAACACAGGCGCCGCAGGCTTCCCCGCCCCTCCGTGCGTCCTGCGTGATCTATGCTTCCAATCAAATATCGTTGCCGCTTACGGTAATGATATCACTCCGGCGCGCGGATGGCAATTTATTTTGTTGTTTTCGGTCGTATTATGCCGCTCCCCCGCCCCTGGCCCAGCGCCCGCACTGCCATCTCCGATTCGGCGCGCGCGGGAAAGCTGGCGATGCTTTTCCTGCCGCAAAACGAAGGGCGGCGCTCCCGCTGAGAACACTCTCGCCCGGAAGCACCGCTTTTATGGATGTGCGTTTGAGCTTCCGCCCATCAGGCCCGGCCTTTTGAGCCGCGCACGGATGGCAGCTCCCATTCTATTGTGGAATTGACTCAGGGCAGAAACCGCTGCTCCCCGGAGATCGCCCTGTTTTCATGGCTGATCCTCCCCGGCCCTCCGGGGCTGATGGGCCTGAGCGGGGCCTTGCCCCGTCAGGGCGCTGCGGCGGGTCTGCTCCGTGGCTGCGGGCACAAAGTCGGCGTTTGGAGATGGGTGGACGGGGGTTGCAGCGCAATGCTCCCGAATCAAAGCCGTAAAGCGCGGCCCATATTGTTCTGCCTTCGCGCGGCCGACGCCCGACACCCGCAGAAATTCGCCCTCTCCCTGCGGCAATTTCAAGCACATATCCCGCAGGGAGGCATCTGTAAAGACGACATAGGCCGGAACGCCGGCCGTGGCAGAAATGCGCTTCCTGAGCAGCTTGAGTTTTTCCAGAAGCGCTTCGTCAACCGCCCCGTCTGCCGCTGCTTTTGCAGCCCGCTCTGTGCTGCGCTCCTTCAGCCGCTTCATTTCGACCAAGGCGCCCTCCGCTTCCACTTCCAGAGCGCGCTCTGAGAGGCGCACGAGGGGGTACTCCTCGTTTGACCAGAGCAAATACCCCTCCCGAATGAGAAACTCCACCATTTCTCTCAGGCGCTTTTCCGATACGGCTGCCAGCGCGCCATAGCTTGGTAAGCTGTGCAGCGCATGGCTGAAAATTCGCTCGCTCTTTGCACCGCGCAGAACGTCCAACAGCATGGTCTTTCCAAAATGCCGCCCCCTGTTGGACATTTGCAGCACACAGGAGATCACTTTGCGCGCTGCAAGGGTGATGTCCACATGTTCAAAGTTGCTCAGACAGTTTGAGCAGTTGCCGCAAAAGTTGGGGGCGCTCTCCCCGAAATAGCGCAAGATATACTCCCGTAAGCAGCTACTCCCTGTGGCGTAATATGTCATATCCCTCAGCTTTTCGTGTTCCTTTTCCTTGATGGCGCGGCGCATTTCCTCCGGAAGCTCCGCATTGGCGCTTGTGCTCTGTTCGATCAGGAAGCGGTTGAGCCCCACATCCTGCCCCTTGTAGAGGAGGATGCACTGGGCAGCCCCCCCGTCGCGCCCGGCACGGCCGGCTTCCTGATAATAGCTTTCGATATTCTTTGGCATATGATAGTGAATCACATAGGACACATTGGATTTGTCGATGCCCATGCCAAACGCGTTGGTCGCCACCATAATGTCTTTGCGGTCGTATAAGAAATCATCCTGATTGCTTTGCCGCTCCCCGCCGCCCAGCCCCGCATGATAGCGGGTGGCGGAAAAGCCCGCGCAGTTTAGGGCATCACAAACTTCTTCCACTGTTTTTCGGGTAGCGCAGTAGACAATTCCATGCTCCCCCTTTCGCTTGCGGAGCAGCTCCAGCAGCGCGGCCGCCCGATTGGCGCTTCTGTGCACCTGAAAATATAGATTTTCGCGGTCAAAGCCCCGCGTCACGACAAGGGGGCTTTGCAGCTTGAGCATGCGGATGATATCCGCGCGAACCTCTGCGGTCGCCGTGGCGGTAAACGCGGAGACGACAGGGCGCACGGCAAGGCCATCTATAAACGCCGCGATATTGGCGTAGCTCGGGCGAAAATCATGCCCCCACTGGGAGAGGCAGTGCGCTTCATCCACCGTTACCATCGCGATGGAGAGCTGCTCTACGCAGCTGAGAAAACGCTCACTTTGGAGCCGCTCCGGGGCTATGTAGACAATTTTGTACTCCCCGCGCGCAAAGCGCTGCAGGGCAATGCCGTATTGCCGTTCCGTCAGAGAGCTGTTTAAATACGCAGCCTTGACTCCGGATTGAATGAGCGCGGCAACCTGATCCTTCATCAGCGAAATGAGAGGGGACACCACCAAGGTGATCCCCTCTGAAAGTATGGCTGGAATTTGATAGCAAATTGATTTTCCTCCGCCCGTCGGCATAGTTCCAAGCACATCTCTGCCGGCAAGGATGGCATCCACGAGCTGCTCCTGCCCGGGGCGAAAATGCTCATATCCCCAAAAAGCGCTTAGAGCGCTGTGCGGATTCATCCTTCTGCTGCACCTCCGTCTCTCTCTGGCCGCTCTTTGATCACGAAAGCACGCCAGGCCGCGCGCTGCGTCACGGTCCCCCCGCCACCCGGCTGCCGCCCCATTCCACGACGGTGAAGCCCGCCCTTTGGAAGGGCTCCAGTTCCTGCTCCGGCAGGTCGATCGCCTGCTCCAGAGGTTGAAATGCCATGAAAACCCGCAGCAGGCTGTCAGGCTCCGGCGTGATCTCCAGCGCCGCGTGCTCGGTGTAGGCCTCCTGCTGGAAGGAGATCAAATAATAGGGGTGATCTATCATTTTGGGCAGCCAGTAGACGATAAACTCGTTGTACTCCCTCGGGATCAGCCCCATATAGGCCAGTGTCTCCTTCAAAAAGCGCTCCGTATCCTCCGCGCGCACGACAAAACCGCTGCTGAAATCATAGACAGCTTCCGAGCTTCCGTCCCAAAACAGGTAGGAATACTCCGCCCCGTCCGCCCGGTTGATGATCGTCCCATCCGGGTATGCCGTGACGCTCCAGCCATCTCCGTAGCTCGGGTAGGTCACAGACAGCTCTCCCCGGTAGTCCAGCTTGACGCTGACATCGGTTTCCTCTTCCGGATAGAGGTAGATGACGGGTTTTTCATCTTGCGGTTCGTCCTTTCTGATGTTCAGGTCGCCCCTGCAGGCCGACAGGCACAGGGAGAGCGCAAGGGCCAGCACTGCGATGAGAAAAGCATGCCTTCTCTTCATGTCAAACGCCTCCGATTTGATTTCTGCGAAATTGCGCCCACCCGGGGCGGTACGCATCTTGCTCGCATCAATCATAGCATGTTTGTTCAACGAAAGGAAGACACGATCCCTCGAAAAGAGAAATCGTGTCTTCCTTCATTGGTGGAGATAAGCGGGATCGAACCGCTGACCTCCTCGTTGCGAACGAGGCGCTCTCCCAGCTGAGCTATACCCCCAGAAATCTGCTTGTGTTCCCGCCGCAGCAGGACTCCACGTTTCGTATTATACAGAGCTGCTCCCCCCTTGTCAACCCGTTCCTTTCATTCATTGACAGAGAATTTTTTCTCCCCCCTCTGGGATGCGCGAAGAGGCTTTGCCGCCGCGCGCGCTTTAGCCCTCCCTCCCCCAGAGAATTTCTGCGGCAGCCTCCCGCAGGGCCGCAAGCCCCGCTGCGCGCGCCTCCTGCGTCTGCTCCTGCCGGACGGTGCAGCAGCGGCTGCACCCCGCCGCGCCAAAATCACAGACTGTGACGCTCTCCACCGCGGGCTGCCCCCCATCGGCGTTTTGATCGCCTCCCTTGCCCCGCCGCGCCATCTCCGCCGCGCCCGGGCGAGCGCGCTCCCCCTTTTTCATTTGAACACACCTCCCGCCCTCCAGTGTATGAGCCGCCTTCCCGCTTTAACACTCCGCGCGCCCGGCGCGGGCTGAACCGCCCTCTTGTCTCATATAGTATAGCAGCGCTGTGTTCGGCGCGAGAGAGGAGTGAGCAAGGAGATGAGAGCGCAGGGCGCGAAACGCGCCGGCCTTGCAGGCTTATCCACAGCGGTTTATCTGCGCAAGTCGCGCATGGAAGAGGGGCTGGAGACGGCGGAGCTGCTCTCCCGCCACCAGAAGGCCCTGGGCGATTATGCCAAGGAGAAGGGGCTCTGCATCCGCGAGACCTACCACGAGGTGGTCAGCGGCGAGTCGCTCTATGCCCGCCCGGAGATGCTGCGGCTCTTAGAGCAGGTGGGGCAGGAGGTCTATGATGCCGTGCTGGTCATGGACCTCGACCGCCTCTCCCGGGGGCGCATGAAAGACCAGGGCATCATTCTCGATACCTTCCGGGATTCCGGCACCCTGATCATCACACCCGAGAAGACCTATGACCTGCACGATGAGATTGACGATGAGCTCGCGGAGTTTAAGACCTTCCTCTCCCGCCGGGAATACAAACTGATCAACAAGCGCCTTCAGCGGGGCTTGCAGCAGTCCATCCGCGACGGTTATTATGTCGCAAACCCGCCCTACGGTTATGAGCGCAAACTGCTCGATAAGCGCCCAAGCCTTGCCATCGTTGAGGCGGAGGCAGACTTTGTGCGCATGATGTTTCGCATGTACTTGGAGGGCTACGGCTGCACCAGCATCGCCCGGCAGGTAAATCTGCTCGGGGCGCGGCCGCGCCGCTCCGACCGCTTCAGCCGCAATTCCGTCGCGGCGATTCTGCGCAACCAGACCTACACGGGAAAAGTCGTCTGGGATCAGAAACGGCATATCAAAAAAGGGGCGAAAGGCAAGGAAACGCACATCACCGTCCGCAACCCCCGCGAGGCGTGGACGATTGTGGACGGTCTCCATCCGCCCATCATCGACCCGGAGGACTACAGCAGGGTGCAGGAGATCATGACGGGGCGCGCAGGCCCCGCCAAAAAGGACGGGCGCGTGAAAAATCCCTTCGCGGGGCTGCTGCGCTGCGGCAACTGCGGGCGGAACATGCAGCGCATGACGCTCAAGGGGGAGGCCTATCTGCTCTGCGTGGAGCGGGGCTGCTGCGCCGCCGCCAAGTTCTCCTATGTGGAAGAGCTGCTCCTCTCCCACCTGCGCGAAAGGCTCGCCCAAATCCAGCTGACACGCAATCCCGCCGCCGCGCCGGACTTGGGCGGGGCAGAACACACGCTCAAGGGCGTCCGCCGGGAGCTCTCCGCCGCCGAGGGGCAGAAGCTGCGGCTCTATGAGCTCCTGGAGCTTGGCGAATACGATCTGCTGCTCTTTCGCGCGCGCATGGCGGCTGTGGAGGAAAAGTGCGCGGCGCTCGAAGCGCTTGCAGAAGAGCTGCTCGCGCAAATCCAGCGGACGCAGGCGCGCGCCGCAGGCCTGCGCGCGCAATGCGCGAGCGTGCTCGATGCCTATGAGGCGGCGGACGCAGCCGGACGCAATGAACTGCTGCGCTGCGTCATCGCAGAGGGCATTTACCGCAAGGAGAAGGGCTCCAAGCCGCGGGAGTTTCAGCTGGAGCTGTTTTTGAAGCCCTTTTGACGCCTATTTTCCGCCCAAAGCCGCCGCCTGATTCGCTCAGGCCTTTGTTTCATCTAAGGCGGGAGGTCTTCCGACCGAGATTGTATCGAAGATCTGCGTTTCTACCCCACCCACAGCTCGCAGGGTGTCATTGAGCGCGCCATGAGTGTGCGCTCGGGGAAAGCTGAATTACTTAACGTCCAAATTGATGTCGAGCCGACGGGCCTGAGCAAGGGTTACTATAGCGTTGACATCCGCTACTTCTACAAGATCACCGCCGAGGCCTATGTCGGTGCGGTGCGCCCCATCGAGGTCACGGGCCTTGCCATCTTCGATAAGAGAACCATTCTCTTCGGCGGAGAGGGCGGGGCAAAGGTCTTCAGCTCTGAGTTTTCCGCCGATGACCCCGATGAGCAGCTCTTCAGCCGGAAAAACGTCCCCATCTCCGTGGTGGAAGTGGTGGACCCCATGGTTTTGAGCATGAAGCTTGTCGACCCCATGGAGCACTGTAAAGTCCCCTGCGGCCCCTGCGGCCCCAGCTGCCCAACCTGCCCGACCTGCACACCCCAGCCCTGCTTCGGCGGCGACCCCCACTTCTGCGGCCCCATGGAGCCCGAGTGCTGCGACGTGCCGCCCCACATCAACAGCTGTTTCGGCTGCGACCTCTGCTTCGGCGAGGATAAAAAGCGCCTGTACATCACCCTGGGGCAGTTCTCCATCATCCGCCTGGAGCGCGACACCCAGCTTCTCATCCCGGTTTACGACTACTGCCTGCCCACGAAGGAGTGCGTCGGCTCCTCCGCTTCGGATGATCCCTGCGATCTCTTCCGTCAGGTGCAGTTCCCCGTGGACGACTTCTTCCCCCCCAGCGGCAGCAAAGCCCTGGAAGATGAATTTTGCCGCCCGCGCCGCTGCTGAGCCAAGCGTTTTAAACAAGCAAGTGCCCCCTGCGGCAGTCCCTCGTCCGTAAAGAGGAACGCATGTTTAACAGAGCAAGAACCGACCCCCGCTGCCTGTGCAGCGGGGGTCGGTTCGTTTAACAGGATAGGTTCTGCGGGCGGGCAGCTCTCTTTCGCGCGCGCAAGCACTTACAGCGCCTCGATCTGGGACACGCGCCGCGCGTGGCGGCCGCCTTCAAATTCCGTGTTCAGGAAGGTTTCCACAATGGCCTCCGCGAGATTCGGCCCGACGAAACCCGCCCCGAGCGCGAGCATATTCGCGTCATTGTGCCGGCGCGTCATCTCCGCGGAGAGTGTTTCGCTGCAGAGCGCGCAGCGGATCCCCTTGACCTTGTTGGCGGCAATGGAGATGCCGATGCCCGTGGTGCAGATCACAATGCCGCGGGTGCAGCCCCCCTCCGCCACGGCCTCGGCCGCCTGTTTTCCATAGATCGGATAGTCCACACTCTCGCTGCTGTGGCAGCCAAAATCCGTGTAGGCGATTCCCTTGCGCTCCAAAAGCCCCCTCACGCGCTCTTTGAGCGCGAAGCCGCCGTGGTCGCAAGCCAATGCAATCATCTGGGTCATCCGCTACATCCTTCCTTTCGTTTCCATCTCATCCCGATCAGGGCAGTTTAATGAAGTGCGGCTCCCGCCTGCGGTAGCTTGTCACATAGCGAAAGCCCATCTCCCGCAGGAGCGTATAGGCCTCGCGGATGCCAAGCCCCAGAGAGTCGGGATCGTGCGCGTCGGAGCCGACGGTGACTATCTCCCCGCCGCAGGCGCGAAAGAGCTTGAGCACCGGCGCCCAGTCCGCAATGTCTTTCCCCTTCCAGGTGTTGAGCTCTATCCCCTTGCCGGCCTGCGCCGCAGCGGTCAAAATTCTTCTCAGCTGCGCATCGTAGCGCGAGAGCGTCGGCGGCTCGTAGGGCCCGCCCGTCATATAGCGCAGGGGGTAAGTCAGGTGCGCCAGTGCGTCATAGACATCCGTATTGGCCAGCAGCTCCATGGATTCAAAATAGTCATCGAGCGCATCATAGCAGTCCGCCTGGTTATGGTACTCCGTGAAATAAAAATCCCGGCCGCCGCGCTTCTCACTGAAGTTGTGAATGGCGCCGAGGACAAAGTCAAGTTCGGCCCCGGGTTCGGAAATGATCCTTTGCGCCGTCTCCGGGTCGATCTGCGCCATCCCCAGCTCAACGCCCAGCAGCAGCTCTATGCGATCACCATAGGCGCGTTTGACCTCTTCCCACTCGGAGAGCAGCGGCGCCCAGTCATAGCTTGTGATGCGCTGCGTCCCGTCCAGGCTGATCAGGTCGCAGTGGTCGGTAATACAGAGGGCCGACAAACCCGCGCGCAGCGCACCGCGCGCCATTTCAACCATGCTCGCGCTCCCGTCAGGAGAGCAGCTGGAGTGCGAGTGTGAATCCACCAAGAACATAGATTTGCTCCTTCTATCGCTGATTCCCCAAAGCTCTCAAGCGCACGCTTCGGGGGTAAAATAACCGTCCGCCTGGCGCAGGGTGGTCTGCCGCCTTTTCGCTGCACAGCCGCATCCCCCGCCCCCCGTCACAGCCGGTGCGGGCCCGCCCGGGCAATGGCGCGGGCGGCGCCGCTTGCGCGCGGAGAACGTTCAAGGTGAGCGCCGCGGCGCTCACCTTATTTTACTTCTTTTTTTTCTTTTTGTCAAAGAATCCGCGCGGTTCTGATTTTTGTTCTCCCTTTTCCTCCGCCTCGCCCGTTTCGCCAAAGCTCTCCGCAAAACGGCGCAGGCGCTCCTTCTGCGTTTCGCTCATCTTTTTGGGCACTTCCACCTTCACCATCACCAATTGGTCACCGCGGCCGCGGCCGTTCAGGTTGGGCACGCCCTTCTCCCGCAGGCGGAAGGTGGTGCCCGTCTGCGTCCCCTCGGGAATGGTGTATTTCACTTTTCCGTCGAGCGTTGGGATTTCAAGCTCCGCGCCAAGCGCCGCCTGGGCAAAGCTGATATTCTGCTCCAGGAAGATGTTGTTCCCCTCCCGATGCAGCCGCTCATGCGGGCGCACGTGGATCGCGACGATCAGATCGCCCGGCGCGCCGCCCTTGCGCCCCGCGTCACCCTGACCGCGCAGGGAGATGGCCTGCCCGTCGTCAATGCCCGCAGGGATGGTGACGGTGATCTTCTTCTGCTTGCGCTGGTACTTCTCACCCTTACAGGCAGAGCAGGGCTGGTGGATGATCTCCCCTTCCCCCCGGCAGCGCGGGCAGACCGTGGTCGTAGACATTGCGCCGAACATGGTGCGCTGCTGGATGCGCACGCTGCCGCTGCCCTTGCAGTCGGGGCAGACCTCCGCCGTTGTGCCCTCCGCGCTGCCGCTGCCTTTGCAGACATCGCAGACGGCCTTGTGCGTGATGGTCAGGTCCTTCTTGCAGCCAAAGGCCGCCTCCTGCAGGGTGATGGTCACGGAGCTGCGCACATTCGCTCCCCTGCTTGGGCCGCTGCGCCTCTGGCCCGCGCTCTCGCCGCCAAAGCCGAAGCCGCCGCCGAACACGGAGTTGACAGAGTTTAAAATATCCTCCATGTCAAAGCCGCCGAAGCCGCCGAAACCGGAAAATCCGCCGCCCGCGCCGGCAAAGTTGGGATCGACACCCGCGTGGCCAAACTGGTCGTATTTCGTCTTCTTCTCCGGGTCTGAGAGCACCTCATAGGCCTCGTTGAGCTCTTTGAATCGCTGCTCCGCCGTCTTATCGCCGGGGTGCAGGTCGGGGTGGTGCTCCTTGGCAAGCTTGCGGTAGGCCCGCTTGAGCTCTGCCTCGGAGGCGTCCTTTTTCACGCCCAGCACCTCATAGTAATCGCGTTTTTTATCATTCGCCATAGCGTTCACCTCTCAAGAGAGGGGGCCTGCAGGTGCAGGCCCCGCCGTGTCTCCGGATATGTATCCGTCCTTGCGCACACAGAGACTGCGCCCGCATTGCGGGCGCGTCGTCTTTGTGCATTCTTATGTTAGTCGTTATCATCTTCCACCACGGTGTAGTCCGCGTCCACAACTTCGGACTCGGGCGCGGCGCCGGCATCTCCCATATCGGGGCCGGGGGCATCCGCCGCGTCGGGCTGCTGGTAGAGCTTCTCGCTCACCGCGTAGAAATCGTTCGTCAGCGCCTCTGTGGCGGCCTTCATCGCCTCGTAGTCCTCGCCCTTGAGCAGTTCCTTCACCTTGGCGATGCCGTCCTCAATCTTTGCCTTGTCGGCAGAGTCAATCTTATCGGCCATCTCCTCGAGGGTTTTTTCGCCCTGATAGACCATCTGATCCGCCGCGTTGCGGATTTCAACCTCTTCCTTGCGCTTCTGGTCTTCCGCGGCAAACTGCTCCGCTTCCCGCACGGCCTTCTCCACCTCGTCCTTGGACATATTCGTCGAGGAGGTGATGGTGATGTGCTGCTCCTTCCCGGTGCCGATGTCCTTGGCGGAGACGTTTACGATGCCGTTTGCGTCAATGTCGAAGGTCACCTCGATCTGCGGCACGCCGCGTCTTGCCATGGCGATGCCGTCCAGGTTGAAGCGGCCGAGTGTTTTGTTGTACTGTGCCATCTCGCGCTCACCCTGGAGCACGTGCACCTCAACGGAGGTCTGATTGTCCGCCGCGGTGGTAAAGATCTGGCTCTTCTTCGTCGGGATGGTGGTGTTGCGCTCGATGAGCTTGGTGTTCACCCCGCCCATGGTCTCAATGCCGAGGGAGAGGGGCGTGACATCCAGCAGCAGCAGGCCCTTCACATCGCCCACGAGCACGCCGCCCTGAAGCGCCGCACCCATGGCCACGCACTCGTCAGGGTTGATGCCCTTAAAGGGGTCCTTGCCGGTGACTTTCTTCACCGCGTCCTGCACCGCAGGGATGCGGGTGGAGCCGCCCACGAGCAGCACCTTTTGCAGCTCGCCCGCGGAGAGGCCGGAGTCGCTCAGCGCCTGGCGCACGGGGCCCATCGTCGCCTCCACGAGGTGGTTGGTCAGCTCGTTGAATTTCGCCCTGCTCAGGGTCAGTTCCAGATGCTTCGGGCCGCTTGCATCGGCGGTGATATAGGGCAGGTGAATGTCGGTGGAGGCCATGCCGGAGAGCTCGACCTTCGCCTTCTCCGCCGCCTCCTTCAGACGCTGGGTGGCCACTTTATCCGCCGTGAGGTCAATGCCCTCCGTCTTCTTAAACTCGCCCGCCATCCAGTCCATCACGCACTTGTCAAAGTCGTCGCCGCCGAGGCGGTTGTTGCCCGCCGTCGCGAGCACTTCGATCACCCCGTCGCCAATTTCCAGAATGGAGATGTCAAAGGTGCCGCCGCCGAGGTCATAGACCATGATCTTCTGGTCGGATTCCTTATCGACACCGTAGGCAAGGGCCGCAGCCGTCGGCTCGTTGATGATGCGCTTGACCTCAAGGCCCGCGATTCTGCCGGCATCCTTGGTCGCCTGGCGCTGCGCGTCAGAAAAGTAGGCCGGAACGGTGATGACCGCCTCTGTGACGCTGCCGCCCAGATAGGCCTCCGCATCCGCCTTGAGCTTTTGCAGAATCATCGCGGAGATCTCCTGCGGGGTGTAGCTCTTGTTGTCAATGTTCACCTTGTAGTTGGAGCCCATTTCACGCTTGATGGACATCACCGTGCGATCCGGGTTTGTAATGGCCTGGCGTTTTGCCACCTGGCCGACCATGCGCTCGCCCTCTTTTGAGAAGGCAACGATGGAGGCCGTGGTGCGGTTGCCCTCCGCGTTGGGGATGACAACGGCTTCGCCGCCTTCCATAACGGACACGCAAGAGTTGGTGGTGCCCAAGTCAATTCCGATAATTTTTGCCATAATCAATAGTTCCTCCTTGATTGAGTATTCAGTTTATATGTTTTGTCTCTTGCTTGCGGCGCCTGCGCGCCGCAATATCTGTGCTTCTCCTGCCCCCGGCGGGATCTGCCGCTGCCGGGCGCAGGTTTATATTCTGCTTCGCTGCTAATTGGCCACCTTGACCATCGCGTGCCGGATCACTTTTTCGCCGCTGCGAAAGCCCGTCTGGAAGACCTCGACGATCACGTTGCTCTCCTTGCTCTCGTCCTCCACATGCATCACCGCATCGTGGACACTGGGGTCAAAGAGCTCGCCCTGCGCGGGAATTTCCTCCACGCCGAGCTTCTCGAGCACGCCCTTGAGCTGCTGCATCGTGATCCGCACGCCCTTGGCATAGGCCTCGTCCTTGCACTCCTGCTTGAGCGCGCGCTCCAGGTTGTCATAGACGGGGAAAAAGGCCGCTGCGGTCTCCGCTTTGGCCGTGCTCCAGGCCATCTCCCGCTCCTTGATGCTGCGCCGGCGGAAGTTATCATATTCTGCCAAGAGACGCATGTATTTATCCTCCTGCTCGCGCACCATCGCCTCCGCATCTTCGGAGGCGGCCGCGTTTACAGCCTCCGTCGGCATGTCCTCCGGCGGCATCTCATCGAGGATTTCAATCTCCCCGATATCCGCCGTCTCCTGCGTCTCCTCGGGGGCTTTTGTCCGATTCTCAGGCTTCTTTGCCTCGTCGCGTTGTCTCATGCTTCTTTCGTCCTCCTTATTCCATATCCCCCGTATTCTGCTCCGATTCCGGAAGCTCCCCCTTGCCAAACATACGGGAGAGCCCCTCGGCAAAATAGGAGAGCCGGGCTGCAAGCTTGGCGTAATCCATGCGTGTGGGGCCCACCACACCGATCACGCCCTGCATATTATCTCCAATATCATAGCGTGCCATAATAATACTCGTGTTTTTTAGCTCCTCGGCCACGTTCTCGGGCCCGATGAGGATTTCCACCTCGCCCTGCGGCGCAGGCAGATTGGAGGCCTCCCCCCACTCGGAGAGAAAGCTCATCAGCGGCTCGGCGCTGTTTAAACTCTGATATTCCGGCTGCGCCAGAAGGCTTGGAATGCCCGCCGTGTGCACGACGCCGCTGCCAAGCTCCTGCAGGACCTCCATGGCAAAGGAAACCACCAGGCTGATCAGGCCATAGGCCTCACCCGCCGCATGGGCGGCGACCCGCATCAGCTCCGGTGTGAGCTCCTCCAGGTTTTTTTCCGTGAAGGAGGCGTTGAGCAGGGTATTGAGCAGCTCAAGCTGCGTTTTCGTCAAATCCGTCGGCAGGCGCAGCAGTTTATTGCGCACCACCTGGTTGCTCGCCAGAACGACAACGATGAATGCGTTCGGCTCCACCGCCAGAAGGTCAAAGCGCTTGATGGTGATGTCCGTGCTCCCGCGTGTGAGGGCAAAGGTTGGGTATTTGGTCAGCTGTGAGATGATTTTCCCCGCCTCCGCCATCATGCGATCCATCTTTTGAATCTTCATCTCCAGCGCTTCGTTGATGCTCTGGGTCTCCTGCAGCGTCAGGCGGTGTTCCTCCATCAGCTCGTTGACATAGATGCGATAGCCCGCCGGGGAGGGCACCCTGCCCGCCGAGGTGTGCGGCTGTTCCAAGAGGCCGAGCGCCTCCAGTTCCGCCATCTCGTTTCGAATGGTGGCGGAGGAGACCTCCAGCCCGCCCGACTCCACGATTGACTTGGAGCCGACCGGTTCCGCAGTGCGGATATACTGTTCCGTGACAGCCCGCAACACTCGTTTCTTGCGTTCTGACAAGTCCAAGGCCACGCCTCCTCCCGCTTTAGCACTCTTTCATCTTGAGTGCTAAATATAATTTACCACTTCCCCACTTTCTTGTCAAGTAGCTGGGAGGAAATATCTGAAACATTCAAAGAAACTTCATTTTTTCTTCACATTTCGCTGCGATACCTGGAATGACACTGCGATGCCTCCATCAGGGAGATGCCTCGGCGCAGTCTTTTGAAGACTGCCAAATCATCTCCGCCGCGCGGCTTCCGCAGCGCAAAAAAGTCATGAGAGGCTGTTCCCTTTTCCCTCTGTTTGCTCTATAATAAGGCAACTTTATTTTTAAGTGAAGGGAGCGCTGCCCCATGGAAATCCGCAGAAGCACCCCCGCCGACGCGCCGGAGGTCGTCAGCTGCGTCATCGAAGCGTTCAAGGACTACATGCCGCTCATCGGCGGCACGCCCGGCCCCATGCTGGAGGACTATTACAAGGCCATTGAGAACCACCATGTGTTCGTAGCGCTGGAGGACTTGCGGCTTTTGGGCGTTCTTCTTTTAAAGGATATGCCGGGCGACGATATGCTGCTGGACGTGCTGGCCATCCATCCCGCCCACAAGGGAAAGGGCATCGGCCGGGCGCTGACCGCATATGCGGAGGACTATATGCGCGGCCTCGGCAAGCGTGTTTGCCGCCTGTATACGCATGTCGCATACGAGCGCACCGCCGCCATTTATCACAGCATGGGCTATGAAACCTATGACCGCGTTCAGGAGTATGGCTTTGACCGTTACTACATGAAAAAGACCCTCTGACCTCCGTTCTCCCCCGCCGGGCAATAAAAAAGCATCTCCGCCGCATGTGTTCGGCAGGGATGCTTTTCTTTCGTCTTTTTACCGCGCTGCGATGGCTTCGATCTCGATCTTGGCACCCTTCGGAATGCCTGCCACCTGCACGCAGCTGCGCGCGGGATAGGGTTCGTTGAAAAAGCTGGCATAGATCTCGTTCATGGCGGCAAAGTCATTCAAATCGCTCAGGAAGACCAGCGTTTTGACCACCTGGCCCATGCCAAAGCCGCCCGCCTTGAGCACCTCCTGAAGGTTTGTCAGCGCCTGCCTCGTCTGCGCCTCGATGCCTTCGGGAATCTCCCCCGTCTCGGGATTGACCGGGATTTGCCCCGAGGAGTAGAAGAGGGTTCCGAGGTCAATGCCCTGGGAATAGGGGCCGATGGCCGCAGGGGCCTTGTCTGTTTTCACTGCGTTCATGCGATGTCCTCCTTTTGATTTGATCCGCGGGGTCTGCGCGTGCCGGTTCACTGCCAGCGCACGATGTGGAAGCCCGCATTGCGGAGCGATTCCTTGATTTGGCTGATCTGCTCAAAATCGCGCGTCTCCATGCCGATGGTCAAAAAGCAGCTGGCAATGGACATATTCACGTCCGAGCGCTCATGGTGCACGCTCACCACATTGCCGCCGCAGTCGGAGATGATCTTACTCACGCCCACCAGCTGGCCGGGTTTGTCCTCGAGCGCAATCTGCAGCGTGGCGTTTCTGCCGCTGGTGACCAGGCCGCGCGTGATGACGCGGGAGAGGATGTTCACGTCAATATTGCCGCCCGAGACGATGCAGACCACCTTTTTCCCCTCCAGCGGGAGTTTGCCGAACATCGCCGCGGCGACGGAGACCGCACCCGCACCCTCGGCAATGAGCTTTTGCTTTTCAATCAGCGCAAGGATGGCAGCGGCAATCTCGTCCTCACTGACGGAGACGATCCCGTCCACATATTCGCGCACGAGCGCAAGGGTTTTCTCCCCCGGCCGCTTCACGGCGATGCCGTCGGCAAAGGTCGCCACCGCGTCGAGCGTGACGGGCTCGCTCTTTTCCCAGCTGCGCAGCATGCTCGGGGCGAGCGCCGCCTGCACACCATAGATTTTAATGTTGGGGTTGAGGTTCTTGATGGCGTAGGCCACGCCCGAGATCAGCCCGCCGCCGCCGATGGGCACCACAACCGCGTCCGCATCCGCCAGCTGCTCGAGCAATTCCAAGCCGACGGTGCCCTGCCCTGCAATCACCTCTTCATCGTCAAAGGGGTGGATAAAGGTCGCCCCGCTCTCCTCTTGCAGCTTGCGCGCGTGGGTGGAGGCGTCGTCATAACTGCCGGGCACGAGCAGCACCTCCGCGCCAAAGCGCTTGGTCGCCTCCACCTTGCTGATGGGCGCGCCGTCCGGCATGCACACGACGCTCTTGATGCCCATCTTCGTCGCCGCAAGGGCCACGCCCTGGGCGTGATTGCCCGCGCTGCAGGCGATGATGCCCGCCTCTTTCTGCGCCTCGCTCAGCTGGCTGATCTTATAGTAGGCGCCCCGGAGCTTAAAGCTGCCGGTGAGCTGCAAATTTTCTGTTTTCAGGTAGATATGGTTGCTTGCGCACAGGTTGGCCGCGTCAATGAGATCGGTGTTGCGCACCACATTCTTGAGCACAAAGGCCGCATGGTATATTTTATCGAGCGTCATGTCGCCTCTCCTCTTCCCGCCAGGTAATTGATGAACTGCCGCGCTGTGCGCCCGGAGACGCCGCCGTGGCGCATCTCCCATTGGTTTGCCAGCGTGTAGAGCCTCTCTTCGGAAATCGGGAGCCCCTGCCGCTGTGCCATCTCGCGCACCATCTGGTGATATTCCGCGCGGCTGGGCGCGCCGTAGTGGATCAGCGTGCCGAAGCGGCTTGAGAGGGAGAGCTTTTCCTCCACCGTGTCCGAGCGGTGCACCTCCCCTGTGAACTCCGTGTCGTCTCTGTCCTTCCAGAGCTCGCGCACCAGATGCCGCCGGTTGGAGGTGGCGTAGATCAAGATATTCTCCGGTTTTTCCTCCACACCGCCCTCAATCACAGCCTTGAGGAATTTGTACTCGAGCTCATCGTCCTCAAAGGAGAGATCGTCAATTAGAATAATGAAGCGGTAGTTGCGGTTTTTCAGCGCCGCAATGAGCGCGGGAAGGGCATGGAACTGGTGCTTGTATAGCTCAATGATACGCAAACCGTCCTGGTAATATTCATTCGCGAGGGCGCGCACGCTGGAAGATTTCCCCGTCCCGCTCTCGCCGTAGAGCAGGGCGTTGTTGGCGGGCCGCCCGGCGACGAAGGCCTCCGTGTTCTCCCGAAGGCGCTCTTTTTGCAGGGTATAGCCGAGCAGGTCATCGAGCCGGACCCCGTCGGAGTTTTGGATGGGCAGGAAGGAGAGCTCCTCCCCCTGCGTGTGGATGCGAAAGGCGCGGCCAAGACCAAAGAGCCCAACGCCAAAGCGGCGGTAGTGTTCCGTGATCAGCTCAAAGACCGCATCGCCGTCCCGTGCGGCATCCAAGGCGCGGCGCAGCGTCTGCACCGCCTCGCTCACCGCCTTATGGTAGCGCCGCTCTTTTTTGGGAACGGCGCGGTAATCCTGTAAGACGGAAAAACAGTCGAGCGCGAGCGCCGCCTCCAGCGGGGCAAAGTCAAAATGCAGCAAGCGCCAAAAGACGGCGCAGTCCGCCCGCGCGAAATGGTTGACACTCCCCTCTATCCTCGCCGCCCGCTCGCAGGTGAGGCTGAAGGGGTTCTCTGTGGACAGGAGCAGATAGGCCAGATAGCACTGCCAGAGGTTTTCGTCAAAGCCCTTGTCCGTTGCCAGCTCCAAGAGCCGCCGCACCTCGATGAGCGCGCGGCGCCGCAGTTCCGGCATGGTCTGCCGGCCCTCCTGCCAGTCCGAACACAGGGCGGAAAGCCTGCCGAGGATGCTCTCCGCATCGATCCCGCTGTAGAGCAATAAATTCGAATACTCCCGATGCAACTCTCCACCGCCTTTGTTGATTGCGCGCGCCGCGCACTTCTTGTGTTTCAGGGCGCCGTCCCCTGCGTTTTCGCAGCGGGTTGCCCTCTGTGCTTAGGAGATCTCCACGCGCCAGCCGAACTTGTCCGGCAGCAGCCCGCGCTGAATGCCCGTAATGGCCTGATAGATTTTCTGGCTGGTGGCCCCGATTTCCCCGCTTCCGATCGTGAGCACCTCGTCCTGAAAGCGCAGCGTCCCCACCGGGGAGATCACGGCGGCCGTGCCGGTGCCGAAGACCTCTTGCAGCGCGCCGCTCTTCTGCGCCGCGAGCACTTCGCGGATGGAGATGCGCCGCTCTTCCACCTCCATGCCCCAGTCCCGGCAGAGGGTGAGCACAGAGTCGCGGGTGATGCCGGGCAGGATGCTGCCGCTCAGGGCGGGGGTGATGAGCTTGCCGTCAATCTGGAAGAAGATGTTCATCGCACCCACCTCCTCCACATATTCGCGCTCCACCCCGTCGAGCCAGAGCACCTGTGCGTAGCCGGCATCGTGCGCCTTTTTCTGCGCCGCCAAGCCTGCCGCGTAGTTGCCGCCGGTCTTGGCCTCACCCATGCCGCCTTTGACGGCGCGGACAAAGTGATCCTCCACCCAGATGCCCACCGGCGCAAGCCCGCTCTCATAGTATGCCCCGCTTGGCGAGAGAATCACGCAGAAGAGGAAGGACTTGGAGGGGTCAACGCCCAGATAGGGCTCCGTTGCAATCACAAAGGGGCGGATGTAGAGCGATGTCCCCTCCCCCTCCGGAATCCATGCCTCCTCCAGCGCCACCAGCGCCCGCACTGCCTGCACGTAGTCCTCCTCGGGAATCTCTGGGATGCACAGGCGCCTTGCCGTGGCGTTGGCGCGCCGCGCGTTCATCTCCGGGCGGAAGAGATAGCTCGCGCCGCCGCCGCCGCCCCGGTATGCCTTGAGCCCCTCGAACATCTCCTGCCCATAGTGGAGCACCATGCTCGCGGGCGAGAGCGTCAGATCCCCGTAGGGGACGATGCGCGGGCTGTGCCAGCCTGTTCCGGCGCTATAGTCCATCAAAAACATATGGTCGGTAAAAATCCTGCCAAAGCCCAGGTTTTCTCTCGGCTTCTCTTTCGGCTTTTCGGTTTTTGTTAGTTGAATCTCCAGCATAAATCTTCTCCTTCTGCGGCAGCTGCCCTTCGCGCTCCCTCCGCCTTACTCTAGAATCGCGCCCTTGTCGGCAGAGCTGACCATCCGCGCATAGCGGGCGAGATAGCCCCGCTTGACGCGCGGCTCCGGTGCCTTCCAGGCGGCGCGGCGGCGCAAAAGCTCCTCCTGCTCCACCAGGAGTTCAATGGAATACGCGCCGATGTCAATGGCGATCCGGTCGCCCTCCTCCACCAGCGCAATGAGCCCGCCCTCCGCCGCTTCGGGGCTGACGTGGCCGATGGCCGCTCCGCGCGTTGCGCCGGAAAAGCGCCCGTCGGTAATCAGCGCGACGGATTCGCCAAGGCCCATGCCCATGATGGCGGAGGTGGGGTTGAGCATCTCGCGCATGCCGGGGCCGCCCTTGGGCCCTTCGTAGCGGATGACCAGCACATCCCCCGCCTGAATCTTCTGCGCATAAATTGCCGCAATGGCGGCCTCTTCCGAGTCGAAGACCCGCGCGGGGCCCTCATGCCGCATCATCTCTGGCGCAACGGCGGACTGCTTGACTACGCAGCCGCGCGCGGCAAGGTTGCCCGTGAGCACGGCGATGCCGCCCTGCTCCGAGTAGGGGTTTTCTAAGGGGCGGATGGTCTCGGGGTCGTGGTTTTCCACCCCTTCCAGGTTCTCACCGAGCGTCCTGCCGCTCACGGTCATCACGCCTAGATCCAGCAGGTCTTTTTTCGTGAGCTCCTTCATCACGGCCGCAACGCCGCCCGCCCAGTCGAGATCCTCCATAAAGCTTCCGCCCGCTGGGGCGAGGTGGCAGAGGTTGGGCGTTTGGGCGCTGATGGCGTTGGCCGCTGTCAAGTCCATCGCAATGCCCAGCTCATGGGCGATGGCGGGCAGGTGCAGCATGGTGTTGGTGGAGCAGCCGAGCGCCATGTCCACCGTCTCGGCGTTGCGCAGCGCGGCGGCGCTCATGATGTCCTGCGGCTTGAGGTCGGCTTCAATCAGGCGCATGATCTGCATGCCCGTCTGCTTGGCAAGGCGAATCCGCGCGGAATAGACCGCGGGGATGCTGCCGTTTCCGGGCAGCGCCATGCCGATGGCCTCCGTCAGGCAGTTCATGGAGTTTGCCGTGTACATCCCCGAGCAGGAGCCGCAGCTCGGGCAGGCGTTCTCCACGAAGTGCTGCAGTTGCCCCTCCGATACGCTGCCCGCCTGATAGCCGCCCACCGCCTCGAACATGTCCGAGAGGCAGGTCTTGCTCCCGTCGCGCATGGTGCCGCTGAGCATGGGCCCGCCGGAGACGAAGATGCTTGGAATATTCAGCCGTGCCGCCGCCATGAGCAGCCCCGGCACGTTTTTATCGCAGTTGGGAACCAACACCATGCCGTCAAACTGGTGGGCCATGACCATGGCCTCCGTGGAGTCGGCAATCAGGTCGCGCGTCACGAGCGAATAGCGCATCCCCTCGTGGCCCATGGCGATCCCGTCGCACACGGCGATGGCGGGAAATTCGATCGGCGTGCCGCCCGCCGCGCGGACGCCCGCCTTGACGGCCTCTGTTATCTTATCCAGGTTGATGTGGCCGGGGACAATTTCGTTATAGGAGTTGACCACAGCGACCAGGGGGCGGCGCAGCTCTTCCTCCGTCAGCCCCAGCGCGTAGAGCAGGCTTCGATTCGGCGCCCGCTCCGGCCCTTGTTTGATTTGATCGGAACGCATCACGCGGCCTCCTTTTCTTTATAAGCACTTGGCCTCATTGGGCAAGGCGCTTGGAACGCAATCGAACGTTTGCTCCCTCAGGTGGATGCGGTGTCGAGATCTGCGTCGTTCTTCCAGAGCATGTGCTCGCGCAGCTCCTTGCCGACCACTTCCATCGGGTGCTTGGCGAGCGCGGCGCGCTTGGAGTTGAGGAAGGCGCGGCCGTTCTTGTTCTCCGCGATCCACTTGCCGGCAAAGGTGCCGTCCTGAATGTCGTCGAGGACCGCCTTCATGTTCTTCTTCGTCTCCTCATAGGGGAGAACGCGCGGGCCGGAGACATATTCGCCGTACTCCGCCGTGTCGGAGATGGAGAAGTTCATCGCCGCCACGCCACCCTTGTTGATCAGGTCGACAATGAGCTTCACCTCGTGGATGCACTCAAAGTATGCGTTCTCCGGCGCGTAGCCCGCCTCCACCAGCGTCTCAAAGCCGCAGCGCATGAGGTCGACAAGGCCGCCGCAGAGCACGGTCTGCTCGCCGAAGAGGTCGGTCTCCGTCTCCTCGTTCATCGTCGTCTCCAGAATGCCCGCGCGCGCGCCGCCGATGCCGGCGATGTAGGCAAGGGCGATGTCATAGGCCTTGCCGCTGGCGTTCTGCTCGATGGCAACGAGGCAGGGAACGCCCTTGCCCGCGGTGTACTGGGAGCGCACCGTGTGGCCGGGGCCCTTGGGCGCCGCGAGGAAGACGTCCACGTTCGCGGGGGGCTGGATCTGCTGATAGCGGATGTTAAAGCCGTGTGCAAAGGCGATGGCCTTGCCCTCGGTCAGGTGGGGGGCGATCTCCGCCTTGTAGAGATCCGCCTGCGCCTCGTCGTTGACGAGGATCATGATGATGTCGGCAGCCTGCGTGGCCGCCGCGACGCTCAGGACGGAAAAGCCGTCCTTCTCCGCCTGCGGCCAGGACTTACCGCCCTCACGCAGGCCGATGATCACCTTGACGCCGGAATCGCGCAGGTTGAGCGCGTGGGCATGCCCCTGGGAGCCGTAGCCAATGATGGCGACGGTCTTGCCGTCGAGCTTGCCGAGGTCACAGTCCTTCTCATAATACATTTTTGCCATAGTTAAACTCTCCTTTTTCTTTCGTATCCTCATTAATCGTGTATTGTCCCCGCTCCAGTGCGACCATGCCGGTGCGCACCATCTCAATGATGCCAAACTCCTCGAGCAGATGCTGCACCGCGTCCGTCTTCTTCTCCGGGCCAATGAGGGACATGGTCATCGTATCTGTCGACACGTCGATGATGGAGCCGCGGAAAATATTTGCAATCTGAATGATCTCGCTGCGCACTTCGCTTCTGTCTGCGCGCACCTTGATGAGCACAAGCTCCCGGCGGATGGCGTGCTCGGGCACCAAGAGCTTCACCGAGTGCACCGGCAGCAGCTTTCGCAGCTGGTTGCACAGAAGCTCCGCGTGCCGCCGGTCCGCCAGCACCTCAATGGTGATGCGCGAGACTAAGGGGCTGTCCGTCGTGCCCACGGCAAGGGACTCAATGTTATATCCCTTCCTTGAAAACAGGCGGGACACCTGGGATAGGACGCCGGCTTCGTTGTCCACCTGCACAGCCAGGGTATGTCGTTTGATCTCTCCCATGATGCTCCTCCTTTAATCTACCAGGAAATTGGTAATGTGGGTGCCCGCGCGAACCATGGGCCGCACCAGCTCGTCCATGCCGATGGCACAGTCGATCACAAAGCCGAGGCCCTCTTTTCCGGCCGCCAGCGCTTCATGGAGCGTCTCCTCCAGCTCTGCGACATTTGTGACCTTCCGCCCCGGCAGGCCGTAGGCCTCCGCGAGCTTGACAAAATCGGGCGCGCGGTCAAGGGTTGTCTCTGAGTAGTGCTTGTCATAAATGAGCGTCTGCCACTGACGCACCATGCCCAGCGTTCCGTTGTTGAAGACCACGGTGATCACCGGCGTTCTGTAGTGCTCCTCCGTGCCCAGCTCGTGGCTGTTCATGCGGAAGCATCCGTCCCCCGTGATGTGGATCACGGTTTTGTCCGGATTTCCCGTCTTCGCGCCGATGGCAGCGCCCAGGCCAAAGCCCATGGTGCCAAAGCCGCCGGAGGTGACCAGCTGGCCCGGGTAGTCAAAGCGGAAGTGCTGAATCGCCCACATCTGGTGCTGGCCGACGTCCGTCGCAACGATCGTATCCTGCGGCATGATCTTCGCGATGGCAGTGAGCACCTGCTTGGGGTTGAGCGTCTCGCTGCTCGCGTCGTAGACCGTCTCCGTGCGGAAGGAGAAGACCTCCCGCTTCCACTCGCTGTGGTCGCTCTTTGCCACCATGAGGTTGAGCATGGAGAGCACCTGCTTGGCGTCGCCGACGATGTGGTGGTCGCAGCGCACGTTTTTGTCAATCTCCGCCCGGTCGATGTCAATCTGCACCACCTTGGCGTTGCGGGCAAAGGTATCGAGCTTCAGGGCGATCCGGTCGGAAAAGCGGCAGCCGATGGCGATGAGCAGGTCGCAGCGGTCACAGGCGGTGTTCGAGGCCTGCGTTCCGTGCATGCCGATCATGCCGGTGACCAGGGGATTTCTCCCGCCGATGCCGCCCGCGCCCATCAGGCTCACTGCAACGGGCGAGTCAATGCGCTCGGCAAAGGCCGTCATCTCCCGCTGGGCGCGGCTGCGCACCACGCCGCCGCCACAGATGATGAGGGGTTTTTTCGACTCGGAGATCATCGCCACAAGCTTGTCGAGATCGTCATGGTCGGGTTCGGGCATCTTGAGCTCGTGGGAGGAGCGGCGCAGGAGCGCGCGCAGCCGCCCGCTGGAATGATGCCGATCGCGGGGCAGGGGGGTGTAGTCGGCGATCTCCGCCGTCACGTTCTTCATGATGTCGATGAGCACGGGGCCCGGCCGGCCGCCCCGCGCGATGGCGAAGGCTTCGCGGATGATATCCGCAAGGCTCTCCACATCCCGCACGAGATAGTTGCACTTGGTGATGGGCATCGTGATGCCGACAATGTCAACCTCCTGGAAGGAGTCCTTCCCGATCTGCTCCTCCGCCACGTTGCAGGTGATGAAGACCACGGGGGAGGAGTCCATATTGGCCGTGGCGATCCCGGTGACCAGATTCGTCGCCCCCGGGCCCGAGGTGGCAAAACAGACGCCCACCTTGTTGGTGCTGCGGGCGTAGCCGTCCGCCGCGTGCGAAGCGCCCTGCTCGTGGGCGGTGAGGATGTGCCGGATGCGGTCCGAGTAATGATACAGCTCTTCGTAGACGTTGAGGATGGTGCCGCCCGGATAACCGAACACGGTGTCCACCTCTTGCTCTAACAGGCACTCCATCAGAATTTTTGCGCCGGTCATTTCCATAATTGCCTTCTTCCTTCCTTTGATTTCTCCTGCGTGAGAAATGAAATAACCCTGCGGCCTCTCGTCAGACCGCAGGGTTTGTAAGTCATCTGTAAAAACGATCCAGGAACCGCCCGCTGCCCCGGTTCCTTCAATATTCTTACGCGTTACAATCCGCCATGGGTATGACTTTAGACATTATTCCAATTCGTACAAGCAGTACAAGAATAATGTTGCGAAGTCCTACCTCAATTGTCATCACTGTTTGATTCATCGCAATTAAACTCCGTTGTCCGCAGCGTTTCCAATGCAATCCGCGTTTCTCTGACTGTAACGATATCACTTGAAGAGAACTGTGTCAATCGTCCGGGGGAAATTTGAGAAAAAGATTGCAATTTGCCCCGGAACACCCCCCTTTCTCTTGTCGCTTCTGACCGAAAATGGGGCGGGCGAGGTTGTCAGCTCGTTTTCCGCTCCAACAGTTTGTCAATCACTTTCTCCCTTTTCGAATGCAGCCGGCTGTGCTATACTAAGGGCGCGAACTCATTTGATCTGCCATCATAGGCCGGGAGGTGCACGCTCATCGAGAGTCTGATCTTTAGTTTGCAGGCAACAATTCCCGTCTTCCTGCTCATCGTTCTGGGCTTTTTCCTGAGCCGGCGCGGCGTGCTTGGCGCGGCCTTCTGCACTGCGAGCGACCGGCTGGTCTTCACGCTGGCCCTCCCCTCCATGCTGCTCTACGACCTCTCCACGACGCAGATTCGCGAGACCTTTGACCTCTCCTACCTGCTCTTCTGCGCGGGCGTGACGACGCTGATCTTTTTTACGCTCTGGGGCCTCTTCCGGCGGCTCCTGCCGGACCGCTCCCTGCTGGGGGAATTCGTCCAGCTCTCCTACCGCTCCAGCGCCGCGATTCTCGGCTGCGCCATCCTGCGGAGCATTTACGGGGACGTGGGCATGGCGCCGCTGATGATTCTTGGCAGCGTGCCGCTCTTTAACCTCTACGCCGTTCTGGTGCTGAGCATGGAGGGCCCCGGGCGGGAGGAGAGGGCGCTCTCGGAGCGCCTGCGCTTGGCCTGTGTCAATCTCTTAAAAAACCCCATCATCCTGAGCATTCTTCTGGGGATGGCGCTCTCCTTCTTCGGCCTGCGGGCCTTCCCGCCGATTCTGGACAGGACACTCCAGAGCATTGCCGCGCTGGCAACGCCGCTGGCGCTCCTCTCCATTGGCGGGGGCTTTCGCTTCCGAAGCGCCCTCGCCCACCGGGGAACCTCCGCGCTGGCCGCGGGGATCAAGCTCATCCTGCTCCCGGCGCTCTTTCTCCCCCCGGCACTCTTCCTCGGCTTTGACGGCGCGAAGCTGCTCGCGCTGATCATCATGCTCGGCAGCGCCTCCACCCCCGCCTGCTATATCATGGCAAAAAACCTCGGGCACGAGGGCGCGCTCTCGGCAAGCGTCATCGTGCTCACCACGCTTGGCGCTGCCTTCACCCTCACCTTCTGGATTTTCCTCGTGCGCCAGCTGGGCTATGTCTGAGGCGGCACGCGGATTTTCACAGGGGTGCGGCTGAGACTCCACACAGAAAGAAGGGCTTACCATGTCAACACCGCTGGAACGCCTGCGAGATGCTATGCGGGAAGCGGGGGTGGATCTCCTCTACCTCCCGAGCTCCGATTTTCACGATAGCGAATATGTCGGCGCGCACTTTCGCCTGCGGCACTACCTCTCCGGCTTTGACGGCTCCGCCGGCACCCTGCTCGTCAGCCCCGACTGGGCGGGGCTCTGGACGGACGGGCGCTATTTCCTCCAGGCGGAGCAGCAGCTGCGCGGCAGCAGCATCCACCTGATGAAGCAGGGGGAGCCGGGCGTCCCCACCATCGAGGCGGAGAGTTTGGCCCGCCTCGCCCCCGCTGCGCGCTTTGCCTTTGACGGGCGCTGTGTCAGCGCAAGCACCGCCGCGCGCTTCCGTGCGCTGCTCGAACCAAAGGAGATTGTTATCCAAAGCGATTGGGAGCTTGCCGATTCGGTCTGGCCGGATCGGCCGCCGCGTTCCGCCCGCCCCGTCTGGGAACTGCCGCTCACATACGCCGGGGTCTCCAGGGAGGAAAAACTTGCCCAAATGCGCGCGGTGCTGGAGCGGGAGGGCGCAGACGCACTCGTCCTCACAGCGCTCGATGAGATCGCCTGGCTGCTCAACCTGCGCGGCGGGGATATCGACTGCACGCCGGTCTTCCTCTCCTATTTCCTGCTCGAAGCGCAGCGCGCCACGCTCTTTGTCAACCCCGCTATCCTCTCGCCGGATATCACAGCGCTTCTGGAGGCGGCGGGGGTCTCCATCGCCCCTTACGACGCGGTCTATGCGGCGGCGGCAGCGCTTCCCGCACAGGCACGCGTGCTGCTGGATCGCAAACGGGTCAACGAGCTGCTGCTGCAGTCGCTCTCCGGCAGCGTGATCGAGCGCCCCTCCCCCGTTGCTGCCGCCAAGGCGAAGAAAAACAGCCGGGAAATCGAAAACATCCGCATCGCACACCGGAAGGACGGCCTTGCCGTCACCAAACTGATGTACCGCCTCAAGGCGGAGGCGCTCCCAAAAACGGAGCTGGAGCTTGCCGCCCGCTTGGAGGCGCTGCGGCTGGCGCAGGAGAACTATCTCGAGCCGAGCTTCCCGCCCATCGTGGGCTATGCCGCCAACGGCGCCATTGTCCACTACAGCGCGACGCGCGAGAGCGCCGCCCCCCTGCGGCGGGAAGGCTTCCTGCTCGTGGACAGCGGCGGGCATTATCTGGAGGGCAGCACCGACTGCACGCGCAGCTTTGCCCTCGGCCCCCTGAGCGCGGCGCAGAAGACGCACTACACCGCCGTGCTGCGCGGGCACTTGGCGCTCGCGCGCGCCCGCTTCCCCGCGGGCACCACCGGCCACCAGCTCGATGCGCTCGCGCGCGCCCCGCTCTGGAAGCTTGCGCTCGACTACAAGCACGGCACGGGGCACGGCGTGGGCTATCTGCTCTCCGTTCACGAGGGGCCGCAGAGTATCCGCAACAGCCCCGGCCCCACGGATGTTCCGCTGGAGGCGGGCATGGTCCTCTCCAACGAGCCGGGTTTTTATCTCGAAGGGGCCTATGGCATCCGCCTGGAAAACCTGCTGCTCTGCGTGCCTGCGGGGGAGAGCGCCTTTGGGCGTTTTCTCGCCTTTGAGCCGCTGACCCTGATCCCCTTTGAGCGCGACGCGATCAACCCCGCGGAGATGACGCAGGAGGAGCTCCACCAGCTCAACGCATACCACCGCAGGGTGTGCCGGGCGCTGAAGCCCTATCTGGAGGAGGCGGAGGCGCGCTGGCTCGCGGAGGCCACGCAGCCCTTCCCCACCGCGCGCGGCAGCCGGAATCCCGGCTTCAGCACCCTTCCGTAAACCCGCGCGGGGGCGCCGGAGCGGGGCCTCATTCAATCCGTGCAAACTTAAAACTTTTGTAACATTTCTGCTCTTTTTTTGTAACATCTTTTTGTTAGGATGTACTTGCAAGAGATCAAATAAGCTTCTTTTCATTTTTTAACCTTCAGGGAATACGGATCGGCCTATGGCTGATCCGTATTCTCGTTCCTATGGTTCTTTTTCGCAGAAGCAGCTTTTATTTTTACCGCAAACGTGCTATGCTGGCTGAAACAAGCCTGCCGCGCGCGCAGACGCTCAGGCAAGCCCATTCTTCAGAAAATTGACGAAAAAAGGAGTCATCATCATGTCTACAAAGCTGACGGAAGAAAATTTTAAGGACGAGGTGCTGCAGTCGAGCAAACCCGTGCTCATCGACTTTTATGCCGACTGGTGCGTCCCCTGCCAGATGCTCACGCCCGTTATCGACGAGATCGCGCAGGAGCTCGACACGCTCAAGGTCTGCAAGGTCAATGTGGACGAGCAGCCGGGGCTCGCGGGGCAGTTTAACGTTGTGAGCATCCCCACCCTGGTGCTCATGAAGGACGGGAAACCCGCCGCCAACGCAGTGGGCGTGCTGCCTAAGAGCAAAATTTTGGATCTGATTGCGGGCAAGGACTAAGACAGAGCGCCCGGAACAATTGAAAAGGGGGCGTCGGTCTATGGATTCACTTGTGATCCGCGTCACGGAGGAGTTTTATCCCCTGCAAGAGTTTTTCCACCGCAACGGGCTGGAGATTGACCTCTCGGTCCGCGAGCCGGTCAATGTACTGCGCCTGTGGGAGGCGCTCGATGCAGAGGGGCGGCGCCTCGGCGCGGCGAAGCTTGAGCGGCGGGCGGGCGAGCTGGTGCTCGCGGGCATCGCCGTGGAGCCGGAGGCGCGCCACCGCAAGATCGGCAGCGCCCTGCTCAGCACCGTGCTCACCCACTGCCGCACGCTCGGCGCGGCGCATCTGCGGCTGGTCGCCAGAGCGCCGGGCTTTTTTAAGCGGGCGGGCTTTACGCCGCTCGACTGGGAGCGCTACCGGCAGATCACCAAATGCTATGCCTGCCCGCAGCGCGGCAGGGACTGCTTCCCCGAACTGCTCTCCCGCGCGCTGGAGGATAGCGGCACGCAAGCAGGCCCTTAACCCCCCTAACAGCAGGACGGGCGAATCAGGAAAGATGCTCTCTTTCCCGATTCGCCCGCTTTTTGTGTTCCATCGTATCCCTGTTTCCTCTCACGCCGGCCTTGCCGCACTCAGCGCAGCCCCTGAAAAAAATCGCTCAGCAGCGCGGCGCACTCCTCCCGCAGGATTCCGCCGCGCAGCTTTGGCTTGTGGCGGAAGTTCTCTTCAAAGAGGTTGAGCACAGAGCCGCAGGCACCGATGCCCGAGTCCTTCGCGCCGTAAAAGACCTCCGGCAGGCGGGCGCTGATGATGCCGCCGGCGCACATGGGGCAGGGCTCGAGCGTCACATACATCCGGCAATTCGTCAGCCGCCAGCCGCCCAACACGCGGCAGGCCGCGGCAATCGCCTCCAGTTCCGCGTGCGCCAGGGCGTTCTGCTCCTCTTCCCGGCGGTTTCGCCCCCGGGCGATGATCTCCCCCTCCCGGACGATGACGCAGCCCACCGGCACCTCGCCGGCGGCCGCCGCCTCCCGCGCCAGGGCCAGCGCTTCGCGCATATACCCCTCGTGTTCCACCGCTTCCGCCCCCTCTCCGCTTTTCCCTTGCCGCAAGCCAGTAGCTGCCCTCACCCAAGGGTGGCATCAGCGGCGCTTGTTCCCTTTGGAATTCGTTTGAGTATAGCGCCTTTCCGCTTCGAAGGCAAGCGGTTTTCCAAGAAAAAGGCGGCGCAGGGAGATCCCCAGTGCCTGCAGGGCCGCAAGATAGAGCAGCAAACCAAAGAGCAGGCTCGCGCCACTGCTTGCCAGCAGGGGAAGGCCCTCCCGCAAGAGAATGCCGTGCAGCAGCAGCGCGCAGCTGGCCGCAAGCGCGGAGGCGAGGATGGGTGCGGCAAACCAATCGAAGACCGGCAGGCGAAGCCCCGTCTCCCGCGAGAGGCGCTGCCAGCAGCACCACGCCCCGATGGCGGAGCTGATCACATAGCCCCAGGCGAAGCCGCGCAGCCCGATGGCAGGATTGCCGACGGTCAAAAGCGTGATCACAAGCTGGATGGCATCGCAGATGAGCGCCGTTTTCGCCGCATAGCCCTGCAGGTTCACTCCGCTCAGGGCGTTCGCAAGCAGGGTCTGCCAGCAGGAGAGCAGCACCCCGAGCGCGAGAATGCTCATGTGATCCCCCACGCGCACGTCCTGGTAGAGATACGCCCCGAGGCCCGGCCCGAGCACCGCCAAGAGCGCAAGCGAGGGGATTAAAAACAGGTTCGCCGCGGCAATCGCCTTGCGCAGCCGCCGCCGCAGCTCATCGCGCCGGCCCAGCGCCGCCGACTCGGCGAGTTTTGGCGCAAGGAGAATGTTGAGCGCCCCGAGGAAGGCCGTCGGCAAAAAGAGCATGGGCAGCACCATGCCAAAGACCACGCCAAACTGGCTCATCGCCTCGCTCAGCTCCATGCCGCCGCGCAGAAGAAGCCGCGGGATGAGCACAGAGTTTGCCGAGCCGAGCAGGTTCCCGAGCAGCGCCGTCGCCCCCATCGGCCCCGCGATGGAGAGAATCTGGCGCGTCAGCGCGCCTCTTGCAATCCCCTCCCCCCGCAGCGCCCCCTCCGGGCCGAGGTGCCGCCGGAAGAGAATGGTCTGCACAAGGGCGGAGTAGACCTCACAGAGCACCATGCCCAGCACGATGATCCCCACCATCTTCTCCGGGCTCTCCGGGCGCAGGCTCTGGAGCAAACCGAGGATGAGCAGCGCGCGGATGAGCTGCTCAATGAGGTCCGTGAGCGCTGCGGGGCGGACAAAGCCCACGCCGTAAAAGTAATATTTCTGTATGTTCTCAACGCCCGTGAGCAGCAGGCAGGGCACGAGAAGAAGCAGGCCCAGCTGCGTGCGCGCGTCCCCGAGAATGTGGACGGAGACCGCGTCGGAACAGCAGAGCAGGAACACGGAGGGCAGCGCCGCCAGGATAAAAAAAAGGCGCAGGGCCTGATTGCGCAGCTGCCAGACCGCAAGCTTATTCCCCTTCGCCTGATAGCGCGCAGCGAGGTTTGAGACCGCCGCAGTGAGCCCGATGGAGCTGAGCGAGAGCAGTACGGCGTACACGGGCATCATCAGCTGATAGAGCCCCAGCACCTCCGCGCCGATGAGCTGCGTGAGCAGCACGCGGTAGACAAAGGCGATCAGCTGGGAGAGAATTCCTGCGCCCGTGAGCAGGCAAACATTTTTCATTGTCTTCGTCAGGCCAAACGCCATCTGCGCCGCCCCTCCTCCCTCTGCTGCCGCGCGGGAGCCCCGCTAAGATTTTTCTCGTTCCGCCGCCCCGCAGTCCGCCCGCACGCTAAGCTCTATGAGTATATGGGTTTTTAGGGGAAACATTCCGCCCACCGGCGCGCAGGTCTGCCGTGCAGCTGTTTGACAAGGGGGCGCAAAACGAGTATGATTGCTTCCGTAAACGACTCGAAAAGGACGTAAGCTGATATGATCGCTACCTTTGTCAACTGCGCCGCCATCATTCTTGGCGGCCTCATCGGTGTGCTCTTTCGCAAGCGGATCAACCGGCGCTTTATTGACACCATTTTGCAGTGTCTCGCGCTCTGTGTGATCGGCATCGGCATCAAGGGCGCCATCTCCACACAAAATATGCTCTGCGTCATCGTCTGCATGGTGCTCGGCACCCTCCTGGGGGAGGCGCTGCGCATTGAAGACCGGCTCGACCAATTTGGGGAATTCCTCAAGGGCAAACTCTCCAAGGGGGATACGGAGAGCCGCTTTACCGAAGCGTTTGTGAGTGCCTCGGTTCTCTTTTGCGTGGGCGCAATGGCCGTCACCGGCGCGATCGAGGCGGGCACAGCCGGGGAATACGGCACCCTCTTCTCCAAGAGCCTCATCGACGGGGTGACCTCAATCAGCTTTGCCGCGGCGCTCGGAATCGGCGTCATCTTCGCCGCCATCCCCATCCTGCTCTATCAGGGCGGGCTGACGCTCATCTTCTCCCTCGTGGGCGCCTATCTCTCCGCCGCAACCATTCTGGAAATGGGCGCGGTCGGCGGTGTGATCATCGTCGGCATCGGCTTTAATATGATAGAAGCTTCCAAAAAACGGCTCAAAGTGGGCAATATGCTCCCCGCCACCTTCCTGCCTATCGTCTATTTGCCTCTTGAGACGCTATTTTCCCAGTGTCTTTCACGTTTCTTCTAATTTTCATGCTTTTTTGCCCCTAAGTTTGTGCACTTTTTCCGACAGGCTCCCATCTTTATTCTTGTCTGAACCCGAGTTTTGAAGTATACTTAAGAGGATGATTCGTGAGCGGGGATTTCTCCGCTTCAACTACTAATAAAGAGGGAGAATTAACAAAATGTCATTTGTTTCAACGAGTAGGCAAGGAAATGTCGGTATTTTGACGCTAAACCGTCCCGAAGCGCTTAACTCCCTGTCCCCGCAAGTACTGATTGATCTGCGCGCTGCGCTCAATGTCATGCAAGATGACGAAGACGTCTATGTGGTCGTTATCACCGGAGCGGGGCGTGCCTTCGCCGCCGGTGCAGACATCAGCGAAATGACTACCATGAACGTTCGGGAGGGCAAGGGTTTCTCCGAAATGGGCAACCGTGTGATGCTCAAAATCGAGCGCTTCCCCAAGCCCGTCATCGCAGCGGTGAACGGCTTTGCGCTGGGCGGCGGCTGCGAAATCGCCCTCGCCTGCGACATTCGTATCTGTGCGGAAAACACAAAATTCGGCCTGCCTGAGGTGAGCCTTGGCATTACCCCCGGCTTTGGCGGCACACAGCGCCTGCCCCGCATCGTGGGCACCAGCTGCGCGATGGAGATGATCATGACGGCAAAGACCATCGACGCCGAGCGCGCAAAGGAAATTGGCCTTGTCAACCGCATCGTGCCGAAGGATGAGCTGATGGATCAGGCTCTGGAGCTTGCCAACACCATCGCCTCTATGCCGCAAATCGCCATTCGCACGGCCAAGCAGTCTGTCGGCCGCGGCCTGCAGACTGACATTGACACCGCGATTACATACGAATCCCTTGGTTTTGGCACCTGCTTCGACACGGAAGACCAGAAGGACGCCATGAAAGCCTTTGTGGAAAAGAGAAAGCTGGATCGTTTTAAGAACCGCTGATCTCACCCCGGCCCTTGCGGCCACCTATTACACTGTATTAAAATTTTAGGAGGAATATACAAAATGGAAATCAAAAAAGTTGCAGTTCTCGGCACCGGCATCATGGGCATGGGCATCGTCGAGGTCATGGCGCTTGCGGGCAAGGAAGTTGTTCTTCGCGGCCGCGGCATCGGTGACCCCAACCTCGAAAAGCCCAAGGCAAAGCTCCTCAAGGCGCAGGAAAAACTCGTTGCCAAAGGCAGAAGAACCCAAGAGGAAGTCGACGCCATGATGAGCAAGATCATCTTCACCTCCGACCTGAAGGACGTTGCCGACTGCGATCTGGTGATCGAATCCGCCGTGGAAGAGATCGAAGAGAAGATTGCCCTCTTCCAGGAGCTCGACAAGGTCTGCGAGCCCAAGACCATCTACTCCACCAACACCTCTTCCTACCCTGTCTCCGCAATCGCCGCTGCCACCAGCCGCCCCGACCGCTTCATGGGCATCCACTTCTTCAACCCCGCCACCATCATGAAGCTTGTTGAAGTTGTCCGCGCAATCAACGTCACCGACGAAATTGCCGACGCTTGCTATCAGCTGATGGTCGACATCGGCAAGACCCCCATTAAGGTCGGCGAAGGCCCCGGCTTCGTGGTCAACCGCATCCTCGTTCCCCTGGTGAACGAAGGCGCTTGCGTGCTCGAGGAAGGCCTGGCCACCGCTGAGGACATCGACACTGCCATGAAGCTCGGTGCCAACCATCCCATGGGCCCCCTGGCTCTGGGCGACCTGATCGGCCTGGACACCATCCTCTCCATCATGGAAGCATACCACGCCGAGACCGGCGATCAGAAGTACCGTCCCTCCCGTCTCCTCAAGAGAATGGTGCGCGGCGGCAAGCTCGGCCGCAAGACCGGCGAGGGCTTCTTCAAGTACAACTAATTCGAAATACTCCAAGCATACAAAAGCAGCTGCACCAGTTGGTGCAGCTGCTTTTTCTACGCCTCTCTTCCCCAAGCGCGCACTTGGGGCGGCGCGCGGCGCGGGTCTGCTAGGGCCGCCTTCCATACTGCTCATCGAGCCACTCAACCACGTGGGCGACGCAGCCGTCCTCACAGTTGGGCGAGAGCTTTGCCCCGCGCGCGTGGAGACACTGCGCGCCGTTTGCCGGGGCGAAGCCCTTCTGCGCCACCGAGAGCATCGGCAGGTCGTTCTCCCCGTTTCCCACCGCATAGATGTGCTCCCTTGAGACACCCAGGTAATCCGCAAGCCAGAGCAGGGCGCTGCCCTTGTGGCTGCCCTTTGCTGTGAGCTCCAACAGGTTTTCGTTGGAGAAGATCGCCTCGTAGGCCCCCGGCCAGCGCCCCCGGAGATAGGCCTGCACCTCAATGAGCAGCGCCGGATCCTCATGCTGGACAATCGCCTTGATCCAGGGCGTCGGCATGGCCTCCACCGGGCACTCGATCCCGTGCAGGCCGGCCCTGGAGAGGTGGCAGCGCGTGATCTTGTTGGGCCTGTGGATATAGACTCGCTTGCCGACATAGGCCTCAAAGCCGATTTCGGGAAACTGCCGGCAGAGCGCCTGCATATCTTCGATGACCTCCGGGCGCATCGTCCGCGCGTAGAGGACGCGGTTCTTGCTAAAGTCGTAGATGATGGCGCCGTTGGAGAGAATCGCGGGGCAGTGCATCGGCAGCTTTTCGCGCTTGATCTGGATGACAAAGTTCTCTAACGAGCGCCCCGTCGAGATGACAAATCGGCCGCCTCTGGAGATGAAGTATTCCACGGCGGCGCGGTTTTCCGGCGCAATGCCAAACTCCTCGCTATAAAACGTGTCGTCATAGTCTGTCGCCAGCAGAACCCCTTCAAACTTGATCATGCGCTCACCACCTCACTTGTGCCGGCCGCTGCGGCCTGTCCTCTTCGCTCAGCCGCCCGCGGCGCTGAGTTTTTTCAATACAGCCGTAAAATAATCCGGCAGGGGGGCTTCGACCGCCAGCCTGCGTCCATCCCGCGGGTGCGAAAACATGAGCCGCCTTGCGTGCAGACACTGTCCCGCAAGCCCCGGATAGGGCTTTCCATAGACAGGGTCTCCTAGGACGGGGCGGCCGATGCTGGCAAAATGTACCCGAATCTGATGCGTGCGCCCCGTCTCCAGACGGCATTTCACATGCGTCACCCCTTCATATTCCGCAAGCTTTTCCCAATGCGTCAGAGCCGGGCGGCCGTGCTGGGGGTCGACAGCCATCTTCTTTCGGTCGCGGCGGCTGCGGCCGATGGGCGCGTCAATGCTGCCGCGCTCCTCTTTCAAGCGCCCCGCGAGCAGCGCCTCATACTCCCGCTGCAGGCTGCGCTCGGCCAGCTGCGCCGCGAGTGACTGGTGCGCCAGGTCGTTTTTTGCCGCGACCAGCAGGCCCGAGGTGTCCCGGTCAATCCGGTGCACGATGCCCGGGCGCAGCTGCCCGCCGATGCCCGAGAGGGAGCTGCCGCAGTGGTGGAGCAGCGCGTTGACCAGCGTGCCGCTCGGGTGGCCGGGCGCGGGATGTACCACCATGCCGACGGGTTTGTTGATCACGATCAGATCCGCGTCCTCATAGCGCACATCCAGGGGGATCGCCTCCGGGAAGAGGCCCGTGGGCAATGCCTGCGGCAGTTCCAGCTCCAGAATGTCCCCCCTGCGCAGGGCATCGCTTTTTTTCAGCGGCTTTCCATCGCGCAGCACGCGCCCCTCATCCAGCAGGCGCTGCGCGGCGCTGCGGCTCAGCTGCGGCAGCGCGCCGGGGAGGAAGCGATCCGCCCGCGCGGCATCCTCCGGCACAAGAATGCGCTCAGGCATGGTGCGCCCGCTCCTTCTCCCAGACGAAGAGCACATAGAGGCAGAGCAGCACACCGCCGGAGCAGACCGCAATGTCCGCCACGTTGAAGACGGCAAACTTCATGAACATCAGCTGGAACATATCCGTCACCGAGCCGAAGAGCAGGCGGTCGATCAGGTTCCCCGCCGCGCCGCCCAAAATCAGCGCCAGGGAGAGCCGCCCCATCCAGGAGGGAAAGATCCCCCGCCAGAGCAGAAGCACAAGCAGCAGCACCGCAAGGGCGGAAATGGCGGTGAGAATCCAGGTGTGCGCCGAGAGGATGGAAAAGGCCCCGCCGGTGTTTTCCACATAGGTCAGTTGCACAAGGCCCGGCAGGAACTTCCTGCTGCCCTGAAAGGGGATTTCCGCGCGCACCCAGCCCTTGAGCAGCTGATCGGCAAGCACCAGCAGGAGCGCCAGCAGCAGATAGGCTATCACGTGTTTCCGTTGCTTCATGGTTGTTTGCCCCTTCCTCCGCGGTGTGGCCCAGACGGGCGCATCCGGAATCAAATTGCAAGATCGCGGCTCCATCATACAGGCAGCCGCGCACAAGTGTGTTGAAAAACAGGAGCAGGCGCACGGCCTGCCCCTGTGTTTGCTGCGCAGTATATCGCTCTCTCAGGCCTCCTGCGCGACCACGCGGGCGCAGCGGAGGCAGAGCCCCTCGGCATCCACCTCTTCCTCGTGGTTCCAGCAGCGGGGGCACTTGGGCGCCTGTGCGGCGGAGACTGCGATCGTGGCGGCAATTGCGGAGTCCTCCGCAGCCTCCCCCTCTCCCTCGCCGCGCACAAGCGTGACCTTTGAGACGATGAAGAGCGTCTTGAGGTCCACCGTCTCAAGCATGGCGGCATCCGCCGCGTCCTGCAGGAAGAGGGTGAGTTCCGCGTCCTGATTCTTCTTCACGCCGCCGGCGGCGCGCTGGTGTTCGAGCGCTTTGTTCACCGCGTCCCGCAGGGAGACCAGCCGTTTCCAGCGCGTGAGCGCCGCTTCCTCCAGCGCGAGGGCCGCGTCCCAGCGTGGAATTTCGTTGAGCAGCACGCTGCGCTTCTCCGCGCCCGTCTCGTGCGGCATGGCCGCCCAGATCTCCTCGCTGGTAAAGGCGAGCATGGGGGCGAGAATGCGGGTCAGCCCGTCCAAAATCTGGTAGAGCACCGTCTGGGCGGAGGCCCGTGCCGCCGCGTCGTCGCAGTAGAGCCGGTCTTTGATGATGTCAAAGTAGAAGTTCGACAGGTCAATGACGCAGTAGTTGTACAGCGCGCGGTATACGCTGTGGAAGTCATAGCGGTCATAGCTCTCATGCACCTGGCGGAGCAGCTCGTTGAAGCTGTGCAGGGCGAACTTGTCCAAATCAAAGAGCTGCGCATAGGGCGTTTGCGCGTCGGGGTCAAAACCGTGCAGGTTGCCGAGCATGTAGCGCGCGGTGTTTCGAATTTTCAGGTAAGCCTGCGAGAGCTGCTTCATGATGTCCTTGGAGATGCGCGCGTCCTGCGTGAAGTCGCAGGAGGAGACCCACAGGCGCAGCACATCCGCGCCGTAGTCCTTGATCAGCTCCGCCGGGGCGACGGTGTTGCCCAGCGACTTGTGCATCGCGCGGCCCTCCCCGTCCACCGTCCAGCCGTTGGTGGCGATCTGCTTGTAGGGCGCGATGCCGTTCACGGCGATGGAGGTGAGCATGGAGGACTGGAACCAGCCGCGGAACTGGTCTCCGCCCTCCAGATAGAGGTCGGCGGGGTAGGAGAGTTCCGGGCGCTGCTTGGCCACGGCCGCCCAGGTGGAGCCGGAGTCAAACCAGACGTCCATAATATCCGTCTCTTTCGAGAAGTGGCTGCCGCCGCAGTGGGGGCAGCGAAGGCCCGGCGGCACCAGCTCATCGGCCTCCTTCTCAAACCAGATGTTGGAGGAGTGCGCGGCGAAGAGCTCTGCCACGTGCGCAATGGTCTCCTCCGTCACCAGATGTTCGCCGCAGCCGTCACAGAAGAAGATCGGGATGGGCACGCCCCACTTGCGCTGGCGGGAGATGCACCAGTCCGAGCGCTCGGAGATCATGCTCTTCATGCGCTCCTTCCCCCAGTCGGGCTTCCACCAGATCCCGTCACAGGCCTGCACCGCCGCGTCTTTAATCGCGTCCACAGAGCAGAACCACTGCTCCGTCGCGCGGTAGATGACGGGGCTCTTGCAGCGCCAGCAGTGCGGGTAGGCGTGGACGATGTCCACCCGGCCGAGCAGCGCGCCGCGCTCCTCGAGAACGGGGATGATCGCCGCGTTCGACTTGCTGATGTGCACGCCTTGAAACATCTCATCCGTCAGCACGCCCTTGGCGTTGACCGGCACGGGCGTGCCGATCTGCGTGAGGCCGAGCTGGTCATAGTGCCGGCAGATGGCAAAGTCATCCGCGCCAAAGCCCGGCGCGGTGTGCACGCAGCCGGTGCCCGCTTCCAGGGTGACGTGCTCGCCGCAGAGCAGCACGGACTCCCGCGCGGCAAAGGGGTGCGTGCAGGTCATCAGCTCAAAAAATTCGCCCTTCTGCGTCGCGAGGATCTCATAGCTTTCGATCCCGCAGGCCTTGGCGACCTGCTCTGCGAGCTCCTTTGCCACAATGTGGATCTCGCCGGAGGGCAGCTTCATGAGCACATATTCAAATTCTGGGTGGATGGAGATGGCGCGGTTGCCCGGCAGCGTCCAGGCCGTCGTCGTCCAGATGACGAAGGACATCTTCGATAGGTCACCAAACTGCGCGAGCTTGCCCTTGTCATCCCGGAGCATAAACTTGACATAGAGCGTGGCGCTCGGGTCGTCCTGATACTCGATTTCCGCCTCGGCGAGCGCCGTCTCGTCGTGGTAGCACCAGTAGACGGGCTTGAGCCCTTTGTAGATATAGCCCTTCTGCGCCATCTTCCCAAAGACGCGGATCTGCTCCGCCTCAAAGTCCTTCGTGAGCGTGATGTAGGGATGGGCCCAATCGCCGATGATGCCCAGACGCTGGAACTGCTCGCTCTGCCGCTCCACGTAGCCAAGGGCATATTCGCGGCATTTGTCGCGAAATTCCACGGCGGTGAGCTCGTGGTACTTGATCTTTTTATTTTTCATGATCGCCGATTCCACCGGCAGGCCGTGCGTGTCCCAACCGGGGACGTAGGGCGCGTAATTTCCGCTCATATTCCGGTAGCGGACGATCATGTCCTTGACAATTTTGTTGAGCGCATGGCCAATATGAATGTCGCCATTGGCATAGGGCGGGCCGTCGTGCAAAATAAACTTCGGCTTGCCCTGGTTGTGCTCCATCAGGCGCTGGTAGATCTGCTGTTCTTGAAAGCCCGCCAGCATGCCCGGCTCTCTCTGCGGAAGCGCCGCCCGCATGGGAAAGTCTGTCTGCGGCAGGTGAATGGTCTTGTTATAATCCTGGGCCATGATCGCTCTCTCTCCTTTTCGGGTCCTTCTCCGGCTCTTTGCGCCGGGCCCCAAGCCTGAAATCAACGGAACCTCACCAAGGATGGCAAGGTTCCGTCCTATCTGCCGCGCTGCGGCCTTGCGTGTTCGCTCTCCCGCGCGGCAGGGCAGAATGCGCCGCATGGCGAGGGACGCGTTCCGGCTGCCGCCCCGGATGCCTAGCAAAGAGCCGCCGCAGGTTTTTTGTGCGCTGCGGCGGCGCGCGGTGCAAGGGGCGGGGCTGCGCCGGGGGTCACACGCTATTCAAAATCGTAATCTTTTCCAAACTGCAGGCGGTCAAAGACCACCGTTTCGTCCTCGATCTCCTCGGGCGCAGCCTTCTCCGCTTCCTCGGGGGCGCTCTCCGGCTCCTCGGAGGCAGGTTCTGCCTCTGCTTCTGCCTGCGCCTCCGGCTCCGCTTTCATGAGCTTGGAGATGGTGTCCTCCAGCGGCGCCGCAGAGTCAGCGGCGGCGGCCGTCTGCCCCGCCGTCATCTCTGAGAGCTGGCCGATGTACTCGAGCTCGTGGGTATAGAGCTCTTTGAGCCGGGCGACATAGGCCGCCGTGGAATTGCGCGCCGCCGTCAGGCGGAGTTCTTCATTGGCAATTTCCCGTTGAATCTGCTCCATGCGCGCCGCCGCCTCAGCCTCATAGCGCTGCAGGGCCTCTTCTTTTTTCCCCTCCGCCTCTTTGAGCAGAGTGTCTGCCATTTTCTGCGCGGAGAGCAGCGTCATGCGCATGGCATCTTCCGTGCTGCGGTATTCCTCGATCTTGTCCACCAGCACCTTCATCTTGCCCTTGAGCGCCGCGCTTTCTTTGTAGAGCGCTGTATAATCGGCAATCAGCACATCCAAAAACGCGTCCACCTGCGCCATATTATACCCGCCGCCAAATGATGCTTTTGAGAATACGTGAGATTCCGCTTCCTGTGGTGTAATCATAAGTCGCTCACTCCATTACTGTTCGTCTCTAAGGGCTGCTTTCTCTCTACACTAAAAGTACAGGCCGTTGTTTTCCAGCTCGTCAATCAGATCGCCTAAGATATCCACATTATAGGGTGTGATGATATAGGTGGAGAGGGCCACTTTTTTGATCTTCCCCTCGTTGGCATAGGCAACACCGGAGAGAAAATCCAAGAGCCGCCTTGCAATCTCCTTCTTGGTGGATTCCAGGTTGAGCACCACCGTGCGCTTATCGCGCAGGTGGTCGGCAATTTCCGAAGCTGCGTCAAAGCGCTCGGGCTTGACCAGCACGACCTGCAGCTGCGTTGTCGTGTGGATGTTGACGACTTTGTTGCCGCCGCGCCGCTCGCTGTCATTATAAAACGAGTCGCGCGCGCGCTCTTTCTTGGGCGGCTGCTCGACAAAGCCGACGGAGTCCTCTTCGCCGTAGTCATCATAATCATCCTCGACTTCATCCTCATAGGGATGCGCGAGTCTTTTCAATTCGTCTAAAAATCCCATATACAAACCCCTATCTCACAACCGCTCAAGCAGCGGTTTCTATAGTCACATGCTCGCCTGTCTGGGTTTGCGGGGCCCAAAGAGCGCCGTCCCCACACGAACCATTGTGGCTCCCTCTTCGATGGCAACGGCAAAATCACCGCTCATTCCCATCGAAAGGCAGTCTACATCAGGGTTATTATCACCTATTTTACTTCTTATGTCAACAAAAAGCTGATAAGTCTGGGCGAAAAATGCACGATTCTCCGCCTCCGTCGCTGACGCGGGCGGCATGCACATCAATCCGCGCAGGCGCAGGTGGGGCATTTGCCCCGCGGCGGCAGCCAGCGCCGGCAGCGCCTCGGGGAAGACGCCGTGCTTGCTCTCCTCTTTTCCGATGTTCACTTCCAGCAGGATGTCCTGCACGATGCCAAGCTTTTCCGCCTGCGCTTCAATCGCCTCTGCCAGCCGCACGGAGCCCACGGATTGGATCAGCGCCACCTGCCCGACCACCTGCCGCACTTTGTTGGTCTGCAAATGCCCGATAAAATGGAGTTCCGCGCCCTCATAGGCGTTTTCTTCCAGATGAGGCAGCATCTCCTGCACCCTGTTCTCCCCGCAGACGCGGATGCCCGCGCGGATGCCGGCGCGAATCGTCTCCGCGTCCTGGGTTTTGCTTGCCGCGATCAGCGTGATCTCCGCGGGGTCACGCCCCGCCCGATGGGCGGCGGCAGCGATTTGATCGAGCACGCGGCGCAGGTTAGAGGGGATCTCCAGTGTTTGGTCGAGCATATCAACGAACCACCTTTCCGTGATAAATTTCTGCTTTCGCGATGATGACCTCATCGCCTGAGCGCAAAATGCGCTTGTCCTCATTGTTTTCGGGGTTCGCGCGGACGATGTAAAAATCCTTCCCCTCCGCGAGCACCGTCACCGGTTTGAACTCCGCGCGAAAGCCCGTGAGGGTATAGACGCCGACGGACTGATCCTCCAGCATGCGCAGGGCGTTTTTCGGAACGCGGATGCCGCGGTCGCTGCGAAAGATCACCGAGCAGGTCTGGCTGCGCAGCGAGACGGTCTTTTCAAGATCGCTGCGGGAGGAGAGCACCACCACCGCCTTTCCATCCTGCGGATAGCCGAGGATGGAGACGGACATGGGGATGGCCTCCGCGAGCGCCGTAAAGCGCACGGAGAGGCTGTTCCCCTGTCCGAAGAGGCGCAGCTCATCCTCCGAAACGATCATCGCGAGGTACCACTTGCTGTCCGTTGCCACCTTGCCCACGGCGCCGTCCTCCATTGCGCGCGGGGCGGCGACAATCTGCTCAAATTCCTCCGGCGTCAGCTCCTGTGTGAGCAGCTCAGGGAGGAAGACCGTCTCATATTGGTCCACCACCGTTGAGAACACGCCCGACTGCGGCGCAAAAATCTCCGTGTAGTCCCCCAGCATATCCGCTTCCAGCGCCGCGCGCTGCTGGTGGAGCTCCAGCGCCGCAAAGCCGATCTCCGCGGCGCTCTCGCTTGAGGAGAGGCTCTCCTGCCGGAGTGAGAGCCGCTTGTATCGATCTGTGAGGCTTGCAAGGTTCTCGTAGTCCCCCTTGGAGGCCACGGTGCGTATGCTTGCGTGCGCGCTGCGCAGCTGCGTGTCAAGGCCGGTCCCTGTGGGCGAATCGTCGGAGAGGGCGAAGTCCAGCTGGGCGCTCTGCGCCTCCAGCGTTCTCAGGCGCTGGTTTTGCAGCATGGCCTCCTGGCTCTGATAGGCGAGGAGCACCAGCTGCCCCGCCCTTGCCTTTTCCCCCTCGTCCAGGCGATAGCTAATCAGGCCCGAGGCGGACTCCAGGCGCTGCTCCGCGCGGAAAAACCAGCCCTCCGCCGAGACGCTGCTCTCCACCGTGTCATAGTAGGCCACCACCATGGGATAGGGGTTGTTGTAGGTCTTATAGAATGAAAAGACCAAATAACCGCAGACGGTGAGAAAAAACAGGAGCATCACGAGTCGATTCATCAGGGTTCCTTGCTTCATAGGTTCTACCGTCCTTTTTTACATTGCTTCCTCTTCCTCCAGCTGCACCGGCTGCTCGGGCACGATGGTGGAGATGGCATGCTTGTACACCATGTGCTGCTTCCCGTCTGGCTGAACCAGCAGAACCACGAAGGCATCAAAGCTGTGGATCTGTCCGCGCAGTTGGAAGCCGTTCATCAGGAAAAACGTGACCCCCACACGGCTGCGGCACATTTGGTCGAGCATTCGATCCTGAAGGCTTGTCTTTTTCGCTTGCATGATAACACGCTCCTTAATCACCTTTGATAGGTTTCATTTTAATCCCTCAGCAGCGAGAAATCGCATCGAATCCTGTAAGGCAAAGGAAAAATCTGGGGTTTCCCCCCAAAGAATCCAGTGGGTCCGGCTGTTGCGGCGAAACCAGCTCAATTGCCGCTTGGCGTATTGGCGGGAGCGCAGCTGGATCTCGGCAACTGCCTGCTCGCGCGTTTCGCCCCGCTCGAGCGCCGCCGCAAGTTCCTTATAGCCGATGGCCTGCATCGCGGTGGAGTCCGGCGGCAGCCCCCGCGCCTGCAGCGCTTCCAGCTCGAGGAGCAGCCCCTGTTCCATCATCTGCTCCACCCGCAGGTCAATGCGGCGGTAGAGTGCGGCGCGCGAACGGCAGGAGAGGCCGATGGTAAGGCTCTGATAGCGCGGCGGGCGGCTCTGGCTCTCCCTGTTGTGCTGGGAGAGCGTCTTCCCCGTCTCATAAAAGACTTCCAGCGCGCGCAGAATGCGTTTCTCATCGTTCACATGCAGCCGCTGCGCCGTCTCCGGGTCGATCTGCATCAGCTGCGCGTGCATGGCCGCCGCGCCCGCTTCGCGCAGCTCCCCCCGCAGGCGCTCCCTCTGCGCGCGCTCCGGCGGGCCTGCGGCAAAACGTGCTCCGCGGCAGAGTGCGTCAATATAGAGCCCCGTTCCGCCCACGACGATGGGCCGCTTCCCGCGGGAGAAGATGTCCTCCACGCAGGCGGTGGCCTCCTCAACATAGCGCGCGGCGCTGTAGTGTTCCTCCGGCTCGGCCACATCGAGCATGTGGTGGGGGATGCCCTCCCGCTCTGCAAGGCTCGGCTTTGCCGTGCCGATGTCCATCCCCCGGTAGACCTGCATGGAGTCCGCCGAGACGATCTCCCCGCCGAGCGCCTTGGCCAGCACAATGCCCATCCTGGTCTTTCCGGAGGCCGTCGGCCCGCAGATGACAATTAACTGTTTCATTCATCCTCTCCCAAACTGCCGCTCCAACTGGGCGCGCGGCAGACGCATGGCGACGGGGCGGCCGTGCGGGCAGTACTTCACCCGGCCGGAGAGCACCGCCTCCGCCAGCGCCAAGAGCTCCTCGGGCGCATTCCTCTGCCCGCCCTTCAGCGCCGCCTTGCAGGCGATGCCGGCCATCAGATGGTCGCGCAGATCGCTCAGCTGCCCGCGCTTGTTCTCCAGCAGCGTTTCGGCAAGCTCCGCGAGCAGGCCCTCGGCCGCGCCCCCGTCCAGATCTGCCGGGACGGCACGCAGCAGCAGCGTCTCCCCGCCAAATTCCTCCAGCAGAAAGCCGAAACCCTCCAGCAGCGGCAGCTGCGCGCGGAGTGCCTGCGTCTCGGGCGGGGAGAGCGAGAGCAGCCGCGGCTCCATCAGATTCTGCGCCATGGGGCGGAAGCCCTCCGCACGGAGGCGGTCGAAATGGATGCGCTCGTGCGCCGCGTGCTTGTCGATGATGCAGACATCCTCGCCCTGTTCCACAAGGATGTAGGTGCGAAAGAGCTCCCCCACCAGACGCCAGGGCAGCGCGCATTCCCCGCTTTCCGCGCCCTCCGGGGGCGCTTCGCTCTTCGCCGTCTGCGCGGGGGGGCTCTCCTGCGCGCCCTTGTCCGGCGGCAGGGGCAGATCCTGCGCCGGCGCCCGCTTCAGGGGGATCTCCATCTGGGGGGCATCCGGCAGAAGCCGCGCATCTTTGGCAGCTTCCGTTTCTCTCACCCGCAGGGGAGGGAAGAGCGCCGCCGGACTTGCCCCCATGCTATCGCGAAACTGCGCGGCCGTCATGCTTTGAAATCCGGCGCTGCGCGGCGGGGCGGGGCGGCTCTCTTCGGGCAGGCGCAGCTCGGGCGCTGTCTTCTCCCCGCCGAGCGCCGAGAGAACGCTCTGATAGAGCAGGTCGAAGATCTGCTTCTCGTGTAAAAACTTGACTTCCATCTTGCTCGGGTGGACGTTCACGTCAACCGTGGAGTGTTTGGTCTCGATGTAGAGCAGGCAGCCGGGGAATTTTCCGACCATCTTCTGGTTGCGGTAGGCCTCTTCCAGCGCGGCTGTGAGCAGGCGGGAGCGGATGCTCCGCCCGTTGACGATGAAATACTGAAGGCTTCTTGAGCCCCGGCAGCAGACCGGCATGCTGACAAAACCGGAGATGCTGCCCGCCGGATTCTCGCCCTTGAGCTCTGTAAAACCGAGGGCCAGTTCGCGGCCGAGGATGCTGTAGAGCGCCGACATGGCTTTGCCGTCTCCGGGGGTGAGGAACTCCTGCTTCCCGTCGCGCAGAAACTTCATGCTCACATCCGGCCGCGAGAGCGCAAGGCGCTGCATCTGCGCGAACACGGCGCTCCCCTCGGCGGCATCCCGCTTCATGTACTTTTGCCGCGCCGGGGTGTTGAAGAAGAGGTCGCGCACGAGCATGGTCGTGCCGATTGGGCAGCCCGCCTGCTGCTGCGCGCGCACAACTCCGCCCTCAATTTGGAGCGAAGCGCCAAATTCCTCCCCCGCGCTGCGGCTGAGCAGCTCGATCCTTGAGACCGCCGCGATGGCGGCAAGCGCCTCCCCGCGAAAACCGAGGCTCCCAATCGCCTCCAGATCGCGGGCGCCGCGTATCTTCGAGGTGGCGTGGCGCAGGAAGGCCGTCTGCAGCTGCCCGGAGGGGATGCCGCTGCCGTTGTCCGTCACGCGGATGAGGCTCATCCCGCCGTGCGCGATCTCCACCGTCAGCTGGCTTGCCCCCGCGTCCATGGCGTTTTCTGCGAGCTCCTTGACCACGGAGGCCGGGCGCTCCACCACCTCACCCGCGGCGATAAGGTCTGCCACATGCGGGTCAAGCTGCCGAATCTCTCCCATGACGATCCCCCCTTTCCACCGCCAAGCGGTTCCTTTCTCCTCGTGTACCGTTGCGATAGGCCCTAGACCAGCCCTTGTTTGAGCTCATAGAGCAGATTCATCGCCTCCAGCGGCGTTAGGGTCTCCACCGCCGTCTGCCGCAGGCGCTGCAGCACGGCGCGCTCCTGCTGCTCCTCCAGAGAGCACTGCCCCGCCGTGTCCGCCTTGGGGCTTGCGGGCAGCTGCCGCACATGGCCCTCGGCTTCCAGTTCCTTTAAGATCGCCCGGCCGCGCCGGACCACCGCCTCAGGAACGCCCGCGAGCTTTGCCACCTCCACGCCGTAGCTCTCGTCCGCCCGGCCGGGGATGATTTTCCGCAGGAAGAGGATCTCCTCCCCCCGTTTTTTCGCGGCGATGTGGTAGTTTTTCACCGTCGGCAAGCTCTGCTCGAGCTCCGTGAGCTCGTGGTAGTGGGTGGCAAAGAGGGTCTTCACGCCCAGGCGCTTGCGGTCGGCGCAGTATTCAAGCACCGCCCGGGCGATTGCCATGCCGTCATAGGTGGAGGTGCCCCTGCCGACCTCGTCGAGGATCACAAGGCTCTTCTTCGTCGCCCGTTTTAAAATCTCTGCCACCTCTCTCATCTCCACCATGAAGGTCGACTGGCCGCCCGCAAGGTCGTCCGACGCGCCCACGCGGGTGAAGAGCTGGTCGATCACGCCGATCCGCGCGGATTTCGCCGGCACGAAGGAGCCCATCTGCGCCAGGAGCACAATCTGCGCCACCTGCCGCATGTAGGTGGATTTTCCCGCCATGTTCGGCCCCGTGATGATGGCGACGAGCTGCTCGTTCTCGTCCATATAGGTGTCGTTTGGGACAAAGAGGCTCTCTTTTAGCACCTTTTCCACCACGGGGTGCCGCCCCTCTGCAATCTCCAGCTGATTGGAGTCGTCCACGGTCGGCTCGCAGTAGTGGTTCTCCGCCGCCAGCAGCGCGAAGGAGCAGAGCACGTCCAGCTGCGCCACGAGCGCCGCCGTGCTTTGCACCTGCGAAACATAGGAGGCCGCCACGGCGCGCAGCTCTGAGAAGAGCTGAAATTCCAGCGCGGTGATCCGCTCCTGCGCGGAGAGCAGCTCATGTTCGAGGTTTTTGAGCGGCTCGGTGATGTAGCGCTCGCTGTTGACGAGCGTCTGCTTGCGGATGTAGTGCTCGGGCACCTGACTGTAGTAGGATTTTGACACCTCGATGTAGTAACCAAAGACTTTATTGTAGCGGATGCGAAGGCTTTTGATCCCCGTCGCCTCCTTTTCCTCCGCCTCCATGCGCGCGATGACGGCGCGGCTGTTCTGGATCAGCTCCCGCAGGCGGTCCACCTCCTGGTGGTAGCCCGCCCGGATCAGGCCGCCCTCGCGCAGGGAGAGCGGCGGCGCATCGGCAATGGCGCGGCCGATCAACTCCTGCAGCTCCGGCAGCGCGTCGAGCTGCGCATAAATCTGGGAGAGCAGCGCGCCCTCCTGCCCCTGCAGCAGCGCCCGCAGCGGCTCAATGCGGGAGAGGCCCGCGGCAAGCTCCAACAGGTCACGCCCGCCGGCGCTGCCGAAGACCACGCGGCCGATGATACGCTCAAGATCCGTAATCTCCTTCAGGCAGAGCGCAAGCTCCGCGCGGCGCAGCGCATCGCCCACCAGGGCCGAAACAGCTGCCTGCCTACGCCGGATGGCGGCGGGGGAGCGCAGCGGCCGCTCCATCCACGCGCGAATCAGCCGGCCGCCCATGGGCGTCTTCGTCTTGTCGATCACCCAGAGCAGGCTGCCCCGCTTCTCCTTGCCGCGCAGGGTCTCTGTGAGCTCCAGATTGCGCCGCGCCACGGGGTCAAGCTCGATAAACTCCCCCTCCTGATGGTAGCGGACGCGCTGTAGGTGCGCAAGTTTTGACTGCTGGGTCTGGTAGAGATATTGCAGCAGGCCGCCCAGCGCGCGCCGCGCGGCCGCCGCCTCCGGCGGGAGGGCGGAGAGCTGCGCCCCAAACTGCCGCTGAAGGTTTTCGGAGGCGGTCTCCGCATCAAAGAGCTGCTCCGAGCCGAGCTCCAGCCGGCAGCCGCCCGCCTCGCGCAGGGGGTCGAGCAGCCGCGGCAGGGCGGCGGAGGGGGAGAGGAGAAGCTCCCGCGGCTGATAGCGCTCCAGCTCCGAGAGCGCACGCGCGGCCCAGTCCTCCCCCGGGAGCAGGCGCGCCGCCACCTCGCCGGTGGAGATGTCTGACACGGCAAGGCCCGCGCCCTCTTCGCCCGCCCAGAGCGCCGCGATATAGTTGTTGCGCCCGTCCTCCAGCATGGCGGGGTCGGTCACGGTGCCGGGCGTGATCACCCGCACCACCTGCCGCTCCACGATTCCCTTGGCGCCCGCCGCCTCCTCCATCTGCTCGCAGATGGCAACTTTATAGCCCTTTTGGATCAGGCGGGCGATGTAGGCCTCGGCGGAGTGGTAGGGCACGCCGCACATCGGCGTGCGCTCCGCCTCCGGCTTGTTGCGGTCGCGCGTGGTCAGGACAAGGTCGAGCTCCTTTGCCGCGCGCTCGGCATCGTCAAAAAACATCTCATAAAAATCACCCAGGCGAAAGAAGAGCAGGCAGTCTTTATGCTGCTCCTTGAGCCGGAAATATTGCTGCATCATGGGAGTCAGTTCTGTCATCGGCACCTTCCGCCTTTCTCAATATCACTCGATCACTCGGGCAGCGCGCGGGCACAGTTTGCCGGGGATCGCTCTCCCTGCGCGCTGCCGCCTCGGGTCAGAGTTCAAACACGCTGCCCGCCGGCATGAGCGACAGGCGGCCCCCGAGCATGCCCTGGAGGATCCTCGTCGGCCCGTCCCCCGTGCAGTGGCCGGTGACGTAGCGGGTTCTCTTGCGCTCCAGGAGCGCCCTGCCAACCCCTTCAATCAGCTCCGCCGGCTCGTCAATGCCAAGGCCCGGATTGGTCAAATGGAAACCCGCAAAGACCCAGTCCATCTCCGCGCCGGCGAGCTCCTCCGCGCGCGCGAGGATGTTCACGATCCCCCGGTGGGCGCAGCCGCCGATGAGTATCCACTTCCCCCCCGCGCGGATGAGAAGATTTTGCTCGTGGGTGAAGGGGTCGCTCTCATAGCCCTCCGCCGTCTTTTGCAGGAGGGTTTTGGATGCTTCGGTGAGAAAATCTGCCCCATGAATGTCGGAGAAGAGCGTCAGTTCCTCGTCCAGAACGCCCGCGTCAAAGCGGAAGCGCCCGGGGAACTGCTCCAGCAGCTCCGGGGCAATACCGATGTCCTCATACTGCCCGCCGCGCGCCACCGCGTGGGGCAGAAAGGCACCGCTGCGGGCGTAGACCGGCGCGCGGCCGTTCTCCCGCAGGAAATATGCCAAGTCCCCGCCGTGGTCGTAGTGCCCGTGGGAGAGCACGCAGAGGTCCACATCGGAGAGGTCGATGCCAAGGGCGCGGGCGTTGCCGGCGAGCAAGCCCTCCGGCCCCGTGTCAAAGAGGATGTGCTGCTTTGGGGTCTGGATGTCCAGCGCGAGGCCGTGCGCGGCGGCGCAGTCCGCCCGGGCGCTCTTATTTTCCAGTAAGACGGTGAGTTTCATCTGCATCTGCCTCCAATTGCCCGAATAGGGCCCAGGTGTTGGCCGCCGTGATGCGAACCGGCCGGCGCGTTCCGATCAGCTTCGCATCGCCCTGCAGGCGCACGAGCCGCCCGCCCTCGCTGCGCCCGGTGAGCTCGCCCGCTTCGCCCTCTCCATCGAGCAGGCAGAGCAGGGTCTTGCCGACGTAGGCCGCGTGTTTTTTGGCGGAAATCTCCTGCTGCACCGCCAGCAGCCGCTGAAAGTTTTGGCTCTTCTGCGCCCCCGGCATGGGGTCGGGCAGGCTTGCCGCCGGCGTTCCCGCGCGGGGGGAGAAGAGGAAGGTGAAGAGCGCGTCAAACTCCACCGCTTTGATGAGGGAGAGCGTCTCTTCAAAGTCCTCCTGCGTTTCGCCGGGGAAGCCGACAATCACGTCGGAGGTGAGGACAACAGCGGGGATTTTCTCCCTGAGCGTTTCGATCAGCCCCAGATAGTGCTCCCGGCTGTAGCCCCGGTTCATCGCCCGGAGCACCCGGCTGCTGCCCGACTGGAAGGGCAGGTGCAGCGCCGGGGCGATCGTTTCGGGATGCGCGGCCATCACGGAGAAGAGCCGCTCGCCCGCGTCCTTCGGGTGGCTGGTCATGAAGCGCAGGCGAAAGTCGCCGGTGAGCGCGGAGAGCTCCGCGAGCAGGCGGGCGAAATCGTAGTCCTCTTCCAGATCCTTCCCGTAGGAGTTTACATTCTGCCCCAGGAGGGTGATCTCCCGGCAGCCCTCCGCGAGCAGCTCCTGCGCCTCGCGCAGAATCTCCTCCGGGCGGCGGCTGCGCTCGCGCCCGCGCACGTGGGGCACGATGCAGTAGCTGCAAAAATTGTTACAGCCGTACATGATGGAGATCCACGCCTTGACCCGGCTCTGCCGCAGAAGGGGGATGCCCTCGGCGATGACACCGGCGCTCTCGCCTGTTTCAAAAACGCGGCGCCCCTCTTCCATGCGCCGGAGCAAGAGCTCCGGAAAGCGCCAGAGCGCGTGGGTGCCGAAGACCAGATCCACATAGGGAAAGCTCTTTCGTATCGTCTCCGCGGTGCTCTCTTTCTGCGCCATGCAGCCGCAGAGGCAGATGAGCTGCCGCGGGTTCTCCCGCTTCGTGTGCGTGAGCGCGCCGAGGTTGCCGTAGACGCGGTGCTCCGCGCTCTCGCGGATCGCGCAGGTGTTGAGCAGCACCAGATCCGCCTGCGCCGTCTCCCCGGTAAAGGCGAAGCCCATCGCCGCCAGATAGCCGCGCAGCTGCTCGGAATCCGCCTCATTTTGTTGGCAGCCATAGGTCTCCACACAGGCCAGGGGCGGCCCGAGTGCGGGCGCAGTCTCCGCGGCAGATTCCAGATGGGCGCGGATTTTTTGGCAATATTCCAGCTGACGGGCGATCTCCGCTGCGGAGACCACCCCTGTTGTTTCTCTCAAAAAAGGCCCCTCCCGCCGCTTGTATTTGGAAGCCTCAGTATAGCATTTTTTTCGACAAGATACAAGCTCGATCTGATTCTTGACAGGCGCGCTTTCCTCTTATAGAATGAGTGAGGAAGAATTTTGTCGAAACCGCAAGGCCGAAGCCCACAAGGAGAATCATCATGAAACAACGCAAAGCACGCACCCTCGCCCTGGCCGCCCTGCTCGCGGCGGGCCTCTTGCTCACCCCTGCCGCCGCCGCAAACACGCCCGAGCACGCGAGCGAGGTGCTCTACCAGCTCGGCCTCTTTCAGGGGATGGGGCAATATGAAGACGGCACGCCGGATTTCGCGCTCGACGAGATCCCCACCCGCGAGCAGGCCGTGACCATGCTTGTGCGCCTCTTGGGCAAGGAGGCCGAGGCCCGCGCCATGGCCTACAGCGCGCCCTTTTCCGATGTGGCCGACTGGGCCAAGCCCTATGTCGCCTATGCCTACGAGAATGCGCTGACCACCGGCACCTCTGCGACGAGCTTTTCCGGGGCAAGCCCCGTCACCGCCGCGCAGTATCTCACCTTCGTGCTGCGGGCACTGGGCTACAGTTCGGAGACGGATTTTGAGTGGAGCCGGGCCTATGACTTTGCGCAGGAGCTGGAAGTGATCGACTTTGGCCAGTACGAGCGCGCGGAGGACCCCTTCACCCGGGGCGATGTCGCCATCATCTCCGTCGGCGCGCTCTCCGCGCCCATGAAGGGCGGCGCGCAGCCGCTGCTCGTCTTCCTCAAGGAGCTCGGCACCTTCCGGGAGAGCAAGCTCGTCCTGCTCTACCATGACATCATCACCGTCAAGAAGGACGCCATGGGCTTTGCCTTTTACCCCATCGCCGGCAGCCCCAACAGCTATCAGAGCTTCACGCTCGAGCGCGTCACGGTCAATGGTCTGCCCTGCAAGATCAGCGAGCAGTATAGCAACAACGCCTGGGCGCTGCGGGAGCTTCCCGAGCTGAAAGAGACGCTGCCCGCGCTCTTTAACTACAGCCTGCTCACTTACGATGAGGAAGCCGCCCTAAAGGCCGCCACGCATCACTATGAGCCGGGCAACGGCGAGCGCTACCCCATCCTGGTCTTCGCCTTTGAGGGAAGCGGAACGCTCCCCGGCGGCGAGACTGTGAAAGAGGCCTTCGCCGAGGCCATCTACATCCAGGGCTACTCCTAAGCGGAGCGCCCTCTCCCGCCAGGCGGCACGCGCCGCCCTCTTACCACCCTTCACTAACAGAGCACATCCCCGCAGTTCACAACTGAACTGCGGGGATGTGTTTCCTTTTTATTTGACGAGTGCCTCTTCTCTCTGCTCTTCCAGCAGGCGTTGAAAGCGCTTCCTCGCCTCCTCCCGCTGGCGGGCAATCCTTCGAAAGAGCTTGACCAGTTCGCAGACCGCAACGGGCGTGAGCGCAAGGCCCGCCACCACGGCCCACTCTGCCGCCTCCAAATCGACCACGCCGAAGATCTGCTGCAGGGGCGGGAAGAGGAGCACTGCCAGCTGAAGGGCAAGCCCCGCGCAAAAGGCCTTGTTCATGGCGGAGTTGCTCAAAAGCCCGATGTGCAGGATCGACTGCTCTTCGCTGCGCACATCAAAGGCGTGGCAGAGCTGGGAGAGCGTCAGCGTTGCAAAGGCCATGGTGTTGGCCGCTGCGGGGTTTGCAAAATAACGGTAACCGATGCCGTAGGCCAAGAGTGTCAGCGCGCCGACCATCGCCCCCTGCCAGAGCAGGCGGATGGAAAAGCGCCGGTTGAAGAGCTTCTCCTTCGCGTCGCGGGGCTTCTCCTCCATCACATCCTCCTCCACCGGCTCCATCCCCAGCGCGAGCGCGGGCAGGGAATCGGTCACCAGATTGAGCCAGAGCAGCTGCACGGGGGTCAGGGGCATGTGGGGAAAATGGAAGACCGTTGCAACAAAGATGGTGAGGATCTCCCCGATGTTGCAGGAGAGCAGATAGTGAACGGCTTTTTTAATGTTGGCATAAATCCCCCGCCCCTGCTCCACCGCACGCACGATGGCGTGGAAATTATCATCGGCAAGGATCATATCCGCCGCGCTCTTGGCGACGTCTGTGCCAGCAATGCCCATGGCGCAGCCGATGTCGGCGGCTTTCAGGGCGGGCGCATCGTTGACCCCGTCTCCCGTCATGGCGACCACCTCGCCCCGCTTCTGGAGCGCCTGGACGATGCGCATCTTATGCTCGGGCGTGACCCGGGCAAAGACGCTGACCTTATGGATCTCCTCCTCGAGCACCTCCTGGGGCAGAAAATCCAAGCCCTCCCCCGTGACGGAGAGGTCGCCCGGGCGGTAGATCTCCAGCTCCTTTGCAATGGCAACGGCCGTCTCCTTGTGGTCCCCGCTGATCATCACGGGGCGGATGCCCGCCGCGTGACAGGCGCGCACGGCGGCGTGGGCCTCGGCCCTGGGCGGGTCTATCATGCCGGCAAGGCCCACGAAGGTGAGGCCCTCCTCCCGCAGCGTGAGCGGGCGGCGCGGATAGTCCCGATAGGCCACGGCCAGCACGCGCAGCGCCCGGCCCGCCATGCGGCTGTTCTGCTGGAGGATCTGCTCCCGCGCGTCCTTCGAGAGCGGGATGCTCCCCCCCGGCGTGCGCAGCTGCACCGCGTGGCGCAGCAGGGCCTCGGGCGCGCCCTTGACCACCTGCCGCCAGCCCCCCTCGGGCAGTTTATGCAGGGTGCTCATCCGCTTGCGCGCAGAGTCAAAGGGCAGCTCGTCCACCCGGGGCATGTCCCGCTCTAAAAGGTGCTTGTGGATCTTCTCCCGCCACGCGAGCTCCGCAAAGGCATTTTCCGTGGGGTCGCCGGTGAAGACGGGGGCCCTTCCCAGCTCCCGGCTGATTGCCGTGTCATTGCAGAGCACGCCAAGGCGCAGCAGCTCCCGCCGCAGGCCGGCATCCGCCGGGAAAATCTCCACAATCGTCATCTTATTTTCCGTGAGCGTCCCCGTCTTGTCCGAGCAGATCACGCTCGCGCAGCCAAGCGTCTCCACGGCGGAGAGCCGCTTGATGATGGAGTTGTATTTTGCCATCCGCCCCACGCCAAGCGCCAGGACAATGGTTACAATGGCGGGGAGCCCCTCCGGAATCGCCGCAACGGCCAGGGAGATGGCCATCATCAGCATGTCCATCATCGGCCGCTGCTGCAAGAGCCCCACGCCGAAGAGCAGCGCACAGAGGGCAAGGCAGATGAAGGAGAGCGCCTTGGAAATCTCCGCCATGCGCAGCTCAAGGGGCGTTTTTCCCTCCCCCTGTTTGAGCAGCATTCCGGCAATACGCCCCATCTCCGTCTTCATCCCCGTGGCACAGACCACGGCAAGCCCCCGCCCGGCCGTCACAGCCGTGGCGGAGAGGAGCATGTTTTTCCGATCGCCGAGCGGCGTGGCCTCCGGCAGGCTCTCAATGGCGAGCTTCGAGACGGGCAGGCTCTCCCCCGTCATGGAGGACTCGTCCGTTTTCAGGCCCGAGGCCTGCAGCAGCCGCGCATCCGCCGGGACAAAATCACCCGCCTCCAGCGCAATGATGTCGCCGGGAACCAGAAGCGCCGCATCCAGGCGGATTGTCTTTCCGTCCCGAATCACCCGCGCCTGCGGTGCGCCCATCTTCTCGAGCGCTGCGAGGGCCTTGTGCGCGCTGCCCTCCTGTGAGATGGAGATGCCGGCGTTCACCAGCACGATGAGCAGAATAATACCCGCGTCCAGAAAGGCCTCGCCGCCGCTGGTGATCACGGAGAGCGCCGCCGCTGCGAGCAAGACCAGGATCATCGGGTCCTTCATCTGCCGGAGAAAACGGATCAGGATGTTCTCCCGCTTCTTTTGATCGAGCTGGTTTGGCCCCTCTTCCTCCAGCCGCCTTGCCGCCTCCGCGGCGCTCAGCCCGCTCTCCTGCCGCGTGCGCAGCAGCCGCAGAAGACGCTCCCGCTCCATGTGATGCCACTTGTCCATACTCCGCCCCTCTTTCCCCCGCTTCGCGATCTTCTTTTCCCTAGCTTACTCCAGAGAAACGCACGGTTCTTAGGAAATTTTGTTGAGGGCTTCGTCTCTTTCGTTCGACAGGCGTATCCCCTCCGCAGGAGCGGGGCGGGCGCGCAGAGCAGAGGGGGGAGCGGCTCTTGCCGCTCCCCCCTTCACGCTTGTATCTGCGATTACTCTCTCTCTTCGCTGCCGTCCTGTTCGGGTCCTTCCTCCTGCGGCAGCGCTTCGCCCAATTCGAGGCGGTAGGCCAGCAGCGCCTCGTAAAAGCGCCGCGCATCGAGGCTGCGGAAGGCCTCTGTCTCCTCCACCTGCGCGCTGTTCATGCCGTCCTGAAGCATTTTGTCCAGGCGGCTGCTGTTCCAGCTTGAGAGAAACTCTTGCAAAAAGGCCTCGTCCTCCAGCGGGTCGAGCCGCAGGATAATATGGAGGCCGTAGCTGCTCTCCACCACACCGCTGATCTGCCCGATTGCAAGGGCCATTGTCCCCGCTTCAAATTCCTCCACCATGCGGCTTTGAAAGAGCGCGCCGTCGGGCATGGTCGTGAAAAAATACCCCTCGGGATGGGCAGCCAGGGCGCTATCCTCGCTGTATTGATGCATCAGCTGCTCAAAGGTCTCCTGCGGGTCGCTGCTGTCGCGGATCACGGCGGAGAGCTGCTCAGCCAGACTGCGCTGCTCGGCAATCTTCTGGGCGGAATAGGGTTTCGCGTCCAGATTGGCCTCCGCCGTGAGAAAGAGAATGTGCTTTGCCCGCAGGATATTGCGCGCATCCAGCTCCTCCCGGATGCTCGCTTCGCTCGGGGCATAGGCGCCCCCCGGCGCAAAGAGCCCCTCAAGCATCTTCCGGTAGAGCACGTTCGAGCGGTTGACCCGCTCCATGCCCGCGTCCGTCACGCACATCTCCAGCAGGTAGCGCGCATAGGTTTCCGCCCCGCCCTGCGCCTCGATCATGGCGGCGCGCTCCTGTTCATAGGCGGCGCCGTCGCCCGCGTCATAGCGAAAGCCCTTGCTTTCGGCCGTCTGCCGGATGACGGCAACCAGCTTCGCCGTCTCCTTCGCCTGCCCTTTCAGGTATTCGCCGGCGGTGATGCCGTCGATCCGCTCCTCCCAGCGAATGCCCTCTGCGCCCTCTCCGAGGTAATGCGCGTGCATATATTCGAGCTCCTGCACCAGCCAGATCAGGTAGTCCTCCGCTGTGACGGCCTCCCCGTTGACCCGGAAGAAGACCGTGCTCTTCTCATAGCCCAGCACCGCCTCAACCGGATCCGCCGCCGTCCGGCCGCAGGCAGCCAGAAGCAGCAGCAGAACAAGCGCCAAGCAGAGGCCGAGCGCCTTTGTCCGCTTCCTTCGGGCGCGGCCATTGCCCGCGGTCTGTCTCATCATGTTAATCAAACACATCTTCGGCATCTTCCTCCAGCGGAGTCTCTTCCTCTGCCGCCGCCTCTTCCAGCGGGGCTTCTGCCGCCGCCTGATCCGGGCCGGCCTCCGGCTCCGCAGGCGGTGCCGCCTCCGCTCTCTCTTCGGGCGGCGCTTCCGCTTCGGCAGTGCTTTCCCGCTCGGCGGGGCTCTCCTCGGCGGGGGCTTCCTCTTTGATCTCGCGGATGAGGATGAAGGGGGTCATCTGCGTCTCCTGCCCGGCGGGGTTGTCCCTGATGAGACCCTCCAGGGTCTGCATGTCCTCCTGCAGCGCCGCGGATTTCCCCAGCACATCCTGCGAGATGGCGTTGGCATCCACGATCATCATCAGAACGCCTGTCTTCTCATAGACCGCATCGCAAACCCCGTCCGGATTCTCCGGGATGCGGATGCCCATATGGGCGTATTCTGCGATGTCGTCGCCAAAAAAACCGTCCAACCCCGCGACCTCGGGGCCGGTGATCTTGTAAAAGGTTCCCTTCACGCCGCGCAGCTTGTCCACCGCGGCGCGAAAGGCCGCCCAGAGCACCTTGGGCAGGCCGCAGTGCCGGATGGCAAACTGCATCTTTTCCGGCACGCCCGCGCCGGGGCCCGCTGCCGTCTGGTGCACAAAGCGGCTGAGCAGCTTTGCCCAGAAGCCGGGCTTCACATCCTTCGCGTAGACCACCCTGTTTTGGCAGAGGGCAATGATTTTTTCGCTGCTGCTGAGAATGTCGCCGGGCTGATACAGGGGCAGGACGTAGTTTTGAACCAGCTCCACGTAGTCCTCCCCGATGGTGACAAAATGCGTTTTCACCGCATGGCGCGCAAACTTGCGCCCCGCCACCTCAATATAGACCGTTTTCCCCTCGTTGGCGTAAAAATCCAACACAATCACTCCTTCGCTCTCATCACCATCCCGCGCCCCTCCGCTGCCGGGCATGCCGCAGTCTGTGCGCGGGGCTTCGCCTCTTTGGCCGGCCTTCCAGGCGGTGAGAGATGCACTCCTTGAAATAAATCAGTCATAGCATAACAGAATTTTCCCCTTCTGTATAGTAAAATCGCCGGAAAAGGCGGCTTTTTTCAGGCTGCTTCAAGCGCAAGTCCGCAAACACGGAGCACCCCCCGGCGCGCAGCAGGTGCCGCAGCCGCACAAAAGACAGTATGCCCGCGGCCATGCGCGGACATACTGTCCTCTTGTTTCTCCGGGCGGAGCTATGCCTCCGGCTGCACCGTCTCCTTCACCGCCTCGGGTATGACGGGGATCTCCTTCCGCTCCAGCGGGACATCGCCGTACTTCTCCCCGTAGTAGGCCTGCTCCAGCAGGCCGTATTCCGCCCAAGTGAGCAGATCAACGCCGCGCTGGAAGCCGAACTCCTCTAAGAAGGCAAGCGTTGTACTCGACTCTGTGCTGATGGGAATCCAGAAGCTCTCTATATTCGCGTTTGGCATCTGGAAGGAGAACATGAGCTCCGCCGCGATGGTTTTGCTGCTCTCCTCTCCCCAGAGCATGTATTTCTGCCCCATGCGCCCCGCCTGGAGGTCTTCATAGACCGCGTCATAGAGCCGCAGCGCCTCCTCCCGCGTGAAATAGAAGTTGCTATGTCCATAGTCCGTCCAATCGAGCCGGCTTTGCAGCCGCAGCTCGCCGAGAACCTCCGTCTCCATCATACTGGAGAGCTGCGCCTGATGGAGTGTCTCCCGCGCATAGGCGGAAGGGAGCGTGTTCTCCAAGCGGGAGAGCGGGAGGTTGACCAGCGCCTCATAGGCGGCGGCGGGGCTGCCCTCCTGCGCCAGCAGTTCCCGGCTGACCGGAATGGAATACTCCCGTTTGAGGATGCTGCCGTTTTTGAGCTGGTATTGAATGGAGATGTAGCGGCTTTCCAGATCATCCGCCTCCGCCCAGCTGCGCCGGCTGTTCTGCAGGCGCAAAATATCCCCTTTCTGCGCGACAACGCTCTGGTGGAAGCGGCTGACTTCTTCAATGAACTGCGGATCCGTCCCAAGGCGCGTGTTGATGTTCCACTGGGCCCCGTAGCCGCTGACAGATGCAATCTCATCGGGCTTTGGCACCCGCGTCTCCACGCCGAAGAGGTCGAGCTTCATTGCGCCCATGCCGAGGATCAGAACCAGCGCCAGAATCGCGCAGCCGAGCCGCTCCCCCTTGAACACGCGCACACTCTTTTGAATGAGCATGGCGGTTCCGAGGTAGAAGAGCACGCCCCAGAAGAGCAGGAAAAGAAGCATGGTCACAAAGCCCCCCGCCAACTGTTCCTGAATGCCGAAGACACTGTAGCTCACGCTGGCGAAGACCAGCGCCCCGCAGAGGCCCACCCCGTACTTAAAGACCGGGCGCAGCCAGGGCACGGCGACGAATTCCCCCGCCGTCTCCACTTTGTGGCGCCGGTAGAGCAGCAGGGCAAGCCCCGCAAAGACCAGGCCCGCGAGCGCGTAGATGTATAAATAGTGCATCCCCGCTATGCCCGTCGGCACGCTCTCAAAATCCTCCCTCTTGGGAGCGACCCGCGAGAGAATCATCACCATGGGCGTCACGTGCTCTGCCGCCTGCGAGAGCAGATAGCTGGAACTGTAGCCAAAGACGAACTGGCGGAAGATCTCGTCGAGAAACTCAAGGATGCCCACGAAGAGGAAGTTGAAGATCACATAGAGCGCGGGCAGCGCCAGGAGATTGCCCGTGACAAAGGCGAAGAAGGTGGCGATGGAGTAGAAACAGAGCATCATGAGCGTCTGCGTCCAGAGCCAAGTGCCCAGCGCCCCAAGCGTCACGGCGCCGACGGCGCTCTGGCAGAGCAGGCTCAGCGCGAAGATCAGGAGATTGGGCAGCAGGAAGAAGAGCAGCCCCGTGATGTAGTTGGTGACAAAAATCGTCTCCCGCCGCAGGGGCAGGGCGTGGATGCTCCCCACCGCGCGGAAGTTGTAGAGAAAGGACCAGAGCGCCATGGCAAGCAAAATGGCATAGAGAAAGCTGGTGATGGGATTGGCCGCAAGTTCCATCACATAGCTCGTGAAATACGCCTGCGTGTTCATGGATGTCCAGTTGTTCCCAAAGAGGAACCACAGGGGCAGCATCAGGAACAAAATCAGCGTGTAAGCGCCCCAGAGGGGCCAAAAGCGCGCAGCGTTCTTTTTGAAGAGCGGAGCGCTAAACCAACAGTTCCCGGATCGCATAGTCCTCACCTCCCAGTTCATAGATAAAGATCTCCTCCAGCGAGAGCGGAAGAATTTCCATCAAGATCGGGTTCTGCGCGCCAAAGACCTCGCGCACCGCCCCCGCGCTTCCGCGAACGATCAGCGTGTGCACCCGCCCCACGCGGCTCTCGTGGAGCAGCTTCATCCCCTCGGGAATCTGCGCCGTGCGCCCTTCCAGAAAGGCCAGCTGCACTTTTACCACGTTCTCCTGCAGGCTGGAGAGGGCGTGTTCGAGCAGGATGCTGCCCTTTGAGATGATGCCCACATGGTCGCAGACATCTTCCAGCTCCCGCAGGTTGTGCGAGGAGAGCAGCACCGTTGTCCCCTCCTGCGCCACGTCGTCCATGAGCAGGCTCCACACCTGCCGGCGCATCACGGGGTCCAGACCGTCCACCGGCTCATCGAGCACCAGGAGCTCCGGCCGGCAGCAGAGCGCAAGCCAAAAGGCCGACTGCTTCTGCATGCCCTTGGAGAGGCGGCGGATGGGGCGCGTCTCCTCCACCTCGCGGAAGACATCTTTGAGCGCCTGATAGCGCGCCAGATCGAACTTGGGGTAGAAGCCCCGGTAAAAACGCATCATGTCCCGCGTGCTGGCGGAGACGAAGTAGTAGAGCTCATCGGGGATGTTGGCAATGCGGCGCTTGAGGGCGGGGTTTTCATAGACGGGAGCGCCGTCCACGAGCAGCTCCCCCGCGTCCTGCCGGTACACCCCCGTGATGTGCCGCAGCACGGTGGATTTCCCCGCGCCGTTGGGGCCGACGAAGCCATAGATGCTGCCCCTTGGCACGTGCATATTCAGCCCGTCGAGCGCGCGGAAGCCCTCAAAACTCTTGACCAGTCCTTCAATTGCAATCATGTCTTCCTTCCCTCCATTTCCTCAATGCGCGCGGAGAGTTCCTCTGCGCGCACCCCCAGCGCCAGAAGCTCCCGCGCCGCCTCATCGAGCCGCTGGAAGAGCGCCTCTCTCCTGGCCTCGTTCACCTCGCCGAGGTCTGCGGCAAAGCTGCCCCGCCCCACAATGCTGTAGATATACCCCTCCTGCTCGAGCGCCTCATAGGCGCGCTGGATGGTGTTGGGGTTAATGGTCAGGCTCGCGGCCAGCGCGCGGACGGAGGGCAGCTTCTCTCCCGCTTGAATCACGCCGCGGATCAATAGATTCCGCAGCCCGTCGCTCACCTGTTCATAAATCGGTCTGGAATCCCGATAGTTGAGCTGGATCACCCGGATCACTCCTTTCCACAGGCCTTCCGAATGTACTATGCGTATTAGTACGCCCAGAATACACGAGCGCTTTGTATTTGTCAAGCGCAAATCGCGCGGAGAAAAAAATATCTAAAAAATATTTTGTTCAATTAATTTCGAAAATCCCATGCAAAGTGCATGGAAATTTGTTATACTGGAAAAAGCAAACGAAAATCGCCTCCTCCGGGACGGGCGGAGTGCGAGGTTTCAGTGAAGCCTTTCCGCGAAGCGATGCACAGGCCGCCGCTTTTGTGCCGCGGGGGGCGAGCGTGAGTAATGTTTCGGTCGGCCTTTGCCGCAGAGGAGCGGATGCTGAAGCCGCGGCTGGGCCGACAGCCGTATCAGTTCACACACAGAAAGGAATGGAAACATGATTGCACATGGCAAGAATCTGAAGATCTTCTCCGGCAATGCCAACCGCCCCTTTGCGGAAGCAATTTGCAGGACCCTCAAGCTCCCCCTTGGAAACTTGGAGGCGGGGCATTTCGCAGACGGAGAGAGTTTCGTATCCATTTATGAAACCGTTCGCGGCTCGGATGTGTTTGTCATCCAGTCCACCTCCACGCCGGTCAACGACAACTTGATGGAGCTTCTGGTCATGATTGACGCGTTCAAGAGAGCCAGCGCCGGCCGCGTCACCGCTGTGATTCCCTATTTCGGCTATGCCAGGCAGGACCGCAAGGCAAAGCCCCGCGACCCCATCTCCGCAAAGCTGGTGGCGAACATTTTAACCCGCGCCGGCGCCGACCGCGTGCTCACGATGGACCTGCACGCCTCGCAAATTCAGGGGTTTTTTGATATCCCGGTGGATAACCTCCTGGGCAGCCCCCTCTTCGTGCGCCATTTCACCAATCTCTTCGGTCTGGACAACGAAGAGACGGTCGTCGTCTCGCCGGATGTCGGCAGCGTCACCCGTGCGCGCGCCTTTGCCCAGAAGCTGGGCATGAACCTCGCCATTGTGGACAAGCGCCGCCCCAAGGCGAATGTGGCAGAGGTGATGAACATCATCGGCGATGTCAAGGGGAAGCGCGCCATCCTCATGGACGACATGGTGGACACCGGCGGCTCGCTCTGCAACGCGGCGCAGGCGCTGCTCGATGTCGGCGGTGTCACGGAGATCTACGCCTGCGCCTCCCACGGTGTGCTCTCGGGCCCCGCGATTGAGCGCATCAACAAGAGCCCCATCAAAGAAGTTGTCTTCCTCGACACGATTCCGCCCCGTCCGGAGCAGCGCTCTGATAAGATTAAATATATCTCGGCGGCGGAAATGTTTGCCGAGGCTATTGAATATATTTATGAAGAGGTCTCCGTCTCCCGCCTCTTCATCTAAGCGGATAGACTGCCGGGCGCCCTTCCCCTCCGGCCAGCCTGCCAAAAGAGCCGCGCGGCTTTTTTGGCAGGCTGCCTTCTTTGCCCGGGCTGCCAAAGCCCGCGCAGCCCGGAAGGGCGCGGGGCAGGCGCCGCTTGCAGCGCGCGCTTCCAGCGACAAGCTTTTAACAAGGTGTGATGCATGATGTTTTTTCCCCGGCGGCGGGCAGAGGGGCCGCTCGACTGGCTCCTCGTCGGCCTTGGAAACCCCGGCCGGCAGTATGAGCAGACGCGGCATAATGTCGGCTTTCTCGTCATGGACGAGTTGGCGGCCCGGCAGCAAATCCCCCTCACGCGCCTGAAACACCGCGCGCTCACCGGCCGCGCCGATTTTCGCGTTCCGGGCGGGCAGGATCTGCGCGCGCTGCTCATGAAGCCGACAACCTATATGAACCTCTCGGGCGAATCGGTGCGCGAGGCGGCCAAGTTCTACCACATCCCGCCCGAGCGCATCCTCATCGTCTTTGACGATGTGGACCTCCCCGCCGGGAAGCTGCGCATCCGCCGTAAGGGAAGCGCCGGCGGGCACAACGGCCTCAAAAGCCTGATCTACCACCTGCGCAGCGAGGACTTCCCCCGCATTAAAATCGGCGTGGGGCAAAAACCGCACCCGGACTACGACATGGCCGACTGGGTGCTCAGCCGCTTTTCCGCCCAGGAGCAGCCCCTGATTGCAGAGAGCGTGAAGGAAGCGGCCGATGCCGCGGTGCTGCTCATCACCCAGAGCATCGAGGCCGCGATGGAGCGCTACAACGGCTCCTGACCCCGCCCGTTCCTGCGCAAGCTTTGCCCGCCATCTTAACATATCGTGCGGGGCAGCGCCTTCTCCCATCCCAACTCATCATTCCCCCGCAGCAGGCAGGTGCATCTATGAAACAACTGCGCAATGTTCTCCCCTCCATCCCGGAATACCGGCAAATCCTCTCCGCCATTGACGAGGGCGCAGCTCCCGTGGCGCTCTCGGGCCTCGCCTCCGCGGGGCGGGCGCTCTTTGCCGCCGGCCTTGGGCCGGATAGCGCTCGGCCTGTGGCGCTGCTCTGCGCCGATGAGACGCAGGCGCAGCGCCTCGTTGAGGATCTGACCGCCCTGACGGGGGAGGAGCCCCTCCTTCTCCCGAGCCGGGAGTTTTTCTTTCACCCGGGCGCGGCTTCCAGACAGTGGGAGCACCGCCGCCTGGGCATTTTTCATGCCCTCTCCGAAGCGCCGCCCGCCTTTTTGGTGAGCACGGTGGACGCGCTGCTCCAGCGCAGCATTCCGCCCGACCGATTTTTGGAGGCCTGCCGCACGCTCCGCAGCGGGGAGAACTACGATCTCACAGCGCTCGCTCAGCATCTCTCCGCCATCGGCTACAGCCGCTGTGAGCAGGTGGAGGGGGTGGGGCAGTTCGCGCTGCGCGGCGGCATTTTAGACCTCTACTCCCCCAACTGGGAGCACCCGCTGCGGCTTGAATTCTGGGGCGAGCTGCTCGACACCATGGGCTTTTTTGACCCGGACAGCCAGCGCAGACTCTCCGCTGCAGACTACGCGACCATCCTCCCGGCGCGCGAGGTCATCGGCTCCCTTGCCGCCGAGGCGGAGACCCCCGCAGACCTCCTGCTCCCGCAGCTCTACGCGGAGCAGAGCAGCGCCGCCGCCTTCCTCCCTCCGGACACGCTCCTGCTCGTCTGCGATGCACCGCGCATTCTTGAGCGCGCCAAGAGCTATCTCTGGCAGCTGGAGGAGGACGTGAAAACCCTCTTCGAGGAGGGGATTCTCACGGGTTCCGATGCGGCCTTCGCCTGCAGTACGGAGGAGCTTTTTGAGGCGCTCTCCGCCTTCCCGCTGCTCTTTCTGGATAACTTTTCAAACAGCAGCTACCCCCTGCGCCCGCGCCTGCTCCTCTCGCTCACGGCGCGCCAGCTCCCGGGTTACGGCATCAGCCTTGCGGCGGCGGCGGAGGATCTGCTCCACTACCGCAAACAGGGCTATGCGGTCGTGATGCTCGCCCCCACCCGAAAGCGGGCGGATCATCTCGACGCGCTCCTGCAGGAGCAGCAGATTCACGCCGCGCTGGCCTATGATTTGCAGGCGCTCCCCGGCCCCTCCGAGCTCTTCATCAGCGTGGGTAACCTCAGTGCGGGGCTTGAGTTTCCGGAGGAAAAATTCGTCATCCTCGCCGAAGGGGGTGCGCCGCCGCCCAAGCGCCGCAAAACCGGCGCCGCCAAAGGGCGTGAGCGGCTCGAGAGCTTTTCCGACCTCTCGGCCGGTGACCTTGTCATCCACGAGCACCACGGGCTCGGCCGTTTTTCCGGCATGACGACGATGAAGGTGGACGGCGTTGACAAGGACTATGTAAAGCTGCAATTTTCCGGCGCAGATGTGCTCTACGTCCCCGCCACGCAGCTCGACCTCGTCTCCAAATACATTGGCGGCGGGGAGGATGCGCAGCAGCGCCGCCTCTCCAAACTCGGCGGCACGGAGTGGGAAAAGGCGAAGACCCGCGCGAAGGCCGCCGCGAAGGATCTCGCCAAGGGGCTCATCGCGCTCTATGCGCAGCGAAACCGGCAGCCGGGCTTCGCCTTCTCGCCCGACTCGCCCTGGCAGCGGGAGTTTGAGGAACAGTTCGAGTATGAGGAGACGGAAGACCAGCTCCGCTGCGCCGAGGAGATCAAGCGCGACATGGAGCGCGCGATCCCCATGGACCGCCTGCTCTGCGGCGACGTGGGCTACGGGAAAACGGAGGTCGCCTTCCGCGCGGTGATGAAATGCGTGCTCGGCGGCAAACAGGCCGCCATCCTCGCGCCCACCACCGTGCTCGCGCAGCAGCACTACCTCACCGCCAAGCGGCGCTTTTCCAAGTTCCCCGTGTCGATGGAGATGCTCAGCCGCTTCCGCAGCGCCGCGCAGTCAAAAAAAATCATGCAGGAGACGAAGGCGGGGCAGATCGATCTGCTCATCGGCACCCATAAGCTCCTCTCCAAGGAGATGCAGTTTCACGATCTGGGCCTTCTGATTGTGGACGAAGAGCAGCGCTTCGGCGTCACGCACAAGGAGCGGCTCAAGGAGATCGCAAAGCAGGTGGATGTGCTGGTGCTCTCGGCAACACCCATCCCGCGCACGCTCAACATGGCCCTCACGGGGCTGCGCGATATGTCCACGCTCGAGGAGCCGCCGCAGAACCGCCGCCCCGTGCAGACCTATGTCATGGAGCACAACTGGTCCTTTCTCGCGGATGCGATGCACCGGGAGCTTGCGCGCGGCGGCCAGGTCTATTACCTGCACAACCGCGTCGAGACCATTGAGCGCTGCGCCGCGCGCATCCACAGCATGCTCCCGGAGGCGCGCATCGCCGTGGCACACGGGCGCATGGATCAGGACACCCTGGGCGGGATTATGGGCGAGATGCGCGACAACAGCCTCGACATTCTCATCTGCACCACCATCATCGAAACGGGGGTGGATCTCCCCAATGTCAACACCCTCATCGTGGAGGATGCCGACCATCTGGGGCTTGCCCAGCTGCACCAGCTGCGCGGCCGCGTGGGGCGCTCCGCCCGGCGGGCCTTCGCCTACATGACCTATCGGCAGGGGAAAATCTTAAGCGAGATTTCCGAGCGCAGGCTCTCCGCCATCCGCGAATTTGCCGCCTTTGGCGCGGGCTTTAAAATCGCCATGCGGGATTTGGAAATCCGCGGCGCGGGCAACCTCTTGGGGCCCGAGCAGTCGGGCTTTCTCATGAGCGTGGGCTATGACATGTACCTGCGGCTGCTGGAGGAGGCGGTGCTCGAAGAGCAGGGCAAGCCCGTAGCGCGCCCGGCGGAGTGCGCGGCGGATCTCTCGGTGCCCGCCTCCATCCCCGAGGCCTACATCCCCTCCCCCGAGCAGCGCATGGATCTCTACCGGCGCATCGCCCGCATTCGCGATGAGGCCGCCGCCGACGAGATTCTCGACGAGATCATTGACCGCTTCGGCGACCCGCCGCGCAGCGTGAACAACCTCGTCTCCATCGCCCTGCTGCGCAGCGAGGCCTCCCGCCTGGGCATCACGGAGCTGATCCAAAAGGACACACTCCTGCGTTTCGATCTCCCCGCGCCGGATTTCGAGCGCATTTCCGCCCTCTGCGGCATGGAAAAATACCGCCGCCGCCTGCTCTTCTCCGCCGGAGAAAAGCCCTACTTGGCCTTCCGCCTGCGGAAAGGTGACGATGTGCTGCGCCTCGCCCGCATCGTCCTGCAAGACTTTGCCGCCTTGGAACAGAGCTCCTGAGCGCGCGAAGCGTTTCGCACAATGACAAACCCCCGTCTGCCTTCGCCCTTCCAAGCGATGCAGACGGGGGTATTTTTTGGTTTGTTCCGCAGTGCGGCTCAGGGGGCGGGCGGCGCGGGCTGATACATCGGCGTGGAGAGATAGCGCTCGCCGCCGTCGGGCAGCAGCAGCACGATGGTCTGCCCCTTGTGTTCCGGGCGTTTTGCCAGCTGCGTTGCCGCCCAGAGGGCTGCGCCGCCGGAAATTCCGGGCAACAGCCCCTCGCAGACGAGTGCGCGGCCGGCGGCATAGGCGTCGGCTTCTGTGACGGGAATGATCTCGTCGTAGACCGCGCGGTCTAAAATCTGCGGGATGAAATTCGCGCCGATGCCCTGCAGCCCATGCTTGCCGGCTGCGCCCCCCGAGAGCAGAGGCGAGGCCGCAGGCTCCACCGCTACGATCTTGATCTTCGGGTTCTTTTCTCTCAAAAAACGGCCGATGCCCGTGAGCGTGCCGCCGGTGCCGACCCCCGCGACGAACACGTCCACGCGGCCTCCCGTGTCCGCCCAGATTTCAGGCCCTGTGCTGTGATAGTGCGCGCTCGGGTTTTCGGGGTTTTCAAACTGGCCGGGAATCCAGCTCTTGGGCGTTTCGGCGGCGAGAGCACGCGCCTTGTCCATCGCGCCCTGCATCCCCTGTGCCGCCGGGGTGAGGACAATCTCCGCGCCGTATGCGGCCAGCAGCGCCCGGCGCTCGAGACTCATGCTCTCGGGCATGGTCAGGACGCAGCGGTAACCCAGGACATTGGCAAGCGCGGCAAGGCCGATGCCCGTGTTGCCGGAGGTCGGTTCTATGATCGTCGCACCGGGGGAGAGGATACCTGCCGCCTCCGCGGCACGCAGCATCGCCAGCGCCGCGCGGTCCTTCACGCTTCCGGCGGGGTTTTGCCCCTCCCACTTGGCCAATAGACGGGCCTCCAGCCCCTCCCCTGCCGCGTAGCGCTGCAAGTCCAAGAGGGGGGTGTTGCCGATGCAGTCGAGAATTGAGGATACCAATGCCATAAGCCGCTCCTTTCTGTTGGCGGGGAGATCGCCCCAGCCGGGCGCAGCCCGCCGCGGGTTCAATCCCAAGCAGATCAATATGGCTGTCAGTATACCAGCTTCTGCCCCGCAGGACAAGACGGCTTTTTTGCAGCGCTTCTGCCCCCTGCCCTCCCCCGAACATAAAAGCGCCCCCGCAAGGTCATCTCCCTTGCGGGGGCAGGTGCATCCACCCACTGCTTCCGGTGCAGCGGCCGCCCCGCACTGCTTCGGCTTTTTTGCCGCGCAGGCGGGGGGCAGGATCATGCCGCACCTTTGATACGGTAAGCGCTTGCTTCTCCCTCCGGCCTGTCATCGCGCCGCAGCGCCCGAACAGACCGCATCTCCATCGGCGGGGCCGCAGGGCAGCCCTCTGCCTGCCCCATCACTTCCGCTGGGCGGGAGCGCAAGCTCGCCTCGGGTGACAGGCTGTGTGTACAGCCTTAGTCAGCAGAGCAGAAATTGGAACAGAATTCGGAACAGAAGTCCGGGCGGGGCGTGGGACGCGGAATCGGACGGGGTACGGGGCAGACGTTCGAACAAAAATCGGCAAGTGCCTGCGCACAGGCCTCCTTGCAAGCCTGCACGCAGGCATCATTGCAGGCGTTGCTGCAAGCAGTCGGGCAGGTGCGGGCGCAGCCGCAGGGGCGGCCGCAGGGGCGGCAGTTTCTATAGCAACACATCGTTTCGTGCTCCTTTTCAGATAATATGAGGGGCGTGAAGGCCCTTCTGATACAGGATATGCGACAAGAGCCGATAAGGTTATTCGTCCCTTCTCCCAGATCTGCCCGCGCCCGGCAGCAATCTCTGCGGATTACCCTTTTCCCCCTTTCGAATACAAAAAAAGTGTTGGAACTGCCGCAAATCTCTGCGCATCTTTTTTCCCGGCGGCGGCCTTCCGCGCGGGAAGACCGCCGCGCGCTCAGTTTATTCTCTCACGCCGGGGGCGATATCCCCCACACGGTTTCTAGCGTTTTCCCCCTCTGGTGTGCATCTGCTTGCTCACCTCGTTGATCCCCGTCGCCGCAAAACCGGAGACAATGCCCACGGCGGCGGCGGCTGTGAGATCATCCGAGGCGGGGAATGCGGACATGATGCGCATCCCGATCAGGCCCAAAATTGCGCCGCTCACGCCGCAAATGGCGGGGATCCACTTGTTGTCCAGCCGGCTCTCCTTCACCAGCTCACCGACCAGAAAACAGATGACCGTAATGGCCGCAACGCCCGTGATGCCAAGCTCTGTGACGCTCATCTTGCCGCCTCCCCCCGCGGCGGGGGGCTGCTGCGGGGCGCTGCCGCAGCGGGGGCCATTCCATTGCCGCGCTTCTTCCTCTCTCTTCGAGAGGCTGTTTCTTCTTTCCAGGCGATCATTTCGTTTTCCTTGTTCTAAGGAGCTACCAGGCCTGCTCCGCCAAGCGCCCCCACTCCCGCTCCCGCACAAGAGAAGATCCCACCCGCCGGGGGTGCCCAGAGGCGCGCTGCCTGAGATCCCCTCTGTGATTGCGCTTTGGCGCAGCTGCGCCGCGGCGCGGGAGATTGTAACCCTTGCCGGCAAAGCGCCGCAGTCTCTGCGGCCTGCGCCCTGAAGGGGACAGGGCGCGGACAGGGGCAAAATCTCCTGCCCTATCATATCCCCGCGCCCCCTTCCCTGTGCCACATCGTTAAGAGAATCTCTCCGGCGGAAAGCTGCGCAAATCGCCCCGGCGGGATCCGGGGATCTCGCCGGGGCGATTCGAGAGGGACGCAAAAAACCCTGCAGCGTTTGCTGCAGGGATCGCGCCTTATCATCTCAAGAATGTCTGCGGGGGTTATCGGTGTCCGCTGCGGCGCGAAGAGCGCTTCTCGTGCAGGCGCAGGGAGGAGAGCTTGCTGTCCGAGGCCTGCATGAACTGCTTCATCATGCTCTCAAAATCACCGCTGCCGCCCTGTGCGCCCGCTGCGGGTGCGCTCGGTGCGGCGGCGCGGGGAGAAAAGCCGCGCGGGTTGGCATGCTTCGGCTCAAAGCCCTGGCGCGGAGATTGCGGCCGGGCGGGGCCGTCCGCCGCGGGCCTTCTCATTGTCTGGTTGTTCGCCGGGCGAGGAGGGGGGTCTTGCGCTTTTTTAATGGAAAGATTGATGCGCCCAATTTCATCAATACCCACAACTTTTACATTCACCTGCTGGCCTTCCTGCAGGTGGTCACTGACGCTGTTGACATAGGAATGGGCGATCTCCGAAATATGCACCAAACCGCTTCTTCCACCGGGCAGCGAAACAAACGCGCCAAAATTGGTGATACTTTTTACATTCCCTTCCAGAATAGAACCGACCCTGATTTCCATATAACGCGAAAATCCTCCTCATCATACTCATAAACATAGATTGACATATCACTTGAGGGCAGCGAAGCCGGCAGGCGGCCGCCCCGCCCCAAAGAAAGGCTACTCCGTGAAATTAAACACTTTTTCGCCCGGTGAGAGCAGGCCCAGCCGCTCCCGCGCAATGTCTTTTTTCTGCTCCACGTCGTCACTGTTGACAATCGCGTCGCGCAATTGCGCATTTTGCTGCCTCTGCGTTTCCAGCTGCTGCGTGAGGCTTGCGACCTCTTCATTGGCTCCGGCGATCCTCCCCTGCATCAGCACCATCATGTAGATGATGTAGACCAGGAGAACCACCACGACGATCTTCGAGAGAATACCAGCCTTTTTGGTGATGAACCAATTTCCCCTCATGCTGCCGCTCCTTTCTCTCTGCCGTTTTCCGCCGCTTCCTCATTTTTTTGGATGCTGCTTTCATCTTAACCCATCTGCGCGAAAAAGAAAAGATCTTTTTGATTCTTTTTTTCAAAAAGTTGAAAAAAATCGACAACGGAGCCATGAGCATCGCGTAAATCCGGCGGAGCGGGCGCAGCAGCAGCGCCTTGAACCGCTGCCAGGCTCTGTCGAGCCAGCGGTAAAAGCGGCGGAAGAAGCGGGCGAGGAGGAGGAAATACAGCAGCGCGCCGAGCAGATTTCCCAGCAGCATGTAGATGCGGATCTCCCCGTTTTCCAGCCGCGCCGCGCTCAAGAAGACCGCAAGCGCCGCCACGACCCAGAAGAAGAGGTCTAAGCACCACTCCCGCCATTGGGGGCCGCTGCGCCCCAGCGCGCGCAGGCTGTCATACACAAGGCCCAATGCCGCGCCCACGAGCAGCGCCCCGGCAAAGGCCGCCAGCTGGCTCTCAATGGCGATGGTCACGGCCGCAGCAGCCGGGAGAAAAAGCCGCCGCTGGGCTGGCGCTCCTCGTAAGAGAGGGAGTCTACGCTCCCCTCCACCAGCAGATCCCCGCCGTCAAGGCTCAGCTTTTCGATATGCAGCTCACTGCCGCGTACAATCAGATCCCCATTCCTCGTGGAGAGGACAATGCTGCTCTCATCAAAACTCTCCACATCCTCCACACCGGAAATGGTCAGCCTGCTGCGCTCCTCCAGGCTGATGCTGTGCGGAGCGGATCCGCGGTTTGCTCTCTCCTCATAGCTCATCTCATCCATCCCTTTCCCGCGGGGCAGGCAAGGGCCGCCGCATCGAAGGCCTTCCCCGCCAAACACTCGTTCTCTACTCCACTATATGGGAGCGCGCGGGAACTTATGTCCAATGGACTTATGTTCCGGGCCAAGGAGAGTGCCGGGCGGCAGCTCAGTCCCTCACGAGAAAGCCCCGGCGGTAGGCCTCGGGCCAGGGGTAGTCGAGTTTCTGCGCGTGGGCGGTTTGCAAGACCCAATGGGGGTTGCGCAGCAGCGCACGGCCCAGCGCGACGAGATCCGCGCGGCCCTCACCCAGAATCGCCTCCACGTGGCGCGCTTCGCTGATGAGCCCCACCGTGATGGTCGGCAAACCCGTTGCCCTCTTGAGCTCTGCGGCGATCCCGACTTGATAGCCCGGATAGAGCGCCGGCGGCGGCGTTGGCACCACCCCGCCCGTGCTGACATCGAGCACATCAAGATAGGGCTTTGCCAGCTTGATAATCTCCGCCATCTCCGCCGGGTGCATCCCCCCGGGCGCATAGTCCTCCGCCGAGACGCGCAGGAGCAGGGGCTTTTCCGCCGGCCACACCTCGCGGATGGCCTGCAGCGTTTCCAGCAGCAGGCGGGCGCGGCCTCCCGTTGTGCCGCCATAGCCGTCTGTGCGCTGATTGCTCAGCGGCGAGAGGAAGGAGCTGAGCAGGTATCCGTGGGCTGCGTGCAGCTCCAGCGCGTCAAAGCCGATGGCAGCCGCCCGCGCCGCCGCGCTGCGAAAGGCGAGAATGGCGGCACGGATGTCCTCCTGCGTCATCTCCCGCGGCATGGGGGAGCCCGCCTCGAAGGGGAGGGCGCTGGGGCCGAAAATCGTCTCCGCCTGCGCCTCACATTTGCGCCCCGCGTGGTTGATCTGGATCGCCACCTTCGCCCCCTGCTTCTGGCAGGCGGCCACAATGGGCGCGAGGGCCGCCGCCTGTTCATCGTTCCAGAGCCCCAGACAGTGATCGGAGATCCGCCCCTCGGGCAGAACGCCTGTCGCCTCCATGATGATCAGAGCCGCCCCGCCGAGCGCGCGGGAGGTGTAGTGAGTAAAGTGAAAGTCGGTCGGCATTCCCCCGCCCTTGGAACTGTACATGCACATGGGCGGCATGACGATGCGGTTGCGCAGCGTCATGTTCTTGATTGTCAGCTCTTTGAGCAAATACATCGGTGCATCTCCTTTTCAAACACAGGCTTATGGCGCTGCGCCTGCGGGCTGCAAGCGCAGCGACAGATCAACGGTAGGCTTTTGCCAGCTGGGCAAAGCGCGGCAGCGCGTCCTCCACCCGCTTGGTCGGCACGCAGTAGGAGAGGCGGAAATGACCCGGCGCGCCGAAGCTGTCCCCCGGCACCAGCAGCAGGTCAAACTCCCGCGCCTTGAGGCAGAAGGCGCGCGCATCCGGCTCAAGCGATCTCGGGAAGAGGTAGAAGGCGCCCTCGGGCGCAACGCAGTGGAAGCCGACCTCCCGCAGGCCCGCCATGAGCAGGTCGCGGTTGCGCCGGTAGATGCTCAAATCCGCCGTCTCGTGGCAGTGATTGGCCGCCAGGCGCTGGAAGAGGCTCGGCGCGCAGACGTGCCCGAGGGCTCTGCCCGCTCCGGCCACCGCCGTGTACAGGCGGCGCGCCCCGTGCACTTCATGGGGCACCAGCAGGTAGCCGATGCGCGCGCCGGGGAGCGAGAGGGACTTGCTAAAGGAATAGCAGACGAGCGTATTGGTATAGTAGGAGGGGATCCAGGGCGCCGCCCCCGCGCCGTAGTAGATCTCCCGGTAGGGCTCGTCAGAGATGAGCCAGATGGGCCGGCCGAACTGCGCAGACTTCTCCTCCAGCAGTCGCGCGAGCGCGCGCAGCGTCTCCTCCGAGTAGACCACGCCGCTCGGGTTGTTGGGCGAGTTGAGGATCATGCCCTTGGTGTTCTGGTTGATGCGCGCCTCCAGGGCAGCAAAGTCGATCTGGAAGGCCTCCGGCTCCGGCGGCACCACCACGAGCGCCGCCCCCGCCGACTCGACAAAGACCTTATACTCCGGGAAGTAGGGTGCAAGGGTCAAAAACTCGTCCCCCGGGCAGCTCAGGGCGCCGAGCGCGCAGCAGAGCGCACCCGCCGCGCCGCTGGTCAGGTAGAGGCAGTCCGCGTCATAGCTTGTGCCAAAGCGGGCGTTCAAATTCTCCGCGAGCTTTGCGCGCGCTGCCGCGTCCCCCTGCGCGCTGGTGTAGCCGTGCAGGCTCACGGCATCCTCCTCCAAGAGCGCGCGCAGCCCCGCCGTCACACTCTGCGGCGTTGGCACATTGGGGTTGCCGATGGAAAAGTCAAAGACCTGTTCCGCGCCGACAATTGCCGCGCGCGCCCTGCCGTATTCAAAGGCCTCGCGAATTTCAGAAGGCGCGCTTCCGAGCGCGTACATGCGAGCAGATAGATCGTCCATGGTTGTCCCTCTCCTTATATATAGAATGGATTCAATCGCTGTCATCAGAAACAAGCGCCGCCCCGCCGCTCTGTTTCGGGCGGGGTTCACCCCCCTCTGGGAGAGCGGGGGCGCGCATTTTCGCCGGATTCCGGCTGGATGAACCCTATTATAACACGCGCGCGGGCAAAAGCAATTCTTCCCTTCTGAACTTAGCACTCTTTTTAGCTGAGTGCTAAACGTTTACAGTTTGTACATATCCTGTTGCAGATTTATTCATAATTTCATCGTAAACTAGAGATAACAAGGAGATGGCTACAAGAACTTAAGAAAGATTTTGGCGCTCTACCCTCGGTTCGCCAATCGAAGTGTTACATCTGAATGAAGAAAGGAGACTACAGTATGTTTGATTTGATGCCCTTTTCCAACCGAATTGATAATGTGTTTGATATGTTTGACCGTATATTCCCCACCGTCCCCGCCGCCGAGAAGGTGCCCCAGCTGCGCGCCTTTCGCGCCGACATCCGCAAGGAGGACGACCACTATCTCTTAGAGGCGGAGCTTCCCGGCTTTGAAAAAGAAGACATCTCCTTGGACCTCTCCGAAGGGATTTTGACCATCCGCGCAGAGCGCAAGAGTGAGACGGAAGAAAACGATCAGAGCGGGCACTATGTCCGCAAGGAGCGCTACTACGGCTCCCTTTCCCGCAGCTTCGATGTGAACGGGATTGACACCGAGGCGATCACTGCCACCTATGAAAACGGCGTGCTCAAGCTGCGCCTGCCAAAGGAACAGCCGGCACTGCCCGAAAAACGCAGCATCGCCATCGAGTAATGACAGCACGCAAATCCATAATAACACGCATCCATGCTCCTCCTATTATATCCCTATCTCAACCCTCTCATCAGAGAAAAACGCCGGGCAAGCCCGGCGTTTTTCTCGTTCTCCGCCGTTTTTCGTGCCTCTTGGCCCGTCGTGCGCGGCGGCGGCATTCTTGACAAACGGCGTCAACTTGCTACAATGAGAGGGCTTTTGATCCGGCTGATACAAAGGAGTGAGACAGGTGGCGGGCAATCAACTGGCAAAGAACTACTCCGCGCGGGCGCTCTTCCGCTTTACGCTGCCCACCATCGTCATGACCATCTTCATGGCGCTCTACACCATGGTGGACGGGATCTTTGTCTCCCGCCTCATCGGCACGGGGGCGCTCTCGGCGGTCAACATCATCCTCCCCTTCATCAGCTTTGTCGCGGCGGTTGGCATCATGCTCGCCGCGGGGGGCAGCGCCTTCATCGCCATGCAGATGGGCGAGGGGAACGAGCGGGGGGCGCGGGAGAACTTCACCGCCTTGATGATCCTCTCCCTTCTCCTCTCGCTTCTGATCGTCCTCTTCACCCTGCTCTTCTTTGACCCGCTCCTGCGCTTTCTCGGCGCAAACGAGGCCATCTGGGATTACTGCCGGGATTACGCCTGGATGCTGCTCCTCTTCACGCCGCTGTGCATCTTACAGGTCATGATGCAGTTTTTCTTTGTTACGGCAGGGCGGCCCTCCCTCGGCCTGGTTCTCACTGTTGTGGGCGGCCTTGCCAATGTGCTGCTTGACTACCTGCTCATCAAGACCGCCGGCATGGGCATCGCCGGGGCGGGGCTCGCCACGGGCATCGGCTACGGCATCCCCGCGCTCGTCGGCCTTCTCTTCTTCTCCCTCCACCGCAAGGGCAGCTTATACTTTGTCCGCCCGAAGTTTCGCCCCCGCGTGCTGCTGCACAGCTGCGTCAACGGCTCTTCGGAGATGGTGACCCACTGCTCCATGGCGATCATCACCCTGCTCTACAACCGCATCCTCATGGAGCTGCTCGGGGAGGAGGGCGTGGCCGCCATCGCCATCATCCTCTATGCGGAATACCTGCTTGTGAGCCTCTATCTCGGCTATTCCACGGGCGTCGCCCCCATCATCAGCTATAAGCACGGCGAGGGGAACGAAGAACAACTGCGCTATGTCTTCAAGCTCAGCATACGCTTCATCTGCATCAGCTCACTTGCCATCTTCCTCTGCAGCATCCTCTTTAACCACGGCATCGTCGGTATCTTTGTCACACGGGATCAGCCCGTCTGGACTCTGGCCTCCCGGGGGTTTTATCTCTACGCCTTCGCCTTCCTGCTCAAGGGGGTCAACATTTTCGCCTCCGTGCTCTTCACGGCGCTCAACAACGGCCTGATCTCCGCGCTCCTGAGCTTTTTGCGCAGCTTCGTCTTTCTCTTCCTCTCTCTGACTGTTCTGCCAAAGCTTCTGGGGCTGGACGGGGTTTGGATTTCCGTCGCCGTGGCGGAGGTCTTGGCGCTGCTCGTCTCGCTCTCCTTTGTCATCGGCCTGCGGAGGCGCTATCGCTACGCCTGATGGAAGCGATGGCGGCCTCTTTGCCGCAGAAGAAAAGCCGGGGGTTCATGTCCCCCGGCTTTGTTGCGTTTCCAGCGCTGTAGATCCTCACTGCGCCCCCTCGGCTCTGTGTGCTTCCAGCCAGGCAAGAAATTCCTCCCGCCCATAGAGGGCGTTGAGCACCGGCAAGAGGGCGTTGGCGCTCAGGTGTTCGGGCAGCGCAAGCGCGCGGAGCAGCGCCTGCCGCGCCGCCTTGCTCCCCGCGCCCGTCAGCTTTGCGAGAAAGAGATCCGCCTTGGTAATGGGCGCTCCGGCTTCGCGCTGCGCCGTTTCATCCAGAATCGTCGCCCCGCAGCGGCGCAGCGCCGCCTCGAGCACCTCCCGCCCCATCCCCTCCACGCCGAGCTTGCCCTCCGCGCCGGGGCTCCGCTTGCGGCGCTCCTTCCCGTAGATGTCGGGAATGTAGGCGTGCTTGACCTGCTCCTTCGGCAGCGCGCCCTTGAGATAGTTGCGGATGAGAAAGCCCGCGCCGTCCCCGTCGGTCAGGATAATCAGCCCGCGCGCGGCGGCGATCTTGCGCAGCAGCCGCAGCTTCTCCTCGTTTCGGAACACGCCAAAGCCATCCGTCCGCAAAATCACCGTGTCCACCAACTGGGCGAGGGTGTTCTTGTCATAGCGCCCTTCCACCACGATGGCCTCTTTAATCTTGAGCACGGCGTTCCTCCCAGACGGAGAGCTCGAGCAGCAGGTCGAGCAGCAGCTGCGCGGGATCGGCCCCCGTGGTGTATTTCATCGCAAGGTCACACTCCGCCGCCCGCAGCACCGCAAGGCGGCAAAAGGCCTCCGGCAGCTTCGCCTCCATCAGCTTGCGTGCCGGATAGGCTGAGCGCATGCCCCAGAGGCGCATCAAATCCTCCGTCCCTTTTCCGCGCGCGCGCAGCAGAGCGGCGCTAAGCGCCTGCCGAAACTGCCGCCCGAGCACGGCGAGGATCATGATCGGCGGCTCCTGCATGCGCAGCAGCCGGTCGAGCAGCTCAAAGGCGGCGGAAAAATTGCGGCGCAGCAGCGCGTCTGTCATCTGGAAGACCTGCGCGTCAAGCTGCTGGGAGGCGAGCGCGTCAATGTCCGCGCGCAGAACGCGGGGGCCTTTCGCATAGGCCGCGATCTTTTCGATCTCCGGGATCAGCCCCTGCATCAGATCCCCGCAGAGGAAGATCAGATATTGCGCGTCGCGGCTGTCAATCTGGCGGCCGAGGGCGTGAAAACGGCGGTGAATCCAGTCCGTGAGATCCGCCTGACTCTGGCGGCGAAAGTCCACCACAGCGGCCTGCTCCGAAATCGCGGCGGAGAGCTGCTTCATCCGCGCGTCGCTTTTATAGGGGATGCTCTCGTAGATGAAGACCAGGCAGCAGTATTCCGGCAGCGCACAAAAGAGCTCTGCAAGCGCTCGCCGCGTCTCTTCCGCCAGCTTGAAGAGGTCCACATCCCGCACAACGATCAGGCTGCGCGTGTTCATCACCGGGAGCGCCTCCGTCAGCTCCAGAAGGGCGGCGGCATCAAAGCCCTTGGCCTGCATAATATGGTAATTGAAGCTCTCCATCCCCGCGGGGATGAGGGCTTCTTTCATCTGCGCGAGCGCATGTTCCCGCAGATAGCTCTCCTCCCCGTGGAAGATGTAGAGCGAGCCGAGTGCCCCTTCGGCAAGGGCGCGGCGCAGCGCGCGGTAGCTGCTGTTGTCTTCTTTTTTTGCGGGCATAGACCCTCCCCCTCTCCTGTGTGCTTGTCTTCTAGCGGGGCGCTTGCAGCGTGAGTGTGATGCTCCCCATCCGGTCGCTGCGGTAGAGCGGAATCTCCCGCTCATCGAGCCGCAGCAGCGTCTCCTCCGCCGGGTGACCGTAGGAATTGCCCGCCCCGGCTGAAATGAAGACGACGGCGGGGGAGAGTGCATCCAAGAGCTGCTCGGAGGTGGAGTGCTTGGAGCCGTGGTGCCCGGCGACGAAGAGGGCCAGCTCCGGCAGCGCATAGTTTGCCAGCAAAATTTCCTCCGTCTCCGCGTTCATATCCCCCGTGACCAGCGCTGCCCACGCGCCCGCCGTGCAGAGGATGCTCAGGCCCTCCTCGTTGCTCTCCCGCCCGCCGAGCGGCGGGTAGAGTGTGAGCCTTGTGTGCCCAAACTCCACCTGCGTCTCCGCGTCGATGTACCAGAGCGCTGTCCCCGCTGCAAGCGCAAGCGCCTCCATCTCCCGGCGGAAGGGGTTCTCCGGCGCAACATCCGGCAGCGCGAGGGCGGAGACCCGCATCCGCTTGAGCAGCTCGGCAACGCCATCGACATGGTCGGCATCGTAGTGGGTGACCACCAGCAGGTCAATGCCGTGGTAGCCCAGCCCATAGAAGTGGGCGGCGGCGATGCCCGCCGCGTATCGGCTGCCGCCGCAGTCAATCAGCGCGCGGTACCCATCTGAAATCAGAGCGATGCTCTGCCCCTGCTGCACGTCCAGCAGGGTGAGGTCAAGCGTGTGAAATTTAAGACTTGCGTTGCTGAGAAAGAGGGAGAGGCAGAGTGCCGCCGTGAGCGAAGCTGCCGGCAAAATCAGACGGCGCTCCCCCCGCCTCCAGTAGAACAGGCAGAGGAGCAGGAGCGCATAGAGAAAGGCAAAAAACAGTTGATAATAGACCGAATCCGTTGGCAGGGCGGCGAAGGGCAGCTCGCTTCCCCTGCGCGCCATCGCGAGAAAGCAGGCGAGCGGAAGCTCCGTGAGCCGCGCGAGGAGCGCAGCCAGCGGAAAGAAAAACAGAGCCGCCGCCAGAGAGAGCACGCCGCCGAAAAAGCTGAGCACCACCGCCCAATTGGAGAGAATGTTGATGAGGGGCGCGAGGATGGAGATCTGCCCGAAATAGAGCGCCGAGAGCGGGATGGTCAAGAGATTGGCTCCCAAGCTCACCGCCGCAAGGGCAATGAGCCAGCCGAAGCGCCGCCGCTGTTTCTGATCGAGCCGCGCCATCATGCGCGCCCGCAGCGGCAGCGCGATGAGGAAGATTCCAAGCGTCGCCGCGAAGGAGAGCTGCAGGCTGACATCGGCAATGGAATAGGGCCGCAGGATCAGCAGGACAAGCAGCGCCGCAGAGAGCGAAGTGATCGGATCGCTCCGCCGCCCAAAAAAGGGCGCGAGCAGCCCCATCGTCCAGAACACGGCCGCCCGCAGCGCGCCGGGGCTGCCGCCGGCCATCGCAGCGAAGAAAAAGATGATTGCAATCTGCAGGGCGGCGCTGCCCCGCCTCTCCCGCCCGAGGGCAAGATAGAGCATGCCCGCGAGAAAGGAGACGTGCATCCCCGAGACGGAGACCACATGGCTCAGCCCCGTTCGGGCAAAGGCATTCTGATCGGCAGGCGAGAGATCCTCCTTGTTCCCGATGATGAGCGCCTTGAGAAAGGCGGCGCTCTCCGGCGGATAGAGGCGCAGGAGCAGCTCGGAGAGCCGCTGCGCCGCAAGGGCGGGGGCATAGCGCAGGGAGAAGCCCTGCGCCGGGCTCACCGAGATGGCGCCGTAGGCCTTCCCCTCCAGAAAAACGCCTCTGGCGCGTGCATGCTGCGCCAAGGGGCCGCTGCCGCGCTGGGACGCGCTGCAGTGCACCACGCAGGCGATGCGATCCCCCGGGCGCAGGCTGCCGTATTCCTCCGGCAGCCGCAGGGAGATGGCAAAGGGCCGCGCCCCGGCCTCATTGCCCCGCACGGGCAGCGTCACCCCATAGAGCCCCGCGCGCGGAACGCCCGTCACCTGCGCCTCCAGGCGGATGGTCTGCCCCGCGAGCGCTTCGGCAGGCCGGTAGACAAAAACGGTATAGGTACAGGAGAGGAGTGTGCCGAACATCAGCCCCGCTGCGGCAAGGCGGGCGATTTTTGCAGTCTTCTCCGGGCCAGTGCGGCGGGCTGTGAGCGCAAGCGCAGCCAGCGCGGAGAGGGCGCTGACCATCACGGCGCCCTTGGGGCTGTGGAAGGCCAGAAAAGAGGCGAGCGCCACTCCGGCGGTCAGGACGGCCAGTCTGCGCATGGCGGGGCCTAGTCCCGCTCCCGCTCCCGGCGGCTCTCCCAATACGCCTCCATGAACGCCTCGTCTTTCTCCTCAAGCGCCCGCTCACCGGCCAGGCTCTCAAGGTGGTGGGTAAATTCGTGCGCCAGCGTCCGGCGCAGCTCTTTTTTCCAGGTTTTCTCCGACCAACCCTCCGCCGCCGCGATGCGGGCGAAGGAGCCGTAATAGAGCTCGATATAGCGCCCGAGGTAGTCGCGGCAGTAGGTGCCGAGAATGGAGAGATCCTCCGCGCCGGGGTGCTTCTTCTCCTCCGGCAGCAGCAGGATGGCGCCGTTGAGCTCCTGATAGAACTCCGGCGGAAAGCCATCGGCAATTTCATCGAGCAGTTCCGCCGCCCGTTCAAATGGTATGACCATGGGATACGCTCCTTTCCGCGCTTGCATGCATCTCTTCTCGGCACCTATCAGCGCAGCAGCGCCCGCAGCAGCAGCGCCTTGCCCCTCCCATAGGGCGGGTAGCGCAGCGGGAGATCCACACGGCTGCTCTGATAGAGGATGTGTTTCTGATGCGAGAAGGTCTCGAAACCGACCCGCCCGTGGTAGGCGCCCATGCCGCTCTCTCCCAGGCCGCCAAAGCCCATGCGCGGGGAGGCGAGCTGCAGCAGCGTGTCGTTGACGCAGCCGCCGCCAAAAGGCAGGGTCGCCATCAGCCGCGTTTGCAGCGCTTTGTCCCGCGTGAAAAGGTAGCAGGCGAGCGGCGTCGGCCGGGTTTGGATCTCCGCGAGGGCATCGTCGAGCTTGCGGTAGCTTAGGACGGGCAGGATGGGGCCGAAGATCTCCTCCTCCATCAGCGGGCTCTCCGGCCCCGCTTCGAGGATGGTCGGGGCGATCTGCAGTGTCTCCGGGCGGCGCTCCCCGCCGAGCCAGGGCCGCTCCCCCTCCAGCAGCGCGCTCAGCCGGTCAAACTGCGCCCGGTTGACAATGCGCCCGTAATCCCGGCTCTCAAGGGGGTCTCTGCCATAAAAACTGCGCAGCGCCCGCGCCATCTCCCCCAGCAGGGCGGGGCGGAGGGATTCCTGCACATAGACATAATCGGGCGCAACGCAGCTCTGCCCGCAGTTGAGAAACTTTCCAAAGACGATCCGCCGGGCGGCAAGACTCACGTCCGCATCCGCCGCCACAATGCAGGGGCTCTTCCCGCCGAGCTCCAGCGTCACGGGGCAGAGCCGCCGCGCCGCGCGCTGGAGCACCAAACGCCCCACCTGCGCGCCGCCGGTATAGAAGATATGGTGGAAGGGCTGGTCCAGCAGGCTGCGGCCGAGCGCGGCATCCCCCGGGAGGACGGAGATCCACTTCTCCGGCAGGTAGCGTTGGCAGAGCCGCTGCAGGGCCGCGGCGCTCGCGGGCGCAAGCTCCGAGGGCTTGATGATCACCGTGTTCCCCGCGGCAATGGCATCCACCGCGGGCAGCAGCGAGAGGAGGATAGGGTAGTTCCACGGGGCGATCACCAGCACGTTTCCTTTGGGCACGGGGCGGCGCTCCCCCCGGCCGGGAAGCTGCCCCGCCGAAGGGAGGATGGGGCGGGGGCTTGCGTAGCGCTTCATCCGCGCGAGCATGTGGCGGACCTCCGCATAGACCTGTCCGAGCTCGGAGAGGTATCCCGCGGCGGCGGACTTGCCCAAATCCTCCTCCAGCGCGGCGAGCAGCTCCCCTTCCATCGCGTGCAGGGCAAGGCGCAGCGCACGCAGCAGAGCCATGCGCGCCGGGAGCGGGAGCGTCTCCCCAGACTGAAAGCATTGTTGCTGCACCCGCAGCGCTTGCGGCAGGGCTCTCTCTTGCATCACAACGGCACCTCCTGAACTCGGCACAGGGCGGAAGCGTTCAACATCTCTGACCGGGCCGCGCCATCCCCCAGAAAGCGAGAACGCCGCCATCCGGCATGGCGGCGGGCGGCGTTTGCCGAAGGGCGAAGGGCGCGGCCTGCGCGCGGAAGGGGCCTCCCGCAGCGGGGGGACGCAGGGCCTTGCGGGCCTTGCACTCCCCTCCGGAGAGGGGCGGCAGGGCGCGGCAGATTTTACCATTATATCATGATCGGATCACGATCCTATCGTTCGTTTTATGATACCCGATCCCCTCCTGCCTGTCAAGCTGGCTTTTCCGCCCCTTTTTCTTGACAGAGAGCGCCCCGATGGCGTATACTTTCCTCATATCGATGCAAAAATCGTCTGATTTTCAAGCATTTTTCTTCCATTAAACGAATGCCTGGCGGCGGCCCGCTCTCTGGATTCCCCGCGCAGGTTTTCTCTATAAACGAGGTGTTCCGGTGCTCAAATATACACTCAAACGGCTGCTGCAAATGATCCCCGTCCTCTTTGTGGTCTCCATCTTGATTTTTGCGATGGTGCGCATCGTCCCAACCGACCCCATCGCCTCCATCACCAAGGGGAAACACGTGAGCGAGACGACCAAGCAGCAGCTGCGCGAGGAGTTCTATCTCGATCGGACTCCGCTGGCGCAGTACGGGATCTGGATGGGCGGCCTGCTGCGCGGCGACCTGGGCCAGAGCTATTCGCACCGCGCCCCCGTCTCCTACCTCATCGGCGAGCGCATCGGCGTGACGCTCTCGCTCGTGGCCCTCGCGGGTGCGATGGCCATTGTCCTTGCCATTCCCATCGGGGTGATCAGCGCGGTGAAGATGAACACCTTTGTGGACAAGCTCCTCTCCTTCCTCTCGCTGCTCTTTGTCGCTTCGCCCGTCTTCCTCACCGCGATGGTGCTCATGCTGATCTTCGCGCTGCGTCTGGGCCTCTTCCCGACGATGGGCACCGGCTCCTTCCGCCATCTGATCCTCCCCGCGGCGGCGCTCGCGCTCAACATGATCGCCCTGACCAGCCGCATCACGCGCAGCACCATGATCGAAGAGCTCAACTCCGACTACATCCGCACCGCCACCGCCAAGGGCATCCCGCGCGGGCGGGTGATTGTCGTGCACGCGCTCAAAAACGCGCTCATCCCCGTCATCACCGTCACCTCCGTGCAGATCGGCGGCATGCTCATCGGCTCGGTGCTGGTGGAAACGGTCTTTGCCATGGGGGGCCTTGGCGGCCTGCTCATCCCCGCCATCTCCGCCTCGGACTATCCGCTCGTGCAGGGCATCACCATGCTGCTGGTGACCGTCTTTCTCGCGCTCAATTTACTCGTGGACATTCTTTACGCGATTCTGGACCCCAGAATCCGGCTGACATAGGGGGGGCAGACGCGTGTTTACACTCTTGTTTCGAAACCCGGACCGCCTGCTCGAGAGACCCAAGCAGTACAGCCGTTTCTTCACCCCCGCCACAACGGTCTCTATGGTGCTGCTGCTCCTGATTGTCATCGGCTGCACCTTTGCGCCCCTCTTTGCAACCCACCTACCCAACGCCACCTCCGCCGACAACCTCGCCCCGCCCTCCGCCGCGCACTGGCTCGGCGCCGACCAGAACGGGCGGGATATCTACTCGCGCCTGCTCTACGGCGGGCGCACGGTGCTCCTGAGCGCGCTGGGCGTGGTCGCCGTGTCGATGGTCGCGGGCATTCCGCTCGGGCTGCTCTCGGGCTATTTTGGCAGGAAGATTGACGCGCTCATCATGCGCATGTGCGACGTGCTCCTCTCCTTCCCCTCCCTCCTGCTGGCGCTGATTTTCGTCGCGGGCTTTAAGACCCGCGGCATTTCTAACGCCGTCATCGCTCTGGGCATTGTCTATATCCCCATGCTCACGCGCCTGACCCGCTCGCTCACGATGGTGGAGAAGAACAAGGTCTACGTCACGGCCTGCGTCTCCCTCGGCTACTCCGATGCGCGCATCATGTTCCGCCACATCCTGCCCAACTGCCTCTCCACCATTCTGGTGCAGCTGACGCTCGACATCGCCTACGCGATTTTGGACCTGGCCGCGCTCTCCTTCCTCGGGCTTGGTGTTGCGCCGCCGCAGTCGGACTGGGGCGCCATGCTCAGCGAGGGGCGGCAGTTCATCCTCTCAAGCCCCATGCTCGCGCTCACGCCCGGCGCTGTGATCGTCGCGGTGGTCGTTTCCATCAACCTCTTTAGCGACGGGCTGCATCAATATCTTGACCACAGCCAGACGCAGCTGCCGAGTTTCCGGCGCTTCGCGCGCATGCAGCAGCGGCGGGCGCGGCGCGCAGAAAAAGCCGCGGCAAGCCTCCGGCAAAAAGGGGGGCAGGGCAGGTGACAAATCTGTTGGAAATTCGCGACCTGACTGTTGAACTGATGACGGCGCGCGGCATTGTCTACGCCATTTCCGGCGTGGATATGGACATCCGCCCCGGCGAGATCCACGGGGTGGTGGGCGAGTCGGGCTGCGGGAAGTCCATGACGGCAAAGTCCATCCTGCGGCTGCACCATCCCAAACGCAGCCGCGTGGGCGGCAGCATCACCTTTGAGGGGGAGGATCTGCTCTCCCTGCCCATGCGGCGGATGAAGGACATTCGCGGCGGAGAGATCTCTATGATCTTTCAAGACCCCATGATGTCGCTCAACCCCGTCCTCTCCATCGGCAAGCAGATCGCCGAGATGTACCGCTTTCACAGCGGCGCAAGCCGCGGGGAGGCCTATGCGCGCAGCTGCGAGCTGTTGGAAAAACTCGGGCTGGAGCCTTCGGAAAAGCGCTATAAGCAATACCCCTTTGAGCTCTCGGGCGGCATGCAGCAGCGCGTCATGATCGCCATGGCAATCGCCTGCTCGCCAAAGCTTCTGATCGCGGATGAACCCACCACCGCGCTGGATGTCACCATTCAGGCGCAGATTTTGGAGCTGATCTCCGCCCTGGCAGCGGACATCGGCATGAGTGTTCTGCTCATCACCCACAACTTCGGCGTCGTGGCGGAGACCTGCCAGCGCGTCTCTGTGATGTACGCGGGAAAGGTGGTGGAGGTGGGCGACACGCGCACGCTGCTCCGGGACGCAAGGCATCCCTACAGCCGCGCGCTCATCGGCACCATCCCCAGCATGGAGAGCCGCGGCACACGCCTGTTGACCATTCCCGGCGCGCCGCCCGCCCTCTTTGCAAAGCCGAGCACCTGCCCCTTTGCGCCGCGCTGCCGCTATGTGATCGAGCGCTGCAGACAGGCCGCGCCTGCGCTCACAGACTGCGGAAACGGCCAGCGGGCCGCCTGCTTCCGCGCGGGGGAAAGGGGGCTCTTCGATGCATAAAGACAGCTCTGCCCACACCCCTGAAACCACAGCGCTGCTCGAAGCGGTGGATCTGAAAAAAACCTTCCCCATCCCCTCACGAAAGCTCGGAGAAAAAGCCAAAACGCTCACGGCGGTCGGCGGGGTGAGCCTGCGCATCGCCAAGGGGAGCATTTTTGGCATCGCGGGGGAGTCGGGCTGCGGAAAGTCCACCCTCGGGCGCTGCCTGCTGCGCATGGAGGAGATCAGCGCGGGGCAGCTCTTCTTCCGGGGGGAGGAGATCACGAATCTTGCCGGCGGGCAGCTCAAAACCCTGCGCCGCCACATGCAGATGATCTTTCAGAACCCCTACGGCTCGTTTAACCCCAAGCAGACCATCGGCGCGGCGCTCTCCGAGGTGACCCGTGTGCACCGGATTGCGCGCAGGGAGGCCGGCGCACTGGTCAACGACCTGCTGCTGGAGACCAACCTCTCGCTCGACGTGCTCAACCGCATGCCCAGCGAGCTCTCCGGCGGGCAGCTGCAGCGGCTTGCCATCGTCCGCGCGCTCCTGCTCTCACCGGACTTCATCGTGGCGGATGAGCCCGTCTCGGCGCTGGATGTCTCCGTGCAGGCGCAGATTTTAAACCTTTTGAACGAGCTGCGCGAGGGCCGCGCGCTGACCATGCTCTTCATCTCCCACGAGCTCACGGTGATGCGCTATCTCTGCGATGAGATCGCGGTGATGTATCTGGGCACCATCGTCGAGCAGGCGCCGACGGAGCAGCTCTTTTCCCAGCTGCTCCACCCCTACACCCAGGCGCTGATGTCCGCCGTGCCCACCATAGACCCGGACACAAAAATGGAGCGTGTGATCCTGCAGGGTGACCTGCCCTCCGCCATCGACCTGCCGGGCGGCTGCCCCTTCGCCCCGCGCTGCATCTACTGCGAGGCGCGCTGCGAGGCAGAGCGCCCGCCGCTGCGGGATGTGGGCGGCGGCCATCTCGTCGCCTGCCATCTGGTCAGCGAGGGGGACTAGAACTCGCCTGCGCGCACAAATCCGCCCTTCCAGCTTCGGATTGCCTTCTTTGTCGCTTTCATCCTACGGGATGTGATCGAGGAAAAAATAAAACTGGAGGAACAAACATGAAAAGACTGATTGCCTTGCTTTTGTCCGCCGCAATGATCCTTGCCTTCCTCTCCGCCTGCGGAACTGACGACCCGCCCGCAGCAGGAGACCCCGCCGAGAAGGAGAGCTTCATCATTGCCATCGACAGCGAACCCTATCCCCTTGACCCCGCGCAGGCCTTTGACTTTACCACAAACCCCATCGTCAACCAGATCACGCAGGGGCTGCTCTGCTTTGATCAGGACAACAAGCTCACCACCCTTCTGGCGGAGAGCTGGGAGCAGACGGACGAGCTGACCTACGTCTATCAGATCCGCGATGACGTGAACTTCTCCGACGGCACGCCCATGACCATGGACGACGTGCTCTACTCCCTCAACCGCCACACCGACGAGAACGTGATCTCCTATCTCGACTGGGTCTTTGACAACGTGGAGAGTATGGAAGCGACGGGTGAGTGGGAGCTCACGGTGAAACTGCGCGCACCCGACATGACCTTCCAGTACGGCTTTGCCACGACCGCGGGCCATGTCGTGCAGAAATCCTTTGCGGAGACCGCGGGCGCGAAGCTCGGCAGCGCGGACACCGGCATCATCGGCACCGGGCCCTATGTCTTTGTCAGCTGGAAGAGCGGCGATGAGATCGTCCTGGCCAAGAACGAAAATTACTGGAACAGCGATGCGGGCTATTTCAACCAGCTGATCTTCAAGGTCATCGGGGAGGACAGCACGCGTGTGGCCTCCATGCTCTCGGGCGCGATTGACTGCACCGTGGCACCGCCCCCAAGCCAGATGGACGTGCTCGCGGCAGACCCCGCCGTTACCCTCTCCACCGAGCCGGGCTTTGGCGTGACCTTCGTCGCCTTCAACACGCAGAAGGCGCCCTTTGACAACCCCGATGTCCGCCGCGCCGTTGCAATGGCGATCGATTTTGACGCGCTGCAGACGGAGCTCATCAAGGACGCGGGCGAGCCCTCCACCGCCCTGCCCTCCTCTGAGGCGCTCTTTAGCGTCGAGCCTGAGCGCTGGCTGGCCTACAGGGACGAGGCCCCCAAGCACGTGTACGATCCCGAAGGCGCAAAGGCGCTGCTGGAGGCCGCGGGCTATCCGGACGGTTTTTCCTGTAACATCATCTGCAGCGAGGACGGCCTGCGCAACTCTATCGCCGTTGCCATGCACGACTCGCTCTCTGCCATCGGCATTGACATGGCCATCGAGCGCGTCTCCGGTGACGAGCACACGCAGTATCAGTTTGGCGACTACACCGACGCGGACGGCATCCGCCAGTATGACATGATCATGGCCGGCTGGGAAGCGGACTATCCCGACCCCTCCGGAAACCTTGTGCCCCTCTTCACCGGCGGCATCCCCTACAACTCCGCAGCCTATGACAATCAGGCCGTCAACGACCTGATCGAAGCGCAGAAGGAAGAGCTTGACCCCACCCTGCGCAACGACATGATGTTCGCCGCCTTTGACATCATCATCGCGGACACGCCCTACCTCTACCTCTTCTATCCCATCAAGAGCATTGCGATCAACTCGGCCTACGAAGGCGTCTACATGAACGCCTCCTGGATCTGGAACATTCACTTCCAGAACGTCAAGCCCGTGGCCTGATCTCCATCGCATTTCATCCCCTTCGCGCGCACAGGGCAGACGTCCCGCCTTCTCCGGAGGGCGGGACGTGTTCCTTTCCTGCGCGCAGCCCACTTACAACTGAGAAAGGCAGTGAGAGCTTGGATACGATACTCTACGGCGGAAGGATTTCCACCCTGGCGGGGCCGGATGTGTGTGCCCTTGCCATCCAAAACGGAAGAATCGCCTTTGCCGGCAGCGACGAGGCCGCCCTCGCCCTGCGCAGGGAGGAGACCCGCCTGATCGACCTGGCCGGACGGCGGGTTCTGCCCGGTTTTTGCGACAGCCACACCCACATGCTCCTCACCGGCGCGGAGCGCGCCCGCCTCGATCTGCGCGGCGTGAACTCCTCCGAGGAGATCATCCGGCGCGGCAGGGCCTATCTGGAGCGGGCGGCGCTGCCCGAGGGCGCCTGGATCGTCGGCTACGGCTTCGACCACAACCGCTTTGACCCGCCCCTCCTGCCGGATCGCAGTGTCGCCGACGCGATCTCAACGGCGCACCCCGTCCTGCTCGACCGGGTCTGCGGCCATGTGGGGGCTGCCAACGGGCTCGCCCTCGCCCGCGCGGGCTTTGACGAGACGACAAGCATCCCCGGCGGCACGCTTGATCTGGATGAGAAGGGCGCGCTCAAGGGCATTTTGCGCGAGAAGGCGCTCGACACCATCAAGACCTTCCTGCCCAAGATGGATCTCGCGCAGGTGACGCGGCATCTGGAGGAGACGGGGCGGCTCTTCGCCTCCCTCGGGCTCACCAGCGTCCAGAGCGATGACCTCGGCCCCGAGGGCAGTGATTGGGACACCCTGCGCAAGGCGATGGACATATTGCGGGAGCGGGGGGCGCTGCGCATCCGCATCTTCGAGGAGTGGGAGGCACCCACCCCGGCGGCGCTCGCGGAGATCACCGCGCGCGGCTTCTCCAGCGGCACGGGTGACGAATGTTTGCAGCTCTGCAACATCAAGCTCATCACCGACGGAAGCCTCGGCACGCGCACGGCATTTCTGCGGGAGGACTACAGCGATGAGCCCGGAAATCGCGGCATCCCCGTCTACACGCAGGAGGCGCTCAACGAACTCACCCTCCTCTGCCATGAGGCCGACCTCCAAGTCGCCTTCCACGCCATCGGGGACGGGGCGATCGCCCAGTGTCTGCGCGCCGTGGAGCGGGCGATGGCGCAAAACCCGAAGCCCCTTCGCCACCGCATTGTCCACTGTCAGATCGGCGATGCCGCCCTCTATGCCCGCATGGCCTCGCTCGGCATGGGCGCAGACATCCAGCCCGCCTTCGTCCCGAGCGACTGCGCCCTCACGGCATCTCGCCTGGGCGCGCGCGCCCAGAGCAGTTATGCCTGGAAAACGCTGCTGGACGCGGGCGTCGCCCTCGGCGGCGGCTCTGACAGCCCCGTGGAAGACCCCTCGCCCCTCTGGGGGATCTGCTGCGCCGTCACCCGACCCGATGGGAGCGGCGCGGGCCCCTGGCAGCCCGAGGAGTGCCTGACGGTGGAGGAGGCGGTTTGCATCTACACCAAGGGCGCGGCGGCGCTCTCGGGGAGCGAGCGGGAGCTCGGCACGCTGGAGGCGGGAAAGCTTGCCGATCTCGTCGTGCTGGAGGAGGACATCTTCACCGTCCCGCCCGCGCGCATCAAGGACATTGCCGTCCACCTGACCATGATGGGCGGAGAGCTGACCTATCGCAGGGAGGATTGAACCCGCCGCGTCCCTCCGGCGCGGAGGCTGCGGCGCAGCCGCCTTCTCTACGCTGCGTGGATTGTTTTTTTCTCCGGAACGCGATACGATATAAGGCAAAGGCAGTGCCCCGTCCATGTGAGGGCGGCGCACTGCCGGAAGTGAGAGAGGACAGAGACCATGGATCGTGACAAAACAGCCGCGCTGCTCCTGCGCCTGCGGCAGGAGCACGGCCTCACCCAGCGGCAGCTGGCGGAAGCGCTCTATATCAGCGACAAAACCGTCTCCAAATGGGAGCGCGGCGCGGGCCTGCCGGACATCACCATGCTCGGGGCGCTCTCGCGTATCTTCCGGGTGGACGCGGAGCAGCTGCTGGCCGGTGAGCTCCCGCCCGGACAAACGGACGGAGGAAATATGAAACGAGTGAAATTTTATGTCTGCCCCGCCTGCGGCAACACGCTCACCGCCACAGGGGGCAGAGAGATCTCCTGCTGCGGCAGGAAGCTTGCGCCGCTGGAGGCGCAGGAGGCGGCCGGGGAACACCTGCCGACGGTGGAGGAGGTTGAGCTTGACTACTATATCAGCTTCCCGCACGAGATGCGCAAGGAGCACTATCTGAGCTTTGCCGCCTGCCTGGATCTCGACCGCCTGCTCCTCATCAAGCTCTATCCCGAACAGGCGGCAGCGCTGCGCTTCCCCCGCATGCCCGCCGCCAAGGAGTTCTATTTCCACTGCAATCAGCACGGGCTCTTCCACCTGCGGCTGCCCTGAGCGCCCCTTTGCGCCGGCGGTAGCCGGGGAGCGCTGCCGGGCTGTTTCTTGCATACGCTTGCGGCGGAACGAGCTGCGGGAGGGTGTCGCTGCACCCTTCCGCAGCTTCTGCATTGTCGCGCTGCCCGCAGCGCCTTTATTTTTTGCGGAAATCCGAAAAAAAGTAGAAAAAAACGCCGGACTTATGCTATACTACTGGATACACTGGCGCGGTGCAGATTTGACGCGCTCACAGCGGGGCAGAGCGCTTCCTGCGAACTGCCGGCAAAGATCATATCCAGCAGCCGCACGGCGGCCTGCGCGCCGAACGGCGCGTCAATTGGGCGCGCAATACGCGGCCAATTGATGCCGAGGGCAAATTCACTTTGACCCGGCAGATTAAATCCAGCAGCCGCATGGCGGCCTGCGCGCCGAATGGCGCGTCAATTGGTCGTGCAGCACGCGGCCAATTGATGCCGAGGGCAAATTCACTTTGACCCGGCAGATTAAATCCAGCAGCCGCACGGCGGCCTGCGCGCCGGAAGGCGCGTCAATTGGGCACGCAATACGCGGCCAATTGATGCCGAGGGCAAATTCACTTTGCCCTGGCAGATTAAATCCAGCAGCCGCACGGCGGCCTGCGCGCCGGAAGGCGCGTCAATTGGGCACGCAATACGCGGCCAATTGATGCCGAGGGCAAATTCACTTTGACCCGGCAGATTAAATCCAGCAGCCGCATGGCGGCCTGCGCGCCGAACGGCGCGTCAATTGGTCGTGCAATACGCGGCCAATTGATGCCGAGGGCAAATTCACTTTGACCCGGCAGATTAAATCCAGAACGGCGCGTCAATTGGTCTTTTTGGAACGGCCAACTTTGGGGATGCCGATGATCCGGATCCTCTGCAGATTATGGTGCGCGCCGATCAACCTCGTTTTTATAAGGAGTCATATGGACATTATCGGACTGAGTGCAGAGCAGGCGGAGCAATCCAAGGCGAAGCACGGCGACAATCGCCTGACAGAACAAAAGAGAGAATCTTTTTGGCAAAAACTGTGGGCCAACTTTGGGGACCCGATGATCCGGATCCTCTGCGTTGCCCTGGTGATCAACCTCGTTTTTACCTTCATGGGGCAGACGGAGTGGTATGAGTCGGCAGGCATCGCCCTGGCGGTGATCCTCGCAACGCTCGTCTCCACCTTTTCGGAATACCGCAATGAGAACGCCTTCCAGAAACTGCAGGAGGAGGCCTCCCGCATCTTCTGCAAGGTCTACCGGGACACGCAGCTGCAGGAGATCTCCATTCTCGACATCGTTGTGGGTGACTTTGTCCTCTTGCAGACCGGGGATAAGATTCCGGCGGACGGCATCCTGGTGGACGGCTGGGTCAAGGTGGATCAGTCCGCCCTGAACGGTGAGAGTGAAGAGGCCAAGAAAGAGCCGCTGCCAAGCGGCGCGGCGGAGGGCGCGGAGATGGATTTCCTCAACCCCCATCAGCTCTTTCGCGGCAGCGTTGTCCTCTCGGGCAATGCCGTGATGCGTGTGCGCCTGGTGGGCGACCGCTCTGTCTACGGGCAGATTGCAAGCGAACTCCAGCATGAGGACGAGCGCGACTCCCCGCTGAAGGTCAAGCTCTCAAAGCTCGCGCGTGACATCAGCAAGTTCGGCTACATCGGCGGCGTCTCCATCGCCGTGGTGTTGCTCTTCCAGCGCGTCGTGGTGGACAACGCCTTTGACCCCCAGCTCATCCTCGCCTTCTGTTCCAACTGGATGCTGCTGCTCGATGCGCTTGTCGACGCACTCATGCTCGCCGTCATCATCATCGTCATGGCCGTGCCCGAGGGGCTGCCGCTGATGATCGCCCTGGTCTCGGCGATGAATATGGGAAAGATGCTCAAGGCCAACGTCCTGGTGCGCAAGGTCTCCGGCATTGAAACTGCAGGCAGCCTGAACATCCTCTTCAGCGATAAGACCGGCACCATCACCAAAGGGCAGCTGGAGGCCGTCACCTTCCTCGATGGGGCTGCATGTGAATATGAGACGATGGCGGCGGTGCCGGGGGAGCTCTCTGCGCTCCTCGCCCTCTCCATCTTCGGCAACACCAGCGCCGTCCTCTCCGGCAGCGGCGCGGAGCGAAAGATCCTCGGCGGCAACGCCACCGAGCGCGCCATCCTGCGCTTTGCCGCCGGGAGCGCGCAGGCGCAGGGGCTGCAGAGCAGCACAATCTCCAGTATCCCCTTTCACAGTGCCAACAAATATTCCGCGGCCTCCGTCACCGGAGACTACAGCCTCACCCTGATCAAGGGCGCGCCGGAGCAGCTGCTCGACCGCTGTGAGAGCTGCTACAACGCGGCAGGGGAACCCGTGCCCCTCACAGGGCGCGCGCAGCTGGACGAGGCGCTCGCTGCGCTGGCCGCGCGGGCCATCCGCGTGGTGGCGCTGGCCACGGCGCAGGAGCCCATCTCCGGGGACAAGCTGCCCGCGGGCGCGTGGACGCTCGTCGGCGTGCTCGGCATTCGGGACGATCTGCGCCCGGAATCCGTCGAGGCCATCGCCGAGGTGCAGCGCGCGGGCGTGCAGGTGGTCATGATCACGGGCGACCTCAAGGACACCGCCGTGGCCGTGGCGGCGGAGGCGGGCATTCTCACGGGGGCGGAGGACATCGTGCTGACCTCCGCCGAGCTCCAATCGCTGGGCGATGAGGCCCTCAAGGAACAACTCCCGAATATCAAAGTCATCGCCAGAGCCCTGCCGAGCGATAAGAGCCGGCTCGTGCGCCTCGCGCAGGAGTGCGGCCTCGTGGTCGGCATGACGGGCGACGGGGTGAACGACTCCCCCGCGCTCCAAAAGGCCGATGTCGGCTTTGCCATGGGCAGCGGCACGGAGGTCGCCAAGGAGGCCAGCGGCATTGTGATCCTTGACGACAACTTCAGCTCCATCGACCAGGCGATTCTCTACGGCAGAACCATTTTCAACAACATCCGCAAGTTCATCATCTTCCAGCTGACGATCAATGTGAGTGCAGTGCTCATCTCCTTCCTCTTCCCGCTTCTGGGCATGGAGCACCCGCTCTCCATCACGCAGATCCTCTGGATCAACCTTGTCATGGACACGCTCGCCGCCCTCGCCTTCGGCGGGGAACCGGCGCTGCGCCGCTATATGAACGAGCGCCCCAAACGCAGGGATGAGCACATCATCAGCCGCGCGATGTGGGGGGAGATTCTCACCGCGAGTGTCTGGTTGCTCTCCCTGAGCCTTCTTCTCCTGCTCACAGAGCTTGGCAGCAACTGCTTCCGGGCGGATGCGGACAATCGCTTCCTGCTCACCGGCTTCTTCTGCTTCTTCATCCTCGCGGCGGTCTTCAACGCCTTCAACGCGCGGACGGAGCGGGTGAATCTCCTGGAGAACATCCGCCAAAACCACGCCTTCTGGCAGGTGCTGCTGCTCATTGTCGCGGTGCAGGTCGCCATGGCCTACCTCGGCGGCGACATCCTGCGCTGCTATGGGCTGCTCCCGCGGGAGTGGCTGCTCATCAGCCTGATGGCCCTCACCATGATCCCCATGGATCTGCTGCGAAAGGCCATTGTGGCTGCCAGAGCAAAGCGGCAGCGCGCCTAACCCCCCCTATCATAACCAAGGGGTGGACACATCATTTTCTCAGAGAAAGGGAGGGATTGCATATGACTGCGGAAGGGAATGCGGCGCAGTGTCTCCGCCTGACAGGGGAGATGGGCCCTTCGGAAGAGCTTCTGATCCATCTTCGCTGGCAGCAGCCCGCGCCGCCGAAGAAAAAAAGATTTTATACCCGCAAAGCCCGGCCGATCGAGCTTGAGTTCGGCTGCCTCTTCGAGCTGGAAGGGGGCGAGAAGGGCTGCGTGCAGGCGCTGGGCAATGCCTGCGGCGCGCTGGAGGAGCCGCCCTACATCCTCTTGGAGTGCAAGGCGCGCGGCGGCAAGCCCAGCGGGCTGGAAACGCTGCGCATCCGGGGCGGCATGCTCCCCCATGTCAAGCGCCTGCTCTTCTTCAGCTTTGTCTTTGAAGGCGCGCCCAACTGGAGGGACGCCCGGGCGCAGCTTCAGCTCCGCTGCCCCGGCAGCGAGGAACTGCTGGTCGCCATGGACGGCTATGAGAGCACGCAGAAGCTCTGTTCCATCGCCCTCTTCGAGCAGAAGGGCGGCGGTGTATTTGAATTGACACCGGCGCTGCGCTTTTTTGACGGCCACTCGAAGATGGATCAGGACTTTGGCTGGGGCCTGCGCTGGACGCCGGGCCGGAGATGAAAAAAAATGCAGTGATAGAGGGGGGAGCGGGCATGAACGAAACCGTACTTCAGATCAAATCCACCGCCATGAACATTTTTGCCGAAAAACACGCGGACTACGGCCCGAGCTGGCTGCTCTTTCGCTTCCCCTCCCTCGTTGACCAGATGTGGATTAAGATCCTCCGCATCCGCGCGCTGGAGGAGCAGGGCGGCAAGAGCGCCATTGGCGAGGGTGTCGAGAGCGAGTACCTCGGCCTGATCAACTATGCCGTCATCGCCCTCATCCAGCGCAACGCGGGCGAGAAGCTCCCCGCGCAGGAGGCCGTGCTTGCGGATTTGACCCTCCTGGAGCGGGTGGATGAATCCCTCCTCCTCTCGCTCTATGAGGAGCACTTTCAGGCGGCCTATGCGCTGCTTCTGCTGAAAAACAGCGACTATTCCGATGCCTGGCGGAAAATCGAGCGCAGTTCCATCACCGACCTCATCTTGGTCAAGCTCGTGCGCATGAAACACATACTCCGGCAGCAGGAGCTGCTTGTGGCCTCCGAGGGCATTGACTCCCAGCTGCACGACATCATCAATTACGCCCTCTTCGCTCTGATCCGCCTGCACGAAGCGGGGGAGGCACATGTTTGATCTGCCCTGATGAAAGCAGTTGTTCTGGCCTAAAAAATAAATAGCATTCGAACGTCTGCTGATGAAGCTCTCCTGGCTCAGCGGACTGAAAACGAAGGGGCAAACAGGTAGGGAGCAAGCGCTTCCCTACCTGTTTGATAAACCTTTCCTAGCGTTTGGGCTGCCGCGGCGCATCTCTTGGCAGAGACGGGGAAGCAGCCCCCCCACCCTGGAAGAGGCGAGGGCCTTGCTGCAGTTTTGAGCGCTTTCAGTGCCGATTCTCCCGTTTCATGGGCAATTATGTTTGAACGCTCGGAAGCGTTCAGCTCTGTGAGCCGTGGCATGTTGTGTTTACAAAAATAGGGTGATATAATTTATAGATCGCTTCAATCCATGCACCATATAAAAATAAATCTTTCAATACGAATTGGGAGGGATTCTTTGTGAGCAAGAAACACGTTTACCTGTTTTCAGAAGGTAAAGGCGATATGAAGGCGCTCCTGGGCGGCAAAGGGGCCAATCTCGCGGAGATGACAAATCTCGGGCTGCCTGTTCCCCGCGGCTTTACGGTTACAACAGAGGCCTGCATCCAATATTACGACAGCGGAGAGGTGATTTCCGCGGCGCTTCGGGAGGAGATCCTGGAATATCTCGGAAGGCTTCAGGATTTAATCGGCAAACAGTTCGGCGACGCGGAAAATCCGCTCCTCGTCTCCGTCCGCTCCGGCGCCCAAGCCTCCATGCCCGGCATGATGGACACCATTCTCAACCTCGGTCTCAATGAGCAGGTGGTGGAGGTCATGGCCCGGAAATCCGGCAATCCCCGCTGGGCCTACGATTGCTACAGAAGATTCATTCAGATGTATTCCGACGTGGTGATGGGGGTCGGAAAGAATCATTTTGAAGCACTCATCGACACGATGAAGCAGGCGCGCGGCGTCACCCAGGACACCGAACTCTCGGCGGAGGATCTGCGGGAGCTCGCCGCTCAGTTTAAGGCCGAATACAAGGCAAAGCTCGGCTCCGACTTCCCCACGGACCCGGTGGAGCAGCTTATGGGCGCGATTGAGGCCGTGTTCCGCTCTTGGAACAACAACCGCGCCATCGTCTACCGGCGCATGCACGACATCCCCGCCTCCTGGGGCACTGCCGTCAACGTGCAGGAGATGGTCTTTGGAAACCTGGGCGACAGCTCGGGCACCGGCGTCGCCTTTACGCGCAACCCCGCCACGGGGGAGAAGGCGCTCTTTGGCGAATTTTTGATGAACGCGCAGGGGGAGGACGTTGTGGCCGGCGTCCGCACGCCCCAGTCCATCGACCAGCTTCGTGCGCTGATGCCCGCCATATACGACGAATTTGTCTCCATCTGCGACCGGCTGGAGGCCCATTACCGGGACATGCAGGATCTGGAGTTCACGATTGAGGACAACAAGCTCTTCATCCTCCAGACACGCAGCGGCAAGCGCACCGCCCCCGCCGCCCTGAAAATTGCCTGCGACCTTGTGGACGAGGGCGCCATCAGCGAGAGAGAGGCCGTCTTAATGATCGACCCGAAGCAGCTTGACGCGCTGCTCCACCCGCAGTTTGACGAGGCGGCCCTGAAAAAGGCCGCGGTCATCGGCTCGGGTCTTGCGGCCTCCCCCGGCGCCGCCTGCGGCCGCATCGTCTTCACCGCTGAGGATGCAAAAAACTGGGCGAAAGAGGGAGAACATGTCATTCTCGTCCGGCTGGAGACATCGCCGGAGGATATCGAGGGGATGGAGGCGGGCCAGGGCATCCTGACGGTTCGGGGCGGCATGACGTCCCACGCCGCAGTCGTCGCCCGGGGCATGGGCACCTGCTGTGTCTCCGGCTGCGGCGCCATTAAGATGGACGAGGCAGGTAAAAAGTTTGAGTTGGGCGGGAAGACCTATCACGAGGGCGACTGGATCAGCCTCGACGGCTCCACCGGCAACATTTATGGAGAAAAAATTCCAACGGTAGACGCCACTATCGGGGGTGAGTTCGGCCGGCTGATGGGCTGGGCCGACACCTACCGGAGCATGAAGGTGCGCACCAATGCGGACAATCCGCGGGACGCGGAGCAGGCCCGGGGCTTCGGCGCGGAGGGCATCGGCCTCTGCCGCACAGAGCATATGTTCTTTGAAGAGGCGAGAATCCCCGCGATCCGGGAGATGATCTGTTCTGAAACGCTGGAGCAGCGCGAGGCCGCCCTGGCCAAGCTCGAACCCATGCAGCAGGGCGACTTTGAGGGAATTTACGAAGCGATGGAGGGGCTGCCCGTTACGATCCGCTTCCTCGATCCTCCGCTCCACGAGTTTGTCCCCACCACGGCGGAGGAAATTGCGCTACTTGCGAAAAACATGAACAAATCGGTGGAGGATATCCGCCTGATTATCGCCGGCCTGCACGAAGTGAACCCCATGATGGGCCACCGGGGCTGCCGCCTGGCCGTCACCTTCCCGGAGATTGCCGCGATGCAGACCCGCGCGATTATCAAGGCTGCGATCCATGTAAAGAGGCGGCATCCGGACTGGAATCTTGTCCCTGAGATCATGATCCCGCTGATCTGTGAGCGCAAGGAGCTCCAGTATATCAAACAGCTCGTCGACGACACGGCGGGCGCCCTGATTCAGGCGGCTGGCAGCGACCTTCACTACACTGTGGGCACGATGGTGGAGATTCCCCGCGCCTGCCTTACGGCGGACGAGATCGCGAAGGAGGCGGAATTCTTCTCCTTCGGCACGAACGATCTGACCCAGATGACCTATGGCTTCAGCCGGGACGACGCGGGCAAGTTTCTGGACACCTACTACGAAAAGGGCATTCTTGAGTCCGATCCCTTCGCCCGCCTCGACCAGACCGGCGTGGGCAAGTTGGTGGAAATGGCCGTCAAACTTGGCCGCAGCACCCACCCGGAGTTGAAGATCGGCATCTGCGGCGAACACGGCGGTGACCCCTCCTCCGTGGAGTTCTGCCACCGGATCGGATTAGACTACGTCTCCTGCTCTCCCTTCCGCGTGCCCATCGCGCGCCTCGCCGCAGCCCAGGCTGCGCTGAAGGAGCGGCAGGAATAAATCCTTCCCCAGCCCTACAGGCTATCGCGGCTTCCCGCGTGCAGATCCCGTTTTGCATTCTGCCTGTGCCTGCCCCGGCCCAGCCGGGGCAGGCACAGGCTTGCGTTGCCCGCCAAGCTTTTGTGACGAACTGACGAACTCGCACGGCAGCTCTGCTTGCCCTGCAGACGCAGAAAGACATCGGCCAAAGCCGATGTCTTTCTGCGTTCATAGAGAGGATTTCAGTCAAGAGAGAGACTTAATAGAGGGTTTCCATTTTCAGCTGGTGCAGGCTCAGGAAATCATCAAGCTCCATAAAGCTCACACCATTCTCCACTGTGGCGGGGCGGCTCAGATAGCGATCTTCCCCGTCCACCGCCACCGTTTCGCTTCCAATCACAAAGATGTAGCGCAGCGCGCCATCCTGTGAGACGCTCACGCTATTTGTCTTCGCATCCCAGTCGACCGCAAGGCCCATCTGCTCCGCCACGCTTCGCAGGGGCAGCAGCAGGCTCTCCCCCTCCACCTTGGGCGCTGCGCCCGCGGTGAAGCTGAGGGCTTCGCCGTTGTACTTGAGCGTCTCGCCCGCAAGACTCAGGTAGCCCTGATAGCCATAGGGGAAGACCATGACCTTCTCGGCAACGGTCTGCGAGGGGTAACTCTCCGCCACAGGCCCGTGCCACACGAGCAGCTGATCCCCGGGTGTGATCATCTCGCGGGTGACAAGATTCTTCGTCAGATAGGGGAAGACCTCGGTCTCCTCGAGCAGCTTGATGTTCATCACAGCATCGGTGCCGAGTACGACGGTGCCGTCCTCCAGTGTGCGCACGGTGTCCACCTCGACAAAGCTTGGCACCGCGTAGTCTGCGGGGATGTCGACCAAAATGAGCTGCGCGCCCGCCTGCGGGGGCAGGCTGAGCGTCATGAACGCATTGGTGTACACATAGGCGCTCTCCCCTTCGCGGATGTCGGAGAAGGCGATGGGCTCTCCCGTTCTTGCGCTGAGAATACGTGTGGCTTCTGTGACACCGAGCACCACCTGCGCCTCGTTTTCGCCCGCCTCATTCACGCGATAGACCGCAAGGCGCTTGCCGTCTCCCTCCCAGATGCCGATGGTGCCTTGGAAGAGCGCGGTTTTGCTCATGGCAGCACTGTGCACCCGCACGCTGCTGCCGCCCGGGCCAACGAAGCTCTCTTTCTCGGGCATGATTGCCGGCGCGTTGATGGGCACGGCGCTCTCATGATCCGCCTCCGGCTCGTTCTGGACGGCGAGGGCGGGTGTGAGGCACACTGCGCCCGCCAGGGCGAGGGCCAGCAGGGTGGATACGAGGTTCTTCCCATTTCGTTTCATTGTTCTATCTCCTGTTCCTTTTGTAATGTTGCAAACTTTTCTCTTATCTGCTTAAACGTCAGAGGGGGAAAAAGGTTCCCAAAAAAAATTCTTTTTTATGTCTCACCCCGCGCGGGGCACTGCTTCCCCGTGTGGTCAATCCGGTATTCTCCCTCTAAAATCAGCTCAGAGATGGGGAGAAATTCGTAGCCCTCCTGGATCAGGCCCTCGATGATGGCAGGCAGCGCCGCCGGGGTGTGCAGCGCAGCATTGTGGAAGAGCGCGATGGAGCCCGGCTCCATTTTCGAGAGCACGCGTTTGCTGATCTCATCGGCGGAGAGATCTTTCCAGTCCAGGCTGTCCACGTCCCACTGGATCGGCTCCATGCCGATGGAGCGCACGGCGTTGATCACATGGTCGTTATACTCCCCGTAGGGCGGGCGGAAGAGCGTGGGTGTGATGCCGGTCACCGCCGCGATCTTCTCGTTGCAGGCGAGCAGATCCGCGATGATCTCATCTCTCGAGAGGGCGTTGAAGTGGGCATGGTCATCGGAGTGGTTCATGATCTCATGCCCCGCCTCGTGGAGCGCCTTGACCGACTCGGGATACTTCTCCACCCACTCCCCCACGACGAAGAAGGTGACGGTGATCCCATAGCACTCAAAAATTTCGATCAGATCGTCGGTATCCTCATTCCCCCAGGCTGCGGTATCGCTGCGGGCAAACTTTCGGTTCTAAGCCGCCGGTGCGCGCGATAGAGATAGAGCAGGGGGACGGCGCAAAACAGCTCTCTTCCGTCGCCCCCCCAAGTTTGCCCCGCAGAAAGGAGTGCCCGCCATGAGCAACACAAAGCCCGCCGCCGCCAAGCAGCGTGCAGAGACGCACTACCGCATCCTGCGCGACTTTGCAGGGGCGGCTACCCTGGAAAGCCTCCTGCGCAATCTCATGCGCGCGCAGCGGTAAGCGCGCGCACATTTGAATGGCACGGCGCGGCAGAGCGAGCAAAAAAAGGGGGTGAAGGATGCGCTGGAACGCGGCCATTTACTGCCGCCTCTCCCGTGAGGACGGCGACCGGGCGGAGAGCGAGAGCATTGCGGCGCAGGAGAGCATGCTCCGCGCCTTTCTGAAGGAGCGGCAGGACATCCGCCTGGTGGAGATCTACCGGGACGACGGCTATAGCGGAACCCACTTTCAGCGCCCCGCCTTCCAGCAGCTGCTCTCCGACATCGAGGCGAAAACAATCAACTGCGTGCTGGTGAAAGACCTCTCCCGCTTCGGCAGGGATTACATTGATGTCGGGCGCTATCTCGAGCGCATCTTCCCCGCGCAGGGTGTGCGCTTCATCGCCCTCACGGATCAGATCGACAGTCACACCGCCGCCTATGACATGCTCCTCCCCCTCAAAAACGTATTCAATGAGCAGTACGCAAAGGATATCTCCCAGAAAGTGAAGTCCGCCCTGCGCAGCAAGCAGGAGAGGGGGGAGTTCATCGGTGCCTTCGCGCCCTACGGCTACCGGAAAGACCCGGAGAACAAGAACCGCCTGCTGCCCGACCCCGTCGCCGCCGCAACGGTGCGGCGCATCTTCACGCTCTACGAGGGCGGGATGGGAAAGCTCTCCATCGCAAAGCTGCTCAACCGGGAGGGCATCCCCTGCCCGAGCCTCTACAAAGAGCAGAGCGGCGCGCGCTATCACAACGGCAGGCGCCTGGGCGCAACCACCTACTGGACTTATGCCACCATCCACCGCATGCTCCAGCGCGCCGTCTATGCCGGCCATATGGAGCAGGGCAGGGCGCGGCGCAGCAGCATGCATGGCAAGGCGCAGGCGCTTTCGCGGGCGGAGTGGGTCACCGTGCCCGACACGCACGAAGCGCTCATCGAGGCCGCGCAGTGGGCACGGGTGCAGGCCCTGCTGGGGCAGGAGACGCGGGTGCCGAGTTTCGAGAGCAGCCTCGGGCTTTTTTCCGGCTTCCTGCGCTGCGGCGACTGCGGCCGCGCCATGAGCAAATCCAGCAGAAGCGGCAACATCCGCTATAGCTGCGGCTCCTACCGGCGCTATGGAACGAGCGTTTGCAGTGCCCACAACATCAGCCACGCGCTGCTCTCTGCGCTGGTGCTCGAGGACATCAACGCACTGCTCCAACACATCCCAAACCTGCCTCTGCTGGCAGCACAGGCGGCAGCCGATGCGCCGCCTGCCGCCGCCCCGGATGCGGAGCGCGAACAGCTTGTCTCTGCCCTCGCGCGCGTGCAGCGCTTGAAGAAGCGCAGCTATGAGGACTACTCCGAGGGGCTGCTCGGGCGCGCGGAGTATCTGCTGTACAAAGCGGATTACGAGCGGCAGGAGTGCGCCCTGCACAAGCGGCAGCAGGCGATGGCGCGGGCAGAGGCCCCCGCGGACACGCCGCCCAAGCCCTGGCTTTGCGCGCTCTTAGAGGGCGGCCGCTTGCGGGCGCTTGAGCGCCGCACCCTCGCGGAGCTGATCGAGACCATTTTGATTTTTGAGGACGGGCGCGTGCTGCTGCGCTACAAATTTGCGGCGCCGGCAGAGCAGATCCCCGCGCAGAGCGCCGCTATGCCCGGCGCTCACGCACCCGAATGAGCAGGCGGATCAGATACTGATTGGGCTGCGCAACGGTGATCTCATTGAGCGGGTATTCCTGATAGGCATTGCCGTACACCTCAAAGCCGTTGCGCTCAATATAGGCCATCATGCGCTGGTAGAGCGCAAGGTTTGGCCCATAGCCGCCGCGCGCATAGCCGATGGCATAGAGTGCGGCGGGGCGCCTCTCCTCCCCCCGTGGGTGGTGGAAGTAGAAGCGCTCGGGCCGCTCCCAGCTGCCCGTCTTGCTCTGCTGCTCGGAAAATCTGCAGCCAATGGGATAATACAGGCTCAGCTCCGGGTGTTTCTCCTGCATGTTCTGGTAGAAACTCAGCAGCGCGTCATAGATATCCCGCTTCCCGCTGTAGTCATTCGCGCTGCCGAGCATCATCCGCTCCTCTTTTAGAAACTGGATTGCGAGCGCCTCCTCCTCGACATGCAGGACGGATTCAACCATGCTCTGCATCATTGCGATTAAGGCCTTCGCCTCCGCCAGCTCTGCAATTTTTTGGTCGATGTGTTTGTTTTGGCGGCCCAGAACCTCCAAAAAGCGCTCCGGGCTTCTGCCGTGTTTGAGCTCCTTAATCTCAAGGAGAGAAAAGCCCAGGCCCTGCAGCGTTTGAATGGCGTAAATCGCCGTCACTTGGCTGCGCGCATAGTAGCGATACTTATTCTCCCCCCGGAAGGAAGGGGAGAGCAGACCGATTTTATCATAATGGTGCAGTGTTGCCGCCGTTGTGCGCGCCAGCGCCGCAAAATCGCGCACAGAGACCAGTTCCCGCTCTTCCATTTCCATTTCCCCCTTCTGGCGGATGCCTTTGTCTTTCCGCACAAATTCCATGCTCACAATTATACACGAACGCAGCAGGTTATACAAGGCTAACATTCATGTAGTGATAGGGTTTTTTGGGCTTTTAAGCCCTTATATAAGGATTTCTTGCCGGATCCCTCCTCTTTGATTCCGGTTTCCAGAAGAAAAACCTCCATTATTCGACGAGAAGTCTCTTGACCCTCATGTTACATGATGGTCTATGATACAGATGTAAATAACATTGGAGAATAGGTTTTTGTGTTCGCAAAACTTTTCCTTGCTTGAACGTCATATGAACGCTTATTCTGCAGCCTTTCCGCTGCGGACGCATTGTCACGTCACGGAAAGGGAATTTTGAAAAGGAGATGTAAGATGAGCAGGTTAACCATTCCAACGACTGACCGCGTCACGTCTGTGCTTGACGGACTGTACGCTCAGGTCGAGCGCCGCATCAATGCCAGCCAGCAAGGCATCTGCCCAACCGACATGTCTGCGGCTTTCCTCTCACTCTGCGCCGCACAAAGCTGCGGTAAATGTGTCCCCTGCCGCGTGGGCCTTCCCCAGATGAATAACCTCATGCAGGAGATTTTGAACGGAGACGGCAGCGAGGAAACCCTGACTTTGCTTGAAAAGACAGCCAATGGCGTTGCCGTTTCTGCCGACTGCACCATCGGCGCCGGTGCTGCTGAGATCGTTTTGACCAGCGTCAAAGCCTTCCGGGAGGACTACCAGAGCCACATCCAGCACGGCCAGTGCCTGACCAACGGAGATGCCGTTCCCTGCGTCGAAATGTGCCCGGCACACGTCGACATTCCCGGTTACATCTCCCTGATCAACGAGGGCAGACACCGCGACGCTGTCCGCCTCATCTGTAAAGACAACCCCTTCCCCTCCGCCTGCGGCCTGATCTGCGAGCACCCCTGCGAAGAGCGCTGCCGCCGCCGCATGGTGGACGCACCGCTCAACATCCGCGGCCTCAAGCGCTACGCTGTGGTCAACGGCGGCGACATTGAGCCCCCCGCCAACATGGAGAAGACCGGCAAGCGCATCGCCATGATCGGCGGCGGCCCGAGCTCCCTCACGGCGGCCTACTTCCTCTCCCTCATGGGGCACGAAGTGGAAGTCTTTGAAAAGCGCAAGCACCTGGGCGGCATGCTCCGCTACGGCATCCCGAGCTACCGTCTCCCCCGCGCGCTTCTGATGCGCGACATCGACATGATTCTCAAAACAGGCGTGAAAGTACACACCGAAGTGAACATCGGCGCGGGCGAAGCGCTCACCTTTGAAAAACTCGCCGAAGATTTTGACTGCGTCTACATTGCCATCGGCGCACACACCGATAAGAAGATGAGAATCGAAGGCGAAAACGCCAGAGGCGTGATGTCTTCGGTGGACTTCCTGCGCGGAATCGGCGACGAGATCATGCCCGACCTCACGGGCAAGAAGGTCGTCATCGTCGGCGGCGGCAACGTTGCTATGGACGCGGCCCGCTCCTGCATCCGCTCCGGCGCGGAGAAGGTCACCATCGCATACCGCCGCAGCCGCAGCGATATGCCCGCCCTCGTGGAAGAAGTTGACGAGGCTGTGGAGGAAGGCTGCGAGCTGCTCGCCATGATGGCTCCCCTGCGCGTGGAGACCAACGATCAGGACGAAGTGGTCGCCTTCCATGTCCAGCCCCAGATCACCGGCGCCATCGGCTCCGACGGCCGCCCCTCCGTGCGCAAGGCAGATGCCGATCCGATCCGCATCCCCTGCGACCTGATCATCACCGGCATCGGCCAGGCCATCGAGTCTGAGGACTTCGGCGCGGCGGGCCTGCCCCTCAAGTGGGACACCATTGACGCGTCCATGACCTGCGAGATCGAAGGCAAGCCCGGCATCTTCTCTGGCGGCGACTGCGTAAGCGGCCCCTCCACCGTCATCCGCGCCATTGCGGCGGGCAAAGCTGCCGCGGCAAACATTGACCAATACCTCGGCTTCGATCATAAGATCTCCTTCGATTTTGACATTCCCAACGCCAAGATCTGGGACCGCGAGCCCTGTGGCCGCGTGAACCTCACCATCCGCGAGGTTGCCGGTCGTATTGACGACTTTGACCACATTGAAAATAGCATGAGCGACGAGGAAGCGGCGCAGGAGTCCGGCCGCTGCCTGCGCTGTGACCACTTTGGCTATGGCGCATTCCGCGAAGGGAGGCAGTACGCATGGTAAACTTGACAATTGACGGCATTGCGGTGCAGGCAAGTGAGAACGCAACCATTCTGGAAGCGGCCGCACAGGTTGATGTACGCATCCCCACCCTTTGCTACCTGAAAGAGCTCAACGAAATTGGTGCCTGCCGCGTCTGCGTGGTGGAGGTTGAGGGCAACAAGCGCCTTGTCGCCGCCTGCAACAACCGCGTGGAAGAGGGCATGAAGATCAAGACCAACAGCCCCCGCGTGCACGATGCGCGCCGCACCAACGTGGAGCTGATTCTCTCCCAGCACAACGGCAACTGCGTCACCTGCGTGCGCAGCGGCAACTGCGAGCTGCAGACCGTCTCCAACAACCTGAACATCAACCAGGTCTCCTTCCCGATGAACATTCCCGCCGACCGCTGGAATATGGACTTCCCGCTCATCCGCGAGAACTCCCGCTGCATCAAATGCGCCCGCTGCATCCAGGTCTGCGACAAGGTGCAGGGTCTCTACGTCTGGGATCTGGTCAACACCGGCTCGCGCACGACCGTTGGCGTGAGCGGCAACCGCACCATTGAAGAGAGCAACTGCTCCCTCTGCGGCCAGTGCATCACCCACTGCCCCGTCGGCGCACTCAAGGAGCGTGACGACACCGCAAAGGTCTACGAGGCCCTTGCCGATCCCGAGATCATCACCGTGGTGCAGGTTGCGCCCGCAGTCCGCGCCGCCTGGGCGGAAGGCCTCGGCCTCGACCGCGAAGATGCAACCATCAACCGCCTTGCCGCCGCGCTGCGCAAGATCGGCTTTAACTACATCTTTGACACCAACTTTAGCGCCGACCTGACCATCATGGAAGAGGGCACGGAACTGCTTGAGCACATCGCAAACCCCGATTCCTTCCAGTTCCCGATGTTCACCTCCTGCTGCCCCGGCTGGGTGCGTTTCCTCAAGTCCGAGTATCCGGATATGCTCCCGCAGCTCTCCACCGCGAAGTCCCCGCAGCAGATGTTCGGCGCGGTTGCCAAGACCTACTTCGCAGAGAAGATCGGCGTGGACCCGAAGAAGATCTTCTCCATCTCCATCATGCCCTGCACGGCGAAAAAGCACGAGTCCGCCCTGCCTGAGATGATGGACGCGGGCGCCGGCAAGGACGTGGACGTGGTTCTCACCACCCGCGAGGCCGTTCGCCTGATCCGCGCCAACAGCATCGACGTGACCAAGCTCGAGGAAGAGCCGCTCGACTCCCCCCTGGGCAGCGGCACGGGCGCCGCGGTTATCTTCGGCACCACCGGCGGCGTCATGGAGGCAGCGCTCCGCTCTGCCTACGCGCTGACCGTTGGCAAGAACCCGCCTGTGGACGCATTCCAGGAAGTGCGCGGTCTTGAGGGGCGCAGAGTGAGCACCTTTGACCTCAATGGCACGCCCCTCACCGTTGCGGTGACAAGCGGCCTGCAGAGCACCCGCGACCTGATTGAAGACCTGCGCGCCGGCAGAGTGAAGTACGACTTTGTCGAGATCATGGCCTGCCCCGGCGGCTGTGGCGGCGGCGGCGGCCAGCCCATCTGGGAGGGCGAAGAGCTTGCCGGTGTCCGCGGCGAAAACCTGCGCTTTATCGACCAAAATGCACCCATCCGCTTCTCCCACGAGAACCCGGACGTTGCGGCGCTCTACGAGAACTACATGGAGAAGCCCGGCTCCCACCGTGCGCATAAGCTGCTGCACACAGAGCACAAGGTCTGATCCATCCCCAAGCCATCCAAAAGCGGCATAGCCAACAGGCTATGCCGCTTTTCTGTTTCATGATCCCCGCGGCTCTCCTTCGCCGCCGCGCGGAGAATCAGAGCAGCCCGGCGGCAGATCAGAGCAACTTTAAAAAGGCCAATGCGATGAGCAGAATGCCCCCAAGCCAGCCGAGATCAAGGCTTTTTCTCTCTGCAAGCCCTCCGCCAAGGCGGGCGCCAAGGAGCACAGAGAGGAAGCTGAGCAGCAGGGAAAAAAGGATGATCATCAGGGGGGAGCTCTCGCGGATGCCCGCGCCGAAACCGACCGCAAGCCCGTCGAGCGAAAGCGCAAGGGCGAGGTAGGCCGCTTCCCCCGGGAAGAGCGTGCGCGAGCGGTCTCGATCCGCCTCTTCGGGGTTTGCGTAGACTTTTAGGACAAAACTCAGCTGCAGCAGAGAAAAGCGAATTTTTTTCTCAAAGGCATTGTGCCGCCGGATCAGCGCCTTGAGCGCACTCTCGAACATCTTGATGCAGCCGAGGGTGCAGAGCAGCAGAAAACAGATGCCCGCTGTCACGCTGCCGGGGATCCATGTACGCATTGCCCCGCCAAAGAGGAGCGCGGCGGCCAGCGTGCCGCTGCAAATGAAGGTGATCACCCAGGCGGAGGCGATGGGGATCTTGATTTTGCCCGCCCCGTAGGCGAAGCTGGAGACAAAGGCATCCGTTGAGAGCGCAACGGCGATCAGCAGCGCCTCCGCCAGCGATAGGAAGGAAAGGCTCATAGGCTCACATCCGCTTCTGCAATGATAGTCAAATCCCTATGAGCAGCACCCGCACCTTCAGCCCCAGGAACTCGTTGAGCTTGCAGCAGGCGCAGAGCGGCGGCACTTGCCCCCATGCGGACAGGGGCGCGCGCCGCAGCAAAAGGCTTCTGCTGCAGTACGCCATTCTATTCCCCATTGCAGGAGATGGTGAAGGAGGATGGACACATCCCCTCTTCCGCGGCAGCGAAGAGCGCTTGCCCCCCGCCCGCGGCGTGCCCCTTTCTTTCCTATCCGTTACAGCTTCTTCGGACTTCAGCGCAAGCACGGATGCAGGTGAGGGAATCAAAATTGATCCCCTCCGCAGCAGATTTTTTTAAAAAGAGCATAGGATCCCGCAGCTTTTTTTGCTATAATCATTCTAACCCGGCGATATGAAATCAAATCTATCAAGATGGGAGCATACCCTATGAACATCAAACACCGTATCCCCTTCCTTTTAAGCCTGCTTGTTTTCCTCGCGTTTTTCTCCGCCTGTGAAACACAGACAGCGCCGCCAGACAACAGTGAGCCGGAGGAGAGCGCAGGTTTTTCCATCAGCAGCGCGCGGCTTGACGCCGTCGCAGCAGACGAGGCCTTCGGGCTGCGCATGGAATACCCCGTCTTGCACGCGCCGGAACATCCCGCCATGGAGCGCGCGATCAACGATGCCATTCACGCGCTGGCCCTCTCCTACTATCAGGAGGACGAGCTGGAGGACAGCTCGCTGGAGACCAGCTATGAGTGCAACATCCTCCACGACCGCTTCCTCTCCGTTGCGCTCTATTCAGAATCCTACCACAGGGGGGATGCCCACCCCACGCTCTACACAGACACGCTCCTGTATGACCTGAGCAGCGGGGAGCAGCTGAGCATCGAGAGCATTGTGGAAACACCGGCCAATCTTCCCGCGTTGATCCTCGATGGCACCTTCCAGCCGGATGCCTCCTTCCTGGAGGGCGGAAACGTGCTGGATATGGATCTCCTGGCGGCACTTCTCGACTCCCAGACGGTCGGAGCGCAATTTTATCTCTCCCCCACCGGCCTTGCGCTGATCGTCGAGGTTCCGCGCGCGCTGGGTGACTGGTTCCGCTTTTCCGCAGACTACAGTGATATCCCGGCGGAGCTGACCCCCGCCTTCCAGGCGTTTTTAGACGAGCAGAGCGCCTGAGCAAGGAGGCCCTGCAGCGCGCAATCGCGAAAGCCTTCCCCCGCAATGTCCGCAGTCATCTATCCGCCCAGGCTGCGTCGAAGGACAGCGCACAGACCTTGTAGTCCTTTTCGACGCAGTAGATGGGCAATTGCCGGGTATTTCCTGATGCACCTACAAACGCCGGGTGGTTCACAAAGGCGATCAGGGCCAAAAATGCCGCAAGCCCCAGAACGGCTGTCAGCCGCTTGTGCCGTAACACGATCCATTTCATCAAAGCTTCCTCCTCTTCACGTCTCCGTTCACACAGCGCGTTGGAAACGGAGCGCATCTTGCAAACTCCTGCATCGTTTTTCCATCCGGCGCGCGGCGCGGATGCCCTTCTTGCCCGGCGGAGCGCTTCTCCGCCGGGCTTTGATGTGAGCAAACTGTCCCGGGCGCCTGCCGCTCACGGACGGGCCAAGCAAGCGGAAGAATGCAAGATACCCTTCTTCCGATCCGCCCTGCGCGGCTTTCCCTTGATGAGAGAATATGTGCCCCCGCTCTGGAACATGTGTGGCAAGCCCGTCCTTTCTTTCTCCGTCGCAGGCGCAGCGGAAGCGCCGCGGGGCAGCGCGCCAGAGCGGATCCCCATCAGAAATCCAAAGCCGGCACAGGCACCCTTCCCGCCGGCTTTGCCGCCGCACGCCTCCGCGCACACCCCACAGCGGCCGGCGCAGCAAAAAAAGATTGGAGCCTTGCGGCTCCAATCTTTTTACTTTGCATATTCAATTGCTTTGACTTCACGCAGAAGATGCACTTTGATCTGTCCCGGATATTCCAGCTCATCTTCAATCTTTTTCGCAATGTCCCGGGCAAGGAGGATCATCTCATCCTCACTGACCAGCTCAGGTTTGATGATGATGCGAATCTCACGCCCGGCCTGAATCGCATAGGTCTTTTCCACCCCGTGGAAGGAGGAGGTCAGCTCCTCGAGCTTCTCCAGTCGCTTGATGTAGTTTTCGAGGTTTTCGCGCCTTGCGCCGGGTCTTGCGGCGGAGATGGCATCCGCCGCCTGCACCAGACAGGCGATCACCGTCTGCGGTTCCACATCGCCATGGTGCGCGTGGATGGCGTGGATCACGTCCTTATTTTCCTTGTACTTTCGTGCAAGCTCCACGCCGATGGTCACGTGCGAGCCCTCCACCTCATGGTCGATCGACTTTCCAAGGTCATGGAGCAGGCCCGCGCGCTTTGCAAGGGTGATGTCCGCCCCGATCTCTGCGGCCATGAGCCCCGCGAGATGCGCCACTTCAATCGAGTGGTTGAGCACGTTTTGCCCGTAGCTCGTGCGATATTTCATGCGGCCGAGCAGCTTGATGAGCTCGGGATGGATGCCCATGACGTTGGTCTCAAGCACCGCGCGCTCGCCCTCGGATTTGATGATCGCGTCCACTTCCCGCTTCGCGCTCTCCACCATCTCCTCAATGCGGGCCGGGTGGATGCGCCCGTCGAGAATCAGCTTTTCCAGTGCCAGCCTTGCAATCTCGCGGCGAACGGGGTCAAAACAGGAGACGGTAATCGCTTCCGGGGTGTCGTCGATGATCAAGTCCACGCCCGTGAGCGTCTCCAGCGTGCGGATGTTGCGGCCCTCGCGCCCGATGATGCGGCCCTTCATCTCGTCATTTGGCAGGGGCACCACAGAGACCGTCACCTCTGCCACGTGGTCTGCGGCGCAGCGCTGGATGGCAAGGCCGATGATCTCTCTTGCGCGCCCGTCCGCCTCTTCCTTATACTGCGCTTCAATCTCTTTGATCTTCATGGCCGCCTCATGGGTGACCTCTTCCTCCAGCTTTGAAATCAAATAATCCTTTGCTTCCTCCGCTGTCAGGGCGGAAATGCGCTCAAGCTCTGCTGTCTGCTGCGCCATCAGCTCGTCCACCTTCTTGCGGGATTCCTCCAACTGCAGGGTTTTCGCGCTGTGCGCCTCTTCGCGCTTTTCCATGTTCTCGATTTTTGCGTCCAGATTTTCTTCTTTCTGCTGGAGTCTGCGCTCCTGCTTTTGCAGGTCGGCGCGCCGCTCCTTGACTTCTTTGTCGTGCTCTGCCCGGGCAGAGAGAATTTCTTCCTTTGCCTCTACCAGAGCCTCTCGTTTTTTGCTCTCTGCGCTTTTAATCGCTTCGTTAATAACTCTTCTGGCCTCTTCCTCCGCGCTTGAGATCTCCTTCTCCGCAACGTTTTTGCGGTAGCGGATGCCCAGGGGAAAGGCTATCAAAAGTGTGACAACGACAGCTGCCACACCAACAAGGATATACTCCATATGGTCGGGACACACCTCCGTTTCTGAATATTATGCAGTCTAAGGTCACGATGCCGCCTTTCGCCCGGACGCAGCTTCAAGGGCGTGATCGATTGAGTCCACACCTGCGCAAAAGGGGATCGCACTCTGAAATGGGCGCGGATTGCGGCGTTTTTTGCCCCAATCATCGCGTTTCCATTTTACATTAGCTGATACTCTATTTTAGTTCACCATTTCAGAACTGTCAAGAATATTCGTGAGAGAAAGAAAAAAATCTAATTTTTCTCCGCATAAAAACACAAATTGCTTTTTGATCCCCTGTCAGAGTGTTTCGAAAGCGGCAGAAAGCAGGCGCGCTTGCCCCCCGGCGGAAGCCTTGCAAAACTATGTGGAATATTCCCGCATATAATATTGTAAATTCATTTGAGGAGGGACGTATATGGATACGAAACAGAATACCCCCTTGCAAGCTGCGCCCGCCGGGGAGGCTTTACAAGGGGTTTGGAAACAGAGGGGCAGCCCCATCGTCGTCACGCCCGTCGGCCGCAAAGAGATCCGGAAGCCCCTGCAAGGCGCGCCAACGCGGCAGCCGGGGCCCCTGCAAAGCGCAGCAGAGCCCCCACAGCCCCAACCGGAGCCCCTGCAAAGCGCAGCAGCGCTCATACAGCCCCAGCCGGAGTCCCTGCAAACCGCGGCAGAGCCCGTACAGCCCCAGCCGGAGCTGGAGCAAGTGCAGCCGGAGCTGGAGCAAGTGCAGCCGGAGCCGGAGCAAGTGCAGCCGAAGCTGGAGCAAGTGCAGCCGGAGCTGGAGCAAGTGCAGCCCCAGCCCAGAGCGCTGCAAACCGCGCTGGAGCAGCCCCAGCCGGGACCGCCGCAGCAGATGAGCGAGGAGGATGCGCTGGCCCTCTCCTCCCTGGAAGAGGAGCGGGCGGACATGCGCCAGATCGATATCATCTTCCTGCGCCCGGGCGCCTATTTTCCGGAGGAATTTTTTGACGCAGATGTCTACCCCGAGTTTCTCCCGCTGACAATCTATGAGCCCCTGCCCGATGCGCTCCTTTCAGAGGAAGCGCTCCTTCTGGAGCAACAAATCCTTCCGGAGGAGCAGGCCCTTCTTGTGGCGGAGGCGGAGCGCAGCGCCCTTCCGGGGGCGGAACCGCCCGCCTCCCGGGAGAGCGAGCGGGCAGCGCCCGCCGAAGCGGCGGAAAGCGCCGCACCCGCGCCGCGCGAAGGTTTCCGGGCGTCCGCTGCAAATCCACCCCCCGCGCAGCCGCTTCCTTACAGGACGCCCGAGCCCAATCCGGCGCAGGGCGCGGGCGCGCAGGGGCAAGTTTCGGCGCAGGCAGAGGATCCCTTTCCCGCCCTGATCCGCCGGGAGGTTCTGGCCTGGCAGTATTACCGCAAGCTGGCCTGGAGCGCCGAGCGGGATCTCGCGGAGCTCTTTGAAAAGATGGCAACGGACTGCTGGTCCTGCGCCAAGCGCCTTGCCTCGGCCTATTTCCTCTCTTCCGGGCGGCGCTATTGGCCCAGCCGGGGGGAGGAGCCCCAGCTGCCGCCCTATCTCTCTGCGCTGCGCGAGCGCTTCCACGTGGAGCTGCAGGACGAGGCGCTCTATCGCAGCGCGGCAGAGCGCTGCACGGAGGAGTACTTATGCGACATCCTGATGGACGGCGCGGATTTGAGCCGCCGCCACGCGCGCCAGCTCCAGCTTCTGGTGGAGGCGCTCTGAGGGCGAGGGATGCACAGCCTTTCGCCACGATTTTCCCCGAGTGCCTGCCATCAAAGAGCAGCGTCAAAAAAACAGCAGACCGCAATTGCTGCGGTCTGCCGGGGAGGGGGGTTGTCTTTTCCGGCGGGGCGGCATGCATCCCGCCGCCCCGCCTTAGAGCCTGCGAATATTCGTGGAGATCTCCGTGAGCGCCTGGGAAATCTCCATCTCGTATTGGCGGGAGGCAGCCAGATCGCCCAGCGAGACCATGCCGACGAGCTTGCCCGCTTCCACCACGGGCAGGCGCCTCACCTGCTCTTTTGACATCAGGTGCGCGGCATTTCGGATGTCGTCCTCGGGGGAAATCTGGATCAAGCTGCGCGACATGATGCGCTCCACAGGCGTCTCCGCAGGGTCTTTCTCCGGCGCAATGCAGCGCAGAACGATGTCCCGGTCGGTGACCACGCCGCGCAGAATCCCCGCGTCCGAGCAGACGGGGAGCGCCCCGATGTTGTGCCGGGCGATCAGCCGCGCGGCAAGGGCGGCGCTCTCATCGGGCGAGATGCTCACCACATTCGAATTCATAATGTCACGAACCTGCATACACACACCTTCTCTTTCGCGTTGTTTCTTCTCCCTTCAGTATGGCCTCCCCCCAGACAATTTATACCTTCCCGGATCGATCGCCCAGATGGCCCGGGAGCGAAAAAAGCGAGGGGGGCACTGCCCTCTCGCTCTTACGGCCTCTCTCAACACCGCTGCAGCGCAAGTACATCTATCCCTTGCTCAGCAGGGCCGCCGCAGCCGCGCCGCAGAGAGCTGCGTCCTCCTGCTCCAGGATGCGCAGGTTCAGCCCCATCTCCCGCCCTGCAGCGCCGAGCTGTTCCAAAAACTTCCGCCGCAGGATGGGCGCGTCCAGCGCGCGGCCGGAGAGGGAGATGCGCGCGGGCATGTGCGCACCCCTCCCCGCGCCGATAAGGAGGGCGGTCGCCAACAGCCCCGCAGCGGCCAGCCGCGCCGCCCGGTCGGCCACCGCGTTTGCCACGGCGAGCGCCACTTCCCTATCCTCTGTGTCGTAGCTGCAAAAACCCGCGATTTTCCCCTCTCCCACCGGCTCTGTGAGAAACTGCAGCAGCGCGGAGAGGGAGAGTTTGCGCAGCGAGAGGAAATCCCTGCCGCACATGAAGGTCAAAAGCCGCTCCTCCACCGCCTGGATGATGGTAAAGCGGAACTGCTCCCCCAGCTGCTCTGTGGAGAGCATCTTCTCAAGCAACTCGCAGCCGGGCCGGGCGGAATCCCTGTCTGCGGCGAGGTCTGCCCGCCCGAAGGGCACGCCGGAAAAGCCGCCAAGCCCCGCCTCAAACACCAGCAGGCTCTTCTCCCCGCTTTTGAGTTTCACCACGGCGCTCTTGGGCGCGGCGAAGGCGGCGCGCAGCCCCTCCCCCCAGTGGAGCGCGAGATGCCTGCCCTTGTCCCGCTCCGCTGCAAGCCCCGCGAGCAGCGCGGCAGAGACGAGACTCCCCACACCGGCGGAGTGCTCCGCAAAGCCCCGCGCCGCAAGCTCCGCCCGCAGGAGCGGCAGAATCGCCCGCCCCTCCCAATCGTGCAGCTGCAGCGAGGGCGGCAGGGCGCAGAGAGCGGCATCCCCCTCCGGCAGCGCCAGCAGGGGCAGATCCAGCACGAGGTAGAGCCCCTTCGCCCGCGCCAGCAGGGGTTCCGCAAGCTCTGCCGCGGCGAACATCAGCTCCGCAAGCGTGGCGGGATAGTGCGCGCCCGGCGTTTCAAACGTCTCCCCCATCGTGAGGGAGCTGCCCCCCTCGCCAAACTCCGCCAGGGCGCAGCGCAGCATCCTGCGGTCTATGAGGACGAGGGCAAGCGGCTCCCCCTTTGAAGGGGGAGCTGTTGCGGGCAGATTCGTCGGCAGCAGCGCCACACTGCTCTCCCCGCCGTAGCTGCTGATGCGCAGCTGCGCGAGGATCGCATTGCACAGGGTAAGAATGTCGATCTCCGGGGCATACATGCCGCCCCGGCGCAGCAGAGCGCGCAGGCGCTCCATCTTCTCTTTCTTCATCTCTTCCAAGACCTCCGATGTCCGCTCCGCTCTCCGCGGTTGCGTTTCGTTTTTCTGGGCAGACTCTGCACAGGAGCGCCGCGAGCCCGCGCGGCGGGGCGGTGTCTTTTTCCTCCGCAGGGGGCTTTCCCTGCAGAAAGGGGGCGCGATGCGAGTCTATCAGTTCAACCGCCGCATATACCGCGGCAATCTTGAGCGGGAATTTTATCTCTTCTGCCTGCTGCGCCAGCCGGGATTGCTGCGCCATCTGCCGCGGCAGCTGCGCTTTGCGCTGCGCTATCTCCTCGGTTCCCTGAGCCAAACGGGGCTTTGGGAGGCCTTTTACCGCTATCTGGAGAGCGTGGAGGATCTTGACGCGCGGCTGGGCGCCTTCTGGAGCCGCAGGCGGCTGCGCCGCTTCAAAAAGGACTTTCTCATCCGGCGGCGCGCGGGGGATGTGATCCTCTCTGCCGCGCCCGAGTGTCTGCTGGCGCCGCTGGGGCAGTATCTGGGCATGCAGCATATCATCGGCTCCATTGTCGATGCAAAAAGCGGGCACTACACGGGCCTCTCCTGCCGCGGGGCAGAGCAGCTGCGCCGCCTGCGCCAGCGCTTCCCGGAAGGGGACGTTGAGATGCCCTAGGCGCGGGGCAAGCTTAGCCCTAATTTAAAGTTCAGCTCCATTTTATAGGAAAGCGGCGGAGCGGTCAAGCGGGGGGCGCGGCTTCCGCCCGGTCATTTGTCCTAAAAACGCTGTCATCTGAGGGCGTTCCTCCCCCGCCCGCGCGCCTTCCTGTGCGGAAAAAAAGCTTGAATTTTACTGCTCTGGTTGACCTTTCTCCGCAAAAATGTTAGGATGAAGGTTATGATAGCCGGGTCGCGCGGGCACAAGTGGCCGCGCGCGTGCGCCGGCCCCCGCCGCATTCGGGCGGCAAAGCCCTCCGCCTGATTGCTTGCCAGGCGGCCCGGAGGGCAGTCCATCACAAAGGAGGAAACCTTGCATGGAAGACATGGACAAAACCCAGCGCTTTAAGCAAACCGTTCTGTGCAAACACTGCAACGAGGAGTATTCCACCACCTACAAGCGCTGTCCTTTCTGCGCGGATACGAATGAGAACACCCGCAGCGGCATCGACATCCAGGGGCCGGAGCTCTACGATCCGCCGCAGGGCACTCTGCGGCCCAGTGCGCCCAATCCCTCCCCCGTTTCTACCGATCTGCCTGAGGATTTCAGCTTGGATCTTGACATTGACTTCACGCCTGAGCTCGAGGATGAGACCTCTTCCATCCCGACACCGGCGCCCGGTGCGGCCGGCGGCAAGCGCTTGGCAGGGCGGGGGAAAAAGCCATCCAACCCCCCCGCCGGGGGCGCTTCCAAGCCCGCCCCCAAGCGCGGCGGCAAGGGCTCCGGCGGGCGGGGCGCCGCCAGAACGCTGCTCCTGCTCCTCTCGCTGCTCATCATCGCCGCCGCCGTCTACATCATCGCGACCAAGGCGGTGCCCTTGGTTCAAACGATTCTGGAAAACCGCTCGCAGGGCAGCGTGGTCGATCCCGACCCGCAGGGGGAGAACACGGGCGACCCCGCCGCCCCGCGCCTGAGCTTGACCCAGACCGAGGCCACGCTCACCGCGCCGGGCGCAAGCAAGCAGCTCATCCCAAATTACGAGCCGCTTGAGGAGGTGGGCACCCTGCGCTGGAGCAGCGAGAACCCCTCTGTTGTGACCGTCTCGGAAGAGGGGCGGCTCACCGCTGTTTCAAACGGAACCGCCCTTGTGACCGTCACCCACAGCAGCGGCCTGACGGCAAGCTGCACCGTCCACTGCGTCTGGGACGAGACGACGATTTTAGAGAACCTCAAACTCAATAAGGATGACTTCACCCTGCGCTCCTCCGACCCCTCAGTCCAGATGAAGGTGCTCAACATCGAGGGGACCCCGCCGGAAATCGTCTGGTCGAGCGAAAACCCGAACGTCGCCTCCATCTCAGAATCGGGCCTTGTCAAGTGGGTCAGCGCCGGCTCCACGAAGGTCGCCGCCACCATCAACGGCACGCTCACCCTCGAGTGCAAGGTGCACTGCCGCTAAAGCTTCGCGCGGCTGTGCAGGACATGCCTTGATTCTGCCCGCTTTTGAACAATAAAACCCCCGCTCTTTCCGCAGGCTAAGGAGAGAGCGGGGGTTTGTTTTTCCCTCAGGCTGCCGCCTCGCCGAAGAAGTAGCGCTCCAGCCGCGCGGCGGCCTGCTGCGCAAAGTCCGCGGCAAAGGGGCTGCGCAGACCGGCCAGGCGCAGATTTCCCATCAGATCCTCCACCTGCGCATGGCACACGAGCTGGTCATAGAGCGTGAGCGCGCGGGGCAGATCCTCCTGCGCGATCTCCCAGAGCTCCAGCGCCGCCGCCGCGGAGCTGACGTAGGAAAAGGGCGCAAAGGGCGCGGTGAAGAGCTCCGCATCGAGCAGCCACTGGTAGTTCTCCAGCGCCTCCTGCCCACCGTCATAGCCAAAGCGCGCGGAGACCTCCCGCCCGATGGCGAGGATCTGCGCGCTGTCAATCTCCTCCTCCGGCAGCGCGTAGACCGCAAGCTCAATGGCGCAGTTGAAGGATTGGTAGACGAGGCTGTCCACCAGGTCGACCAGGGCGAGGCTTGCGATCAGCGGCTCCCCGTAGCGCTGCGCATAGACCTCGCAGAAGAGCAGGGTCATGGCCTGCGCGTGCAGCTCCGAGAGGTCGTTTTGCCGGCTGTAGGTATCCAGAGAGCGGTAGTACTCATAGAAATGGCCAAACTCATGGCTGAAATTGAGGATGCTCCTGCGCGTCTGATCGTAGGGGCAGAGGATCACCGCGACATGGTAGAGCGGCAGATAGGTCGCATAGGGCCGCTCATAGCTGTCGGGCGTGCCCTCGTGCAGCCAGAGCTCATAGCCGAGCAGCAGGTCAAAGGCCTGCGCCATGCGCGCGTCCATCTCTTCAAGCACGGGCCGGGCGCGGGAGAGAAAGCGCGCAAACTTCAGCTCCCCGCCATACAGTTCGTCCCAATAGCCGTGCCTTGTGAGCGCCTGGTCGAGCGGCAGCAGGTGCTCGATCAGGCCCTCCGCGAGGGTTTCCGCCATCTCGGGGCTGTATTCCCAGCCATATTCCCGGAAGATGTAGTCGGAAAAGCGCGCGGCCCCGTAGCAGTCCCGCGCCAGCTCCCCCCGCAGCGCGACCAGCTCGGTATAGTGCGCAAGGAGCGTCTGCCCATGCGCCTCGAGCCAGGCGGCGCAGGCCGCCTCCCAGTCCTCCTGGTCAAAACAGCCGCTCAGATCCAACCGCTTCCCAAGGTAGGAGACCGTCTCCTCCTCCAGAAGCGTCTCCGCCGCAGCGGCGATTTCCCAGATGCGCCCCTCCAGATGCGCGGCGTAGACGGGGCGCGTACTCTGCTGGAAGGGGGGCTGCTCCATGGGATTCCAAAGGGGGCGCAGCCGCGCCTCATGCGCGCTTTGTTTGACCAGCCTGTCGATCTCATCCCACCAGAGCAGGCTCTGCCCATAGTGCTCCTGATAGGCCTGCAGCCGCGCCAAGGCTGCCTCGTCCGAGCGGTCGAGATTGTAATAGAGCTCTGAGAGCACATAGTTCGTATCAAATTCGTCCAGCAGGCGCTTGGCACGCATCATGGGCGCAAGGCTGCCGCCGAAGGAGTGCGCGCGGCGCAGTGCCTCCCGCTCCGCGCCCAGCGCCGCCTCCAGCGCTGCCATATCCGGCGGTGTGAGCGCAATGGCAGAGAGGCGCGGCGGCGCAGGCCGCAAACTGTGCAGAAGCGCCGCATGCAGCGCTTCCCCACTTTCAGCGATTTTCCAGCCCTCTTCCGGCGCGGGCGGGCGGCAGGCCGCCGTGCCAAGGAGAAGCAGCAGCACAAGCAGCAGCGCCGTCAGGCGGTGTCTTCTCTTCCTCATGCCATCCCAACCTTGTTTCATTTCCCCGATTATAGCACAAGGCCGCGCCCAGTTCCATTCTCCCGCCGTTTTTTCTTGCCCCTTTCGCTCTGCCGCCGCAGGGGGCGTTCCGCTGAGATGCCCTCGCACGCAGAGAGAAACGCGGCTCGGATTGTTCCGAACCGCGTTTCCGCTGCAATGGGGAATCGTATTGGGATTCCTTCACTTGCGCAGGCATGGGGCCCGCGTCAGGGGCTCAGGTTCTGGCTCTGGAGGATGTTTGCGGGAACCTCTGCCGGCACGCCCACGTTGAACTGATCCCAGAGGAAGTTGAGGGTCAGCTCGAGCGCCTTGTTCTGCGTGTTTGCGTCGGCAACGTCGCTTCTCTCCGCCGCAAGACCCGAGGTGTAGAGGCCCGCTTCGTCCGGATCCATCGCGATGGCGAGGAAGAGGTCCATGCGGTTGTCATCGGGATAGGTGATCAGGGTGTTGTTGATCAGACCTTCCAGGAAGCTCTCGGGCAGCGCGCCCAGGCGGACGAAATCGACATCGCCCAGTCTAAAGCAGTCCGCCGCGCTGATCACGCCCGCGTCGACAAGGGCAGCGGCGAGCTTAAAGGTGTCCACATTGTCCTCATCGTTCTGATATTCCCTCTGGATGTAGAGGGCAAGGCCGAGGGAGTTGAGATACGCATCGCTCAGCGCCTCTTTTCCGTCCACACCGGCCACGCCTGCGACATCAAACTTGATTGCGCTCAGCTTTGCCGCCAGAGTGCCGACGTTTGCAATGTCCGTGCGGAAGGCCTGCGCATAGCCCGGATACATGTTGTTCACGGTGAGCACAATCTCATCGCTGCCGTTGGTATTGGCGCCGTTGTAGGGGCCGGCAATGCCGGTGATGGGGCTCGCGTCCACGAGCTGCGCGTCAAAGTTGACATTGTTGTAGGTCTCCGCGCGGTCGTAGTAGGCCTGAATGGAGCCGCTCTTTGCGATCTGGTTGTAGTTTGTGCCGCGGTCGAAGAAGCTGCCGGCGACATAGCCGTTTTCACCCACGCCGTCGATGATGGACCAGCCGTATTTCTCCGCATAGTGTGCATAGAGGCCAAGGTCAATGAAGGTGACGTCCATATCCCCCGTGCTCGCCTTGGTCGTGAGTTTGAGGTCGTCCGTCCAGTAGGCGTATGCCGTTCCCATGAGGATCATGGAAAAGACGAGGACGGTGCATAGAATTGACTTTCTTTTCATAGTAAATACTCTCCTTTTTCGTGTTGTCTGATCTGATCTTGCTCTCTGCTCTTTAGTATAGGGCGCGCGCCCGGCGGGCGAAACGCACTCTCGTCTACTCTTTCATCCCCAAAGGGAGCAGCACACTCCCCCTTTCGGTTCCCCTGCCCTACTCCTTTGGGCGTAGACGCGGGCGAGGCAGCCGCAGAAGCGCGCCCTAAGGCGGCGGGGGCAGCCGCCAGACATAGCGCAGATTCGCATCCTGAACGTAGTACAGGCCGTTTCGGGGCCTTCCGTCCTGCGCCGGGCAGTAGCAGATCGGCCTGCCGGCCTCGTCGGCCATCTTCACCAGATCGAAGATGCCCTGGAGCTCCACATCACTTCTCCCCTCGAACTCCGGCGGCTCCTGCACCCGCACCATGCGGCTTCCGTATTTCTGCCGGATCTGTGCAATCTGCAGGCGCAGTTCCTCCTCCGCGCTCAGATGCCCGACGGAGAAGCGCAGAAGCAGCAGCGCCAGGAGCAGAAGCAGCGCCGGCAGCACGGCGACGATGACCTCCTTCGTTGTGGCTGTTCTTGTGACGTGTTCCGTCTCGTAGATGCCGTCGCTGCTGCGCATCGCCTCGCTTTTCGTCAGCCGGTAGAGGTTGCTCCCAAGCGGGATGCGCACCGTCTGGGAGAAGGGGGTCTCCACCCTGCCGTGCGCACTCTGCGCAGTGACCCGTCCCTCAAAGCGCAGCTCGATCTCCTTTGCGGGGCGCGAGTCGATGAGCAGCTCCGCCTGACTGAAGAAGCTGATGTAGTCCGCCGGCGAAAGACGAAGCGGGACGCGCACTTCCGCCCGCTGCGGGCTCTGCTGGGGGATCTCCCCCTGCGCGAGCAGCTCCCTGCGCTCGTAGACAATGTTTCTCGCCTCCCCCTCCGCCTGATAGCCCTGCAAGTGGGCGCTCAGTTCATAGTGGCCGCTGATTTCCGCCGTGCCATCCCCCTCCCAGAGGAGGTGAAACTCAAACTCCAGCGCGTCAAGGAGTTTGTCGGGGATCAGGCGCCCCTCCTCAAGCAGGCCCTCGGGATAGAGCTCATTTGGCCTGAGCCGTGCCCAATCCTTCACCTCTGCCGAGGCCGTGTAGGAGAAGCGCGCAGTCTGAACGCTCTCCTCCCGGGGCAGGATGGTTTTGATGCAATAGGCCAGTGAGAGCAGGAACAGCAGGGCGCAGAGGAGCAGCGCTGCGCGGCGGCGCTTGGGGCGCATCCGCAGGCGCCGCTGCCGCCCCTCTGCGGCGGGGGCGCCAAATACCGGGATTTGAACTTGCTTAGCTTCCTTCATATACTTCGTCTTGCACTCCTTCCGGGACGGATTCTCCGCCCCTCATCCACACAAGCGGCAGCCCGATCTTCGGGATGCTCCGCATGACTTTCCCCGTGAGCTCATTGGGCGCCACCGTCCCCACATCGGCCGAGGCGTTGTTGTCCCCCTTGGTCACAAAGGAGAGGTTGCCGTACTCGTCGCAGCACACTTCCATGATCCGGTGGGTGATGATGATCTCCCCCCGGCGAAAACCGACCACATCGCCGGCCTCGAGCGCGTAGATCTCCTCCTCCCGCCCGAAACTGCGCACAAGAAGCAGGTCGCCCGGGCGGATCTCCGGCTCCATGCTCCCCGTGAGCACCACGGAGGGGTAGAGCGGAAAGACGCCGACGGTGAACCAGACCAGGAGCACGGAAATGAGCAGCGTGAGCGAAAAGCCAAGCACGCCCCCGCCGCCCTGCCTGCTCTTGCGCCGCTTGCAGAGCGCCTGCGCGCGCGCGCGCAGGAAGAGCAGCATGACGGCGGGAACGCTCAGGCCAAGGGCCGCATCCGCCAGCCAAGGCAGGGAGGGGAGGAAGGGGAAGAGGCGCGGGAAGAGGGAGAGGGTGATGGCATAGGCGCTCCCGGCGGCCCCGCCGCCGTATAAGACCAAGTGGGAGAGCAGCGCGCTCTGCGCCACGGCGGGCAGGACATCCTGCGCGAGATAGATAAAGAGGGACTGCTCGTCCGCCAAAAAGGCGATCTTTTGCAGCTTCATCTCCCCCAAGCTCAGGAGCAGGGTGATCAGCAGCAAAAGCGCCCGGGGATGGCGCGCCTCCTGATAGGCGCTCCCGATGGCAAAGGCACGCAGGTATTCACGGGCCAGCAGGGCGGGCAGCAGCTTCCAAACATTGATGAGAATCCCTAGGGGGGAGCGGTCATAGGGGCTTGCCATGACACTGCCCTGGAGAAAGCCGGCGCCGTATCCCAGCGCGATGGCGATGGCAGCGCCCGCAAGGGCATAGCCCAAAAATTGCCCCTGCCAGTGCATGTGCCCCGGCAGATGCAACCGCGGGAAGAGGAAGCACAGGCCCAGCAGCAACAGGAGACTCAAGAGGGGGGCAAGCAGGCCGTCAAGCGGGGCGGGGGGAAGGCCCAGCCGGGCCGCGAACCGCGGCAGCAGCGTGCTGCCAAGCCAGAAGAGCAGCAGCGCCCCGGCAATGCTGCGGGTTTGCCCCCCCGCAGGCTGCTGCATCTCACTTCTTTCTCTCATACGCCTGCGCTCAGTCCGCTTCGCCGCCGGGCGCGGCGGGGGATGTGCGCTCAAAGGCAGGCACGGCAGGGCTTGGAAGTGCCCCGCCGGCAGAGTCTTCCGCCTCTGCTTCTCCCGGCGCACTTGCGTCATCAGGGGACCTGTGCGCATCCTCCGGCGGATTGAAGTGTTCGCCCTCGGCGCCGCGCTCCGCCTCTTCCCCCGCTTCGGCAAGGCTCTGATCTGCGCGCGCTTCTGCCGGCGGCAGCGCTTCCAAGTACGCCTCCTCAAGGGATACGTCCTCCGAACCCGTCTCCAAGCCCTCGACCCACAGCGTGAAGGGCTGCCGGAGCGGAAGGCTCAGCTCCGCTTCCAGCCGCTCGGTCCAGTAGGCCAGCGCGCCGGCGATGAGAAGCGTGAGGCAGATGCCCGCGCTCATCGCAAGCCGAACAAGTCTCTGCTTCATCCTCCCTCACCTGCCCCTCCGCTGCCCTGCTGCACGGCAAGCGGCAGCGTGCAGTGATAGTTGATCTGCAGCTCTCCCCGCAGAACGCCGCGCGAACCGTCTCCAAGGGGGCAGAGCAGCGCCGCAAGCGCGGGGGGAAGTTCTGAGAACTCCACCTGCAGCGCCTTCTCCGCGCGCAGGTAGGCCCGGCTTTCCGCATCGAGCGCCAGATAGACGAGCCCCGTCATCTCTGCCCCGCTCTGCTCCAGCGCGTGGTAGACATCAAAGTAGAGGCTCTCTCTGATGGAATCCGCCCAGCCGGGCAGGGCGTACTGCTCCCCCGCCACGATCAGGATGGGCGGCGTGCCCTCCATTTGAATGCGCGCATCCGGCTCCCCCGAGAGATCGGCCGCGCGCGGCGCCGCCTGCGTCACGCTGCTCTCCGCATCCGCCCCGAGGGGGCAGCGGATCAGCAGCAGCTGATCTTCTCCGGCGAGCAGCGCCGCCAAGTCATCGTCCGTCAGCGTAAGGGCGATGCTCTTTCGATCGCCGCTCAGCTGGCAGCTCAGCCCGAGCGGCTGCGCCCTGTGCTGCGGCTGCCCCCGCCCGATCAGGTAGGCCCGGCACTCCTCATCCAGGAAGGAGACCGCAAAGCGGCCTGTGTCCAGCCGGGCGAAGAGATTGGTCTGATCCTGCCAGGCTGCGTACACCGCGCCCATGAACCCCTGCGAGAGGAGCAGGAGCAGCGCCAAGGCGGGGAGCAGGTATGCATACCCTTTTCTTCTTCTCATGCGCTCCCCACCCCTTCCCGCCGCTCCGGACGGCAGCCGCAGGCGAGCGCCCGCTTGCGGCAGGCGCTGTTTTGGTTGGCCAGAAGCACCGCCTCCACCCGGCCCTCCATCTGCAGCTTCCCCAGAATATTGCTGATGTGTTTTTTCGCCGTCCCCTCGGAGATGAAGAGCGCCTGGCTGATTTTCGCGTTGCTGTAGCCAAGGCCGAGCAGCGCAAGGACATCCTTCTCCCGCTCGGTCAGAAGGGAGAGCGCGTCCTCTTCCGCCTCCTCCCGCCCCTTGGCATCGATAAGACCCGCGGAGTAGAACTTCCCCCCGCGCTCTATGACCTTGAGTCCGTAGGTAATCTCGTCAATAAAGGCATCCTTGAGCAGATAGGCCGCAACGCCCAAGTCGCGCGCAGAGGCAAAATCACGCGGGCTTGAGGAGGCCGTGATCACCGCCGTTTTTACCTCCTCCCGGTGCTCCCTGCTCCAGCGCAGGAAGTCAAAACCGCTCTCGCGCCCCAAATTGACATCGACAAAGGCCAAATCGACCGCGTGGCGCTCCATGAGCGCGATGGCCTCGCGAACCGTATGCGCCTGCAGCACCGCCTCCTCCCCCCGATGCATTTGAATCACCGCGGAGAGCCCCTGACAGACCAGGGGGTGGTCATCTAAAATTAAGATCATCTCAACTTCACCTCATCCTACTCATCTTAAAACCCTTCCGCTGCCGCGCGCGTCATTGTGCCCGCGCCTGCCTTGGGATGGAGAGCAAGAGCGCGGCGCCCTCCCCCCGCTGCGACTCGATGGAGACCTCCCCGCGCAGCAGCTGCATCATGCGGTAGATATTTTTCAGCCCCTGCCCCTGCCCGCCCGGCGGCTGCGGCGCAAAGCCGATGCCGTCATCACGCACGCAGGCGGTGATGTGGCTGCCGCTCACTTGGATGGACGCGTGGATGTGCGCCGCCTTCCCGTGGCGGATCGCGTTGTTGACCGCTTCACAGACCGCGCGGTAGAGCGCTGTCTTCTGCTCTGCCGTCGTCTGCCAGATCTCCTCGTCCACAGTGAGCGTGATCGCCCCGCCGCCCAGGCGCTCCATCTCCTCCAGATAGCTGCGCAGGCGCAGGAGAAAGGCATCCTGCGTCTCCATATTCCACTGCAAACCATAGATGGCCTCCCGCAGCTCCCGCATCGTGTTCTCCACGGACTTGGAGAGCCCGTCAAGCTGCCGCCGGGCCGCGCCCCAGTCGGGTGTCTCGGGTGCCGCCGCGAGGATATGGAGCGTGCAGGCGATGCCGAAGAGCTTTTGCAGCACCGTATCGTGGATTTCGCTGGCGATGCGCCGCTGCTCCTCCCCGATGATGTACTCCTGCGCCGTCTCCTGCGTATCGAGCTTTGCAAACACGAGCCCCATCAGCTCGTAATAGAAGGCCTCCCCCATCCCGCAGCGCGCCTCCTCCCCCGCGCCCGCTTCCGCAGCGGGGAGCAGCAGGACCGCCGATACGTTCGGCGCGTAGGCAAATTCCCGCAGCCGGTAGCTGCACGCCCCCACCCGAATTGTGCGGCTTTGCAGCGCCTGCCGGCGCACGGGCGGCTCCCGCGCGGCCTGTGAGAGAATCTGCGCCTGATGCTCCGGCGGGATGCCCAGCGCGCAGACATGCCGCGCGCCCTCCAGCGGTTTCTTCTGGAAGAGCAGGCAGCCCTCCGCAGAAAAGCTGCGGCAGAGGAGCTGCGCGAGCGCTTCGAGCACATACTGGGGCTCTGAGATGCCAAAGAGCGTCACGGTATCGTAGAGCTCGATGACATGGCGCATGGCCGCCTCCTTCTTCTCCGTCTCCTCCCGCAGGCTCCCGTTGAGCGTCTGAAGGCTGCGGCGGCTGCACTCGAGCCTGCGCAGGGAGGTGAAGAGCAGGGAAAAACCCCCCGCGACAATCAGAAACCCGATCAGGATATTGGCCTGGCCGTAGGATGCGCCCGCCGCCGCCGGCCAGAGCATGCGCGCCGCCAGAGCGCAGAGCAGGTACCAGAGCACGCTGGCGGCCACAAAGCCGCGCCGGCGGGCAAAGGCCGAGGCAATGGTCAGCGTGCTGATGAAATACCAGAGATAGGGGCTCAAAAGGCCGCCGGAGCACATCAAAAAGACCCCGTAGGCTAGGGTCTCAATGCTCAGCATGGCAATCGCCCCGCCGGGCATCTCCCCCCTGGCATACTGAATATAAAACCAGGAGCCGATCAGGTTCGCCGCAGCAATTCCCGCTGCGATCACCAGCTGCCGCATGCCGGGCGGCTGCCCCCAGGAGAGCAGAAAGAGCAGCGTGGAGAGCAGGCAGCAGGCAAAGCGGTAGCCGACCGACAGGCGGATCAGCCCCGCCATCTCCTCCCCGGCAAAGAGCGCTTTGATCTCTCTCATCTTGACAGGCATCGCTCCCTTTCATCGTATGCGGCGCGCCGGCGCGCGCTGCCCTTTCGGGTGTTCACTCCGCCCCCTGCCTTCCGCAATGAGCTCTCTTGTTCCCCTTGGTTTCCATATACTACCACCCCCCGGGGCGCGAAACCAAGGGTTTCTGCTCGAAGCCTGGCCAGGCAGAACGCAAAAGAGCCCCGCCTCCCGGTGGGAAGCAGGGCTCTTGATCAAAGTGCGCTCTCATGGTCGGGGCGGCGGGCATTTTCTTGCGGGGCGGCTGTGTTCCGCGCCCCGCCGGCTCAGCGAATCCGCAGCGTGCGCATGGCGTTGAGCACGGCGAGCACAGAGACGCCCACGTCGGCAAAGACCGCCGCCCAGAGACTGGCAAAACCCAGCGCGCCCAAGAGCAGCACCAGCGCCTTGACCCCCAGCGCAAAGGCGATGTTCTGCCGGGCGATGGAGAGCGTCTTGCGGCCGATCAGAATGGCATCGGCAAGCTTTGAGGGCTCATCGGTCATGATGACCACGTCCGCCGCCTCCACCGCCGCGTCCGAGCCAAGGCCGCCCATGGCAATGCCCACATCCGCGCGGGCGAGCACGGGCGCATCGTTGACCCCGTCACCCACGTAGGCCGTCGCCCCCGGCTGCGCAGCCATCAGCCGCTCAAGCTGCGTCACCTTGTCGGCGGGGAGCAGCTCGGCGCGCACTTCATCAATCCCAAGCCGCGCCGCGACCGCCTGCCCCACCGCCACGCCGTCGCCGGTGAGCATGGCCGTGCGCCGCACGCCCGCCTGCCGCAGGCGCGCAATTGCCGGGGCGGCATCCGCCTTCACCGCGTCCTCCATACGCAGGGAGCCCGCGTAACTGCCGTCCGCCGCGAGGTGGATCTCCGTTCCGAGTGTTTCACGGGCGGGCATGGAAATCCCCGCCTGATCCATCAGCCGCTTGCTGCCCGCGAGGATCTCCCTGCCGTCTACAAGGGCGCGGATGCCAAGTCCCGGCAGCTCCTCCGCCTGCGCAATGCGCGCTTGCGCAATCGGCTCTCTATAGGCCGCCACAATGCTCTGCGCGATGGGGTGGTTGGAGATGGACTCTGCCGCCGCGGCAAGGCTTAGCAGCTCTTCCGCTGTTTTGACGCTGCCGCCCGCAAGTGTAATCCCGGCGAGGACGAAACGCCCCTCCGTGAGGGTTCCTGTCTTGTCAAAGACCACCAGCTCCACCCGCGCAAGGGTCTCCAGATCGTTGCCGCCCTTGACGAGGATGCCCATTTTGGACGCGCCGCCGATGCCGCCAAAAAAGCTCAGCGGCACGGAAATCACCAGCGCGCAGGGGCAGGAGATGATCAGGAAGATCAGCGCGCGCTCCGCCCAGAGGGCAAAGGGCTGCCCCAGGAGCAGCGGCGGCAGGAGTGCCAGAAGCAGCGCCGCCCCGACCACCGCAGGCGTGTAGTAGCGGGCGAAGCGGGTGATGAAGCGCTCACTGCGGCTCTTTTTCTCAGCGGCCTCTTCCACCAGCTCCAAAATTTTTGCCACGGTTGACTCAGAGAAGGGGCGCAGCACGCGCACCGTGAGCCTGCCCGTCTGATTGATGCTGCCGCTGTAGACCTCCTCGCCGCAGAGCAGGTCGCGCGGGAGGGACTCGCCCGTCAGCGCGGAGACATCCAGACTGGAGGCCCCCTCTTCCACCACCCCGTCCAGCGGGACGCGCTCGCCGGGGCGGATGACGATCCGATCGCCCTCCTTGACCGCCTCGGGGGCGACGGTCCGGACTGTCCCGTCCGCCAGGAGCAGGTTTGCGCTCTCGGGGCGGATGTCCATCAGCGCGGCGATGGACTTGCGGGAGTTGGAGAGCGCGCGGGCGTGGAACCACTCCCCCAGCTGATAGAGCAGCATCACCGCGACGCCCTCGGGATATTCGCCCAGAAGAAAGGCGCCGATGGTGGCGAGGCTCATGAGCAGGTTTTCGTCAAAGACCTGCCCGTAGCGAAGATTGCGCAGCGCCGTGAAAAGCACATCATAGCCAACGAGTACATAAGCGGTAAAAAAGAGCAGGGCACTCGGGGGGCCTGCAAGCCCCTTCAGGTACAGGACAAGGCCCAGCGCAAAGAAGAGCGCCGCAGCGATGATGCGCCAAAGGAGCCGTTTTTCACTGTTTGTCATCTCTCTCACTCCTCTCTTCCCCGCAAGGCGAGGGCTTCGTTTTCCTCTTCCCACACGAGCTTAGGTCTATTCTGAAAATACAAGCTTAGGTTTATTCCGAAAACACAGCTTGCGCTTATTCCGAAAATACGAGCTTACGCTCGATCTTCCGCATCGCGCGCTTTGCCGCTTCCAACACTTCTTCATGATCATACGCACCCCCGGTCTCCAGCGTCAGCTTCTGGCTGAGCACATTCACCCGCACGCTTGAAACACCCGGTATGTTCTGCACTGCGCGCTCCATTTTCGAAGCGCAGCTGGCGCAGTCAAGATTTTGCAAAGCAACGGTCTGTCTCATCACAAGTTCCTCCCTCCCGCCCTTTCCGGGCAGATAATCCATCCGCTTCTTTCTCAAACGATCAAGCCATCATTTGATTGTTGTATCTTTATCATAGCCAATCCAGCCGCTTCTGTCAATCCCTTTTTTCTGGCAGTTTCCCTTCGCGGGCTGTTTTTCGCGCAGGACGGGGCCGCCGCCGCGTCCCCGGCGGGAGCTTGCGGCGCGCTGTGTTTTATTCGGCTGCGCCGGGCGCTTTGGCACCCTCCGGCAGTTGCATCGAGCAGGAGGGTTCGCGCCCCTCGCCCTCCATGAGCGAAGCGCCCCAGTGATACATCGCCGAGAGGATGGGAAAGAGGCTCTCCCCCTTTTTCGTGAGTTGATATTCCACCTTGGGCGGCACCACGGGGTAGACCGTGCGCGAGAGCATGCCGTCGCGTTCAAGCTCACGCAGCTGGGCGGTGAGCATTTTGGGCGTGGCCTCGGGCACCTGCCGCTGCAGCTGCGAAAAGCGCAGGGAGCCATCGGTTAAATGCCAGAGCAGCAGGGCTTTATATTTGCCGCCGATGAGCTGCAGCGTCGCGGAGACGGGGCAGTTTTGATTGGGTTTTGGATCCATTTCTCACACCTCACACAGGCTGATACTACCCTTTTGGGTACTGACTTACGAAATGGTGCATTCTTGCGAAAAGAACAGGATATGCTATCATAGTAACAGGGGGCTTTCCCCCTGTCAATTCATCGTTTGCAGCTGTGCTGCCGCCCTTTGGGTCTTGCTCCCACTTGCCGATTCGGCGGGGCGGGCGCCTGTGTTTTGGAAGGTGGTTGTGATGGAAAAAGAACGCTTTGATATCTCCGGCATGCACTGCGCGGCCTGCTCCGCGCGGGTGGAGCGCAGCGTCGCTTCGCTTCCGGGCGCGGCGGACGTGTCGGTGAACCTGCTCACCAACAGCCTCTCGCTCTCCTATGACGAGGCGCTGCTCGGGAAGGAGGACATCATCCGCGCTGTGGAGGAGGCGGGCTACGGCGCGGCGCCGCATCGCGCGGCCGAGAAGGCGGCCGAGGCAGCGCCGGCGGCGGATTTGGCGGCGGCGGAAACCCGCTCCCTCAAGCGCCGCCTGCTCGTCTCCCTCGTCTTTACCCTGCCGCTCTTCTACCTCGCCATGGGGCATATGTTCCACTGGCCGCTGCCCGCCCTCCTGCAGCCGGCGGGGCACCCCTTCCTCTTCTCCCTCACGCAGTTTCTGCTGCTGCTGCCGGTGCTCATCGCCGGCGGGTTCTATTATCGCAGCGGCTTTGCCGGCATCCTGCGGCGCGCGCCGAATATGGACAGCCTCGTCGCCCTCGGCACCTCGGCGGCGGTGGTCTACGGTCTCTACGCCCTCCTCCGCATCGCCTACGGCTTTGAGACGGGGGATGCGGCGGCCATCTCCCTCTTTTCCATGCAGCTCTACTTCGAATCGGCGGGCATGATCCTCACCCTCATCACCCTTGGAAAATATCTCGAAGCGAGGGCCAAGGGGCGCACCAGCGAGGCCATCTCCAAGCTCATGTCCCTGCGCCCGAGCACAGCGCTGCTGCTCAAAGACGGCAAGGAGCAGGAGATCCCGCTCGAAGCGGTGCAGCCGGGCGACATTCTCGCCGTGAAGGCGGGGGCGGCGGTGCCGGTGGACGGCACCGTCACCAAAGGCTATGCCGTGCTCGACGAGTCCATGCTCACGGGGGAGAGCCTCCCCGTAGAAAAAGACATCGGCGGCGCGGTCATCGGCGGCACGGTCAGCCGCGGCGGATATTTTGAAATGGAGGCGCGCGCGGCGGCCGCCGACAACACCCTCTCTAAAATCATCGCGCTGGTGGAGGAGGCGACGGCCTCCAAAGCGCCCATCTCCCGCCTTGCCGACAAGGTCAGCGGCATTTTCGTCCCCGTGGTGATGGGCATCGCCCTGCTCACGGCCCTCGTCTGGCTCCTCCTCGGGCAGAGCGTGCAGTTCACCCTCACGGCGGCGATCTCCGTGCTCATCATCTCCTGCCCCTGCGCGCTGGGCCTTGCCACGCCGACGGCCATCATGGTCGGCACCGGGCGCGGCGCGGGGAGCGGCATTCTGATCAAATCCGCAGAGATTCTCGAGCGCCTGCACAGCGTGAGCGCCGTGGTCTTTGACAAGACGGGGACGATCACAACGGGCGAACCCGCCATCACCGACATCCTGCCGCAGGGCGGCATCACGCGGGAGGAGCTGCTCTCGCTTGCCGCCTCGTTGGAGCTCCCCTCCAGCCATCCGCTCGCGGAGCCGATTGTCCGCCGCGCGCAGGAGGAAGAACTTCCGCTCCTGCCGGTTTCAGAGCTCGACTTCCTCCCCGGCATGGGGCTGCGCGGCACGGTGGAGGGCAGGGAGCTCTTTGGCGGCAACCGGCGTATCCTCTCCCGCGCGGGCGTGGAGGGGGACTGGTCCGCCCTGGAAGATTCGCTTGCCGCCGCCGGAAAAACGCCGCTCTACTTCGCCGAGCGCGCCCGCCTGCTGGGCATCATCGCGCTGGCAGACCCGCTGCGCGATGAGAGCGCTGCGGCCGTCTCGCAGCTGCAGGCGGCGGGCATCTCCGTCCACCTGCTCAGCGGCGACCACGAGAGGACCGCCCGCGCCATCGCCGCGCAGCTGGGCATTGAACAGGTCATGGCGGAGGTCTTTCCCGACCAAAAACTCGAAGAGATTCAGGCGCTGCAGCAGGCGGGCCATGTCGTGTGCATGGTGGGCGACGGGATCAACGACGCGCCCGCCCTCGCGGGTGCTGATATCGGCATGGCGATCGGTGCGGGCACGGAGGTCGCCATTGAATCGGCGGACGTGGTGCTCATGAAGAGCGACCCCGGAAGCGTTGCCGAGGCGATCGCCCTCTCGCGCGCCGTGATGCGAAACATCCGCCAGAACCTCTTCTGGGCCTTCTTCTACAACTGCATCGGCATCCCCATCGCGGCGCTCGGCCTGCTCAACCCCATGGTGGCGGCGGCGGCGATGAGCGCAAGCTCCGTCTGCGTCGTGAGCAACGCGCTGCGCCTGCGGCGGATGCGGATTCTCCCCGCAAGGAGCAACAAACCAGGGCAGAACCATCTGCCTGAATCCAAAGAGGAGGAATTCACTATGACAACACAGATTCAGATCGAGGGCATGAACTGCGCGCACTGCGTCGCCTCAGTGGAGAAAGCGCTCTCCGCCCTGCCCGGCGTGGAGGCGGTGCAGGTGAGCCTTGAGGAGCAGAGCGCGCGCCTCTCCCTCACGCAGGAGATCGACCCCGCCCTGCTGCAGGAGGCGGTGGAGGGCGCGGGCTTTACCTTCCGGGGGCTCAAATAAGAATCCGGGCAGCAAGAAAGCGCCGGCAGCAAACTCTCGTTTGCTGCCGGCGCTGCCGTTTCGTCTCCGGAAGGGGCGCCGGCGCGCTTCGCACGCCGCTTCTCCATCCTTGCTTTCCTAGCTCTTCTTCTCAAACTGCGCGCCGCAGACGCGGCAGTTGACCTGAATCTTTCCCTTCCCCTTGGGCACGCGCAGGGGCTGCCCGCAGTTGGGGCACTTAAAATAGCAGTGGTGCTTGTCGCAGATCACCGATTTTTGCAGCCGCAGCCAGCGCAAGAAGGATTGGCCGAGGGACAAAAAGCGCGCATTTTCCACTTCCCGCCGCGCGCGATCCGGGGAGAAAATGCGGAAGATGCCATAGCCTAGCAGCAAGGCGCCGGGAATCAAGAGCGGCAACCACTGGGTCACCCGAACCAGCGCATAGAGGAGCAGAAAAAGCAGAATTAGAACGATGCTATACGCATCCAAGCCCATGCGACGGCGTGGTATCTGTTGTTTCCATCGGCTGTCCAAAGAAAAATCATCTCCGTATCACTTGATAAAAATATGGATCCCCGGCGCGGGCAGGAGGCCCCTGCTTCTTCGCGCGCACAGGGCGAAGTCTCTCCCCGCGCCCCGCATGCTCCGCCTGCGCGCCGGACTTCCGAACACGTCCCGTTGAATTTGACTATATTATAATCGAAACTTGTGACTAGTCAAGGATGCTTTCGTGAATAATGTGTAAATTGTCTCGCCTTCCCCCTCAGATTTCAGGGCGTAATCACAAGATAATGAGAAAACGCCGCCCCGCAGCGGCAGCCCAGCCCCGCAGCGCAGGCCGCCGATCCCGCGGAGGCAGAGCCGGAAGCCGCGCGGCAGCGAGCGCAAAAACACAGGAGATGCAGGCCGCATTTCCTGTGTTCTGTTCCGGCCGCGCAGCCATTTAGGAGGAGTCGCGCACGCTCACCTCGCCGGAGGAGAGCGCCTCCCTGCGCCCGTCCGGATGCTGCACGAGCAGGGAGAAGTCCCGCGTGAGCTCCAGCGCGAGGGCATCCTCCGCCCCCCCGTGGCGCAGGATGCGCACGGGCTTGCCCAGAAGGAAGCAACGCCTGTGGTAGTCCTCAAAATAGCGCCGCTCCGTGAGCCTTGGATACTCCTCCCAGAAGAGGCTCAAAATCTCCCCCGCGAGGGCCTGGCGCAGCTGCCCGTCCGCCGCCCCGGGGAGGATGCTCCCCGCCACCCCTGAGAGTTCTTCAGGAAAGCCCCCCGCCGGGGGGTAGAGGTTCAGACCGATCCCCAAGATGGCATAGCGCAGGCCGCCGCCTTCGAGATCCACCGCCGCCTCCGTGGCAATGCCGCAGACCTTTTTCCCTCCAACGAAGATATCATTGACCCATTTGATCTGCGTCTCCACGCCGCAGAGCGCCTCCACCGCCCGAGAGACTGCGACGGCGGCGGCCGTTGTGATGCAGAGCGCCTCCTCGGGCGAAAACTTCGGCCGCAGCAGCAGGCTCATGTAGATCCCCCCGCCGGGAGGGGAGAAAAAAGGGCGCGCGCGGCGCCCGCGCCCCGCGCTCTGCTGCTCCGCGAGGATGACCGTCCCCTCCGGCGCGCCCGCCTCCGCCCGCTCCCGCAGCAGCGTGCTGGTGGAGCTAAGGCAAGGGTACACCTCCGGCTGCAGCGCTTCGCTTCGGAGATAGGGCGCGATGCCCTGCGGCGAGAGCACATTGCTCTCGGGGCGCAGCGCATAGCCCTCGCCGGAGCGCGCGTCGATCTCATGCCCCTCGGCGCGCAGCTGCTCCGCCGCTTTCCAAACGGCGTTCCGGCTCACGGCAAGGCACGCAGCCAGCGCCGCGCCGGATTGATAGCTGCCCCGCTGCGCCTCGAGCAGCGCGAGCAGCTGCGCTTTCACGCTCTGCTTAGCCACCGCCGCCACCGCCCTTCTCCCGCAGATCCCCGCCGGGGGCGGCTGTCCTCTGCCGCGTTTCAGGGGGGAGGAAGCGCACTTGCTTTTGAACCCGCCCCGCCACCAGCAGCGCCAGCGACAGCTTGAGCAGGTCGGGCAGGATGAAGGGCAGCACGCAGTAGGAGAGGACGCCGGCAAAGTTCATCCCCCCCCCTGTGAGATAGAAGTGCATAAACCAGAGCGAGCCGAAGGCATAGAGCAGCAGCAGCCCCAAAAGCAGCGCCGCGAGCTGAATCCAGCGCCCCCTGCCAAAGAGCGCGGTGAAGAGCCAATAGAGCAGGCCCATGAAGAGAAAGCCGATCAGATAGCCCCCTGTCGCGCCGAAGAGAACCCCCGGCCCGCTCATCCCGTTGGAGAAAATCGGCAGGCCCACAAAGCCCAGCGCCAGATAGGAGGCGATGGCAAGGGTTCCCAGCCGCCCGCCCAGCAGGCAGAGGGTCGAAAAAACGGCAAAGGTCTGCAGGGTAAAGGGCACGGGCGCGGGAATTGCGATCCAGGAGCAGACCGCCATCAGCGAAACGCAAAAGGCCGCATAGCTCAGGTTTCGGCTCGAACGTGCTGCTGTTTGCATATTTGCTCACCTCTCAAAATTTTGACTATGGAGAGCATAACAGCCCGGCGCCCCGCTGTCAACCCATTTTTTAAATTGGGGTGACAGCATGGGGGAGTGTCTTCCGTCACTCACGCATTTTGGCAAAAAACCGCCCCCTGCGCAGTGGCAGGGGGCGGCTGCTGTGTTCTGATGTCAGGGGAGCTCGTCTGAGGCGGGCAGTTCCTCTGCGGCGGAGAATTCCTCCTCCTCTTCCTCCGGGATCTCGTCCGGCGGGCAGAGGCGCACAATGCTCTCAAAGGACTTCCACATGCCCAGCACACTGGCGGCGGCAATAATGGTCGGCAGCACGCGGAACCAGAGCGGCGCGGTTTTTCCGATGCCGACGGAGACTGCCGTGACCAGGGGCATGGAAAAGATCAGCACAATAAGGCAGGTGATGAACATGTTTTGCAGGTATTTCAGCGTGCGCGGTTTGAATTTCAAGGTCTGCGTGGCAATTTTGAAAAAAAGTCCGGTAAAAAACACGACGGCTGTGAGGAGAACGCTCACAGGCAGGGCCTGGGACAAGAGTTGCGTCATTGAGATATCATCCTTCCTGATCCGCTCGGCGGTTTGGGCAGCGCAGAGTTTACGCTCGAATTTGTTTAGTATAGCAAGCTTTTTTTAAAAAAACAAGTCCCTGTTTGCAGAAACGGGCACATTTGCGCCCCTTGCCCGCGCTCAAATCCGGAAGGCCGCTTCGTTCGTTTATATTGACAGCCTGTCCATTTCGTTTATAATGAAGAGTCAGGAACATTCATGCACGCGGCGCGTGCATTGAGCAGATTTCGATAAGGCTAGCGATTGAAAAACATGATGAGGGGATGCTTTGACTATGGATAACCGCGAAAAAACAATGGAACAGCTCGTCACCCTGTGCAAGAGCCGGGGGTTTATCTACGCCGGGAGTGAAATTTACGGCGGCCTTGCCAACACCTGGGACTACGGCCCGCTGGGCAGCGCGCTCAAAAACAACGTCAAACGGGCGTGGATGAAAAAATTTGTGCAGGAGAATCCCTACAACGTCGCGCTCGACGCGGCTATTTTGATGAACCCGCAGACCTGGGTCGCCTCGGGCCATGTGTCCACCTTCAACGACCCGCTCATCGACTGCAAGGGCTGCAAGATGCGCCATCGGGCGGATAAGCTCGCGGAGGACTGGATCCGCGCGGAGGGGATCGTCGATGTCATCGTCGAGTCCATGGACAACGAGGCGCTCATGGCCTACATCCGCGGCAATGAGATCCCCTGCCCGCACTGCGGCAAGTCGGATTTCACCGACATCCGCAAGTTCAACCTCATGTTTAAGACCTTCCAGGGGGTCAACGAGGACACCGCCGCGACGGTCTACCTGCGCCCGGAGACCGCGCAGGGCATCTTTGTCAACTTCCAGAACATTCAGCGCACGACAAGGAGAAAGCTCCCCTTCGGCGTCTGCCAGATCGGCAAGGCCTTCCGCAACGAGATCACACCCGGCAACTTCACCTTCCGCACCCGCGAGTTCGAGCAGATGGAGCTGGAGTTCTTCTGCAAGCCGGGCACGGAGCTCGAGTGGTTTGCCTATTGGAAAGACTTCTGCTTCCAGTGGCTCCTGGACCTTGGCATTCGGGAGGAAAACCTGCGCCTGCGCGACCACGAGCCCGAGGAGCTGAGCCACTACTCCAACGCCACGACGGACTTTGAGTTCCTCTTCCCCTTCGGCTGGGGCGAGCTCTGGGGCGTGGCCTCCCGCACGGATTTTGACCTCAAGGCGCATCAGGCCGCCTCGGGCAAGGACCAGAGCTACTTTGACCCGGAGACGAACGAGCGCTACATCCCCTTCGTTGTCGAGCCCTCCCTCGGCGCAGACCGCGTGGTGCTCGCCTTCCTCGCGGATGCCTACGACGAGGAGCTGGTGGACGCGGAGAAGGGCGACAGGCGCACCGTTCTGCGCCTGCATCCGGCGCTTGCGCCCTTCCAGTGCGCGCTGCTGCCGCTCTCGAAGAAGCTCGGCGAGAAGGCGCTGGAGATCCAGCGCGAGCTCTCCAAGCACTTCATGGTGGATTTTGACGACGCGGGCTCCATCGGCAAGCGCTACCGCCGGCAGGACGAGATCGGCACGCCCTTCTGCGTCACCGTGGACTTCCAGACCGTCGGCGATGAGAAGACCCCGGCGGACCACTGCGTCACTGTGCGCCACAGGGACAGCATGGAGCAGCAGCGCGTGCCCATCAACTCCCTGCGCAGCTACCTGGAAGAGAGAGTGGCCTTCTGATGAAAGCGCCATTCGCCAAACTGAGCACTTGGCGGGGGAAGGGGGGGGTACGGCCCTGGCTGTACCTCCCCTTTGTCTTTTTCAGCTATGCCGTCTTAGACCTCGCACTCCGCTACACCTACCGCGGCCTGGGCATGCTCGGCTTCCGGCATCCGGCGGCGCATCTTTTGACCCTCGGCTGGTGCCTGATCCTCACCGCCATTGCCTGCGCACTGCCGGGCCGCTGGAAAAAGGCCTACCTCCTTGTCAGCATTCCGCTCTTTGCCGTCCTGACGGCGGCGCACAGCGTGCTGCGGCATCTCTTCCGGCGCTTTTTCATGTTCTCCACCCTCTCCTTCGCGCAGGACGGCCTGGCCTTTGCCGACGCGCAGTATATCCAGATCGCCCCGCCTGTCCTCCTGGGCATCGCCCTCTCGCTCCTCTCTCTTCTGGCCGCGCTCTTCCTTGCGCCGGGCCGGGGCGAGCAGCGCCTGCGCACCCGCGCCATCCCCGCGCTTCTGGGCGCGGCCTTCGGCCTTGTTCTGATTTTCGGCGTGCAGCGGGTCTACTTCAGCAGCGACCACACCCTCGCCTGGGACAATTATTCCGACCCTGCCGCTGTCTATGAGAGCTTCACCGACTCGACGGCAACGCTGCTCATGGCAGGGCTCTATCAATACACCCTGCGCGATTTGAGCTTCTCCCTCGCGCCGAGCGGCAAGCTGAGCGCCCAGGAGGCTGCCGACTTGGAGAACTATGCCGCCGCGCGGCAGCTGGAGAAGAGCCGCAACAGCTACAGCGGCATCTTCGCGGGCAAGAACCTGATCCTCATCCAGCTGGAAGCGATTGACACCTGGATGCTCACCCCGGACTACATGCCAAGCCTCTCCGCCATCAAGGAAGAGAGCATGGTCTTTGAAAACCACTACTCCCCCGCCTATATCACCGCCGGAACACTCAACACGGAGTTCATCGCCAACACCGGCCTGCTCCCGGCGATGGGGAGTGTCTCCACCAAGGTTTACGAGCGCAACAGCTACCCCTTTTCGCTGGCCAACCGCTTCCGCGCCGCGGGCTACAGCGCGGAGTCCTTCCACGGGAGCGAGGGGAATATCTACAACCGCGGCACCTTCCACCCCGCCATCGGCTATGAGAGCTATCACAGCGGCAAGGACATGGGCATGGAGGACTACACCATGGACCGACATCTCATCGAGGGCTATGCGGACATCGTGCGGCCTTCCCCCTTCCTGAGCTTCCTCATCACCTACTCCGGACACGGGCCCTACGGCACGCACAACGGCGCCTACCGCGCGCACGGGGAGCGCGCCTGGGCGCAGGCGCCCGAGGGGGAGGAGGGCAACTATATTTTCGCCGTGGCCGGTGCGATGGAAACCGATCTCTTCATCGACACGCTCATCTCCCGGCTTGAGGCGGACGGCGTTCTGGAAAACACCGTTCTCGTCTTCTACGCCGACCACTATAATTACTACATGATGAACGACATGAAGAACATGGAGATCAAGGGCGTTGACCAGCTCAACCTGCTCCAGCACACGGATTTTTTTATCTACTCCAAGGATCACCCGCCCGCGCGCATCTCCAAGCCCACCTCCTCGCTGGATATCCTCCCGACGCTTGCCAACCTCTTTGGCCTTCCCGATGAGGGCGCGCTCTATCTGGGCAACGACGCCTTTTCCGACGCAGGCGGCTGGGTCTTCTTCTCCGACAACAGCTGGCTCGACGGGGAGCGCTACTGGGACTACAGCGCCCCCGCCACGGAGCTCTCCGCAGCGCGCGCGCGGGAGATCGCGGAAATTCTGCGCATGGGCAGCCTGCTGCTGCAATCGGATTATTTTGCCCGCAGCCGCTGAGCGCCGCGCCTTTGCACCTGCCTGCTCAGAAATGAGGCCCCGCCGCGCTGATTTTTGTGTATATCAGAGGCGGGAAATATAAATGGGGCACTTGTTATAAGATGAGAAATTTGTTATAATAGAAGTTACTTTTATCAGCAATCCGGAACAAACGGCGAATGTTGGGAGCTTTTTCGCGCAGCCGCGCGGGGGCGCACCGCCCGGCGCGCCGCAGCTTCCTTCCACCATGTCACGAAGTTGAATGATTGATTTTAAGGAGCTTTGAGGGTAAGACGATGAAATATAAGCGCTGGCTCACGGCAACATGGTCGCAGCAGGTGTATGATAGTTTGCGCAAGGAGGACGTTCCGCCCCTGGTGGCGGCGGTTCTCTGCTCCAGGGGGCTGCAAAGCCGCGAGGAGGGCATGTCCTTCCTCTCCTGGCATCCCAAACTTCTCTGCGACCCGTTTTTGATGAAGGATATGGACAAAGGCGTGGCCCGCATACGGCAGGCCATTGCAAGGGGCGAAAAAATCTCCATCTACGGCGACTATGACGTGGACGGGATCACTTCCACCTGCCTTCTGACCCACTACCTGCGCGGTCTCGGCGGCACGGTTTGCTACTACATCCCCTGCCGCATGGACGAGGGCTACGGCGTCAACCGCGAGGCCATTGACACGCTGCACAGGGAGGGCGTTTCGCTCATCATCACGGTCGACTGCGGCATCACCGCCGTGGAGGAGACGGAATATGCCAGAAGCCTTGGCATCGACCTCGTCATCACCGACCACCACGAGTGTAAGGATGAGCTCCCGCAGGCCGCGGCGGTGATCAACCCGCATCGGAAAGACTGCGGCTACCCCTTTAAAGAACTCGCGGGCGTCGGCGTTGCAATGAAGCTCGCCATGGCGATGGGCGGGGAGGACATGCGCCGCGACATTCTCGAGCGCTATGCGGATCTTGTCGCCGTGGGCACCATTGCCGATGTCATGGTGCTCCTTGGGGAGAACCGCACATTGGTGCACATCGGCCTGGAGCAGCTCAAGCAAATGAACCGCCCCGGCCTCTCAAGCCTGATGGCGGAGGCCGGCACCGCCGCGAAGACGATCAACTCCACCACGGTGGGCTACTGCCTCGCCCCGCGCATCAACGCCGCCGGGCGCATGGGCAAGGCCGTGATGGCCGCAGAGCTCATCCTCACCGAGCGGGAGGACGAGGCCCTGCGCCTCTCCCAGGAGCTCTGCGAGCTCAACCGCGACCGGCAGGCGGTGGAACTTGAAATTTTCAACGAATGCGTGGCGCGTTTGGACAAAGAACCGCGGCATGACAGCATTGTCCTTGCCGATGCGCGCTGGCACCAGGGCGTGGTGGGCATTGTCGCCTCCCGCCTCTCCGACCGCTATGCCTGCCCCGTCTTCATGATCTGCCTGCAGGATGGGAAGGGGAAGGGCTCCTGCCGCTCTTACGGCGGCTTTACGCTCTTTCGCGCCCTGGAGCGCTGCGCCGACCTCCTGGAGGGCTACGGCGGGCACGCGCTCGCGGCGGGCTTTACGATTTTGGAAGAAAACATCCCCGCTTTCCGCGAACGCATCGACCTGCTGGTGCACGAGGACACGGGCGGCGAGGAGATGATCTCCACCCTCGCCATTGACGTGGATGTGGAGGATGTCTTTGAGCTGACGGTGGAGAATGTCGACACCCTCTCCCTGCTCGAACCCTATGGGAACGGGAACCCGAAGCCCATCTTCTCCCTGCGGAACATGACCATCACCTGCATGAGCGATGTGGGCGGCGGGCGGCACCTGAAGCTGCGCGCCGCGAGAGACGGGCGCACGCTCGACGCCATCTTCTTCTCCGCCACGGGCGCGCAGACCGGTCTGCAGCCCGGCCAGACGGCCGACCTCGCCTTTTCCGCGCAGATCAACGAATACCGCGGCAACCGAAACGTGCAGCTCCATCTGGTGGACATCCGCCCCGCGGAGCAGGCGGCGCAAGGGGCTCCGCCCGCGCAGCGGCGGGCCGCCGGAGCCCCCCAGAGCGAGGCCATGCTCTATGAGTCTTTCCTTCGGGGGCAGCGCCTGCCGCGGCAGGCCGCCCACCGCATTCTGCCGCAGCGGGAGGAATTTGTCGCCCTCTGGCGCTATTTGCGAAGCTGCGGCGGCAGCGCCGAGGACACGCTTGAGCGCCTGGCGGAAAAGGTCTCCGCCCGCGAGGGCCTGCCCAACTCCCCCACGAAGCTCATGGTCTGCCTGGACGTGTTTGCCGAGTGCGGTCTGGTCCTGCTGGAGCGGCGGGAGAATGACCTGAAGGTGCGCAGCCGCACGCGCGCCGGCGGCAAACTGGATCTGGAACAGACGGGGCTGATGCGGCGGCTGCGCCGCATGGCAGAGGGGGAATAACTCCGCGCGAGCACCAAAGGAGTATCAGCGCCCGCTCACTTGACTATACTATAATACACATTACTTACCCTCGACGAGCACCACTGCAGCAGCAGGCGGCACCCTTCGGTGCCGCCAATGTGGTTTCCGGTGCAATTGCGCCGCCATCATGGCGGGCAGTTCCAAGCACCCCGGCGGCGGGGCGCACAGCCCACAGAGAGCCAAACAGAAAGGAGGCATCGGCATGGACACCATGGAAGAGCGCTATCAATTATTGGAGGATAAGATTCGCGGCTACCTGCCCGCACAGGACGCAGACCGTCTGCGGGAGGTCTTTGTCTATGCCAACTCCCACCATGAGGGCCAGCTTCGAAAGGACGGCTCGCCCTTTATCAGCCATCCGCTGGCCGTTGCGGATCTCGTGGCGGATCTGGAGCTTGACATCGAATCGATCATGGCGGCGCTGCTGCATGACTGCATTGAGGACACCTGCGCCTCCTACGAGGATGTTGCGCACAAATTCGGCAAAGAGGTCGCCGATATTGTCGACGGGGTCACCAAGCTCTCCCGCGTGCAGTTCACCTCCAAGGCGGAGGAGCAGATGGAAAACCTGCGCAAGATGCTCATGGCGATGGCCAAGGATATCCGCGTGATCCTCATCAAAATCTGCGACCGGGTACACAATATGCGCACCATGGAGCACCAGAGGGAATCCAAGCGGCGCGAAAAGTCCTTGGAAACGCTGGAGATCTATGCCCCCATCGCCCACCGTTTGGGCATGCAGCGCATGAAATGGGTCATGGAAGACCTCGCGATCAAATACCTCGACCCCGTCGCCTATGAGGAGATCACGGGCGAGCTGAACCTGCAAATGCTCACCACCGAGCGCTTCATGACCGACGTGCAGGATAGCATCCAGCGCCGGCTCGACGAGTATCGCATCCGCGGCAGCGCATACGGCCGCACCAAACATGTCTACTCCATCTACAGAAAGATGTTCATGCAGAACAAGGCGATGAGTGAGATCTTCGATCTCTACGCCTTCCGGGTGATTGTGGACGACATCCCCAGCTGTTACAATGTGCTGGGCATCATTCACGACCAGTTCCGCCCCATTTTGGGCCGCTTTAAGGACTATATCAGCACGCCCAAGCCAAACCTCTACCAGTCCCTGCACACCACCGTCATCGGCAACGAGGGCATCCCCTTTGAGGTGCAGATCCGCACCTGGGAGATGCACCACACCGCCGAATACGGCGTTGCCGCCCACTGGAAGTATAAACAGGGGCTCAGTCAGGTGCCAAAGCCCGGCTCTGAGCAGTCCCTCAGCTGGGTGCGCGCGCTGCTGGAAAACCAGGTGGATACGGACGCGGAGGAGTACGTCCGCACGCTCAAGGTCGACCTCTTTGCCGACGAGGTCTTCGTCTTCACCCCGCAGGGTGACGTGGTGAACCTGCCGGCAAACGCCACGCCCATTGACTTTGCCTACCACATCCACTCCGCCATCGGCAACGGCATGGTCGCCGCAAAGGTCAACGGGCGGATCGTCAACTACGACTATGAGCTCAAATCCGGCGAGATCGTGGAGATCACCACCTCCAAATCCGCCCGCGGGCCGAGCCGCGAGTGGATGAAGATTGCCAAGAGCAACGCCGCCCGCACGAAGATCCGCCAGTGGTTCAAGAAGGAAAAGCGGGAGGAGAACATTGTCCACGGCAGGAGCGCCTTTGAGGCAGAGCTGCGCCACCTGAGCCTTGGCCTCTCGACCATTGTGCAGGAAGAGCTGCTGCCAAAGCTGCTCAAGCGGGTGCGCTTTTCTTCGCTTGATGATATGTATGCCGCTATCGGCTACGGCGGCGCCTCCGCGCAGAAATGTGCCAACAGCATGCGTGAGGAGCTGCTGCGGCTCAACCGCCTGCAGGCGGAGAAGGAGCCGGAACCCGCCCCCGCAGAGGCCGCGCGCGTGGACTCCGGCGTTGCCACAAGCCCCGGCAAGCGCTCCGTCTCGGGCGTGATCGTGGAGGACATGACCGACTGCCTGGTGAAGTTTGCAAAGTGCTGCACCCCCGTTCCGGGTGACCCCATCATCGGCTTCATCACCCGGGGGCACGGCATCTCCGTCCACCGGACGGACTGCCCCAACGCCGTTGCCGGGCAGGCGCGCAGCGAAGAGCGCGAGCGCTGGCTCCCCGTCCGCTGGGACGACACGAGCCAAAACACCTATAAAACCGCCATCGAACTCACGGCAAAGGACAGAGACAACCTCGCGCTGGACGTTGCCACGATCCTCTCGACGGCGAAGCTGCGCCTGCTCTCCCTCGCAGCCCACACCCTGCCCGACGGCTATGCCAAGGTGAGCCTCGTGCTGGAGGTGAGGAGCAACTCCGACCTGCGCAGCGTCATGACCCGCCTGAACCAGATTTCCGATGTCTATGAGGTCAGCCGCGTGCACGCATAAGGGCTGGCGCGCCGCTTCCCGCGGACAAGCCCAAGCCACTCCAGAGAGAAGGAAGCAAGCCTATGAACCAGATGAACCGTATTTTCCAGCCGCTGCTCTTCGGCGGCGACATCAATGTCTACAGCGTCGCGCGGGCCTTTCACGAGGAGTATGGCCTGCGCTCGATTTGCTATGGCAAGTTCCCCTCCGGCCCGGCCTATGAGAGCAGCATCATCGACTACCGCGTCTGCGCGGAGAATGAGGATGCGGCGCACTTTCGCGCGAATGTGCAGGCCGTTGCCGACGAGATGGGCGACGTCTCCGTTCTGCTCATCGCCTGCGGGGACAGCTATGTCAAGCTCGCGGCGGAAAACCGGGAACACTTTCCCGAGAACGTCATCGTCCCCTACATCTCGGCGGAGCTGCTGGCGCAGCTGACGAATAAGGAGCGTTTTTACGCGCTCTGCGCGGAATATGGGCTCGACTACCCCAAGACCTTCGTCTACCGCCCTGAGATGGGCGAGCAGTTCAGCCTGCCCTTTTCGCCGCCCTTCATCTGCAAGCCTGCCGATGGGGTGGCCTACTGGGCGCATCCCTTTGAGGGCAACGAGAAGGTCTTCCAGTGCCAAGACCGGGAGGAACTGCTTCTGGTGCTCGAAAAGGTCTACGCGAGCGGCTATCCCGAGAGCATGATCATCCAGGAGTTCATCCCCGGGGACGATAGCTTCATGCACGTGCTCACCAACTACTCCGACCAGCACGGCAAGGTCAAGCTCATGTGCCTTGGCCACGTGCTGCTCGAGGAGCACACACCGCACGGCATCGGCAACCACGCCGTGATCTCCGTCGAGATCAACGACGCGCTCTGTGAGAAGATCCAGCACTTCCTCGACGACCTCGGCTACACAGGGTTTTCAAACTTTGACATCAAATACGACCAGCGCGATCAGAAATACAAGCTCTTTGAGATCAATTGCCGCCAGGGGCGGAGTAATTACTACGTCACCGGGGCAGGCTATAACATCGCCAAAACGCTGGTGGAGGACCGCATCGAGCAGCGCTTCCTCTCCTTCACCCTTGCCGACCGGCCGAGCCTCTGGCTGGTGGTGCCGCGCTGCGTCGCCTTTTCCTACATCCGCTCGGAGTTTCACCGGGGCATGAAGGTGCTCTTTCGGCGCAAGCGCGCCAACAACCCGCTCAAATACGCGCCCGACCGCGCCTTCAAGCGCCGACTGCGCCTGCTCAAGCAGAGTTTGAGCCACATTCCAAAATTCAGGAAGTATTACGAGAAGCAGAACTAAGGCCGCCCGAATCGGCGCAGCGCGCCTTCTTGACGCGACGCAGAGCGGAGGGATTTCTATGCAAACACAGGAGATGAGGGAGCCGCGCCTTGGCATTTTGGGCGGCATGGGCCCGCAGGCCACGCAGACCTTCTACCAGCGCATCATCGACCGCACGGAGGCGCACAGGGATCAGGAGCACGTGCCCGCCCTGATCTGGAGCGACAGCCAGGTGCCCGACCGGACGGCGGCCCTGCTCGCGGGAGAGGGGGAGCTGGTCTATGCCCGCCTGCTGGCGGGGGTGCGCCTCTTGGAGACCGCCGGCTGCACCATACTGGCCGTGCCCTGCAACACCAGCCACTATTTTTTGGACAGGCTTCAGGGGGAGAGCCCCCTCCCCATCCTCAACATGCTCCGCCTCACCGCGGGGCGCATCCGCCGGGGCGGCAGGCCGCGCGCCGGCATTCTCGCGACCGACGGAACGGTGCAGATGGGGCTCTATCAGGCCGCCTGCGCGGCGGAGGGGATTGACACCGTCCTGCCGCCGCCGGAGATTCAGGCGCTGGTGATGTCTATCATCTACGATGAGATCAAGCGCGGCGAGCCGGGCAGCCGGGAGAAGTTCTCCAAGATTGACCAGTCGCTGCGGGCGCTCGGCTGCGACTGCGCGATTTTAGGCTGCACGGAGCTCTCCGTCTTCCGCCACACGCACGCGCTGCCCGAATTCTATGTGGATGCGATGGAGATTCTAGCGGAAGAGGCCATCCTCCGCTGCGGCCGCCCGCTGCGAAATATTTAACTGTACATGATGATTCCGCCGGCGCCGCCTTTCGCCGCCGCGCGGCCTGCCAACACCAATGACGGGGAGAGATGACATGACCATTTACAGCCTCGGAGACTACCTTGCGCTCCTCTCGCAGGAGGGCCTGCTCAAAGAACACAATGCGGACCCCACACTCAAAAAGCAGCCGGTGCGCCTGGTCTCCTGCGATTCCAGGGACGTGGTCCCCGGCACGCTCTTCATCTGCAAGGGCGCGCATTTTCAACAAGCCTTTCTCGAGAGCGCCCTTGCAAACGGCGCTTTTGTTTACCTTGCCGAGGCGCCCTTCCCCGGCATCAGCGCCCCCTGCATCGCCGTCACGGATGTGCGCCGCGCCATGGCGCGCCTCGCGCTGCACTATTACAACGACCCGAGCGAGCAGCTCTCCGTCGTCGGCCTGACGGGGACGAAGGGCAAGTCCTCCACGGCCTACTACCTCAAGTACATCTTTGACGAATACATGGCGGCGAAAGACGGCGCAGAGTCGGGCGTGATCTCCTCGATCGACACCTATGACGGGGTGGAGCGCTTCGAGTCCCACCTGACCACGCCCGAGCCGCTGGATTTGCAGCGGCACTTTCACAACGCCGTCCAGAGCGGCATGTCCTACCTGACGATGGAGGTCTCCAGTCAGGGACTCAAATATGACCGCGTGGCGGGCGTCTCCTTCGCGGCGACGGTCTTTCTCAACATCGGCCTTGACCACATCTCACCCATCGAACACCCGGATTTTGAGGACTATTTCCAGTCCAAGCTCAAAATCTTCTCGCAGGGTGCCGCCGCCTGCGTGAATCTCGATTCGGAGCAGGCCGAGCGGGTCTTGGAGGCGGCGGAGCGGGACTGCCCGCGCGTGATCACCTTCTCTGAGCACAAGCCGGAGGCGACGGTCTTTGCCTCGCAGGTGCGAAAGAGCGGCAACGACATTCTCTTCCGCGTGAAAACCCCCCGCTACAGCCGGGAGTTCCGCCTGACGATGCCGGGGCTCTTCAACGTGCAAAACGCGCTCGCGGCGCTCGCGGTCTGCGAGGCGCTCGGCATCCCCCCGCAGTATGCCTATGCGGGGCTGATGAAGGCGCGGGTGCCGGGGCGGATGGAGATCTTTACCAATGCAGACGAGACGGTGATCTCCATTGTCGATTACGCCCACAACCGCATGTCCTTCGAAAAACTCTTCCAGTCGGTCAAGGAGGAGTATCCGGGGCGGCGCATCGTGACGGTCTTCGGCTGCCCGGGCAAAAAGGCCTTTGACCGCCGCCGCGACCTCGGCGAGGTCTCCGGCCGCTATTCCGACCTCGTCATCCTCACGGAGGAGGACGCGGGCGAGGAGCCGGTGGAGGAGATCTGCCGGGACATCGCCCAGTGGGTGGAGGCGGAGGGCTGCGACTACCTGATCGAACCCGACCGCGGGGAGGCCATCCGCGAGGCCATCATGGGCAGCGAAGTCCCCTCCATCCTGCTCATCACAGGCAAGGGCGCGGAGACGCGGCAAAAGCGCGGCGTTTCGTATATCCCCGTGCCCTCCGACGTGGAGTATACGAAAAATTTCCTGCATGAGTACGACGTGAAGCACGGGATGGACGGCATGAGCAAGGTGCGCTCGCTGCTGGAAGTCCTCCCGGCGCTGCGCCGTTGGGCGGGGCGCACCATGGTAATCAAATACGGCGGCAGCGCCTATGGGGATGCCGCCACAGACACCATTTTGCAGGACGTGGCGGCGCTGCAGAGCGTCGGCGTGCGCGCGGTGCTGGTGCACGGCGGCGGGCGGGACATCTCAGCGCTTTTGCAGCGCCTGCAGGTGGAGAGCCGCTTTGAGGGCGGCTACCGCGTCACCGACGAAGAGACGCTCGAAGCGGCGGAGCTCGCGCTCTCGGGGAAGGTCAACAAGGCCATTGTCGCGGGGCTTGCAGGTTTTGGCGCAAAGGCCTGCGGCATCTCCGGGCGGGACGGGGCGCTCCTGCGCGCCGATCGCAAGCAGCCCGCGCTCGGGCGGGTGGGGCAGATCACGGAGGTCTCCCCCGAGATTTTAGACCTGCTGCTCGAGGGCGGCTTTCTCCCCGTTGTCTCCCCCATCGCGGCGGGGGCGGACGGGGGGGCTTACAACTGCAATGCCGACGACGTGGCGGGGGCGCTTGCCAAGGCGCTCGCGGCGGACAAGCTGATTTTCCTCACCGACACCAACGGCATTCTCGTTGACCCGCAGAACCAGAGCACCCGCATTGTCAGCATGGACGCGCAGCACGCGCAGGAGCTCATCGAGAGCGGCCTGATCGCGGGGGGCATGATCCCCAAGGCAAAGAACGGCATCGATGCCATTGCGGGCGGCGTCTCCGCCGTCACCGTGCTCGACGGCCTGACCCCCCACGCGCTGCTCCTTGAAGCGATTTCAGAGCAATCCCTCGGCACTACGATTCAATAAGGGGGGCAAAGCCTCCCCCGCACGGACATCCATCCGCTACCATTACAAGCCTGCAAATAAGAAGTCAATAGGAAAATGAAGAAAATTGGCAATGCGAAATTAAGCAGGCAAAATGGGCCACCGCCGGAGCGCTGACCTGAACTATGTAGAAGTGGCTTAGCGAGAGAGCCCAGTGGAATCCATATCCACGGGCGTATCCAACGTGTTCATGAACTCTTTTACCCTGCCGTAGTAGATGCGCAGGAATTTGTTACAGCCAGCGGTCATGTAGACGTAATAGGGCTTGCCCTCCGCACGTTTCTTGTCCAGAAATTGAAACACGGGGTCATCGGGCGGCGCACTTTGGAGCAACACCGTCATGAGTACAAAGAGCGTCTTGCGTAGCTCAGGAGAACCTCGCTTGGAAGAACGATTGCTTTTTGCTTCATAGGTTCCGGACTGGTTGGCGCCCGGATCAACTCCTGCAAACGCCGTCAAAGAACCCTTGTGCGCAAAGCGGCGCACATCGCCAATCTCGGCCATGAGCTGGGGGCCAAGAGACTTGCCTGTGCCGTACATCTTCATGACAACATCGTATTCAGGAAGCTGCTGTGCAAGCCGGTTCATCTCTGTGCGGAACACCTCAACGGTTTTAGACACCGTATTCAGTTGCGTAATCGCTTCCTGAACCATCACTTTAGACAAAGGATTTTTAGGCAGCATGGCAATCAGCTCTTTGGTTTCTGTATGAATTTCAATGGCTTTGCTAGCACTGAACTGGTACCCGCGCCTCTTGCACCACTTGCGGTAACGCTCCACGAAGGCGGCTTGTCCCATGCCCCTCACGCAGTCCACATGCCAGAAGGATGCAGCGAAATCCACCCACTTCTGGCTGCCGTCCTCCCGGACAGGGCTTCCAAAAAGGGCATTCACACCGGGATAGGTCTGGTCAAGCAGGGCAATGAGGTTGTTCTTCATCGCCGTCTTGTTCTTGGTGTACAGACCGTATTGCCGGTTCATGCTTTTCAGTTGGTGACGAATCGTATCCATAGGAGTATGTTCCCGCAATTCAGTCCAGTTGTCAAGGCCATACCGGGCAATCTTGAGAGCATCCGCCTTGTCGGTCTTGACCTTGCGGAGCGAATTGTTTCCATATTCCTTGATGAGCAGCGGATTAACCGCGCTGACAAAAACACCGGCTTCATGGAGCAGCTGGGCAACCGGCTCATAGTACCGCCCGGTGTGCTCTAGCACCACCCTCGTTTCACCCTCCAGACTTTTCAGCTGCTTTGCCAGCTCGCTGAGTTCGCTGGAGGTGTGGCGCACTTCAAAGGGCTTTGCCACCAGCTCTCCAAAGGGACGAATAACCGACACCATGCTTTTCCCTTTGGAAACATCAATCCCGACTGCGTTCATTACCCACTCTCCTATCACAGATTTACAATTGGCGAACCACCCTTTTCTCACTGCCGATTCTATCTGTTTGATGACACGAACGCGCCGGACGGCGGCTCTACCTGCATAAATCGAACGCTGCGAATAAGAGGATGGCTGACTGACTTGCAAACGGACGCAAAGTCCTTGGATACTCCCGTCAGGCCCATTGTCCTCTTATTCTAACAGCTTAGGCAGTAAGATGGATAAAGACATGGCTGGCGGCCATGTCCTCAACCAAATATATAGTAACAGGATAAAGGGAGCCATCTATGTATGAATTGATCACTCTGCCCAACGGCGTGCGCCTGGTGACGGAAGCGGTGCCGGGGCTGCGCTCCTGTGCCATCGGCATCTGGGTCGGCACCGGCTCGCGCCATGAAGCCGCCAAAGAGAGCGGCGCGGCGCACTTCATCGAGCACATGCTCTTCAAGGGAACCCCCAGCCGCACGGCGGCGGACATCGCCCGCGAGACCGACGCCATCGGCGGGCAGATCAACGCCTTTACGACCAAGGAGTGCACCTGTTATTACGCGCGCGTGCTCGATAGCCACGTGGAGCAGGTGCTCGACATCCTCTTTGACATGGTCTACCACTCCAGCTTCGCCCAGAGCGATGTGGAGCTGGAGCGCGGCGTGATTTTAGAGGAGATCGGCATGTATCAGGACACGCCCGACGACCTCTGCACGGAGCGGCTCTTCGCGGCGGTGTATAAAAACTCCTCCCTCGGCCGCCCGATTCTGGGCCGCGCGGCGACGCTCCAGGGCTTCACGGGTGATTTCCTGCGCAGCTATCAGCAGGCGCACTACCGCCCGGAAAACACCGTCATCTCCCTGGCCGGAAGCTTTCCGGCGCACATTCTCACGGACTTGCGGGAGCGCTTCGGCACGCTTGCGGGCGGCAAGGCGCCCGCCTTTCGCCCCGCGCACTACCGCCCCGCCGTCACGGTGCGGCGCAAGGCCATCGAGCAAAATCACCTCACCCTCGCCTTCCCGGGGCTCAGCTTCCTCTCCGAGCGGCGCTTCGCGCTGCAGCTGCTCTCCGCCATCCTCGGCGGGGGGATGTCCTCGCGCCTCTTCCAGGAGGTGCGGGAGGCACAGGGGCTCTGCTACTCAATTTACAGCTACGGCGCGGGCCATGCGGATACGGGGGTCTTTAGCGTCTACACCGCGCTTGGAAAAGAGACGGAGCGGCAGGCGCTTGAGACCATTGCCCGCGTCATCTCCGCGTTTGCCGCCGAGGGGCCGAGTGAGGAGGAGCTCTCCCGCGCCTGCGAGCAGTCCAAGGCGAACGTGCTCATGGGTCTGGAGTCCATGCAGGCGCGCATGAGCCACATGGGCCGCTCCCTGCTCTTCACGGGCGAGGTGCTCAGCTCCGAGGACATCATCGAGGCCTACGACGCCGTCAGCCGCGCGGATGTGCAAGCGCTCGCGCAGGAGATGTTCCGCTTCGACCTCGCCTCGCTCTCCGCCGTCGGCAAGGTCTCCAAGGCGGAGGAATACGAGGCCTTTCTCCGTCAGTAAATTTGTCGCACAAAAAACCAGGGCCGCTGCCGCGCGATCTTCTCTCGATCGCCTGCAGTTGCCCTGGTTTTATTCTCTTGTTTGAACTTACTCCAGATCGCCGACTTCTTCCCCGTCTTCATCCTCGTCGAGCTCATCCTCGTCGCAGCAGAGTTCGTCTCCCCCGCAGCCGCAGCAGCAGCAGAAGATGTCCTCCCGTTTTTTGCCGCAGGCGGTGCAGAACATTCCATCCTCCGGCAGGACGGCGCCGCAGGCGGTGCAGAGGTCTTCCTCTTCGACCAGCTCTGCGATGATGGGCTCCTGCTCATCGAGCTTCGCGCCGCACTCCTTGCAAAACTTGCTCTCTTTGGTGTTTTCCGTCTGGCAGGCGGTGCAGAGCAGGTTCCCGTTGAGGTTTGCCACCTGCGCCTTGAGCGCGAGGATTGCCGCGCGGGAGGCGAGCACGTCTTCATACAGGCTCATGATCGGCTCTTCATAAGTCTGGCCCTCGTCCAGGTGGAAGAGCAGGCACTCGCCGATTTTCGCCGTTGTCTCTGTGATCCGCTTTTCCTCCGCCGTCAGCTTAAGATTGAGCTTTCCAAGCTCAAAGGCACCCGTTGCCATGCCGCTGGCGGCGCTGGCGATGTGGTTAATCTTACTAAAAATGTCCATGCTGTCTCCTTTCGTTGCCTTCACGCGTCTGCCCTGTTATCTCGTGACGCGCTTAAAAATAAAGCTTCATGGCATCTGTCGCGAGTTCCGCGTCCGCGCTGATGGTCACGGTGAACTTGATCCGGTGGGCGTCGGAGAAGCCGCTGAGCCATTGCAAAAACTCTTCCACGTCCAGTGAGGCAGGGTCGGAGGGGACGATCTTGCAGAGGCTGTCAATAAACACATGGGTAATGTCATAGTTTGAGGCGTAAAGCCCGCTGATAAAGCCCCTCAAAAACACAAAATCGTTGGTTGCAAACTCGCGGGAATCAATCAATCTGACGCGATTGCTGATGTCAAACTTCAGCTTTTTACCGGCTTCAATGCAGATCACATTTCCAAGTTCATTTTCTGCCGCGTAGTTGATCAGCTCAATCAATTGCTTCGTCTTGCCGCTGCCCTTCGCGCCCATAATCACACGAACCATGGTAATCACTCCTTCAATGTCTTAGTATCATCCAAATTCACAGAAAGCGGGGAGGCCCCCTCTGTGCGGCTGCCGACGTGCTGCCGCCTGCCTTGCGCCCTTTTGGCAGCGGAGAGCGAATCGGCCCTGATGCTCACTCTGTCTCTGCAAACATCTCTCTGAAACGGCAGCGCCGCGCGAAAGCCCGGTGCAATTGCAGCGGGTCTTCCGGCACGAAGGCCCGCTTCCAAGCGCGCTGCCTGCTTATCGGTATCATAACATCTCAAGATTTCAATTTCAATAGATAGCCTCAAGTTAGCAAAAAATTCACATTCCATCCCGCGCGGCGGGGGCGCTGCCCGGCTAATTCTTCAAGCTCTGCATCGGCGCCGGGATCCGCCCGCCGCGGGCAATAAAGCCTGCACTCGAAAAGGGGTGCACGGGCATGACGGGCGCGCTCCCGAGCAGCCCGCCAAACTCCACCAGATCACCCACCGACTTGCCCGGCGCGGGGATGATGCGCAGCGCCGTCGTCTTCGAGTTGATCATGCCGATGGCCGCCTCGTCCGCCAGGATCGCGGAGATGGTCTCCGCCGTCGTCTCGCCGGGCACGGCGATCATATCGAGCCCCACAGAGCAGACGCAGGTCATCGCCTCGAGCTTATCGAGCGTCAGCGCGCCGCTCTGCGCGGCGGCGATCATCCCCTCGTCTTCACTCACGGGGATAAAGGCACCCGAGAGGCCGCCCACGTGGCTCGATGCCATCACCCCGCCCTTCTTCACCGCGTCGTTGAGCAGGGCGAGGGCGGCGGTGGTGCCGTGCGTGCCGCAGGCCTCGAGCCCCATTTCCTCCAAGATGCGCGCGACGGAGTCGCCGATCGCGGGGGTCGGCGCGAGGGAGAGGTCGACAATGCCGAAGGGGACATCCAGCCGCTTGGAGGCCTCCATCGCCACCAGCTGCCCCATGCGGGTGATGCGGAAGGCGGTTTTCTTAATCGTCTCCGCCAGCACGTCAAAGGGCTGGCCCTTCACGTCCTGCAGGGCGTGGTAGACGACGCCCGGGCCGGAGATGCCGACGTTGATGACGCACTCGCCCTCCCCGATGCCGTGGAAGGCGCCCGCCATGAAGGGGTTATCCTCCACCGCGTTGGAGAAGATCACAAGCTTTGCGCAGCCGAAGCCCGCGGCATCCGCCGTGAGCTCCGCCGTCTGTTTGACCACGCGGCCCATCTCCGCCACTGCGTCCATGTTGATCCCCGCCCGCGTGGAGGCGACGTTCACGCTCGCGCAGACGAATTCCGTCTCTGCAAGCGCCCGGGGAATCGCGTCGATCAGCTTGCGGTCGGACTCCGTGAAGCCCTTTTGCACCAGGGCAGAAAAACCGCCGATGAAGTTGATGCCGACGGTTTTGGCGGCGCGGTCAAGCGCCTGGGCAAAAGGGAGATAGTCCGCGCAGCGGCTCGCCGCCGCCACCAGACTCATGGGCGTGACGGACACGCGCTTGTTGACGATGGGGATGCCAAACTCCCGCTCAATGTCCTGCCCCGTTTTCACCAGATGCTCCGCCCGCCGGCAGATTTTTTCGTAGATATTTTGGCAGGCACGCTCCCGGCTCTCATGGGCGCAGTCGAGCAGAGAAATGCCCATGGTGATGGTGCGGATGTCCAGATGATGCTGGTTGATCATCTGGATGGTCTGCAGAATTTCAGAACTGTTGATCATGTATGTTCGCTCTCCCTTCCAAGGGCGCTCTTTCCCCCTGCGCCCCAGTCGGCGGGAGGCCTCGATTCGCAGGCGGCGGCGCAGCTGCGCCCGGTTCCGCCCGCGCTTCCATCAGCGCCTGTGTCAAATGCGGTGCATGGCGTTGAAAATATCCTCCCGCTGAATTTGGATCAGCAGGTCGCGGCTTCTCCCGCATTCGTCCAGCAGCAGCGCAAGCTCCTGAAACGGGACGCTCCCCGCGCTGGTGTCCACCAGCATGACCATGGTAAACTGGTCGGAGAGGATGGTCTGGGTGATGTCGAGCACATTGACGTTTTTCTCCGCCAGCAGTGTGCAGACGGAGGCGATGATGCCGACCTGATCTTTTCCGAGAACGGTGACAATGGCGCGCATGTTCTCTTCCCCTTTCTTAGCTGCCGCCGGGCGCGGGCCGCACGGCACGGCGCGCCCCTTTGGCCTTTTCTGATGGTTTTTGCTGCAATTCGTCGAGTGTCAGCGAAAATGCCGGGAGAAAATGCTCCATAAAATAGGAGAGCTCGGGCAGCTCCATCGCCTCGAGGGCTTCGTAGGTCTGCTCCGCGGCAGAGCGGAACTCACCGTTGCCCGCCTTGAGCTCCTCCAAGCATTTGATATACGCCGAGAGTTTGTCCGCCGCCTTGACCAGATGCGCAGACTCTGCATCCTCGCTGCGCAGCACCGCGGAAAAGGGCGCAACCAGCTCCTCCGGGAGCATATCGAGCAGGTTCTGCGCGGCGGAGGCCTCCACCTTGCGGTAGGCCTCCAGGAGCTCCGGGCTCTGGTACTTGACCGGCGTCGGCAGATCGCCCGTGAAAATCTCCGACGCGTCATGGTAGAGCGCGAGCGCCGCAACGGCGCCGGGGTCCACCGTCCCGCCGTAGAGCTCTCTGCGGATGACGGCAAGCGCATGCGCGAGAATCGCGACCATGTGCGAGTGCTCCTGTATGTTTTCCAGCACGGTGTTTCGCATCAGCCCCCAGCGGGAGATGTAGCGCATGCGGGAGATGTAGGCAAAAAAAGGATGATGGTTCATGAAGGGCTCCTTGTGTATTCCAACTTCTCCCCTCGTCCCAAACGCCGCCGCGCGCGGGATACAGGCGCGCCCCGGCACGCTTCCCGCCCCGCCCGCTGAAAAAATCTTGCAGGCGGGGGGCTTTCGTGGTACGATGACAGAGTATCTATTTTATCACGTCTTCCGCCAAAAAGCAATGGCGCAGTTCACGAAGGAGAGCCCCCCATGAGAGTTGCCACGAGCGCTGCCATGCGCGTTTCGATCGAGACTTTGGGCTGCAAGGTCAACCAATATGAGAGCCAGGCGATGGCTCTGCTTCTCACTGCGCGCGGGCACACGATCCTCCCCCCGGGTGAGGCGGCGGATGCGTATATCATCAACAGCTGCACCGTCACGGCTGTGAGCGATAAAAAATCCCGCCAGACCCTGCGGCAGCTGCGCCGCGCGCGGCCCGATGCCATCCTCGCCCTCTGCGGCTGCTATCCGCAGACCGCGCCCGAGGCGGCAGCGGCGCTCGGCGCGGATCTCATCGGCGGCAGCGGCGGGCGAGAGGCCTTTTTGGACGCGCTGGAGGCCGTCTGGCAGGATCGGCGTGCGCGCGTCTCTCTCGACGAGGCGGCGGCACGCGAGACCTTTGAGTTTCTCCCCGGCGGCGGGCTGCAAGCGCGCACGCGCGCCATGTTAAAGGTGGAAGACGGCTGCGAGAACCGCTGCAGCTACTGCATCATCCCCAGCGCGCGCGGCCCCGTGCGCTCTCTGCCGCTCTCCGCCGCCGTGGCGGAGGCGCAGCGCCTGGAGGGGGAGGGCTACCGCGAGCTGGTGCTCACGGGGATCGAGCTCTCCTCCTGGGGGCGGGATTTGCAGGGCGGTGCGGACTTGACGGATTTGATCGAGGCGATCTGCCGCGCCGTGCCCCGCTGCCGCATTCGCCTCGGCTCTCTGGAGCCGCGCAGCGTCACACAGGAGTTTTGCCGGCGGCTCTCGGCGCTTGAGAACCTCTGCCCGCATTTCCACCTCTCCCTGCAGAGCGGCTGCGATGAGATTCTCCGGCGGATGGGCCGGCGCTACGACACGGCGCGCTACCGCCAGTCCCTGCGGCTGCTGCGGCAGTATTTTGACAAACCGGGCATCACCACCGACCTCATCGTCGGCTTTCCCGGGGAGAGCGCAGCGCAGTTTGAGACGACGCTCGCCTTCCTGCGGGAGGCCGCTTTCTCCTCGCTGCACATCTTCCCCTACTCGCGCCGCAGCGGCACCCCCGCCGCCGCGATGGAGGGACAGGTTCCAAAGCAGGAGAAGGCGGCGCGGGCAAAGCGCGCCGAGGCCATTGCCCAAGAGACGCAGGGGGAGTATCTGCGCTCCCTCGTCGGCAGCAGGCTCACCGTTCTCTTCGAAGAGGAGGTCAAAGAGGGGCTCTGGCAGGGGCACAGCGCCCAGTATGTCCTCGTGCGCGCCGAGGGGGAGGCGCTGCACAACCAGCTGCGGCAGCTGGAGATCACCGGCGCAGAGGGGGGGCAGCTGCTGGGTGTTCTCGCGGATGCCGCGCAGCCTTCCCCCATGGTATCACGAGAGGAGGATGTCACATGAGCTATGCAGACCGGCTCTTTATTGAAAACTGCAAGACCATCCTGCAAAGCGGTGTCTGGGACCGCGACCAGGCCGTCCGCCCGCGCTGGGAGGACGGAACGCCCGCCCACACGGTGAAGACCTTCGGCATTGTCAACCGCTATGACCTGCGGGAGGAGTTCCCCATCCAGACCATCCGGCAGATGTATTTCAAAAGCGCGGTGGACGAGCTGCTCTGGATCTGGCAGAAGAAGTCCAACAACATCCGCGCGCTCTCCAGCCGGATCTGGGACCCCTGGGCGGACGAGAACGGCTCCATCGGCAAGGCCTACGGCTATCAGCTGGGCATCAAGCACCGCTATCCCGAGGGGGAGTTTGATCAGGTGGACCGTGTGCTCTTTGACCTTGCGCACAACCCCGCCTCCCGCCGGATTATGACCAATCTCTACAACCATCACGACCTCTCGGAGATGGCGCTCTACCCCTGCGCCTATTCCATGACCTTTAACGTGAGCGGCAAGACGCTCAGCGGCATTCTCCACCAGCGCTCGCAGGACATGCTCACCGCCAACGGCTGGAACGTCATGCAATACGCCGCCCTGCTGCACATGATGGCGCAGGTGAGCGGTTTTGTGGCCGGCGAGCTGCTGCACGTGATTGCCGACGCGCATATTTACGACCGCCATGTGCCCATGGTGGAGGAGATCATCGCAAGGGAGCCCCTCCCTGCGCCGAAATTGATCCTCGACCCCTCCGTGAGAGATTTTTATGCCTTTACGAAAGAGAGCTTCCGGCTGGAGGGCTATCGCTATCACCCCTTCGCCCAGACGATTCCGGTGGCGGTATGAGGCTCCTTGTCATCGCCGATGCCGGCTGGGGCATCGGAAAAGACGGCGACCAGCAGATCTATATCCCCGCCGATCTCAAGCGCTTTCAGACGCTGACCGGCGGCGGCACCCTCATCCTCGGCCGCAAGACGCTCGCCACCTTCCCCGGCGGCAGGCCTCTGAAAAACCGGCGCAACCTCATTTTATCCACACAGCCCAATCTCCAAATCGAGGGTGCGGAGGTCTTCTCCAGCCTTGACGCACTGCGTGCCGCCGCGCCGCCGGAGAGCTTTGTCATCGGCGGGGAGAGTGTGTATGCGCAGTGCCTGCCCTTCTGCGGCGAGGCGCTCGTCACCCGCCTGGACGCGCAGCTTCCCGCCGACCGCTTCTTCCCCGATCTCGATGCGGATCCCGACTGGGAACTGGCGGAGCGGGAGGGCCCCTTCTTCCATGAAGGGCTGCGCTATCACTACCTGCGCTATCGCAGGGCGGCGCAGCCATCGCGCTGAGCGATCAAAACACAAACCGCCGGCAGCCTCCCTTCTTGGGGTGCTGTCGGCGGTATTCTTCTTCCTCTTTATGCTCTAGCTGCGCGCTGCGGTGATCAGCTCTGCGTCAAAGCGGGCCCTGCCATCCGGCCCGCTGCCGCGCAGATGGGCGCGCGCGCCCTCCCTTGCGGCAAAGAGCGAGAGTCGCTCCCCCGGCACACACTCCGCCAGATAGCTCAGCTGCATCTCCGCGACAAAGTGCTCCGGCGGCAGGCGGTCAAGGCCCAGCGCATCGGTGACAAAGTCGGCGTAGCGGGCGTTGTTGACATGGCCGTTGACATCCGTGTCGCTCTCGTAGAGCTCCCGCTCTTGTAGCAGTGCGAGTTCCCGCGGGGGGCGCAGTTTTTTCAGCTCCTTCTCCTTACACAGGCTGCCGCCGCCGCTCTCCCCCAGCTCAGGAAAGGCGCGCGGGCGCAGCAGCGCTCTCGTCTCCTGATCGGCGAGCACCCAGCTGCTCACCGCCTCACCCACGCGAGCCCCCTTGACGAAGAGGTCAAAATCGCGGTAGACCGTTGCGCCCTGATTGCCCCGGTGCCAGGTGCGCAGCAGCAGCTCTTCGCCATCCCCCAGCGGGCGAAAGAGACGAAACCACACCCGCGCAAGCATCCAGACCGCGTGGTAGCGCTGCAGCAGGACATCGCGCGAGAGATCAAGCGGCTCCGAGGCCCCATCCCCCGCCGCCTGAAGGGCGGAGAGCAGCTCCGAGGGGCGGGCGCGCTTGTGCGCATCAACACTGCGGCTGCGGATGGTGAAGCGGTGTTCGTAGCAAATTTCCATCATTTTGTCCCTTCATTCTTATGTGCAATTGATTCTTTGCGCCGCCTGCCGCGGCAGGGGATCAGAGCAGATCGGGCAGGCGGTAGACCGCGGAGGGCCGCCCGCCGGTGTCGTATTTGATGCGGCTCTCCGCCTGATCGTTCTCGAGCAGAAAGTTGAGATAGCGCCGCGCTGTGACCACGGAGAGCCCCGCATGGGCGGCAATCGTCTCGCAGTCCTTCTCCTCGTCGCGCTGCAGCGCCGTGTGGATGCGCTGCATGGTCTGCTCCTGCAGTCCCTTGGGAAGGGGCAGTTTGCTCTGAGACATGTGCAGCGCCCGGTCAATGTCCGTCTGGCGGATGCGCGCCTGCCCCTCAAGCGTCTTGCGCCGCTGGCAAAAGCGCTCGAGCGCCTGCTGGAAGCGCTGTCCCCCAAAGGGCTTGACCAGATAGTCGATCACGCCAAGACCCAAGAGCTCCGTGAGCACCTCCGCCTCATGCGCCGCCGTCACCACGATCACATCGAGCGAAATGCCCGCCGCGCGCAGGCGGCGCAGCAGCTCCGTCCCCGTCATCAGGGGCATATAGACATCCATAATCAGAAGGTCTGCCGTCTGCGCCATGAGGTGTTTGAGCGCTGTTTTCCCCGAAGTGAAGAGTTTGACCACCTCAAAGCGCGCGTCTTTCTCCACATAATCGCGGTTGAGTGCGGCGATCATCGGATCATCCTCCACGATTACGACCTTATACAAGATTGCTACCTCCCTTTTGCTTGCGGGTAAAGTTGACGGAAAACGTTGTCCCGATACCCGGTTCCGATTCCACGCGGATATCCCCGCCGTATGCCTGGACAATCTCGTTGACCAGCGCAAGGCCCGTGCCGTGTTCCTCGCTCTTGGTGCTAAAGCCCCATTTGAAGATGTGCTTGACCACCTCCGCCTCCATGCCGGGGCCCGTGTCCTCCACGGAGAGGAAGAGCGTCTCCTCGCCGTCATGGATGTTCACCGTGATCTCCTTGACCACGGAGACGCTGCGGTTGAGCGCGTCGATGGCGTTTTCAATCAGGTTTCCAAGCACCGTCACACAGGCGTCCGGCGGGATGATCACATGCTCCGCGCGCAGGCTGCTGTGTTTGCCCAGCAGCATCCGAATGCCAAGCTCCGCGCAGCGGCTCGTCTTGCCCACCAGGAGCGCCGCGACGGAGGGCTCCTCCACCGACTCCATGATGGTGCCGACGGCGCGCTGCTGAATCTTGGTGACATCCATGATATACTCCTCCGCCCGCGCCGCCTGCCCCATTTGCAGCAGGCCGAGAATCACGTGGAGTTTATTCATAAACTCGTGCGTATAGGCGCGCATCGCCTCGACCATGTGGCGCACGCCGGTCAAATCCTTGGCCAGGCGGGTGACCTCGGTGCGGCTGCGCAGGATGGCCACGGCCCCCACCACCTCCCCATCGTCCCAGATGGGCATGCGGGCGGAGAGGATCTGTTCATTTTGCAAGAAGGTCAGCGGGATATTGTGCTCCACCCGCTTGATCTCCAGAATGCGGTCGAGTGTTGAGGCGGGGAAGAGCGCGTGGAGCGGTTTCCCCTCCGCCTCCTTGCGGCTCACGTCGAGCATTTTGGCCGCCGCCGGGTTCATGTAGATGATCACGGCGCGCTCATCAATGGCGACAATCCCCTCCTCCAGCGCCTCCAAAATCTCCTCACGCCGCCGGAAGAGACCCGAGATGTCCTCCGGTTCATAGCCCATGAGCGCTTGTTTGATGCGGCTGGAGAGCTGGAAGGAGAGCAGGCCGCCGAGCCAAATGGCCGCCATGCCGATGAGTAGGAAGGAGACCACCGTGAACCAGACGCTCTGGGAGACATTTCGCATGTAGATGCCGACCATGACAAAGCCCAGCAGCGTTCCGTCCTCCCCGTGAACGGGTGCATAGGCGCAGCGCTCCGCGCCGGAGACGCCCGTATCGTCCGAGGCGAAGGCGCCCTCCCCGTCTAAAATCCGCTGCTGCACCCCCCCTTGAAAGGGCTGTCCGATGAAGCTGCGGTCGGGATAATAAAACTGCGTGTTGTGGATGTCTGCCACGGCAATGATGTCAATGTCTTTGATCTGCGCCGTCGAGATGTCCAAGAACTCCCAGAGCTCTCTGCTGGTCTCGCCCTTCTCCAAATCCTCCACCAATAGCGGCACCCGGGCGAGGACGCGGGCGGAGTTGAGCAGGTTCTGATCCATCGCTCTTGCATTCTGGCTGAGCGTCAGCCAGAGCGCGCCTAGGAGCGTGAGGATAATGGTGACAGAAACAATGATGATATTGACATTGAATATCTGTGATTGCAATGTCGCCTTGATTTGATGTTTCACTGCAATGCCCCCTCCGATACGGCCTCGCGGCCCCTTCGCTCTCACGGGATTATGCCCAAATATATGGGTGATATCTTCAGTATACTCATATTTCCTCTAAAATGCAAACTGCTTTTTTTAGTTTCAAAAGGCTAGCGGGAAGTCATTTGCCGCGCTATGATGTGATAGAAAGGAAGGAAGGTGTCGAATTTTGAGTGGACTTGGCCAAGTTATCGCGGAAAATATGGCGCCGGCCGCTAAGGTCGATCTGTTCGGCCTGTTTTCCGTGTCCAGTTTTATCCTCACTTGCTGGGGGATCACCCTCTTTTTGGGCGTGTCATCTTTCCTCTTGACGCGCAAGCTCAGGCTGGAGAACCCCGGCCGCGTGCAGACCGTGCTTGAAATGGGTGTGGGCTTCCTCAACAACTTCTGCAAGGAACAGCTCGCCCATCTGGGCAAGCGCTGGCGGGTGTATGCGCCCATGCTCGGCACCTTCGCGCTCTTTTTGCTCTGCTGCAATCTCGCAGGGCTCTTTGGCATCACACCGCCGACGAAGAGCTTCGCGGTTCCGCTGGCGCTCACCCTCACGAGCATTCTCTTGATCTACAGCTCTCAGTTTATTAGCCTCGGGCTCTTTAAGGGGCTGCATCGATTTTTAGAACCCTCCGCAATTCTCCTGCCCCTCAATATCATGGAAATTGCCATTCGCACCATCTCTCTCTGCATCCGTCTCTTCGGCAATATTCTGGCGGCCTCCCTGCTAATGGCAATGCTGCACTTTCTCTGCCCCGTCATCCTGCCGGCTGTGCTCGGCATTTACTTTGACATATTTGACGGGCTGCTGCAGATGGTCGTCTTCGTCTTCCTCAGCTTACTTTTCCTCGCCGAACAGACGCACTCTGCTCTCCCCGCCGAAGGCGAAGAGGCGCAGTGAGCATAGTGCCACCAACTTATTAAGAAACAAACAAGGAGGAACTTCATTATGGATTTGACAGCAATCGGCGCCGCCCTGGCGGTGCTCACAGGTTCCGGAGCGGGCATCGGCATCGGCATTGCCGCGGGCAGAGCCGCAGAGGCCATCGCGCGCCAGCCGGAGGCGGCGGGTAAAATCACCAGCACCATGCTCCTCGGCTGCGCCCTGGCGGAGGCCACCGCGATCTACGGCTTCGTCATCTCGCTGATTCTGATCTTTAGTTAGTCGATACCGCATCAGGGAGGCAGCGCCTCTCTGTGATGCATCTTGAAGCGCCCGCTCTGTGAAGTCTCTTCAAAGGGCGGACGCTATTACGCGCAAGGGGGCTACGTTTCATGTTTGACATCGACCCAATTGAACTCATCCTGCTTTTGGTCAACCTCTTTGTTCTCTATCTGATCTTGCGCCGCTTCCTCTTTGGCCCCCTCACGCGCATCATTGAGCGCAGGCAGGAGCTCGTGCGCGAGCAAATGGACAGCGCGAAGGCAACGCAGGCGCAGGCCGCGCAGGTTCTCGATGACTATGAGGCGCGCCTTGCCGCCGCGGGGCAGGAGGCGCGGGAGATCCTGCAAAACGCCAAAACCCTGGGCGAGCGGGAATACCAGAGCACGCTGGCCGCCGCCAAGGCCGAGAGCCAGGCGCTCCTGACCCTGACGGCGACACAGCTCGAGCGGGAGCGGGAGGAGATGCTCCGCGGCGTGCGGCGTGAGGTGGCGGCGCTGACGATTCTGGCCGCCGCCAAGGTCTCCTCGGGCCATATCAGCGCCGATCTCGACGCCGCGCTTGTCGATGCCTTTTTGGATGAAATGGGTGAGGAGACATGAGTGAATTGGCGCGCCGATATGCCCGGGCGCTCTTTGAGAGCAGCGACCCCCCCGTGGAGGAGACGCTCCTCGCGCAGCAGAGCCGGGCGCTCATCGACTGCGAGCCGCTCTGGGCGGCGCTCTGCAATCCTGTGGTGCACCCCATTGAAAAACAGGCGGTGCTCCAGTCTCTGCCCCTGTTCCAGGAGCCCTTGCTGCTGCGCCGCTTTTTTTTCTTGCTGGCGGAAAAGCGGCGCTTGAACCTCTTGCCGGACATTCTTGACGCGTATCACGAGCTCGTGCTCGATGCGCGCAACATTGCCCACTGCGTTTTGCGCAGTGCCCATCCCATGGATGCGGCGCAGCTCGAGCGCATCCGTGCGGCGCTTTGCAAACAATACCACAAGCGGGACATTCTCTTCACCACTTCTGTAGATCCGGCCCTGCTGGGCGGCTTCATCCTGCAGATGGGGGGAGTGACCTATGATCAGAGCGTTCGGGGGCAGCTCGAGCGCCTTGAGCGCCGCTTAAACGAGGTGAACAGATGATGAACATGCAGCCAGATGAAGTCATTTCCATTCTGCGTGAAAAAATTGAAGGCTTTGAATCCCGCGCGCAGCGTGACGAGAGCGGCACGGTGCTTGAAATCGGCGACGGCATCGCCACGGTCTACGGTCTCTGGAATGCGGTCTACGGTGAGCTGATCCACTTTGACACCGGCGTGCAGGGCATGGTGCTCGACCTCAAGCGCGACACCGTCGGCTGTGTGGTTCTCGGGCCCGAGGCCGGCATCCGCGAGGGGACGGTCGTGCGGCGCGGCGGCAAGGCCGCCTTTGTCTCGGTGGGAGATGCGATGCTCGGCCGCGTGGTCGATGCGCTTGGCGCGCCCATTGACGGCGCCGGCCCCATCGCGACCACAGACACCCGCCCGATCGAATTTGAAGCCCTGGGCGTCGTCTCCCGCGAGCCGGTGAACGTCCCCATGCAGACAGGCATCCTCGCCATTGATGCGATGGTCCCCATCGGGCGCGGGCAGCGCGAGCTGATCATCGGCGACCGGCAGACGGGGAAAACCGCCATCGCGGTCGATGCCATCCTCAACCAGGGGGATCAGGATGTCGTGTGCATCTATGTCGCCGTGGGGCAAAAGGCCTCCACGGTTGCGAGCATCAAAAACACATTGGAAAAACACGGGGCGATGGAATACAGCGTGATTGTCTCCGCCACCGCCAGTGACCCGGCCTCCCTGCAATATATCGCGCCCTACGTGGGCGCCGCCATCGGCGAGCACTTCATGTTCCAGGGGAGAGATGTGCTGATCATCTATGACGACCTCTCCAAGCACGCCGTGGCCTACCGCGCGCTCTCCCTGCTGCTCAAGCACTCCCCCGGCCGCGAGGCCTACCCGGGCGACGTGTTCTATCTCCACTCCCGCCTGCTTGAGCGCGCTTGCCGCCTCACCGAGGCCTACGGCGGCGGCTCGATGACGGCGCTGCCCATCATCGAAACCCTCGCGGGGGACGTGTCGGCCTATATCCCGACGAACGTGATCTCTATTACCGACGGGCAGATCTACCTTGAGAGCGACCTCTTCCACTCGGGCCAGCGCCCGGCCATCAACGTGGGCCTCTCCGTCTCGCGCGTGGGCGGCGCCGCGCAGACCCGGGCGATGAAAAAGACGACGGGCACGCTGCGCATTGACCTGGCGCGCTTCCGTGAGCTGGAGATTTTTACGCAGTTCTCTTCCGACCTCGACACGCTCACCCAGCAGCAGCTCGACCACGGCAAGCTGCTCCTTGAGATCCTCAAGCAGCCCCTGCACCAGCCGATGAGCGTGGCGCGGCAGGCGCTGATTCTCTACATCGCCACCAACGGCCTCCTCAGCGAGCTGCCCCTCTCCCAGATCACGGACTTTGCCCGGCAGTTTATCGACTATCTGGAGCGGGAGCAGTCCGCGGTGATCGCCCAAATTCAGGAGAGCCGGGATCTCTCCGCCCCCGTGCTCGAAACGGTTCGCCAGTCGCTTGAGACCTTCAAAAAGCAGGTGTACCAATGGCAAGCATAAAGGAAATCCGCACGCGGATTAAAAGCGTGGAGTCCACGCTGAAAATCACCAATGCCATGTACCTCATCGCCTCTGCAGGGCTGAAAAAGGCGCGGGCACAGCTGCGGACGGTTGCGCCTTACTTTCAAAAAATTGACAGCACCATCGCCGATATCCTCCACCACTCGCCCACGATCGAGCACCCCTACTTTGACCAGCGGCCCGACATTCCGCAGGCGCAGCGCAAGGTGGGCATCTTGGTCATTACGGGCGACCGGGGGCTTGCGGGTGCGTATAACCACAACATCTTCAAACTGACGGATCAAAAACTCGAGACGACCCCCAACCCCCACATCTACCTTGTGGGGCAGATGGGGCAGGCCTGGCTCTCCCGCAAGGGGATGCAGGACGAGTCTGAGGTCCCGCTCACGGCGAAGAACCCCGACCTCAAACTGGCGCGCATCATCAGCCGCTACCTTCTGGATCTCTTTCAGGAGGGCGCGCTCGACGAGGTCTGGGTGGCCTATACCAAAATGATCTCTCCCCTGGTGCTCGAGCCAAGCTTAGTTCAGCTGCTGCCGCTCAGCCGCGATCTCTTTCCGCCCCCGCCGAAGGATGCACGGCGCTTTCCCCCCACCATCTCCTACCTGCCCAATGAGGCGCAGGTGATGGATCAGCTGGTTCCCTTCTTTCTCTCGGGAACGCTCTTCGGGGCGCTTGTGGAGTCCTATTGCAGCGAGCAGAGCGCCCGCATGACGGCGATGGACTCCGCCAGCAACAACGCAAGGGATATGCTAAAAGACCTGCGCCTGCGCTTCAACCGCGCGCGGCAGGCCGCCATTACGCAGGAAATCACCGAGATCGTCGCCGGAACGAAGGCGGGGCATTGAGGGTTTGGATAAACGGGAAAAGGTGTGATCACTATCTCTGAGAATATAGGAAAAATCGTGCAGATTATGGGTCCTGTGGTGGACGTGGAATTCGCCACCGGGCAGCTCCCCTCTATTCGGGATGCGCTGGAGCTGACGCTCAACGGCGAGCGCCTTCGCATGGAGGTTGCGCAGTTTGTCGGCAACGACACCGTGCGCTGCATCATGCTCTCCCCGAGCGAGGGCCTTGGCCGCAACATGGTGGTGCGCAGCACCGGCGGCGCCATCCGCGTGCCGGTCGGGGAAGAGGTGCTCGGGCGGCTCTTTAACGTTGCGGGCGAGCCGATTGACGAAAAAGGCCCCGTCGAGGCGGCGGAGCACTGGCCCATCCACCGCCAGCCCCCCGCCTTTCAGGATCAGCGGCCCGTGGTGGAGATTTTGGAGACGGGCATCAAGGTCATCGACCTGCTTGCGCCCTATGCCAGAGGCGGAAAAGTCGGCCTCTTCGGCGGCGCGGGCGTGGGCAAGACGGTTCTGATCCAGGAGCTGATCCACAACATCGCCACCGAGCACGGCGGCTACTCCATCTTCACGGGCGTGGGAGAGCGCATCCGCGAGGGCAGCGACCTCTGGCGTGAGATGAGCGACTCCGGCGTGCTGGCGAAAACCGCGCTGGTCTTCGGGCAGATGAACGAGCCGCCCGGCGCGCGCATGCGCGTGGCGCTCACGGGGCTGACGATGGCGGAGTACTTCCGCGACCAGAAAAAGCAGGACGTGCTGCTCTTTATTGACAACATCTTCCGCTATGTGCAGGCCGGCAGCGAGGTCTCCGCGCTGATGGACCGCATGCCCTCGGCCGTCGGCTATCAGCCGACCCTCGCCAATGAGCTGGGCATGCTCCAAGAGCGCATCACCACGACGCGAAACGGCTCCATCACCTCCGTGCAGGCCGTCTTCGTCCCCGCGGACGACCTCACCGACCCCGCACCCGCGACCACCTTCGCCCACCTGGACGCGACCACCGTCCTCTCCCGAAAGATCGTGGAGCAGGGCATCTACCCCGCGGTGGACCCGCTCGATTCCACCTCCCGCATTCTGGAGGCGGATGTGGTCGGCAAGCGGCACTATAACATCGCGCGCGGCGTGCAGGCGCTGCTCCAGCGCTACCGGGAGCTGCAGGACATCATCGCCATCCTCGGCATGGAGGAGCTCTCCGCCGATGACAGGCAGGTGGTCGAGCGCGCGCGCCGCCTGCAGCAGTTCTTCTCCCAGCCCTTCTCCGTTGCGGAGATCTTCACGGGACTCGAGGGGCGCTATGTCCCGCTGGAGGATTCGCTCTCGAGCTTTGAGGCGATTTTAGGCGGCGAGCTCGACCAGTACCCCGAGGCCGCCTTCAACATGGTGGGCACGGCGCAGGAAGTGCACGCCAAGGGCAAGAAGATCATGGGAGTGCTTTGATATGGCCGACTTTTTGCTGGAGATCTCCACGCCCTACCGGCCCTTCTTCTCCGGGCGGGTGAGCTCCCTGGTGCTGCCGGTTTATGACGGGCTGATGGGCGTGCAGGCGGGGCATGAGCCCATCGTCACGCTGATGGAATCGGGCACGCTGCGCTACCTGCTTGAGGGCGAGTGGCATCTGGCCGCCGTGAGCCCCGGCATTGTCCAGATCATGCCCGACTATGTCGTCGTGCTGGTGAACACCGCCGAGCAGCCCGATGAGATTGACCTCGACCGCGCGGAGGACGCCAAGCGCCGGGCGGAGGAGCGGCTGAGCCACAAGCTCAGCTGGCGCGAATACCAAAAAAACAAGCTTGCGCTCGCGCGCTCGATCGCGCGCATCAAAACCTGGAAACGATAAGGACAAGAGGCGCGGGAGCAAAAGCTCCCGCGCCTCTTCCTGTCAATATCCTCTCACAGCGCCCTCTATTCGAAGTCCCGCAGGAAATACTGGCGCAGCTCTTCGGGCGCAGCCTGCGTCATGCCGCTCTCGGGCACGGCTGCGACCAGCGCATCCCGCTGAAAGGGGACGCCGAGGAGCGCCGCCTCCAACGCCTGCACCCAGTCGGCGTCCATCACGTCGGAATAGGCCTTCGCCGCCTGCACCGCGCCCTCTTTGACCGAGAGGAAGAGCTCAAACTCGCCGAAGGTAAAGTAGCGGTGCATCTGCCAGTCGAAGTCTGCCAGTGAAGTGCGCCTGCCGAGCCGGAAGGCAGCGCTCTCGTAGTGCGCCCTGCGCGCTTGCAGCGCCTCCGCCGTCACGAAGGCTTGCAGGGGCAGCGGCTGGGGCTTGCTGCCGTAGGCCGCCGCGAAGGACTCGATGAGCACCTCGCGCATTCCGGGTGCGGTGATCGCGGGGGCCAGCTCACGCAGATTGATCACCCGCGCGCGCACGCTCTCCACGCCCTTGCTGCGCAGCTTCTCCGGGGAGGGCGCAAGGTAGCGCGAGAGGGCGGAAAAGTCCGTGTCGATGAGGATGGTTCCGTGGTGGAGCGCCCGCCCCTTCGTGCGGTGGTAGGCATTGCCCGAAAACTTGCCGCCGCCGGCGAGGATGTCGTTGCGCCCGCTCAGCCGCGCATCCACCCCAAAGGCGCGCACGGCGCGGCAGATGACAAGGCTCTGCTTGGTCACGTCCTCCTGCCCGGCGGGGAGCAGGAAGCTAAAGTTCTGGTTGCCGAGGTCGTGGTAGACCGCGCCGCCGCCGGAGAGCCGGCGCGCCAAGCGGCCGCCGTCCGCCTCCAGCCGATCCAGGCGGCACTCCCGCCAGGCGTTCTGGTTGCGCCCGATGACCACCGTGTTCTCATTCTGCCAGAGGTAGAGGAGGATCATGTCCTCCTGCAAGTTTTGGAACAAGAGCTCCTCGAGCGCCAGATTCTCATAGGGGTCGCTCCCCTCATGCACATAGTAAAAATAGCGGATGCCCTCACCCCCCTAGGCTCTTTTTTTCTTCGGGAGGATGTGGATGGCATGGCCAAAGAAGTCCTCCGCCGCCTCGGAAATTCCCTCCGCAAAGCTCGGATGCGGGCGGATGAGCGCGGCAACTTCCCGCACCGTCTCTCCGGCGGCCAGCGCCGCAGCAAGCGCGGAGATCAGCTCCGTCGCCCGGCCGCACATGAGCTGCGCGCCGAGCAGCCGCTCCGTCTCCTCCTCAACGAGCAGCTTGACAAAGCCGCGCTCCTCCGCCTCGATGAGGGATTTCCCGTTTGCATTCATCAGAAACTTCGCCGTCTTCGCGGCAAGCCCTGCCGCCTTCGCCTCCTCCGCCGTCATGCCGACGCTTGCGATCTCCGGGCTGGTGTAGACGCAGGCGGGCATGACATCCAAGCGCATGGGCGGCTGCTTCCCCGCCATGAGCGCGATGACATTCGCCGCCTCTGCGGCGGCGGCGTGCGCGAGCTGAATGCTCCCCTGCACGCAGTCGCCAATGGCGTAGACGCCGGGAAGGCTCGTCTCAAAGCGCTCGTTGACCACGATGCCGCGCGCGCACGCAAGCGCCACGCCCTCGCCGAGCAGCGCGGAGAGATTCGCGGCCCTGCCCGTTGCCAAGAGTACCGCCTCTGCTTCGAGCACTTCCTCGCCGCCCTTCCCCTCCAGGCGGACGCGGACGCCGGCATCCATTTTCGTGATCTCCAGCACCTTGCAGCCCGCTTGAATCGCAACGCCGCGCTTTTTCAAGATCATCGTCAGGTTCTGCGCAATCTCCCGGTCCAGAAGCGGCAGCACGCGCTCCGCAGCCTCCAGCACCGTGACGCGGCAGCCGAAGCCCTGATAGACCGATGCCATCTCCATGCCGATCACGCCGCCGCCGATCACAATCAGGCTCTCAAAGCGCTGCGGCGGGCCGGCCAGAAGTGCGTCACTGTCCAGGCAATACTCCAAACCCGGGATGGGCGGGCGCGCGGGCGCGGCGCCCACGGCGATGAGGATCTTCTCCGCCCTGAGGGTGCAGGGGCTCTCCCCCTCCACCGCAACGCGGCCTTCGCCAAGGAGCGTTGCGTGCCCGGAAACGACAGTCACGCCGTTTTTCTCCAAGAGCGCCCCCACGCCCTCGCGCAGCTGCGTGACCACCTTGTCCTTGCGCGCGTGCACCGCCGCCATGTCCGCCTGCGGCGGCGCGGTGAGAATGCCAAATTCCGCAGCCGCTGCGATCTCACGCAGCAGCCCCGAGGCGTGCAGCAGCGCCTTGGTCGGAATGCAGCCGCGGTTGAGGCAGGTGCCGCCGAGCTGCCGCGCCTCCACGAGCGCCGTTTTCATGCCCTCCTGCGCGGCGCGGATGGCGGCGGTGTAGCCGCCGGGGCCGCCGCCCACGACGATCAGATCATAGTGTTCCATCAGTCCTCCGCCCTCCAGCGCAGCTTGGGTTTGCGCGCCGCCGTCACCTCATCGGGTCTGCCGACGGGGGTGGTGGTCGGGTGCGCGTGCATGGCCTCGGGGTCTTCCATCGCCGCTTCGTAGACGCGCAGGAAGGTGTCAATCGCCGCGTCCAGGTTCTCCTTGCCCTCCGTCTCCGTCGGCTCGACCATGAGCGCTTCCTTCACGATCAGCGGGAAGTACATGGTGGGCGGGTGCATGCCCTCGTCAATGAGCGCCTTGGCGATGTCCATCGCCGTGACCCCCACCGCCTTGCGCTCCCGCTCCATCGTGAGGACGAATTCGTGCATGCAGAGGCCTTCGTTGACGATTTCATAGCGTTCAGAGAGGCGCTTCATCATATAGTTCGCGTTGAGCACGGCGTGCTTTGCGGCAAGGGGCAGCCCGCCCCGCCCGAGGGTGAGGATATAGCACAGCGCGCGCAGCACCACGAGGAAGTTACCGTAAAAGGCCTTGATGCGGCCGATGCTCTCCGGGCAGTCCGTCTGGAAGACGGCCTCGCAGCCCTCTGCGGCAAGCTGCGGCGCGGGCATATACTGGGCCAGAAAGGCCTTGCAGCCGACGGCGCCGCTGCCGGGGCCGCCGCCGCCGTGCGGCGTGCTGAAGGTCTTGTGCAGGTTCAGGTGCACGCAGTCAAAGCCCATGTCGCCCGGGCGCGCCACGCCCACCACGGCGTTGAGGTTTGCCCCGTCGTAATAGACGAGGCCCCCGGCCTCGTGCACGATGGCGCAGATCTCCAGAATGTCCTTCTCGAAGATGCCGAGGGTGTTGGGGTTTGTGAGCATCAAGCCCGCCGTGTCGCTGCCGACGGCGCGCTTGAGGTGTTCCAGGTCCACGCAGCCGTCCGCCCCCGAGGGGATGCTGATGACCTCCATGCCGCACATGTTTGCCGTTGCGGGGTTGGTGCCGTGCGCGGAGTCGGGCACGATGATCTTATCGCGGGCGAGGTCGCCGCGCGCCTGATGGTATTTTTTGATCAGCAACACACCCGTGAGCTCCCCGTGCGCGCCGGCGGCCGGCTGGAAGGTGACGTGGTCCATGCCGGTGATCTCGGCAAGATAGCGCTCGCACAGGCGCAGCGCCTCAAGCGCGCCGCGCACCGTGTGCGCCGGCTGGAGCGGGTGAATTTCTGTAAATCCGCCGAGGCCTGCAACCGTCTCGTTGATGCGTGGGTTGTACTTCATGGTGCAGCTGCCCAGCGGGTAGAAGCCCTGGTTCACGCCGAAGGCGCGGCGCTCCAGCGCCGCATAGTGGCGGCTGACATCCGTCTCCGCGAGCGCGGGAAGCGCCGCCGGAATTTCCCGTGTAAGCGCCACCGGGATCGTGCACTCGGGCACGTCACAGGCGGGCAGATAGTAGGAGCGGCGGCCGGGCACGCTTTTCTCAAAGAGCAGTTTCATCATTTCGCCACCTCCCGCAGCAAGGAAACGACGCGGTCCATTTCCTCTTTCGTGTTCATCTCCGTCGCACACCAGAGGATGCCCCCGTCCGCCAGCGGCAGGCCGCCGAGAATGCCCTCCGCCTCCAGCGTTTCGAGAATGCGCGCCTGCGGGGCGGTAGAATCGCTGACGAACTCGTGGAAGAATTCACCCGGATGGCGCAGGGAAAAGCCGGGCACACCCGCAAGCTCAGCTGCGAAATAGTGCGCCTTGTTGTAGCAGTGCTGCGCGACTTCGCAGAGCCCTTCCGGGCCCATCGCCGCCATGTAGACCGCGGCGGTCGTGGCGCAGAGCGCCTGGTTGGAGCAGATGTTGCTCGAGGCTTTCTCCCTTCGGATGTGCTGCTCTCTCGCCTGCAGCGTGAGCACGAAGGCACGCCGCCCCGCGTCATCCGTCGTCTCGCCGACGATGCGGCCGGGGAGCTTGCGCATCAGCGCGCTGCTCGCGGCCATGAAGCCGAGGTAGGGCCCGCCGAAGGAGAGCGGCAGCCCCAGTGGCTGCCCTTCGCCGACGGCGATGTCCGCGCCGCACTCGGCCGCGCTCTGCAGCGCCATCGCCGCGATGGGGTTGACCCCCAAAATATACTTTGCGCCCGCTTTGTGCACCAGCGCGCCGATCTCCCCGGCATCTTCAATCTGCCCGTAAAAGTTCGGCTGCTGCACATAGACGCAGGCGACCTCGGGCGTGAGGAGCGCCTCGAGCGCGTCCAGATCCGTCCGCCCGTCCTGTTCCGGCACGACGATCAGTTCATAGTCCGCCGCCCAGCAGTAGGTGCGCACGGTCTCGATGGTTTCAGGGTGTGCCGCCGCGGAGATCAGCGTCTTCGTGCGCTTGCGCTCGCGGCACATGGCAACAGCCTCCGCCGCCGCGCTCGCCCCGTCGTAGATGGAGGCGTTGGCAATGTCGAGCCCTGTGAGCTCACAGATCATGGTCTGATACTCAAAAATCGCCTGCAGGATCCCCTGTGAGAGCTCCGCCTGGTAGGGCGTGTAGGCCGTCAGGAAGGTCTCCTTGGAGACGATACTCGGAACGATGCTCGGAATATAGTGCCGGTAGGCACCGGCACCGCGAAAGACGGTGGGAAAGACGGTGTTCTGCGCGGCGAGCGCCTTCATCCGGCGCAGCACGGCAAGCTCTCCCATCCCCTCCGGAATCTCCGGCCCCTCCGGAAGCAGAAGCGCCTGCGGCAGCTCGCGGTAGAGCTCGTCCAGACTGCTCAGCCCCAGCGTGCCGAGCATCTCCTGCACCTGCTCTGCGGTGGAGGGCAGATAGTGTCCCATCGCTTAGCCCTCCTCCCTGCAAAACGCCTCATATTCCGCGGCCGTGAGCAGGGTGTCCCGCTCCGTCACCTCTTCCATCACGACGAGCCAGGCGCCGTAGGGGTCTTCGTTGATGGCCTCGGGCGTGTCAAGGAGTTCCTCGTTGACCTCCGAGACCCTGCCGTTGACGGGGATATACACGTCGGAAACGGCCTTGACACTCTCCACGTCGCCCATGGAATCGCCCACGTCAAAGCGGTCTCCCACCTCGGGCAGGTTGACGAAGACGAGGCTGCCGAGCTCGCTCTGGGCAAAGTCGGTCAAGCCCACGCGGGCGGTGCTCTCGTCTAAAAACTCCACCCACTCGTGGCTCTTGCTGTATTGCAGATGATCGGGATGATTCATATTCTCTTCTCCTTTTTTATTCAATCTCGTTTCTGTGATCTGTGATTGTTCCTCTGTGTTCTCTATCGCTCATCAGGCAGACATTGGCCTGAAACACGGCGCTTGCCTTGCCGCAAGACACTCCATCCGCCCTAGGGCTGATAAAAGGGCAGCGGCACCACTTCCACCGCGACCGCCCGGCCCCGCACCGTTGCCGTGAGCGCTGTGCCGACGGCGCTGTGGCTCTTCGCGACGAGCGCCATGGCGTAGGCGCCCTTCAAATAGGGCATATGGGTGCCGGAGGTCGTCCTGCCGACGGGGGTCTCCCCGTCCAGAAGTTCGCAGTCCTCCCGGACAATGCCCCTTCCTGTGATCTTGAGCCCCACGCGGGTGATGGTAGGTGTGCCCCGTTTGAGCAGCGCCGCCTTGCCGATGAAGTCCGCCTTGTCCATCTTGACGGCAAAGTCCAGCCCCGTCTCCAAGGGGCTGATCTCCTCCGTCATCTCGTGTCCGTAGAGCGGCATGCCCGCTTCCAGGCGGAGCGTATCGCGCGCGCCCAGGCCGCAGGGGAGCAGGCCCGCAGACGCGCCCGCCTCCAGCAGGGCCGACCAGAGCGCCGTCACCTGCGAAGCCTTGCAGTAGAGCTCATAGCCGAATGAGCCGGTGTAGCCCGTGCGGGAGACCAGGCAGGGGATGCCGCCGACCGGCACATCCTCCGCAAAGGAATAGTATGCCGTGGGGAGCGCCGCCTCATCCGCAAGCTGCTGCAAAATGGCGCGGCTCGCCGGCCCCTGCAGGGCGAGGAGCGCCGTCTCATCCGAGCGGTCGATCAGCTCCGTTTCGGGGCGCAGCTGCTGCGCAATCCACGCCGCGTCCTTCTCCCGGTTGGAGGCGTTGACCACGAGCAGATAGTCCTCCTCCGCGCGCTTGTAGACCAGCAGGTCGTCCATCACGCCGCCGGCTTCGTTGAGCATGGGGCTGTAGCGCACTTTCCCCGCTTTCATCCCCGTGAAATCGTTGCTGAGGATGTGGTTGAGCGTTGCCAGCGCGCCCTTGCCCCGGATGGCAAGCTCTCCCATGTGGGAGACGTCAAACAGCCCCGCCTTCTCCCGCACGGCCATGTGCTCGGGGATGATGCCGCTGTATTCCACCGGCAGCAGGTAGCCGCCGAAGGGGACGATTTTCCCTCCCAGCGCCAGATGTGTGTCATAAAGGGGTGTTTTCCGTTCCATAGTGACGTTCCTTTCTCTTCTCCTGCCAATCGTAAACCGGGCGGCTCTCCCGCCGATTTTCCCGCAGAGGTTCTCATCCTGCTCCATGCTGCCGCAGCGCCCGCGAAAAGCGGCGCCGGCTTTCCAGCCATTTTACCATTGCGGGCAATTGCCTGTCAATGTAGCGGGGGTACTTTTCCCCAGATTTCCTCTCTGCGGGCGGATTGCGCCGCCCCCGCCGCCGCCTTGCGGATCGTTTCCGTTGCAGCCCCCGGAATCTTGTGCTATTCTAAGCAGGATGAAGCAAGCGTGTAAGGAGGGGAGCGCATGACACAGGGGCGCCATGTACGGCTGGAAAATCAGGAGCTGGATGCGGCGATTGCCGCGTTTCGCGCCGCGCCCTCTCCGCAGGCGGAGCAGCGGCTCTGCGACGCGCTGGGCGGCGCCGCGCTTCTGCTGCCACTGCGCTGCCCGCCCAGCGAGGGGGAGGCGGGTCTTTGCCTGGAGCCGGCCCTTCTGGGCGGGGCGGGGGGCGGCCCCTTCCTCATCGGCTTCACGGAGGAGGCCGCCTGCCTGCGCTTTCTGAGCGCTTCTGCCGCGGCCCTCCCCACCATTGCGCTCTCCTTTCCCCAGCTAACGGAGCTGATCCTGCACCCGCAGGCACCCTATCGCGGCATTCTCATCAACCCCGGCGAAGCGCGGCAGCATCTGCTCTCGCGGGAGGCCCTCGCCGCCTACTGCGGCAGCGCCCTGCCCGTTACCCTCGCGGAGCAGACACAGCTGATGCTCGGCCGGCCGAGTGAATTTCCGCAGGCGCTGGGCGCGGCGCTCTCTGCGGTGGCGCAAACCCTCCCCGCCGTTGCGCGCCTCTGGCTTCTGCTCAAGCTCGATTGCAGCACGAATGCGCGCAGCTTCCTCATTCTGCTCGACCAGCGCGGCGGGGATCTGCGGCAGATCTGCGACGTTCTGGGCCAGGCCGCCGCCGCTGCGCTGCCCGCGGGCGCTGCGGTGGAGTTCCTCCCGCACACAACAGCCCTCGCGGAGACGGCGCTCCGGCAGCAGCCGGACTTGCAGCCCTTTTACGCCCGTGCCCAGTGAGGCGCTGCCCGCCATATAAACGCCGTTTTCACGCGGCAGGCATCAGAAACCCCCGTCCGCAGTGCGGACGGGGGGTTGATCTTGCTTATGTCGCTGCGCGCGCTTAGACAATGCGGCGGGCAAAGACATAGACCTTGTCATAGTGCCCGGAATCCAAGTTGTCAATACGAACACCCTTGGACTGTGTGGAGGCGTGGATAAAATCCCCGCCGCCGATGTAAAGCCCCACGTGGGAGACAGGCTTGCTTGTGCTGCCGTTGTTGAAAAAGACCAAATCACCCGGCGCAAGTTCCGACTTTTCCACCGATACGCCGTTTTGCAGCTGATCGGTGGCGGTGCGGTTGAGGGTGATGCCGTGCTGCCCGTAGATGTACTTGACGAAGCCCGAGCAGTCAAAGGCGGTGGGGCCGTTGCCGCCGTAGACATAGCTGCAGCCGAGAAAGCTCTGCGCATAGGCTGCGATCTCAGCGCCGCGGCCGCTCGCGCCGGCCTTCAGCTGGTCATATTCATCCTGCGTCATCAGGCGGACAAAGTCGGCGCTGACATAGGCCGCCTGGCCCTCGTAGTCCACCTGATACCAGCCCGCGTCCTCATCGAGAACGCGCAGGACGCTCCCGCCGCCGGCCTTGCCCAGGATCTCATAGGTCGTCCCCGGGCCCGAGCGCAGGTTGAGCTTATCCCCGCCGGTGTTGACATAGGCCAAAAGCCCCTTGTTTTGAAACTCCAGATACTGCGCGCTCATAAAGCCCTTCTGGTCGCGCCAGAGCACCTGATACCAGCCGTCCAGCTCCTCCGAGAGGACGGAGACCTCCGCCCCCCGGTAGACCAGCGCCAAGACGGGGGCGTCCATATCCGGCTCCGCGCGCAGACGCAGGGCGTCCGCCGTGACAACCGCAACGCCGCCGCTGGCCATCGCCGTGGTGAGCAAAAGGGCGCTCAGCAGCAGTACGCTCGCGCTAAAACGCGCGATTTTCTTTCGTGCAATCATACGATCCTCCAGATCCTTGTTCTCACGCTTTTGCCGCCGCACTTAGCGGGCCGCCAGCGCCCTCTCGAGCCACACGCAGGCAATGTCCAGCGCGCTGTAGAGATTGTCCTTCTCGCTGCGCTTGACCACGATGTCCCGGCTTTTGACATTGCTGTCGGTCAGTTGCAGCTGAATGCTCACGCGCTTTGCAAGGTTGATGTCCTCGAGCGGCTCGGCATCGAGCACCTGGAGCAATACGATATAGGGGTCAGCCATGCTGCCGTAATAAATCAAGTTGTCCTTCCGTCTGAGTGGGTGTCCTTTATATTTGAGTGATATGACCTCCGCTGCCACGAGTTGCCACGTCCTTTCTTTCATCCGAAATCCGTCCTGTTTTGCAAAGAAGTTTAACCACTCTGCAAAATTGTGTAACCGAATTGTAACACATTTACTTGGATCTTGTCAATCAAAAGATGAAACTCTTTGTGCGCGCCGCCCCCTCTCCGCAGATCGGTGTACGGAAAGGGGCAACTTTTGCCCGAAACCCCGCAAGAATAAAAAGGAGGGTTTTTTATGAGCAGCAGTTCTCAAACCGCAAATTACGGGCTCAACCAGTGGGAGGCGGACGATCAGGTGCTGCGGGAGGATTTCAACCGGGACAACGCCATTCTGGAGGACCGCCTGAGCCGCTTGGACTTCGTCCTCGGCGGCTACGCCGGCACCGGTACAGCGAATAATTCTGCCGGCTCACAAACCATTCAGTTGGGCTTTGTTCCCTCGCTCCTGATCGTCTTCCAAAAGGGAGCAAACTCCGTTAATAACAGGGCGGCGCTTGCAGTGACGCCGGATATAAACGGATCGTCCGGTCTTGTGTTGACCGGGACATCGTTCCGGGTCGAGGGATATTACAACCAGCCCGGTACGCACGTTTACCTTGCCTGGCGGCAGATTTAGGAGAGGGGGAATTCTATGCTGATCATTCAAATTGACGCGCTGGAGGGCAATTTTCACCCATTCCAGAGCCAGTCGCACCGAAAAGAGTGCTGGCTGGAGGGCTGGATTGCCGTGCCTCCGGCACTGGAACACGCGCTCTATGCCTGCGGCGGCCACTGCGAACTTCTCATTGAGGGGGACACGCTCCTTGAGATCCTCCCCAGAGAGATGCCGCAGCTTCCGCACGAACCCACGCCCGATGAAGACCGCGACGCGATGCTCATCGACCTGGAGTACAGGCTCACTTTAATCGAACTGGGGGTGATCTAAATGTTGTACCGTACTTTGAAGCGCCTGATTGAACTGGGACAGACGGAGGGCTTGGAAGAGAAGCTCGATATCTTCTTCGCGGCGGGAAAGCTGAATGAAGCGGAGTATACGGAGCTGATCGGACTGCTGCCCTGAGCCGGAACGAAGATCCCCCGCTGACAAAAAAGTTCCCCCGCGCGGCTGCCTCTACTTGGAGCAGATCGCGCGGGGGCTTTTTTGTGTTCAGATGGCGGAGGCAAAGACCAGCTGCACCAGCAGCATATAGCAGAGCGTTCCGCTCACGATGCTCAGCAGCGCATTGCGCTTCCACAGGTGCAGGAGCACCACCAGAAGGCAGCAGATGGCCTCCGGCAGGCCGTGGGGCGGCTGGAGAATGCTCACGGACTTGAGGCAGAAGACCACCAGCATGCCCATAATGGAAAAGGGGAGCAGCGTTCCGAGATAGGAGACGGCGGCCGGCGGGTTGCGGCGGCCCCCAAAGAGCCAAAAGGGCAAAAAGCGCAGCAGGACGGTCACCGCCGCCACGACCAAAACAATCCCCGCAGTGTGCAGATCAGCCACGGCGCAGCTCCCCTCTGCGCCACCCGAGCAGGGAGAGCGCGATGGTAATGGCCAGCATGGCGGGGATTAAAAAGTGCTCCGCGCCAAAGAGAAGCAGGCTCGCGAGGGAACAGAACACACCAATGAGCGCCGGCAGGTGGTCCCGGCTGCTCTTCCACTGCTCGACAAAGACCGTCACAAAGAGCGCCGTGAGCGCAAAGTCAATCCCCTGGGTGGAGATCGGCAGCACCATGCCCAGCAACGCGCCCAGCACGCTCCCCAGCACCCAATAGCACTGGTTGAGGAGCGAAACATAGAAGTTATAGCGCTGCCGCTCCTTCTTGTCCAGCCCCTGTGCCTCCCCGCAGAGCAGGCTGTAGGTCTCATCGGTGAGCGCAAAGATCAAGTAGGGCTTGCGGCGCCCGGCATCGCGGTAGCGCTCGATCATGGAGATGCCGTAAAACACATGCCTTGCGTTGACCATCAGCGTGGTGAGCGCCGCCGTGAGCAGGCTTGCGCCGCCCGTGAGCAAATTGACGGCGACAAACTGCATGGAGCCCGCGTAGATCAGCAGGCTCATCGCCGGTGCCCAGAGTATGTGAAAGCCGCGGCTCTCAAGAATCATTCCAAATCCGGCGCCAAGCACCAGGTAGCCCGCTAGGACGGGCAGCGTCGCCAAAAAGGCTTGCCGCAGAGCGCTCTGCCTTCGTTTCATCCCACTTTTCTCCTCTTTTCTGTCAGACTGCCCTATCTTCCGGTAACAAAGCCCTAAATTTTTGTAAAACTTTTTATTCCTTCTTTACTTTTACCATTTTTTATGCTACACTGCCTTTTGAGGTGATTCTATGCATCCCCCGCTCCCCTTGGATGAACTCTATCTCACCATCATCAACAGCCTGCATGACGGCATCTATCTCGTCGATCTGGATCGGCGCATCCTCTTCTGGAACAAGGCCGCCGAGGAGATCACCGGCTACGGTGCGCAGGAGATGGTCGGAACCCGCTGCCCGGACAATCAACTCAAGCATATTGATGAGGGCGGCAGGCCGCTCTGCATCGTCGGCTGCCCGCTCACCGCGACCAATCTGGACGGACAGGTGCGCAGGGCGCGGGTCTTTCTGCGCCACAAGCAGGGCTACCGCATCCCTGTCATGATTCATGTGCTGCCCCTGCTGCAGGAGGGGCGCATCATCGGCTCGATCGAAATTTTCACACGGGACTCCTCCATTGTCTATGAGGACAGCCTGGTCGAGCACCTCTCGGGCATGGCCATGCACGATGCGCTCACGGGGCTCCCAAACCGCCGCTACCTGGAGGACTTTCTCTACCGCAGCTTGCGGGAGTTCTCCCGCTTCCCAAGGCCCATCGCCGTGCTCTTTGCCGATATTGATAATTTTCGAGAGTTTAACAACCGCTACAGCCACGACGTGGGCGATGCCGTGCTCAAAAAGGTCGCCGCGAACGCCAAAAAGAGCGCGCGCGCGCATGATCTTCTCGGCCGCTGGGGCGGGGAGGAGTTCCTGGGCATCTACTTCCTCAATGACTGCTGCGAGGCGCCGGCGCTCGCGGAGCGCTTCCGCTGCCTGGTGCAGAGCACAGAGCTCCCCCACGAGGGAGAGCAGCTGCGCGTGACCATCTCCGTCGGGGTCACCATCACCCGGGCCGGAGACACGGTGGAAGGCGTTGTCAAGCGGGCGGACGAGCTGATGTATGCGAGCAAACGAAACGGAAAAAACTGCATCAGCGCCGATTGACTCCGCCCGCTCCGAACGCAGCCCCCGGGCCGTCAGATAACCCCCGGGCTTGCAAAATAAACCCCCGAGCTTGTCCTCTTGCCGGACAAGCTCCGGGGTTTTTTTGTGTCACGGGGCGGGCGCGCGGCGCGGCTTCCCCCAATTATACTGACAAAACGCGGGCATGGCAAGCCATCGGGGCAATCTTTCCGCAGCGCGGCGGCAGCCCGCATTCATTCAGCCTGCGTGAGGCTATGCTCTGGCGGCAGCGCCCCGCCCGCGCAGTCCTCCCTGACGCAGTCAAAAAAGTTGTTCTCCCGGCGCTGAAAGAGCTCGATGACATAGCGTGTCTCGCCCAGCAGCGCGGGCATGGCCAGCACCAGAAACACGGGCCCCTCCCCCTGGTCGAGCTTGAGAAAGGGTCTGTTTTCATTGAGTGCCATGCGCGGCACGCAGCGCTCACAGGCGCGCGTTCTGCCCCAAAACTGATAGCAGACGCTCTCCTTGAGCTCCCCCGCCGGCCGGAGCATCCACGCCCTGTTTTCAATGGGGTCGACAATGCGGCAGAAGTCAAAGATGCCGGGGAAGTTCTTTTCTACGCGATAGAGCCGCTCAAGCAGCGTATGCAAGCGCTCCTTGATCTCCGTCTCCTCCCCGGCGGACTGGAGGGCCGCGCTTGTAAACTCCCGCGGGGTCATGCCCGTGTGCTGCTTGAAGACCTTTGAGAAGTAGTTCGCGTTTTGAAAGCCCACGCGGGCGGAGAGCGTGCGCAGGCTCATCGCGGGGTCGGCCAGCAGCTTTTTGCTCTCCTCAATCCGCACCCGGTTGATCAGCCCCGTGACGCCCTGCCCCGTCTCTTTTTTGATCAGGGAGGAGAGGTAGAACTTGCTGATGCCCACCGCCTCCGCCAGGGATTCCAGCGTGATCTCCCGGGCAAAATGGCGCTCGATATACTCTCTCGCCAGGCGCACGTACTTGGAGTGGCCGCTCATGCGCGCTCTGGCCACATAGCGCGTCATCGTGATGAAGGCGGCCCTTGTCAGCTGGTACATCTCATGGATGTCCTCCGTGGCCTCGATCTGCCGAATCGTCTGCTCCACAAAATCCCGCGTCTTGCCATAGGGGGCCTGCGCCTCCACCGCCAGAACCCTGCCCATTGCGCAGGCGGCAATGAGGCGGTTTTTGATCGAGCGGAGGATATCCTTCGAGGCGAGCTGGTCCATCGGGGGGTTCTCCCCGCCGACGAAATGGATCTCCTCCATCAGGGCCTCCGTGTCCCCCGTTGAAATGGCGTGTTTGAGCTTAGAGTACGTGGCATAGCCGCCAAAGCGGTGCGGCTGCATCGCCTGCTCGGGCCCCGGCGCGCGCGGGAGCGGCGGCGCCGGGTAGGAGGGCGGCTGGGCGCTGCCGCGGATGGCGTGGCGGAAGGGACCGCCCTCAAAGCTCTGGCGGATGAGCAGATCGAGCGCCCTGCCGATTGGAATGATCCGCTTCTGATCGATCATGGGCGCGCGGAGCGCGGCGGCAACGCAGGCCTCCCGCTCTTCCGGCGGCAGCTCACGATACTTGTTTCTGAGCTCCTCCCTGCCGCTCAAACCCAAGCGGAGGGGCTGCGTGAGGATCAGCCCGCGCCGCCGCGCGCCGCCCAGCGGGGAGACATTGCAGATCAGATGGTTTTGCAGGTAATAGGTGTAGCTCTCCCCCGGCCCCGCCCCCTCCTGCCCGGCGAGCAGCTCGCTGAGAAAGGGCTTCATCTCCCGCATGCCCAGCTGGTGAAAGTCGCCATAGACATGGGGTTGAAACTGGCAGGAGCTGAGCCTCATCTGCGGGTCGAGATAGAGCGCCTCGACCTGCGTGATGTGATAAAAGTTGGTTAAAATCCAGTTGATTGTCTCTTCGTATTCCATGTATGCTGCCCCTCTCTCGAACCCTCCGCGCAGGTCCCCTCGGGCGGCAGAGCAGAAGGCCCGGCCGCCGGCGCGGATTCCTCTGCCTGTATTCTACCAGCTCTGCCAGAAATAACAACAATATTTTACCGCTTTTCACAAGATTCTATCCTTTCGCGCCATCCTCCATCTTACCATTTTGCGTGAAACAGGCGATAATGAGTGGAGAGCTTGTCTGCTCTTGTAGAAACGGCACGCGCGGGCTGAAATCGCCGCCGCGTGGCCCTTGCAGCAGGCGGCAGCAAGGGTCTGCCGCCTTGTCTGTGCGCATCAAATCCTGCTATCACCGCAGAGGGGAGGCTGACCGTGCACATCTCATTGATTTTTTCTCTGCTGTTTTTTGCGGCCTTTATCGTCTACCTGATGTTTGGGATCTATACCTTCCAGATCAACCACAAATCCGGGCTCAACCGAATCTTTTTTGCCCTCTGCCTTGCCCTCTGTCTCTGGTCGCTGGGCTTTTCCGTGGCGGTCTCTGCGCCCCATTGGGAGGCCTGCTTCCTCTGGCGCAGGGTCGCGGCGCTCGGCTGGGGCGCGGCCTACAGCCTGCTCCTGCACTACATTTTGCTCTTGACGGGGCGGCGCTGCTCCCGCAGAACCTGGGTCATCTGCACGCTCCTCTATCTGCCGGCCCTCGTCTGTATCTATGCCTTCGCGCTCTCCGAGCGCATTGCCCTTGGGCAATATCAGCTCTCTCACACGGGCTTGGGCTGGGTAAACGCCGCGCCCCAGAGCGCGTTGAACACCTTCTTTTCCCTCTATTTCGTCAGCTATACCCTCCTCGGCCTCTTTCTGCTGCTGCGCTGGCGGCGAAGGAACGCCGGCGATCCGGACATCCGCCGGCAGGCCGCGCTCTTTTTTTCTGCGCTGGCAGCGGCCTTTTTCCTTGGAAGCCTGACGGATGTCTTCCTCGGCACGGCGCTCGGGCGGCCCCTGCCGCAGCTCGCGCCCATTCTGATTCTCCTGCCCGTGTGGGCAATCTACCACTCTATGAAGCACTACAGGCTGATGGAGCGCCTCCCGCCGGAAGCGGGAGATGTCTTTCTGACGCACGAGACTCTCCTGAAGATGCAGGCCTATGTGGGCCTGGCCTACTTAATCGGCGGCCTGGCCGCAACGCTCTCCTATTTCTTCCCGCAGCTGACCAACAGCCAGGCGAGCGCACAGGCCATGATCCACGCGGGGATTCTCCTATCCTCCATCGGTCTGATCGTTCTGCTCACCCAGCGGATCAAGAGCAAGCGCGTGCGCGAGGCGGTTCTGCTCATCGCCATGCCCTGCAGCATTCCTCTGATCACCCTGCAGTTTTCGGGCTATGCGAGCATCACCGTCTGGGTCTTCCCCATGGTACTGATGATCGCCTCCCTTGTCTTCAGCTCCCGCAAGTACCTGATCCTGCTCACGGTGGTCGCCGCGCTCACGCAGCTGCTCGTCTGGACCAATGCGCCGCGGGAGCAGGTGTCCATTGACGAGTTTGACTATCTGATTCGCATCGGCATCCTGCTCATCGCCTATATGGTCGGCTCCTTCGTCAACCAGACCTATATCAGCAAGATCGAAGAGAACAACTTCCAAATCAGCTTCCAGCGGCTTGTCTCCGAGGTCTCTGCCGATTTTATCAGCATACACCCGAGCAACATGGATGAGAAGTTTAACCGGCTGCTTGAAAAGATCGGGCGCTTCTTCCTGGTGGACCGAACCTATATCTTCCTCATCGACCGGGAGCGGGAGACCATGACCTACGCCTATGAGTGGTGTTATGAGGGGATCAAGTCGGAAATCGACTGCCTCCAGGCGGTTCCGCTGGATGTCTTCCCCTGGTGGATGCAGGAGCTCTCGGTCAACAAACAGGTCTACGCCGAGGAGGTCTCCGCCCTTCCCGAGGCGGCGCATGCGGAGAAGGAGACGCTCACGGCGCAGGGTGTTGCCTCCGTCGTGGTGCTCCCCGTTGAGCAGGACGGGGTCATGCTCGGCTTCATCGGTCTGGACTCTGTCCTCTCAAAGAAGCGCTGGGCGCCCTACCACATCGAGCTGCTCAAGCTGCTCTCCCATCTCATCGCCGATGCCCTGCTGCGGATCGAGTCGGAGCGGACGATCGAATACATGGCCTACTACGACCACTTGACGGGCCTGCCCAACCGCATCCGCTTCTCCGAACTCCTCTCCGAGGCCATTGCCCAGGCGCAGCAGCACGCGCAATCCCTGGGCGTCATCTTTCTGGATCTGGACGGCTTTAAGATGGTCAACGACACCATGGGCCACAGCAGCGGGGATGCCATTTTAAAAGAGGTCGCCCGCGGCCTGCTCTCCCGCCTGCGTGAGGGCGATACCGTCGCCCGCTTCGGGGGGGACGAGTTTTTGCTCCTGATCAACCCGCTGCACCGGAACGAGGAGATTGGGCGCATTGCCGATGCGATTATGGCGCTCTTCAAGCAGCCCTTTCATGTCAACGAACAGGAGTTTTACGTGACCGCAAGCGCAGGCATCGCGCGCTACCCCATTGACGGGCGCGATACGGAAACCCTGATCAAGAACGCGGACATTGCGATGTACATGGCAAAGGAGAACGGGAAGAACCAATCCATTCTCTGCACCCCGGAGATCAAGGAGGACCTTCGGCGCAACGTTCAGCTCTCCAACCAGCTCTACCGCGCCCGGGAGCGCGGGCAGCTGCTGCTGCACTATCAGCCGCAGGTGCAGCTGCCCACGGGTAAGATCACGGGCGTCGAGGCGCTGCTGCGCTGGCAGCACCCGGAGCTGGGGCTGCTCGCGCCCAATCTCTTCATCCCGCTCGCCGAGATGAACGGCACGATCAACAGCATCGGCCATTGGGTGCTGGAAACGGCGATCCGCCAGAACAAACGCTGGCAGGAGAAGGGCTACCCGCCCCTGCGCGTGGCTGTGAACCTCTCGCTGGTGCAGTTTAGCAACCCCGACTTTGCAAAGCAGCTCATCGCCATGCTGCGGCAGGAGGGGCTCGCGCCGCAGTATCTTGAGCTGGAGATCACCGAGAGCGTCGCAACGAAAGAGGCCGCCTTTGTCGCCGGCACGCTGCGGGAGCTTCAGGCCTTTGGTGTCTCCATCTCCATTGATGATTTCGGCACGGAATACTCCTCTTTAAGCCGGCTGAAAACGCTGCCGATCGACCGTATTAAGATCGATACGCAGTTTGTCCAGGGCATCGAGGGCTCCCCGAAGGATCAGGCGATCACAAAAATTATCATCAACCTGGCCAAAAGCCTCGGCCTGGAGGTGCTGGCAGAGGGCGTGGAAACCGCGCCGCAGCTGGAATTTCTCAGCCGGAAAATGTGCGATGAGGTGCAGGGTTTTTACTGCTACCGCCCCATGCCCGCAGGGGAGATCGAGGCGCTCTTCCGCCTGCAGGAGAGCGGCGGGCCGCCCCTGTGCAAGCTGCCCGAGCGGGGCGGGGCAGAGGGCGCGCTTCTTACCATAATTTGAACCATAATTTGAGGAGAGTGTATCCATGAAACTAAGCCAGAAAATCCCCTTCTTCACCATTAGCATGATTCTCGTCTCCGTTCTCATCGTCGCCGGGGTGGGCGTCGCGAAGGACGCCGCCTACAACCGGCAGACGAGCTATGAGCGGATCGACTCCTCCCTCCAGGATCTGGAGCGGCAGGTGCAGCGGATGCTCGAGCGCGCGCGGCTCAATGCGCTCTCCATCTCCCGCAATTACCAGCTCATCGAGGCGCTCCAAAGCCAGGACTTTGACCGGATGAAGGCCGTTTTGGACGAGCTGAACGGTTTCCTCGGCGCGGACACCATCAGCGTGACCGACACGGCGGGCAATGTGCTCATCCGCCAGCACGAGCCCTCCAAATTGGGCGATAGCATCCTCAATCAGGAAAATGTAGTGCAGGCGCTTGAAGGAAAAATTCTCACCACCCTGGAGCCGGGGGCGCTCGTCAAGCTCTCCTGCCGCACGGGAGCGCCCGTGCGCGATGCGGGCGGCCGCATCATCGGCACGGTGGTGACGGGCTATACCTTTGAGAACTCCGGCTTTTTGGACGACTTGAAGGCGCTCCACCACACAGAGTTTACCATCTTCGCCGATGACATCCGCATCGCCAGTACCATCATGCAAAACGGCGAGCGGGCCGTCGGCACAGCGCTTGAGGAGGACATCGCCGCCGTCCTGCTGGGCGATCACTTGCCCTATGAGGGCAAGGCGGAGATCCTGGGCGTTTCGCATCTGGTCAAATATATCCCCCTTGAGAACACCGCCGGGGATGTGGTCGGCATCCTCTTCGCGGGTCTCTCCGAAGCGGGCGCAAAAGAGGCGCTTTTGGACTCTCTCCTCTATATGGCAGCCGTCACAGCGGGGATCGTTGCGGTCTGCGCGCTCTTTGTCTTCCTCTTTGTGAACCGCAGCATCAAAAAGCCCATCGAGAGCCTGACGCGCACGGCAGACTCCCTCGCAGCGGGCAGGCTTGGCGACATCCACCTCAACCCGCAGAAGCGCGCGCGCAAGTCCAAGGATGAGATCGGGCGCTTGTCTGAGGCCATGCACAGGATGGCGCAGCGCATGGGGGCGTACATCTCCGACATTTCGGCGGTGCTCTCAGCCATGTCGCAGAACGATTTCACTGTCAAAAGCTCCGCCGACTATATCGGCGATTTTGAGACCATTGGCAGCTCTCTGCGCGAGATCGGCAGCGCCCTGAATGACACGCTCACGATCGTGCACAGCTCCGCAGAGCAGGTCAACGCCGGCGCCTCCCAGGTCTCCGGCGGGGCGCAGTCGCTCGCCGCGAGCTCCACAGAGCAGGCCTCCGCCGTGGAGCAGCTGAGCGCCTCGGTTTCCCAGGTTGCCGACCACGCGCAGGAGAACGCCGCGCTGATGAAGCGCACTGCCGCGCAGCTGCGCGGCGCCGGGGCAGAGCTCGACGCGAGCAACGAGCACATGCGCGCGCTCATCGGCGCGATGTCCGACATCCACGCCTCCTCCAATCAGATTGCCAGCATCACCAAGGTGATCACCGACATCGCCTTCCAGACCAACATCCTCGCGCTCAACGCCGCCATTGAGGCCGCACGGGCGGGCACCGCGGGCAAGGGCTTTTCCGTCGTGGCGGACGAGGTGAGAAATCTTGCCGCCAAATCCGCAGAGGCCGCCACCCAGACGGAAGCGCTCATCAACTCCTCCGTTCAAACCGTGGAGTCCGGCGCGCAGATCACCGAGCAGACGGCCGCGCTCCTCCGGCAGGCGATTGGGGAGATCTCCCAGATTGTGGAGGAAGTCGGCAAGGTCGAGCAGATCTCCCTCGAGCAGACGCTCTCCATCGACCAGATCAAGGAGGGGCTGACGCTCGTCTCCGACATCGTACAGGGCAACGCCGCAACCGCCGAGGAGAACTCCGCCATCAGCGAAGAGATGTCCGCGCAGGCGCTCATGCTCCGCCAGGAGGCAAGCCGCTTCCAGCTTGAGCAGAGGGGCGCGGCGGACCTGCGCCGGCTGCCCCAGCAGAGCGCGCCGGCGGAGGAGATGAGCTTTGACTGGGACAGGGATGCGCAGCTGCTTGACAAATATTAAAACGGCGCACATTCCCGCACCCCTTTGGCCCCATTTATTATATACGCAGATTCTTTTAGGGAGGAACTCTTATGAAGTTACGCACAAAAATCATCGCCGGTTTCCTGATCGTCGCAATCATCGGATGGCTCGTCGGCATTGCAGGCTTGATCTCCATGCAGCGCATCAGCAGCCTGACCGAGGAGCAGGATTTCATCCGCGAGGCCTATGACAGCGCAGCCAAAGTGACCAATGCGCACTTTGAGTGGCGGCAGGCGCTAACCCAGTCGGTCTACTCCGCCCAGCCCTTCAACGGCTCCACCGATCCCACCACCTGCGCCTTGGGCAAGTGGCTCGCGAGCGACTCCTCCAGCATTGACGATGGCGAAATCCAGCGCCTGCTCAAGGAGATTGAAGCGCCCCACCACTATGTCCACAGCGCCGCCAAGGAGATCAACGCGCTCATTGCCGGTGAGGACCCGGGAGAGGCCATCGTCCTCTTCGAGGCGGAAGTGCTGCCCAAGACCAACGAGACGATCTCTCTGATCGCACAGATCGAGGACCAGTGTTCCTTCCTGCTGCTCGAGAAATCAAATGACATCGCCCAGATTCAGCTCATCGCCACCTGGCTGATCGTCGGCTTTCTGATCGCGGCCATTCTTGTGAGCGTTGTGCTCGCCCTTTTGACCATCCGATCCGTCATGCGCCCGATTCGGCACATCACCGACTGCGCCGAGGCCTTGACAACCGGCCTTCTGGACATCGAGGTCAACTATGCAGCCGATGACGAGATCGGCCGCCTCGGACAATCCTTTATGAACCTCTCCCGCGCGATGAAACAGCAGGCCGACGTGCTCCAGGCGCTCTCACAGGCCGATTATACCAGCTCCATTGATGTCCGCAGCGAGAAGGACACGGTCAACCAGGCCATCAACCACGTCATCCGCTCGACGAATGAGGTTTTAAACACCATCAACATCGCCGCCGAGCAGGTGAGCGCCGCCGCCGACCAGGTTTCCAGCGGCGCCCAGGCGCTCGCATCCGGCTCCACCGAGCAGGCGGCAACCATAGAGCAGCTCAACTCCTCCGTCATTGAGATCGCCGGGCAGGCGGAGGACAACTCCGCACGCGTGCAGGAGGTCACCCGCCAGCTTGAGAACGCGGGCTCGCACCTGGACAACGGCAACCTCCACATGGAGCAGCTGGGCGGCGCCATGAAGGAGATCCACAGCGCCTCTCAGGAGGTCTCAAGCATTGCGGGCGTGATCGAAAACATTGCCTTCCAGACTAACATCCTCGCGCTCAACGCGGCCATTGAGGCGGCGCGGGCGGGCGCCGCGGGCAAGGGCTTTGCCGTCGTCGCAGACGAAGTGCGCAATCTGGCGGCAAAGTCCGCAGAGGCGGCCAAGGAGACCTCCCGCCTGCTGGGGATCTCTGAAGTCACCGTCAACAACGGCCTGAGCATGGCGCAGGAGACGGCCGAAATCCTCGAAAAGGTCTCGGCAGAGACGCTCGCCGTCATCGAGGGGGTCACGCAGATTGACCACGCCTCCGCCCAGCAGGTGCTCGCGCTCGAGCAGGTCAGGGAGGGGCTCAACCACGTCTCCTCCGTTGTGCAGAACAACGCGGCCACCTCAGAGGAGAACTCCGCCGCGAGCGAAGAGATGTCCGCCCAGGCGGGCCTGCTGCGCAACGAGATTCGAAAGTTTAAGCTCAAGGATCACGTCCCCTCCGCCTATTCTCTCCCCGCTTCGCAGGCGCTCCCGCAGGATGTCTTTCACGAGAGCCACTTCGCCTTTGATAAATATTAAACCCCGCCTGCAAACAAACGAGCCTGCCCCTTGAGAGGGGCAGGCTCGTTTCTCATCTCTCTTCCGCCGAATGCAGCGCCGCTTGCGCAGGGCTTACAGGGAGCGGCGCTGGAAGCGCGCCCGGAAGGCCGCGTCGTCCATCTCCGCGATGCTCTGCTCTAAGCGGCGGATCATCTCCTCCCGCGCAGCCGGCTCGAGAAAACCCATCATGGGCGCGGAATTGAGCGCGTGGGCCGACCAGTAATAGCACTCCGGGAGCGCCGCATGCTCCAGAAAGGCCTTCTGTTCCTGCAGGTTTTCCGTCTCCCCCGCCTCTGCAAACTCACCCCGCTGCATCTTCTCGTGCAGTTTCGTGCCCTCAAACACGCCCACCGTGGTGGGGATGATGAGGAAGGGCCTCGTCTCCTTGGCGAGCGCCGCCGCCGCGATGCCGCTCTCGATCCCCCGGCCCGCACCCGCAAGGCCCGGCATGAGCAGCATGCAGTGCCGGATGCCCGCCTCATTGAGGCGGCCGAGCTGGGTGCGCGCCTCGGCGACGGTGTGGCCTTTGTTGACCGCTGCGAGCACGTCATCGAGCCCGCTTTCAATCCCGACATAGAGGTCGTTGATGCCCCTCTCCCGCAGGCTGTGCAGCTGCTGCTCGCTCTTTGTCCTGATGTTGCGCACAGACGCGTACATCGCAATCGTCCGGCAGCGGGGCAGGTGGCGGTGGATCAGCGCTGCAAGGCGCGTGAGCCTCTCTGCCGAGAGGGCAAAGACATCCCCATCCGCCAGAAAGACCCGCTCGGTGTGGGGGTGGCGCTCGGCGGCGATCTCCAGGTTTTCAGTCACCCTCGCCTCCTCCACCAGGCGGAAGGGCTTCTCCTGGAACATATTGCAAAAGCTGCACCGGTTGTGGCTGCAGCCGAGCGTAACCTGCAGCAGCAGGCTGCCCGCCTCCACCGGCGGCCGGTATACAGCTCCCTCGTATGTCATTCCTCTTCACTCACTTTCTTTGGCGGCCGCTTTCCGGGCAGCTTTCGTTCTTTGTATGAATTATAGCGCAAAGCGCGCGCCTTGAGAAGCCCTGCGGCGCCGGCCTTTGCCCGGGCGCGTAAGTTCATCGTTTTTTCATCTCTTTTTTATAGTCCAGTTTGACTGCACCTCTTACACTCCTCTCATGTCTTCGCCGGCCGCCGCGCCCGCGTTGTCATATGTGAAAGGAGTGATTGAGCATGGCGACCAAAGAGCGGTATCGCAATGAGCTCAAATTTCAGATCAACTACGCCGACTATCTCGCTTTGCGCCAGCGCCTGCGCCTTGTGATGGGGCAGGATGGCCACGCGGATGAAAACGGACTCTACCGCGTGCGCAGTATTTATTTTGACGACCCCAATGACAAGGCCCTGCAGGAGAAAATAAGCGGGGTGAACCGGCGGGAGAAGTTTCGCATTCGGTACTACAATGACGATTTGTCCTACCTCTCTCTTGAGAAGAAAATGCGGAACAATCAGCTCTGTATGAAGCTGAGCGCACGCCTCACGGAGCAGGAGTGCAGGGCGCTGCTCTCTGGCGAGCGGGAGTGGATGTTAGACCATCCCAACGAGCTGATCCGGGAATTTTATGCCAAACTGCGCCACCAGCTGCTGCGCCCGCGCGTTCTGGTCTCCTATATGCGCGAAGCCTATCTCTTCCCCGCCGGGAATGTGCGGATCTGCTTTGACTCCCAGATCAGCAGCACCCCCTTTCACCAGGAGTTTCTCGAGGAGATGCCGCCGGATCTCTGCGTGCTCGATGAACCGGGCCAAATGATCTACGAAATCAAATACGACGACTACCTGCCCGAGTTCATCGCCTGCATCATTCAGACCGGCAGCTTGCGGCAGCAGGCCTTTTCCAAGTACGCCGCCTGCCGCCAGTTCGGCTAGGCACAGACAGAAGGAGAACACTATGACATTCAATGACATCTTCAAATCCAGCTTTTTGGAACGCGTAACTGAGTTTTCCCTAATCGACACGCTCCTTGCCATGCTCTTCGCCTGCATCGTGGGGCTGTTCATCTTTCTCATCTACAAAAAAACCTTCCTGGGCGTCATGTACTCCGAGGGCTTTGCCCTGACCATGGTGGGCCTCTCCCTGGTGACAACGCTGGTCATTATGGCCGTCACCTCCAACGTGATCCTCTCGCTGGGCATGGTGGGCGCGCTCTCTATTGTGCGCTTTCGCGCGGCCATCAAAGACCCGATGGAGATCGTATTTCTCTTCTGGTCCATCGCCTCCGGCATTGTCATCGGGGCAGGAATCATCCCCCTTGCGGTGATCGGCTCTGTTGTGATCGGGATCATTCTGCTGATCTTCGCCAACCGAAAAGCGGGCAGCACACCCTATATCCTGGTGCTTCGCTGCGCCGACGAGCAGAGCGAAGATCGCGCGATGGAGACCCTGCACAAGCTGGTGGATCGCTATGCAATTAAATCCAAAACCGTCAACCAGAGTGGAATTGAGCTGACACTGGAGCTGCGCCTTGCGGGCGCGGAGACCTCCTTTGTCAACCGCTTCCAAGAGATCGAAGGCGTGGACAGTGCCGTGCTTGTGACATACAACGGCCAGTATCTCTCATGAGGGAGGCAGGCCATGATTGCACACAGACATCTGACAAAGATTCTCAGCGCGCTGATCGCTGCGGCCCTTCTCCTCGTTCTGCTCGCTCTGGTCTATTCCGAGCGCTTGGAGGAGAAGCTGGGCGGCAAAGGCCTCACGCTGGAGTATGAATCCCAGCTCTTTGACACGAGCGAGCCGATCGAGATTGATCTCATCATGGACGAGGATCAGTGGGAGGAGATGCTCTCCAAGGCCCTCTCGGAATCTTACTACCCCTGCGATGTGGTCATCAACGGCACACGCTTTTATCAGGTCGGCATCCGCCCGAAGGGCAACACCAGCCTGAGCGCCATTGTCAACGACCCGGAGAGCGAGCGCTACAGTTTTAAGCTGGAGTTCGACCAGTATGTGGAGGGGCAGAGCTGCTGGGGACTCGATAAGCTGGTCTTAAATAACAGCTATGCGGACTACAGCTATATGAAGGAAGCCCTGGTCTATGATATGTACCAATATCTTGGCGCGGACGCCTCCCTCTACAACTACGCGAGCATCTCGGTCAACGGCGAAGCCTGGGGGCTGTATCTGGCCTTGGAGGCCGTAGAGGAGAGCTTCCTGCTGCGCAATTACGGCACAAGCAATGCCGCGCTCTATAAGCCCGACAGTATGGCGATAGGAGGAGGGAACTTCGCCATGCCGGATCTCGGCGAGATGGACCTTTCTCAAATGATGCCGCCGGGGGGATGGCAGCCCGGCGCGGCGGACGGTGAAACGGCAGGGAGATGGCAGTCCGGCGCGGCGGACGGTGAAACGGCAGGGGGATGGCAGCCCGACATAGCGCGTCCGGATGCCCCGGAGGGGGCGCAGGACTTTACGCCCTTCCAAGGCGCGGGTAGCCCGTCTGAGGATGCGGGCGGCGCGCAAGGAGAAGGGGACATGCGCGCTGAGGGCAGGCCCGAGCGGGACGGCTTTGACGCGATGCCGCACGGCGGCGGCGGACTCCAGATGGGCGGCGGGGGCGCGAACCTCAACTACACGGACGACGCGCTCGAGAGCTACTCTGCCATTTGGGAGGGGGCCGTCACCAACACTTCGGAGCGTGACCAGAGACGCGTGGTGACAGCACTCAAAAACAGTTCCATGGGCATGGATTTGGAGGACTACATGGATGTAGACAATCTGCTCAAATACATGGCGGTTCACATCTTCTCCGTCAACGAGGACAGCTTGTCGGGCAGCATGGCGCACAACTACTACCTCTGTGAGCGCGCGGGGCAGCTGAACATTCTCCCCTGGGACTATAATCTCGCCTTCGGCGGCATGCACGGCGGTGCGGCCACGGATGTTGTGAACGATCCCATCGACATGCCCTTTTCCTCCACGCAATTTTTCGACCCGCTCCTAGAGGATGCAGACACGCTCGCCCGCTACCACGCGTACCTCGGAGAGCTTGTCGGCTCCTACATCGATGGCGGCGCCTTCGACGCGTTCTATACGCGCACCCGCAGCCAGATCGACGCCCTTGTGCAGGCAGACCCGAGCGCCTTTTGCAGCTATGAGGAGTATTTAGATGCGGCGGATATGCTCTATCAGCTCGTCACGCTGCGCGGGGCGTCTATACAGAGGCAGCTGGACGGGAGCATCCCCTCCACCGAGAGCGGGCAGCGGGCAGATTCCTCTACCCTGATTGATGCCTCAGGGCTTGACCTCGGCGCGTTGGGGACGATGTTTGGCGGGATGGGCGGCGGCGCTCCTTCCCCCGCCCCATCCAAACGCAGCTCAGAGGAGACGGGAGAGAATCCCTCCCCGGAAACGGGAGAAGCTTCGGAAGGCTTTGCGCGGCACACGCCCGCTGCCGCGCAGGCCGGAGGCTTGGAGGCGCTCTGGCCCGGGGACGGCCAGCTGCCGGAGGATTTTGACCGCTCCGCTCTGGAGGATATCCTGCGGGAACATCTCTCAGACCTTGGGGCGACGGGTTCCGCCGCAGCCGACCCCGGCAGCACGCTCATCACCTACGGCATCTGCCTGGCGCTGCTCCTGGGCGCAATGATCCTTGCCGCACGCTACCGCAGAAGGCCCTATCGGCGGGGCAGGGCCAAAAAAAGTTAAGAGGAAACCCCGGCCGGAATGAAGTGCACCCCAAACGTTAGACAAATATAAAATCAAGCAGCCTGAAGGGCTTGTTGTCTGTGAACCGCAGGCGGCAAGCCCTTCAACTTTGCCTTAATGCGGCGGTAGTTGTAGTAGTCGAGATATGCAATCAGTTCGCGCTCAAAATGCTCCAAGGAGTCAAACTTCTGCAAATACAACAGCTCACTTTTCAGATGGCCAAAGAAATTCTCTGCCACAGCGTTATCCAAACAGTTACCCTTTCGGCTCATGCTCTGTCGAATGCCCTTCTTGCGCAACATTCGTTGATACTGCTTGTGCTGGTACTGCCAGCCTTGGTCAGAATGAAGAATGAGAATGGTGTCATCCGGAATTTGTTGAAATGCATTGTCCAGCATCTGGGTCACCATGGAGAGAACAGGTCTCTTCGAAATGGTATAGCTCACAATATCCTGGCTGTGCAAATCCAGAATCGGCGAGAGATACAGCTTTTGCCCAAACAGGCTGAACTCGGTGATATCGGTCACCCACTTTTGGTTTGGTTTCTCTGCCTCAAAGTTGCGCTCCAGAAGATTGGGTGCAATTTTGCCCACTTCACCCTTGTAGGACTTATACTTTTTCATCCGAACCCGGCAGACCAGGTTCTCTTCCCGCATAAGCCGCTGCACCGTCTTGTGGTTGATGACACAGCCGCAGTTGTGCAGCTCCATCGTGATTCGACGGTAGCCATATCGGCCACGGCGTTCATAAAAAATATGAGTGATTTGTTCTCTCATGTCAGCGTATTTGTCCGGCTTGCTTTGCCGCTTGGCGTGATAGTAGTAGGTTGCACGAGGCACGTTCGCAATTTCGAGCAGGAGGGTTAAAGTGTGTTCTTGCCTCAGCATTGAAATCACCTGCGTTTTTTCTGCCGGTGTCGCTCGTTTTCCAAAACCAAGGCTTGCAAGTTTTTTAGGTAGGCATTCTCCGCACGCAACCGCTGATTCTCTGCTATCAAATCTTCTTCCACCGCCTTATCCAACTTGGATGGACGCCCCTTACTCCCTCGACCTCGGCGTTCCTTATGCAGGCCCTCTGGCCCCTCTTCTAAATAAATTCTTTCCCATGAGGCCACTCGATTGTGCGGCAATTCAAATTGTCGCTCCGTTTCCTTTTGGCTGAGCTCTTCTTTGTGCATTGTTTCTATCACATGCTGCTTGAACTCACCTGTGTACTTTTTATTCGGCGCTCCTTTTGCCATGAAAATGCACCCCTTCCATTAAACAGTTTATCACACTGTCTAACGTTTGGGGTGCACTTCAGAATTGGGCCGGGGTTTCCTTCTCTCAGAGCGCCACCCGAATGCGGATGGAACGCCCGTCCTCACTGTGCGCGGAGATGCTCCCCTTATGCGCCTGGGCAATGGCTTTCGCAATGGACAGACCAATCCCCGTGCCCCCGCTATGGCGGGCGCGGGAGGCCTCCTCCCGGTGGAAGCGCTCAAAGAGCCGCGAGAGCCGGCGCGTCTCAATCGCTTCGCAGCTGTTCCACACTTCGATGAGGATGCTGCGCCGCGCGCGGCGGGCACTCAGGCGAATGGAGCCGCCTTCGTCAGAGTATCGCAGCGCGTTATCCAGGAGCGCGGAGAGCATCGTTTGAATCTCCGATTGGCTGCCGCGATAGAGCAGCCCTTCCTCAATGTCCGTTTCAAAGTCCTTCCCCGCCGCCCTTGCAAGCGCGAGGAAGGGCTCCGCCGCCTCCCAGATTGCTTCGCTGAGTGAAAACTCCGCGATCTCCCGCAGCGGATTTGCCTCGTCGAGTCTGGAGAGGGCGACCAGCTCCCCCACCAGCTTTGCCAGCCTGCGGGACTGCTTTTGGATGTTCTTCACCCATTCATTTTCGCCCTGCGTGAGCGCAAGCACGTCGGCGCTCGCGGCGATGGAGGTCAGCGGCGTTTTCAGCTCATGCCCCGCATCTGTGATGAAGCGTTTTTGCCCCTCGAGATTGTTGATAAAGGGCCGGATCGCGGCCTTTGAGCTCAGAGAGAGCAGAATCCAAACTGCCGCGGAGATCAGCAGCGCCAGAAGAGCGGAAGCGGCGGCCAGCAGCTTCATACTCTCAAGTTCCTTGCTGCTGTTTAGAAAGACAAAGACCGTCTCCTCCCCCTCCGGGTAGACGCGGAAGCGGTACTCGCCATAAAAGCCCGAGATTTTTCCGCGCGCAAGAATCTGCCCCACATATTCTTTTGCCTCCTCCTCTGAGATGGAGGCGATGAAGTCCATTTCCACGGCCTTAATCGCCCCGCGCGCATCGCTCCGCACAATAAAATAGCGCGTGGTAAAGCCCGCTTCGGGCGAGATGGGCCTGGCGGCTGAAAAGGCGCCGGGGGGCTGCTTCGGCGGCGGGATGGGAACGCTCCCCCCGTTGCCAATGATCAAGTCCAGCAGCTGTTCCTGGGCGCGCAGCTGGAGGTTGTAGTGGAGCAGGTTGATCCCCGCGACAAGCAAAATCAGCACCGTCATGAGCGAAGCCATGGAGACGAGGATAAATTTTCGCCTTAGTTTCTGCTGCATTCCGTCTCCTCCAATGCAAAGCCCGCGCCGCGAATGGTTTTAATCGCCACCCCGGCCGCGAGCAGCTTGAGTTTCTTGCGCAAATTGGCAATGTAGGTCCAGACAACGTTGATCTCCGACTCGCTCTCATAACCCCAGATCCGCTCCATCAGTTGCTCCGTGGAAAACACATTGCGCGGATGGCGCAGCAGCAGCTCCATCATCTGAAATTCTTTGTTGTTGAGCCGCAGCGTATTGTTCTGCGTGCTCAGCTCATAGGTGTTGCAGTTTAGTTGCACATTTGCAAGGCTGAGAATATCGGGCAGGTACACATTGCTGCGCCGCATGAGCGCCTGCACGCGGGCCAAAAACTCGGCCGTTGCAAAGGGTTTTGGCAGGTAGTCATCCGCGCCCGCGGCCAGCCCCGCAATGCGATCCTCCAGCTCCGCCTTTGCCGTGAGCAGGAGCACAGGGGCGGATAGCCGCCTTGCCCGTATCTCCGTGAGCACCTCAATCCCGTCGAGCCCCGGCATCATGATGTCCAATACGATCAGGTCATAATTCCCCTGCTCCGCATAGGCAAGCGCATCTCCCCCATTGTGCACGATGTCCACAGAGTAGCGCTTATGTTCCAAGAGCAGCTTAAGGGCTCTGGCAATCTCAATTTCATCCTCTGCAATCAATATGCGCATCCCCCCGCCCCCTTCCACAGTTTTTCTCCCATAATACCACAGGCAGTTAAAATTGCGTCAAATTTTTTTGCCGCATTCGACGCATGGCAAGCCCCAGCGGGGGCAGGGCGCCGCCTCCACTTGATTTTCCGAGCCTTTTTTTGTGCTTTTTCGCTTCATCATAAAAACACAAAAAACCCTGTGGCCATTGAGACTACAGGGTTTTCTCTTGGTGCCGGTGGCCGGACTCGAACCGGCACGCCCGAGGGCACTTGATTTTGAGTCAAGCACGTCTACCGATTCCATCACACCGGCACATCAAAGCGCTGCGCTTGCACTGCAATATTCTAGCACAGGCAAGGTGCATTTGCAAGCGCTTTCTCGCGAAAGAGGCGGCGCGTTTTGCGCCCGAGCGGCTCAGGAGGGCAGGCGCTCTGCCCCCACAATCCAGCCGCTGCCGAGCAGCCGCTCTCCGCGGTAGAACACCGCCAGCTGACCGGGCGCGGGCGCGCGCGCCGGCACTTCCGTTTCAATCCGCAGGCCCTGCGCCGTCGGGTGGAGGCGGGCGGGATACTCCTCCTTCGAGTGGCGCAGGCGAACGCTCACCCGCTCCTGCGGCGAAATGGGCGCAAGGAGATTGAGCTCCCGGCAAAAAACCGTCCGCGCGAAGAGGTCAGAACCGTCGGAGAGGCGCACTTCATTGCGCTCCGGGATCAGCGCCGAGACGAAGAGCCGCTGCGCAGCGGGAACGCCCAGGCCGCGCCGCTGGCCGAGCGTGTAGTGGTGGATGCCCTTGTGCCGGCCGAGCAGCTCCCCCGCCGCGTTGACGAAATCCCCCGGCGGCGGTGTCTCCCCCCGGCGCGCAAGCCAGGCGGCATAGTCCCCATCGGGGATGAAGCAGATGTCCATGCTGTCGGGCTGTTCCGAGACGCGAAGGCCATAGCCGCGCGCGCGCTCCCGCACCTGCCGCTTGTCGAGCGCGGCGAGCGGGAAGAGCAGCTTTGGGAGCATGGCTTTTGGCAGCCGCGCGAGCATGTAGGACTGGTCGTTCGCAGGCTGCCCGCGCAGCAGCTGAACTTCCCCCGCTTTTTCGGCAATCCGGGCGTAATGCCCCGTTGCCACGCAGGCGGCCCCCAGCCGCTCCGCCGCCTCCAAAAGCGCCGGGAACTTGACGGCCGCATTGCAGCGCGCGCAGGGCAGCGGCGTCTCCCCCGCGAGGTATTGCGCGGCAAAGGGCCGGCAGACCTTCTCCTCGAGCGCCTCGCGGATGTCCCCCACGGAGAAATCGATCCCGAGCTCCGCTGCGACGGCGGCGGCCGCCGCCCGCCCGCCAAGGCCAATGTCGAGCCAGTGCCCATGCACCGTATGCCCCGCCTCCAGCAGCAGCCGCGCAGCCACCGCGGAGTCCACGCCGCCGGAGAGCCCGAGGAGCACCTTCACTCGACCCACCCGGCGGGTGCCAGCGTCGGCGCGCCCTTGCCACTGATCCACTTGAGGCGGCCGCTGTCGGCCAGATACTCCAAATAGGGCCGCAGGTAGCGCTCCAGGTGGTGGTTGCGGATGGGGTGGCCGCCCGCCTGCCCCATGGCGGTGTTGATGCGCTCGTAGCAGCTGCAGAGCGTGCCCGGTTCCGTCAAGAGGGACTCCATGTAGCGCAGCTGCTGCTCGATCCGCTCGATGTTCGCGTCCACAACGGCGGGGTACTCCTCCCTTGTGAGCGTCCCCTCATGGGAGACGAGATAGGCATCGCAATCGAGCGCCCTGAGGGCGCGTTTGGTCTCCAGATCCTGCTCCAGCGTAAAGAGGAAGGGCACGCCCGCAAGCTCCAGCGATTCGCCGCAGAGAATCGCATCGCCCATGCAGGCGGCATTGTCGGGTGTGATGATGCAGATGTGGCCGGGCGAGTGGCCCGGGCTGTGGACAATGCCAAACTCCGCGCCCTGAAAGGAGATGCGCGTCTCCTCCACCTCGATCACGCGGTCAATCTCACAGACCAGGTCGGAGAGGCGGGGGGTGCTTGCAATCAGGCCGGGCGTGAAGTTGAAGAGGTGGTTTTTGAGCGTGAGCCGGTTGCGGCAGATCTCCGCTTCGCTCCGGGACATGGCGGCGGGGATGCCGTAGCGCTCCCTGAAAAAGCCTGTGTTGACGTGGTGGTCATAGTGCATGTGGGTCAGGAGAATGCCCACGGGGCTGAGCCCCTCGCGCGCCAGCGCGGCGCAGATCGCCTCCCGCTCGCTCTCGCGGCCCGGATCGATGAGGATGCAGCGTGTCTCATCCACCTGATAGAGGGGGATGAGCTGGCGGCCCTTGAGATAGCTTGTATTTCCTTTGACAGTCACGCGTTCCATGCGCATGGCTCCCTTCTTTCCTTTGCTCTGCCGGCAGGGCGCCTTGCCCCCGGCAGGATAGGACTGCAAGCTTCCGCCCGCTTGGAGCCGGCAGAAACTTGCAGTTTGTTTTCTATTGGTGTGACAGGTGGATCATCAGCGCCGCGATGTCCGCGGGGGACACGCCGGAAATCCGCGAGGCCTGTCCGAGACTGCGCGGGCGGATCGCCTGCAGCTTCTGCCGCGCCTCGATGCGAAGCCCCAGAAGCGCCGCGTAGTCGATCTCCTCCGGGAGCAGGCGGTTTTCCAAGCGGCGCATCTCCTCACGCTGGCGCTCCTGCCTTGCGATGTAGCCCGCGTATTTGACCGAGATCTCCACCTGGCGGCAGACCGCCTCCGGCAGCGCCGGGCGCTCGGGGTCAAAGGGCGCAAGCTCCGCATAGCTGATGCGGGGGCGGCGCAGCAGATCCGCCAGCCGCAGGGCATGTTGCAGCGGCTTCTCCCCCTTTTCCTCCAAGAGGGCGTTGAGCGCCGCACTCGGCGCCACGCCGCAGCGCGCAAGGCGCTTCTCCTCCCGCTCCACCGCGGCGTATTTCTCTAGCACGGCCTCATAGCGCGCGCGGCTCACCAGCCCGATCTCGTAGCCGATGGCGCACAGGCGCGCGTCCGCGTTGTCCTGCCGGTGCAGCAGGCGGTATTCCGTCCGCGAGGTCATCATGCGGTAGGGTTCGTTCGTGCCCTTGGTGCAGAGATCGTCAATGAGCACGCCGATGTAGCCCTCGCTGCGGTCTAAGATCAGCGGCGCTTCGCCGCGCAGCTTGCGTGCGGCGTTCACCCCCGCGAGAAAGCCCTGCACCGCCGCCTCCTCGTAGCCCGAGGAGCCGTTAAACTGCCCTGCGCCGTAGAGCCCGGAGATGCGCTTGTGTTCGAGGGTCAGGTGCAGCTCCGTCGGATCCACGCACTCGTATTCAATCGCGTAGGCGCAGCGGGTCATCTCCGCCGCCTCCAAACCGGGCAGGGTGCGGAGCATCTCCAGCTGCACCTCTTCGGGCAGGGAGGAGGAGAAGCCCTGGATGTAGATCTCCTGCGTGTCGAGCCCCATCGGCTCCAGAAAGAGCTGGTGGCGCAGCTTATCGGCAAAGCGCACCACCTTGTCCTCGATGGAGGGGCAGTAGCGCGCGCCCACCCCTTCAATCACCCCCGAATAGAGGGGGGATCTGTGGATGTTGCGCCGGATGACCTCGTGGGTCTCTTCGTTCGTGTAGGTGATGTAACAGACGGCCTGATTCTTCGGCCGCTCCCTCGTCTCGAAGGAGAAGGGCTCAATGTCCTCATCCCCCGGCTGCATTTCCAGGCGGGAGAAGTCAATGCTGCGCGCATTCACGCGCGGCGGCGTGCCGGTCTTAAAGCGGCGCAGGGAGAGGCCGAGTGCTTGCAGGCTCTCGATGAGCGCGTTCGCGCCGAACATCCCGTCGGGTCCCGCGTCCCGCGCCACCTCGCCCACAATGGTGCGCCCGCCAAGGTGGGTGCCCGAGCAGACGATCGCCGCCTTCACGGCATAGGTCGCGCCCGTATAGGTTCTCACGGCGCAGACCGCCCCGTCTTCCGCGAGGATCTCCGTCACCTCCGCCTGCTTGAGGAAGAGGTTCTCCTGCTGTTCGAGTGTCTCCTTCATCACGCTTTGATAGGCCCTCCGGTCCGCCTGCGCGCGCAGGGAGTGCACCGCGGGGCCTTTTCCCCGGTTGAGCATGCGGTATTGGATGCAGGCTTTGTCGGCGGCCTTGCCCATCTCGCCGCCGAGCGCGTCGAGTTCGCGCACCAGGTGCCCCTTCCCTGTTCCGCCGATGGCGGGGTTGCAGGGGAGGTTGCCCACCGCGTCTAAATTGATCGTAAAGCAGAGCGTGCGCAGGCCGAGCCGGGCGGCGGCAAGGGCCGCTTCAATCCCGGCGTGACCTGCGCCGATCACTGCAATGTCATAGCTTCCAGCGTCGTAGTACATGCAAGTTTGCTCCTTTGGGAGAGGGAATGAGAGCAGGGTGCCACGCTGTGCGCCCTGCCCGCTCTCGGCGCGCCGAGAGAGTGATTATGCGCCGCTCTCTAAGATCACCAGCGGCAGATGCGGCCGGTTGAAGAGGCGGAAGGCGGGAAACTGATTGCCAAGCCCGCGCGAGACGACCATCTGCCCGACCTCCAGATCATAGCGCCCGGCGGTGTATTCCGGCAGGAATTCGCGCTGCGGGCCGATGAGCCCGTCGGTGAAGGGCAGGCGGATGAGCCCCCCGTGGGAGTGGCCGGCGAGGGTGAGGTCCACCCCCGCCGCCGCGTAGACCGCATAGCGGTTGTTCCTGTGGGCGAGGAGGAGCTGGTAGATCTCCGCCCCCTCCGCCGCCCGCACCTGCGCCGAGAGCTCCGCGAGGGTCTTCTGGTCGGCGCGGCCGTTCGGGTCGTCAATCCCGAGCAGGGCGAGGCGCGCCCCGCCGCGCTCTAGGATCTCATACTCGTTCGAGAGCACCCTCACGCCGCAGTCTTCCAGCAGTTCCTTGAGCTCCGGCACGCAGTGCGCCGCCCACTCGTGGTTCCCCGTGACATAATAGGTCGGGGCGATGGCGGCAAGGCCGCGCGCCAGCGCCGGCACCATCTCCAGCTGCGCCGCATCGTGAATCAGGTCGCCCGTGATGGCGATGATGTCGGGTTTGAGCAGCCTCGCCATAATCAACAGCGTCTGATTTCTCTCTCCGAACTCCTTGCCGTGCAGATCGGAAATGATGGCGATGGAGAAGCCGTCAAACTCCTGCGGCGCGCCGGAAACATAGATTTCTTCCCATTGCAGAACGTGTTGGTCGCGCCAGAGCTGCTGGACTGCCAGGCTGATCAGCAGCGAAAAGAGCAGGACGAACAGCACGCTCTTTCGGCTCCAGCGCATCCCCTTGCGCTTGAGGCGCTTAGTCATGGTCGAGGTAGAAGGGCTTCATCAGGCTCGGCTGCTCTGTGGAGTCCTTCTGGTGGCTGCGCGGCGCCTCCACCGGCGGGGCCTTTCTTCTGCCGCCGCGGCTTTTCGCCGTGCGCTGCACGGTGGGCTTGGAGGCTGCGCCGCCCTTTTTCTGCCCGCCCTGCGCCGGTGCGGGAATTTCTCCGCGCGGCGGCGCTTCCACAGGGCTTGCGGGCTTGCCGCCCCGGCGCTCAGCGCGGTTGGCAGCGTCCTTGGGTGCGCGGCCTTCCTCCTTGCCCTTGTTCCTCTTCGGGCTTTGGGCCGGCGCGGCCGGTTTGCGGAACACGCGCGGCGTTGCCGCGAGCAGGCGCGCCGTCGCGTCCATAATCACATCGCCCGCCAGCGGGTTTTTCCGGCGCAGCAGCTCCGCGGGGGCGGCGGCGCCCGCCTCGGGCAGCTCGTCGATCTGGAAGGGGCGCTTGACCGGCTTGCTCCGGGGCGCGGACTGCGCGCGGCCCTCCGCCCCCTGTTTGGGCGCGCCGGGCTTTGCCTGCGCACCCGCGGCGGCGCGGCGCTCGGCATTGCGCACACGCGCGGCGGCGCGGGCCTCCTCATCGTCAGCATTGACCAGACGGCCTTTTCCATCACGCTTGAGGGGGGTGAGCTCCTCCATCGGCCAGGGGTGCTCCGCCACGAGGGGCACCGGCTTGCCGAGCAGTGCCTCCACGCCTTTGAGCAGGGGCTTTTCCGCAAACTCCGCAAAGGCAATGGCCGTGCCGCCAAGGCCGGCTCTGGCCGTGCGGCCGATGCGGTGGATATAGGTCTCCGGAACCTCCGGCAGGTTGTAGTTAAACACATGGGAGAGCTCTTCAATGTCAAGCCCCCGCGCGGCGATGTCCGTTGCCACGAGCACCTGCAGCGTCCCCTGCTTAAACTGCAGGAGCGCCGCCTGCCGCGCCGTCTGCGATTTGTTCCCGTGAATGGCCGCGGCCTTCACGCCCGCGCGCACAAGCTCCCGTGTCACCTTGTCCGCCCCGTGCTTTGTGCGGGTGAAGACGAGGGCGTTTTTCACCGCTTCCTCCCGCAGAATGTGCGCGAGCAGCTTGGTCTTGTTGCCCCGGTCGACCATATAGAGCCGCTGGTCAATGCGCTCCACCGGGGAGGAGGGCGGATCGGCCGCCACGCGCACGGGGTCCTTCATCAGGCTGTTGACCAAATCCATGATCTCAGGGGGCATGGTCGCGGAGAAGAAGAGCGTCTGCTTCTGCCGCGGCAGCGTTGCGACGATCCGCTTCACATCGTGGATAAAGCCCATGTCGAGCATGCGGTCGGCCTCGTCGAGCACGAAGACCTCTACCGTTGAGAGGTCGAGCAGTTTTTGGTTTTGCAGGTCCATCAGCCTGCCGGGTGTGGCGGTGAGAATGTCCACACCCCTGCGGATGGCCTCCACCTGCGGCGCCTGGCCCACGCCGCCAAAGATCACCGTGGAGCGAACACGGCTTCCCTTGCTGTAGTCCTTCAGGCTCTCCTCAATCTGGATGGCGAGCTCTCTTGTCGGCGTGAGGATCAGCGCGCGAATGGCGCTCTCCTTGTGGCCTGCGGCGTGCAGCCGCTGGATGATGGGGGTGCCGAAGGCGCAGGTCTTCCCCGTTCCGGTTTGGGCGGTGCCGAGCACGTCCCGTCCCTCCAGGGCGGGGGGGATGGCCTGCACTTGGATGGGCGTCGGCATATCGTAGCCGCAGCTGCGCAGCGCGCCCAAGAGCGGCGCCTTAAGGCCCAATGATTCAAATGTCATAGTAATAAACTTTAACGTCCTTTCAACAGAAGCGCTCTTCTGATTCAATTTGTGTGGTGTTCTGTGCTTCTTCCCCTTGCGGGGGCGCTTTGTTCAGCGCGGCTGCACCGGCAGCAGCGGCGCGGGGTTCAGCCGCTCTCGTCCTCATTCTCCATGAAGTAGCTCGCCTCCATGTCCGCCGTGGAGAGGGCGAAGGCCAGGGGGTATTGCGCGAGCGCCCGGCCGATCAGGCGCTTATCCTCATCCCCGGAGAAGCCCATGTGCCAGCGGATGGCCATGGCCTCCTCGCGGCTCAGCCGCAGAAAGCCGTTGATGATATAGACCGACTTCTCCCCGTGTCCATAGGGCAGCGGGTCCTCGTAAAAATAGGTCGGCACCTGCTGCCAGCGCCCGTCCTCCCCCTTGACGTTGCGCGTGCCGGGCTTGTAGCAGCCCACCTTGCAGACATCGTGCAGCAGCGCGACGAGCGCAATGGTCTCCTCGCTGTAGCGCTGGCCATAGAGCTCAGCGACACGCGTGCGCTCAAGGTAATCCTTCAGGCAGTCGTAGACATTCAGGCTGTGCTCGCACAGGCCGCCCTCATAGGCGCTGTGGTAGCGTGCGGAGGCCGGGGCCGTAAAGAAGTCGCTCTTATTCTCCAGATAGTCCAGCAGCGCGCCCGCTCCCTCGCGCTGGATGCAGGATTGATAGGTCTGAATGAATTCTTCTTTTGCTGACATGACAGGCTCTCCCCTCTTTCCGCGCAGTCCGCGCCCTTGTTTGCAGCCCATGCCGCCCCCGGCAAGTGAAATGCAAGTGTTTCCCGCGCCGCCGTTTAGACGGGGCAGGCATCCCCGAGCACAAAGCGCTCCATCGCAAGGGCAACGCCGTCTTGCAGGTTGCTCCCGCTCACGAAATCCGCGCTCGCCTTGAGCTCTCGGGTGGCGTTCCCCATGGCAACGGAGAGACCCGCCGCGCGGAGCATGGCAATGTCGTTGCCGCTATCGCCGATCGCCATCACGCCCTCGGGCGCAATGCCCAGCCGCGCGGCAAGGCTCAAGAGTGCCTCCCCCTTGTCCACACCCGCGGCGGTGATCTCCATCGCAAGCGGGAAGGGGAAGACGATGCTCAGCGGGGCCAGTGCGTGGAGCACCTCCTGCGCCCGCGCGCGCTGCGCGGGGTCTGCCAGCGTGATGAAAAACTCCTCCAGCCCGTCCCTCTCCTGCAAAAAAGAGGGCATATCGGGGATGATAATGCGGGTCTCCCGGATGTATTCGCGCAGAAACTCCGGGTTCTTGCTCCGCGCGATCATCGTGTCATACACCCATTGTTCTCCGTAACCCAGACCCGCATGCAGGATTTCATAGGGAATGCGCTCTGCGGCGAGATAGTCTGTAATCCCCGCGCAGACATCGGCGGGGATCAGGCGCTCGCGAATCATGCCCCCGCGCGTCTTATCCCAGGTGGATGCGCCGTTGCAGGAGATGAAATAGCGCAGAAAGGGCAGCGCCCGCACCGCCTCTGGAATCCCGAAATACGGCCGCCCCGTGACGGGAACCAGATGCACCCCCCTTGCCGCCGCCTGCGCAAGGGCCGCATGGTTGCGGGGTGAAATCTCTTTCTCATCGTTGAGCAGCGTTCCATCCAGATCCAGACCGATCAGCGCGATAGTCCTCATAGCACTCTCCCCTTGTTCCGCAGCGCATAGACGAGCCTGCTCATGATTGCCGGCGCCTGGCGTGCGCGCCCCCCTTGCAGCAAGCGGAAACGCCGCAAGGGCGAAGTCCCGCAGCTGCTTTGCTCCCCTATTATAGCACGGAATATCGCAATCTACAACTTAAGATATTCCCCTTGACAGAATTCAGAACCACTGATATGATCATGATATCAAAATGATACCGAATCGGAGGTCTTCTTATGAACGCAAATTCGTCTGCGTCCGCGTTGGAAGAGCGGAACATCCGCGGCAGCGGCGGCATGCTCGCCCTGCTGCTCTTTGGCGCGCTCTACCTGGCCGCCCTCGGCGCGCTGCTCTATCTGAACTTCTTTTCCAAGGCGCAATCGCCGCTCTTTTTCATCAGCATCGCCTACCTTGTGCTCGGCTGGTTCCCTTTTTACGGGCTGAAGATTCTCCGGCCCAACGAGGCCTATGTGCTCACGCTCTTTGGCAAGTATTACGGCACGCTGCGCGGCCCGGGCTTCTTCTGGGTCAACCCCTTTGTCTCCGCCATCAACCCCGCGGGGGAGCAGCGGGGGCTCTCCACGGCGGAGGTCGTCACCTCCGAGGGCGCGGGCGGCAAGCAGATCGCCGCACGCAAGCCGAACCGCCGCATGAGCCTGAAGACCATGACGCTCAACAACGAGCGCCAGAAGATCAACGACAAGCTCGGCAACCCCATCGTGATCGGCATCGTGGTGATCTGGCGCGTTTCCAACACGGCGAAGGCCGCCTTTAATGTGGAGAACTACTCTGAATTTCTCTCCATCCAGTGTGACTCGGCGCTGCGCAACATCGTGCGGCTCTACCCCTACGATGTGCCCGACACGGAGGAGAATGCACAGGGCGAGGCTTCGCTGCGCGGCAGCAGCGTGGAGATTGCGGAGATTCTGCGCGGGGAGATCCAGTCCAAGGTGGACATCGCCGGTCTGGAGATCGCGGAGGCGCGCATCACCCACCTGGCCTACGCGCCGGAGATTGCCGCCGCCATGCTCCAGCGGCAGCAGGCGAGCGCCATCATCGACGCGCGGCAGATGATCGTGGAAGGTGCGGTCGGCATGGTGGAGACGGCGCTCTCGAAGCTGAGCGAAAACCAGATCGTGGCGCTTGACGAGGAGCGCAAGGCCGCCATGGTCAGCAACCTGCTCGTCGTACTCTGCGGCAGCCGGGACGCGCAGCCCATCGTCAACAGCGGCTCGCTCTACTAAAGGCCATGAGCAAGCCGGAAGAGAAGAAGAAGCAGCTTCCCCTTCGCATCTCAGAGACGCTCTACAAGGAGCTGAGCGCCTGGGCTGCGGACGATTTCCGCTCCCTCAACGGGCAGATTGAGTTCCTGCTCACGGAGTGCGTCAAGCGGCGCAAGGGGAAGGAGAAACGGCCCCCGCGCCCCTGATTGCCGCGCTGCGCGCCCGCCCTCCAAGGCGTTCACAGGCGCATGCTGATCAAAAAAGAGCCACGCTGTCTCTCAGCGTGGCTCTCTGTGTTTTCGGGTTTCTGCCGCGGTCAGATGCGCAGCGTGTAGCGCTTGACCTCGGGCGGCTGCGTGCAGAGTTCTGCAAGCGCCGGTACCAGACGGGCAAAGTGCGCCGAGGCGGAGTGCGCATCGAGCGTCTGCTGGTTCTCCCAGCTCTCCAGAATGGCAAACTCCGCGGGCGTTTCGTTTGACTGCGCCAGTTCGTACTGGATGCAGCCCGCTTCCTTGCGGGTCTCGTCAATGAGCTCCTGACAGAGGGCCATGGCCTTGTCGACCTGCGCCTCTTGGAACAAAAAGCTGGCAACAATTTTAATCATTCTTCCGCTCTCCTCACTTTCGATTTCGCGCGCAGGGCGCTATTCCGCTTCCCCCGTGTCGGCTGCATCTTCCTCCTCTGTGCTGTTCAGGAACATGTCTTCCGTGACCTGCTGGGCCTTTTTCAGCCGTTCTGTGATGGCAACCAGGCCCTCCAGCGCTTCAATTGCAATTGACATCTGCCCTGCCAAGTGGTAGTACATCGCCTTGTAGTCCGCCACAGAACACACGCCCTTTCAAGAAATTTGGAGCTTCTGAGCGGACTCGAACCGCTGACCTACTGATTACGAATCAGTTGCGCTACCAACTGCGCTACAGAAGCATGTCCCGCATCGGGCGGCGTGCTGCGGGCGTGCCCCGCATACACTTGGCTATTCTAGCACAGAACGCGCCCCTCGTCAACGAGAATTTTCCCACGCGGGCCCCGCCGCGCGGCCTCTCCGCGCAGGCGGACCGGGGCAGCTGTTTTGGCCCCCTGCGGGCGTTTTTCCGCTTCCTGTGTCGTCTTTTTTCCTCTTTTCGGGGGAGCTTTGCACAATTTCAACAAATTTGTCCACAAAACGCCCTGTATTTTCTCCGCGGGCTGTCTGTTTTCGCCTTTTTGACCAAACTTTTCAGGGGAAGGGTCGGGCAATGTCCCGGTTTGCGAAGGCATTGAGCGCGGTGTCCGCGCGCACACCCGCGAGAAACTCATAGTAGCCCTGGCTTGCGATCATGGCGGCGTTGTCCCCGCAGAGGGAGAGCGGCGGCAGAAAAAGCCGCGCACCCGCCGCCGCTGCCGCCGCTTCCAAGTCCGCGCGGATGCGGGAGTTTGCCGCCACGCCGCCCACCACCGCGATCTGATCGCAGCCGGCAAGGCGCGCCGCCTGCATCGTGCGCGGGATCAGGCTCTCGCTCACGGCGCGGCAGAGGCTCGCCGCGAGGTTTTCCAGGTGGATCTCCTCCCCCTTCTGCGCGGCGTTGTGGATGAGGTTGATGGCGGCGGTTTTCAGGCCTGAAAAGGACATGTCCAGCGGCGCGTCCTTGATCTGCGCGCGCGGGAGTACATAGGCGGCATCGTCGCCGCCCTGCGCCAGGCGATCGATCACCGCGCCGCCGGGGTAACCGAGACCCAGCGCCCTTGCCACCTTGTCAAAGCACTCGCCCGCCGCGTCGTCCCGGCTGGCGCCAAGCTGGCGCACATCCGTATAATCGCGCAGCTCCACCAGCAGCGAAGTGCCGCCCGAGACGCAGAGGCAGACGAAGGGCGGCTTGAGCGCTGCATGGGAGAGGTAGCAGGCGGCGATGTGCCCGCGCACGTGGTGCACGGGGATGAGGGGCAAGTCCAGCCCGAGGGCGAGGGATTTTGCAAAGTTCACGCCCACCAGCAGCGCGCCGATGAGCCCCGGTGCAAAGGTCACGGCGACGGCGTCAATCTCTCCCTTTGAGAGGCCGGCCTCCGCGAGCGCGCGGTCGGTCAGCCCGCTGATGGTCTCTATGTGCTTGCGCGCGGCAAGCTCCGGCACCACGCCGCCGTAGAGCTCGTGCATTTGAATTTGCGAGGCGATGCAGTTGCTCAGAATCTCCCGCCCGTCCCGCACCAGCGCCACGGCAGTCTCGTCACAGGAGGTATCAATCCCCAAAATAATCATGCAAACTCTCCTTTTTGTGCGGCAGCGCGCGTCTAGACCTTGCGCGGCAGGCGGCCCCAGTCAAACGCCGGCGCGCGCTCCCGCTGCGGGTCAAAGGGCACGCGCACAAAGCGCGCCCGAATCTCCGCGTCAAAATAGTTGTGGTAGAGCGCCCGGTGGGCTTCCCGCGCCGCGCCGGGCGTATGCCGCCCCGAGGTCTCCAGCAGGAGCGTGCGGTAGTGCACGCCGAAGAGCCAGGCATCGTGCGGCAGCAGCGCCGCGCCCGCGCGCCGGTAAAAGTCCAGCCGGCGCTGCCGCTGGACATCCTCCGCGCCGCCGTCGGGCGCTTCCGCCTCGATGATCAGCCCATCCCAGTCCCGAAACTGCGCTTGCAGCAGGGGGAGGATGGCGCTGCCATAGCCCGAAGCGCGCAGCCTTTCGCGCACCCCGAAGTAGTCGAGCAGCACATAGCCCTGCGGCGCCGCACTCCAGAGCAGGGCATAGCCCACGAGCTCTCCCGCCGCATCCACCGCGCCGAAGGGCAGGTAGCGCCCGCGCTCATAGAGGCCGCGCATGGCGGAGAAGGGTTTGCGCTCATTGGGCGGAAAGCTTGCCGTGATCTCCGTATCGTAGAGCTGCCGCAGTTCGGGCAGCGAGAGCGCCCGCAGCGTAAGCGCCGGGGGCGTGAAGTGCCGCGTCATGAGCAGCGCGTGTTCCTTCGGCTCTATATAGTAGTGCTTGCGAAGCCCGACGCGCTGGAAACCGAGCGCTTCATAGAGCCCGATCGCCGCCTCGTTGGACTGCCGCACTTCTAAGGTGAGAAAGGCCAGCTTCTCCGCCTTGGCATAGAGCAGGAATTCCTCCACCAGCGCCTTAGCGATACCCCGGCGGCGCAGGTCCGGGTGGACGGCGACGTTGTCAATACTCCCCTCGTCGAGCACCACTTGCAGGCCCGCGCAGCCGACGATGCGCCCCGTCTCCGCCTCCTGCGCGAGAATGTAGCGGCAGTCCGCCCGCGCGAGCTGCGCGGCGAGCAGATGTTTCGACCAGGGCGCGCGAAAACAGAGCTTTTCCAGCGCCGAGACCTCGTCCACATGGCGCGCTTCCATGGGGATGATATGGTACGCGCTCATCCCTTCGCCTCGCCCCAGCTCTTGCCGCAGCTCGCCTCGACCTCCAGCGGCAGATCGAGCGCGCAGACGCCCGCCATCTCCTCTTCCAAGAGGCGGCGCACCGCCTCCGCCTCGGACTCCGGCGCTTCGACGATCAGTTCGTCATGCACCTGCAGAACCAGCCGCGCGCGCAGCCCCTCGCGCAGCAGCCGCGCGTGCACCCGGATCATGGCGAGCTTCATGATATCCGCCGCGGTGCCCTGAATGGGCATGTTGAGCGCGACGCGCTCGCCGAAGGCGCGCAGGTTGTAGTTGGAGGATTTCAGCTCCGGCAGCCAGCGGCGGCGGCCCAGGAGCGTTGCGACATAGCCGTCCTGCTTCGCCTGCTTGACAACCTCGTGCATATACGCGCGCACGCCCGGAAAGCTTGCAAAATAGCGCTCCATATACTCGCCCGCCTCCCGCCGCGTCACGCCGATGTCCTGCGCGAGGGAGAACTCGGAAATCCCATAGACAATGCCGAAGTTGACCGCCTTGGCGCGGCTGCGCATCTGCGCCGTCACCTCCGCCGGCGGCACGCCGAAGACCTGCGCGGCGGTGCTGCGGTGAAAATCTCCGCCGCGCCGGAAGGCTTCGAGCATGGCCTCGTCCCCCGCGATGTGCGCGAGCAGGCGCAGCTCAATCTGCGAGTAGTCCGCGTCCACCAGCACGCTGCCGGGCGGGGCGATGAACATGTCCCGCATCCGCGCGCCGAGTTCTGTCCGCACGGGGATGTTTTGCAGGTTCGGCTCCGTGGAGGAGAGGCGCCCCGTCGCCGTGACGGTGTTTTGAAAGACGCTGTGGATGCGCCCGTCGGGCGCGATGAGCTTTGTAAGCCCCTCCACATAGGTGGAGTTGAGCTTGCTCAGCTGGCGGTATTCCATCACGCATTCGATGATGGGGTGCTCCCCGCGCAGCTTTTCGAGCACCTCCACGCTGGTGGAATAGCCGCTCTTGGTGCGCTTGACCGGCGGCAGTTTGAGCGTTTCGAAGAGGATGACGCCCAGCTGCTGGGTGGAGTTGATGTTAAACTCCCCGCCGGCAAGGGCGTGGATTTCGATTTGCAGCGCGGTGATGCGCTCTTTGAGCTCCTCCCCGAAGTGCAGCAGCGCCGCCCGGTCGAGCAGGAAGCCCTGCAGCTCCATCTCCGCGAGCACGCGGCAGAGCGGCAGCTCAATCTCCTCATAGACCCTTCGAAGCCCCAGCTCATCGAGCCGGGGGGAGAGCTCTTCATAGAGCGCCGCGATCCAGGCGCAGTGGCTGGCAAAGGCGCCCAGCGCCTCCGTCTGATCCGCGAGGGGGGAGAAGGCATCGGCCGTGAGGTAGGCCTTCGCCTTGGCGGGCGGCGTGCTCAATTCCATGGGGAAGAGCTGCATCGCCAGATGGTCGATCTCATAGCTCCCGTCCGTCGGGGCGAGCAGGTAGGCGGCAAGCGCCGTGTCAAAGCAAAAGCCCGCGGCGGGATAGCCCCCCTCGAGCAGGGCGCGCATCAGCGGCTTGATGTGGTGGCCGACCAGGGCGATCTCCCCGGAGAAGAGCGCCCGCAGCAGCGCGTCATAGTTCTCTGTCTTGTCGCGAAAGAGCAGCGACATGCGCGCCGCTTCCCCCGTGCCGCAGTGCACCGCGAGGGCGGAGAGATCCGGCAGCGCCAGCAGGGCGACGAAGTCTGCCGCGCGCCAGTGCGCGAGCAGCTCGTCCACGCGCGCGGCTTCACTAACAAGTTCCATCTCACAGCTGCCGTCAAAGCGGCAATCGGGCGCGGGCGCATTGCCCTGCGGGGCGTGCAGCCCCCAGGCCTCGATGAGTTTGTGAAACTCCAGCTCCAAAAAGAGCTGATAGAGCACGCCCTGGTTGATCGGGCGGCGCAGCAGCGCCTCCTGTGAGAGCTCCAGAGGCGCGTCCGTGTGGATGGCGGCAAGTTCATAGGAGAGCGCTGCCGCCGCTGCGCCCTCCTGCAGGCGCTTGCGCACGGCGGGTTTGAGATCCAGCTCGTCGAGCTTGTCATAGATCTGCGCGATGCTTCCAAAGCGCTGCACCAGATCCATCCCCGTCTTCTCGCCCACGCCCTTGACCCCGGGGATGTTGTCCGACGCGTCGCCCATGAGCGCCTTGAGGTCGATGAGCTGCGCGGGCGCAAAGCCGTATTGCGCGCGGAAGGTGCCGGGGTCCATCTCGCTGGTGAGCGCCTGCCCCCGGCGGCTCGAGACGAGGTAGACGTAGTTTTTCTCTGTAATCAGCTGCAATAAGTCCTTATCCCCCGTGGCGAGCACGCTGCTGCCGCCCTCGGCCTCCCAGAGGCGCGCGATGGTGCCGAGCAGATCGTCCGCCTCCCAGCCGGGGAGCTCAAAGCGGGGGATGTTCATCGCATCGAGCACCTCTTTGAGCTTTGGAATTTGCAGCGCCAAGTCCTCATCCATCGCCTCGCGCTTGCCCTTGTAGTCCGGATAGGCCGCATGGCGGAAGGTCTTCTCCTTCCGGTCGAAGCAGACACAGAGCGCATCGGGCGAGGTCTCATCGAGCAGCCGCTGGAGGATGGAGAGGAAGCCGTGGATGGCGTTGGTGGGAAAGCCGTCCCGGTTGTGGAGCGGGGGGATGCCGTAATAGGCGCGATTGAGAATGGAGTTTCCGTCAACGGCAAGCAGTTTCATTGTGTTGCGCCTTCTTTCTTTGCATTTCCTCCGCGCCGGCCTCCGCTTCTGCGGGCGTTTGGAAGATACGGGTGACCAGCCGCTGCACGCGCGCGGGCAGGAAGAGACTCAGCGGGGCGATGAGGGAGAAGGCCAAAAGCCAGGTCTCCAGCCACAGGAGCAGCGGCAGCGGCAGGCCGCTGTTTACCAGGGTGATCACAAGGGTCACAATGCCCGTGTTGATGGCGCTGGTGACGAGCGCGCTGACGACTCTGATCTTCCTCATCGGGGCGCTTCGCTTCGCTTCCACTTCACGCCCTGCGGGGTGTCCATCAGCTCGATGCCCATCGCCGCAAGTTCGTCGCGGATGCGGTCGGCCTCGGCGAAGTTTTTCTCTTTGCGGGCCGCCTGCCGCGCCTGGATCATCGCCTCCACCTGCGCGTCGAGCCCTTCTTCCTCCCTGCGGTGGTAGAGCAGGCCGAGCACAGCGGTAAACTCCTCGATCATCTCCCGGCACGCGCGCGCGAAGGCCGCCGTCGGCGCGCCCTCCGTCGCCGTGTTGACGGCGCGCACGAGGTCAAAGAGAACGCCGATGGCATCGGCCGTGTTCAAATCATCGTCCATCGCGGCGTGAAAGCGCGCGCGGTAGCGCGGAAACTCCGCCACAAAGGCGGCTTCCTGCTCCAACAGCGCGCCCGCCGCCCCCTGCTTCTCCAGAAACTCCAGATGTTCCACCGCCGTGTAGAGCCGCGCGAGGGCGCTCTGCGCCTGCTCAAGGGAGTCGCGCGAGTAGTTGAGCGGGCTTCGATAGTGCGCCGAGAGCATGAAGAAGCGGATGGGCTCATAGCCGTAGACCTTCGCCGCCTCGCGCACGGTGAAGAAGTTGCCCTCGGATTTGGACATCTTCCGGTTGTCAATGTTTAAAAAGCCGTTGTGGAGCCAGTAGTTGACAAAGGGCTTGCCGCTGGCCGCCTCCGACTGGGCTATCTCATTGTCGTGGTGAGGAAACTGCAAGTCCTGCCCGCCGCAGTGGAGGTCAATCGTATCGCCCAGATAGCGCTTGGACATGGCGGAGCACTCAATGTGCCAGCCGGGCCGCCCCTCCCCCCAGGGGGAGGGCCAGGAGGGCTCGCCGGGTTTTGCCGCCTTCCAGAGCACAAAGTCCATCGGGTCCTCCTTCGTCTCGTTCACGTGGATGCGCGCGCCCGCCTGCAGGTCCTCCACCGGCTGGCCGGAGAGCTTGCCGTAGCCCTCAAACTTCAGGCTGCGGAAGTAGACATCCCCCTCGGACTCATAGGCGTAGCCCTTGTCGATGAGCGTCTGCACCAGCTCAATGATCTCTGGAATGTTCTCCGTCGCCTTCGGGTGCACCGTCGCCGCCCGCACGCCAAGGCCCTCCGCATCGGTAAAGTATTCCTTAATATAGGTCTCGGCAATCTCTTCCGAGCGCTTGCCCTCGTCCCGCGCGCGGTTGATGATCTTATCGTCAATGTCTGTAAAGTTCTGCACATAGGTCACGTCCATGCCGCGGTACTCAAAATAGCGCCGCAGCACGTCAAAGACAATGATGGGGCGGGCGTTGCCCACGTGGATCAGGTTATAGACCGTAGGGCCGCAGGCGTAGAGCTTCACCTCTCCGGGGGTGATGGGGATGAACTCCTCTTTCTGGCGGCTTAGGGTGTTAAACAATCTCATATCGCAATTATGCTCCTTCCTGTTCCTCTTTCTCTAAACGCTTCGCTTCATAGCGATCCAAATACTTCTCCAAAAACTCCAGCCGGTAGAGCACGGCCTGCATCTCCTTCTGAAAGGGGTCTGTGATGTTCACGTGGTCAACCTCGCTGGCAAAGTCATTTTTCTGGTTGCCGATGCGCACCACCCGCGCCGGCACGCCGACGGCCGTGGCATTCTCCGGCACCGCCGAGAGCACGACGGCGTTAGAGGCGATGCGCGAGCCCTCCCCCACAGCGAAGGGGCCGAGTACCTTCGCGCCCGAGCCGATCATGACGTTGTTGCCGATCGTGGGGTGGCGCTTGCCCTTCTCCTTGCCCGTTCCGCCGAGGGTCACCCCCTGGTAGAGCAGCACATCGTCGCCGATCTCCGCCGTCTCCCCGATGACGATGCCCATGCCGTGGTCGATGACAAAGCGGCGGCCGATGGTGGCGCCGGGGTGGATTTCAATGCCGGTCCAAAAGCGGCTCCACTGCGAGACCATCCGCGCGAGAAAGCGCAGCCGCCGGCGGTAGAGCCCGTGCGCCAGGCGGTGGTAGAGCAGCGCGTGCACGCCGGGGTAGAGCAAAAAGACCTCAATCTTGCTGCGGGCAGCCGGATCCCTCGCCTGATAGGCCGAGAGCAATTCACCCAATCTGCTCATCGGAATCCCTCCTTATTTCATGAAATTAGCGGGGACTCCCCCGTTTTTTTAAGGGACCGCGCGGCGTGCACCCTGCTGTGGAGCTTCCCCCACTGCGGGGCATTCCATCCCCTTCCGGAATTAAAAAACGCCCCCTATGCACCCTGCACAAGAGGCGATGTCACTCGCGGTTCCACTCTCATTTTTTACTCAAAACGGATAACGGCGCAACCCGGGGGGCATCTGCATCCCCCTCGCTCCCGGGTGCACTTCACAGCGGAGTTCCAGAGGGCGGTTTTCAGCCGGCGGCCGCCCCTCTCTGTCTGTCCTCGCAGCTGTTACTCTTCCCGTTCCACGCGAGATGATATTGTTGCATTATAGTATCATGTTCCCAAAAAGGTGTCAAGCGCTTTTCCGCCGGCGTGCCGCCTCAGCCGATCCCGCGGAACACATCGCGGTTGAGGATGAAATATTCCGCCCCGGAATAAACCGTTGTGAGCACAATCACCGCCACGCAGACAAGAATCAAGAGCGGCGGAATCGGCAGGAGCATCAGGCAGATTGCGACCATGGTGCTCGCGGTTTTCACCTTGCCGGAAAAGCCCGCGGCGATCACCCTGCCCGCGTCCACCGCCACAAGGCGCAGCCCCGTCACGGCGAACTCCCGCGCGATGACTAGCAAGAGGCACCAGCCGGGCATCAGCCCCGACTCGACGAAGAAGAGCATGGCGGAGGTCACCAGAAGTTTATCCGCCAGGGGGTCCATAAACTTGCCGAAATCGGTGATCAGATTGTGCTTGCGGGCGATGTAGCCGTCCGCCCAGTCGGTAATGCTCGCGAGCACAAAGACGCCCAGCGCCGGATAGGGGCAGCCGAGGTAGAGGAGCAGCAGGAAGAGCGGAATCATCGCCACACGCAGGATGGTGAGTTTATTTGCAAGGTTCATGCCAGTTTCTCCTTTGCTTCCGCCCAGAGTTCCCCCTCACACACTTCCGTGACAAGGGCGCGGTAAAAGCAGCCCGCCTCCAGCGCAAGGGTCTCGGCGCGGAGGTAGATCTGCCCGTCAATCCCCGGCGACTCCGCGCCGCTGCGCGCGGCAAAGGCGCCCGCCTCGGGGTCGAATTCCTCACAGAGCACTTCAATGGTCTTACCCAGCTGCGCCTGGGCGTAGTCCTCGAGCACGCCCAGCTGAATCTCCGTCAAGAGCTCCAGGCGGCGGCGCTTGACCTCTTCGTCGATCTGATTGGGAAAGCGCGCGGCGCGGCTGCCCTCTTCGGGGGAGTAGGGGAAAATCCCCGCGCGCTCGAGGCGAAACTCCCGCAGGAAGGCGCAGAGCTCTTCAAAGTCCTCCTCCCGCTCGCCGGGAAAGCCGCAGATGAGGCTCGTGCGGATGACAAGCTCCGGCACGGCGGCGCGGAGCTTGCGCAGCAGCGCGCGGATCTCCGCCCCCGTTGCGCGGCGGCCCATCGCCTTTAGAATCGTATCGCTGATGTGCTGGATGGGGATGTCGATGTACTTGACGATCTTCTCCTCCCCCGCGATCAGCGCGATGAGTTCCTCGTCCAGCTCATCGGGGTAGAGGTAGTGCAGGCGCAGCCAGCGGATGCCCTCCACCTTGGAGAGCGCGCGCAGCAAATCAGAGAGGCGGCGGCGCCCGTAGAGATCGAGGCCGTAGCGCGTGGTATCCTGCGCCACGAGAATCAGCTCGCGGATGCCGTCCGCCGCAAGGCCCTCCGCCTCCCGCACGATGGCCTCGATCGGGCGGGAGCGAAAGCGCCCGCGGATGGAGGGAATCATGCAGTAGCTGCAGTGGTTGTCGCAGCCCTCGGCAATGCGCAGGTAGGCCCAGTGGTCGGCGAGCACCACGCGCCCCGTCTCCGGAATGGGCGCGTCTTTGCTCTCAAAGAGCCGCGGGCGCGCGCCCTCTTTTGCCTGCCAGAGCGCGTCGATGAGTACGGGGAGTTTTTCATAGCCCGAGACGCCCAAAAAGGCATCCGCCTCGGGGCAGAGCGCCTCCAGTTCGTCCTGATAGCGCTCGGCTGCGCAGCCCGCGAAGATGATCTTTTTCAGCTGCCCCTGCGCCTTGAGCTCCGCCAGGCGGCGCAGCTCTCTGAGTGCCTCCTCCTTCGCCTCTTGGAGGAAGCCGCAGCTGTTGAGCACCGCCACGTCGCAGCCCTCCGCGTCGAGGGAGATGTCGTGGCCCGCCTCATAGACCTGATAGAGCATCTGCTCGCAGTTGACCTGATTTTTCGGGCAGCCGAGGGAAATAAATGCAATGTTCATGGGTTCTCTTACCTCATTGTTTGAAATCGCCTTGTCTGCAATCGCAGCTCAGTCATCGAAGCCTTCCTCCTGCGCCGCGCCGTGCCGGCGGATGCCCGCGGCGACCTCGCTCCAGGAAAAGCCCCGGCGGGCCAGCGCGTCCGCCGCGCGCTTGACATCGCGCGGCTCCCTGCTTCTCAGGTGCCGCTCTAAATAGCGGTCAATCGCCGCCGCGCCCGCCTCCCCGTCCAGCTCTTCGAGCAGTTCGTCCCAGAGTTCGCGCGGAATGCGCCGGCGGTAGAGCTCCTGCTTGATGCGGTAGAGCCCGTAGCCCCGCTCCTGATAGCGGCGCACGATCAGCGCGGCGTAGGCATCCTCCTGCAAGAGGCCGATGCGCTCCGCCCAGAGGCAGACTTCCTCCGCCGTCTCCGCGTCCACATCCCGCCCCCGCAGCAGCCGCTCCGCCAGCTCACCCTTGGAATAGGGTCTGCGCAGGAGCATGTCCATCGCCCGCTGCCGCAGCTGCGCGCGCGCAGAGAGCTGCCGCAGCGCTGCAAGCTGCCCCTCATCGAGTTCCATCTCAGCGCGCAGGCTGTTTGTGAGCATGTCCTCCTCAGAGAGCAGCAGGCTGCTCCCGTCCTCCAGGCGGAGCTTCCAGAGCCCCTGCGCGCCCGGCGACAGGATGGACTCAATCCGCATCCTCAAAATCCTCCGCCGTCACATCGACGGCCTTAGAGGAGGCCTTTGCACCGCCCCGCTTTGCCGAGGGCAGGAGTTTGAAGGCGTTCTCCGCGATGGCGGCGGCGAGGGTTTCCGCCTCCTCCGGGTGGTCTGTTAAGTACTGCTTTGCCGCCTCGCGGCCCTGGCCCATGCGCGTCTCACCCAGGGAGAACCAGGAGCCGCTCTTCTGCACCAGGCCCAGCTGCACGCCCATGTCCACCATCTCACCCGCGCGGGAGATGCCCTCGCCGTACATCACGTCAAACTCCGCCTCGCGGAAGGGGGGCGCAACCTTGTTTTTCACCACGCGCACCCGCGTGCGGCTGCCGATGGGCTCGGAGCCGTTTTTGAGCGTCTCAATGCGGCGGACATCCATGCGGACGGAGGAGTAGAACTTGAGCGCGCGCCCGCCGGTGGTCACCTCGGGGCTGCCGTAGAGCACGCCGACCTTCTCGCGCAGCTGGTTGATGAAGATGACCACGCAGTTGGTCTTTGCGATGGAGCCGGCGAGCTTGCGCAGCGCCTGACTCATCAGCCGCGCGAGCAGGCCCACGTGGCTATCGCCCATGTCCCCCTCGATCTCCGTGCGCGGCACAAGGGCGGCCACCGAGTCCACCACGATCACATCCAGCGCGCCGGAGCGCACCAGCGCCTCCGTGATCTCCAGACCCTGCTCGCCGGTGTCCGGCTGGGAGATGAGCATGTTGTTGATATCCACCCCCAGCGCCCGCGCATAGACGGGGTCGAGGGCGTGTTCCGCGTCAATAAAGGCGACCTCGCCGCCCTTTTTCTGCGCCTCCGCCGCGATTTGCAGCGCCAGCGTCGTCTTGCCGGAGGATTCCGGCCCGTAGATCTCCACGATGCGCCCGCGGGGCACGCCGCCGATTCCAAGGGCGATGTCCAGCGAGAGCGAGCCGGTGGGGATGGCCTCGACCACCACGCCGGCATTCTCCCCCAGGCGCATGATGGCGCCCTTTCCGTGGGTGCGCTCGATGAGCGCCATGGCCGTCTCCAGCGCCTTTTGCTTGTCGGCGGCGGGGGCCGCAGGTGCCACGCTCTGTTTTTTCTTATCGGATGCCATAGGTCTTCCTCCAAGCCCTCCCGGCAGGCGGGGGGCAATATTTTTGAATCATAATGCCAAGCGGCAGCTATCCGCGCGCTTCCGCCGGCCCCGCAACGCGCCCCTCCACCACCCGCTGCCTCCCGGCGAGATCCCGGTGGATCGTAAGCTCCAGACAGCCCGCGCCCTCCAGAAGCGCCCGAACCGCCGCCGCCTGCGTGGCGCCCACTTCAAGGAGCACTCTGCCGCCGGGGCGCAGCGTCCCGAGCCAGTTCTTCGCGATGGCGCGGTAGAAGTCCAGCCCGTCCGCGCCGCCGTCGAGCGCCATCTGCGGCTCAAATTCGCGCACGGAGGCATCGAGCGCCGCAAGCTCCCCCGTCGGGATATAGGGCGGGTTGCAGCAGAGCAGCTCATAGGCGGCAAGTTCCACTTCCGGCTCCTGCAGCACATCGCCCCAGAGGGCGCAGGCCCGCTCTTCCAGTTCATGCCGCTGTATGTTCTCGCGGCAGAGCGTGAGCGCCTCGGCGGAGGCCTCCACCAACAGGGCGCTGCAGCCGGGCACTTCCAAAGCGGCCGTGATGCCCACGCAGCCCGAGCCCGCGCAGAGGTCCAACAGCGCTGCCCCCGGGCCGAGGCGCTGCAGGTGGTGAATGCTCCACTCGGCCAGACACTCCGTGTCCGGGCGCGGAATGAGCACATGCGCATTGACCGCGAAGCTCCGCCCGTAAAACTCCCACTCGCCCAGAAGATAGGCCAGCGGTTCGCCGGCAAGGCGGCGCGCCAACAGGGCCTGCATCCGCGCGGCAATCTCGCTTGTGGCATAGAGCGCCATGTCCCGCAGCAGGGCCTCGCGGCTCTTTCCCGCAGCGCGGCAGAGCAGCTCGCGCGCCTCAAGGGAGGCGGCCTCCACCCCTTCGCCCAAGAGCGCTCTGCGCGCGGAGAGATAGAGCGCGCTATACGTCCTTACCATGACCGCACGTCCTTTTCTCTTCGCCAAGGAGGAAGCCCCTCCCCGGCTCAATCGAAGTCTAACAACTTATTTTAGCAAAGCGGCGCGCAAAAGGCAAGGGAAAGCGCGCCGCACCCCGCCGCCGCAGGCAGGCGCACGGCGGGGCTTCAGGTTCCGCTCGGCAGCCGTATCGTCACCAGACAGCCCGCCTCCGGGTCGTTTTCGATGGAGAGGCTGCCCTCGTGGCGGTTGATGATCTCCTCGCAGACGGCAAGGCCGATGCCGCTCCCGCGGGAGGTGGAGCTGCCCTTATAAAACTTGAGCTTCACGTGCGGCAGCTCGTCGGCGGGAATGCCGGGGCCGTAGTCGAGAATGCGGATGACCACCTCGCTCATGTCCTCGCTGGGGGCAATGCTCGTGTCAATGCGCCGGCCCGCGCCGCCGTGCTTTGCGGCGTTGTCAAAGAGGTTGGAGAAGACCTGCCGCAGGCGGGCGGGGTCGCCCTCCATCTTCGGGAACTCCTCCTCGCAGTCCGTGTGGGTCAGGCGGATGCCCTCGGAGGCAAAAAACTCCCGGTAGGTGTAGACCGTGTCCTCGAGCTCCGCCTTGATGTCCAGCGGCTCCATGGACAGGCGAAAGCGGCTGTCCTCAATGCGGGAGAACTCCAAGAGCTCCTCCACCATGCCCGTGAGGCGTCTGGCCTCGCTTGCGATGATGCCCATGCCCTTGCGCACATCCACCTCGTCGCGCGCCTCGCCGCTCATGATGGTCTCCGCCCAGCCGTTGATGGCCGTGAGCGGCGTTCGCAGCTCATGGGAGACGGAGGCGATGAACTCGGACTTCATATTCTCCGCCTGCTTGATGTTGCGGGACATGTCGTTGATGGCCTGGGTGAGATCGTCAATCTCGTCGTCCACCCGGCCGCTCCGCTGCTGTTCCATCTGGATGCCGTAGCTGCCCGCGGCAATGCGCTTGGCAATGCCGGTGATCTGCACGACGGGGGTGACAATGGAGCGGACGAAGTAGATATTGGAGACATAGATCATCGCCAGCAGCAGCACCGCAACGCCCAGGGAGAGCCCGCAGATGAAAAGCACCTGCCGGTCCACCAGACGCAGGGAGGTGACATAGCGCATCATGCCGACCATCTCGTCCCCGTAGATCAGCGGGGCTGTGACGGTGAGGATCCGCTCCCCCGTGTCGGGGTTTTTCCCCTGCCAGGAGGCCAATTCCCCGCCCAGGCGCACCTCCATCACATCGGGCGTGTCCACCACCGTGTAGGCGATGCTCAGCCCGTTGGAGGACTGCTGTATGCTCCCGCCGGCGGAGAGGTATTGCAGCTCAATGCGCGCGCCGTCCCGAAACTCGTCCTCCACATACTTCTTTGCCGCCTTGCTGTACTCGCTCTTGGACTTGTAGATGGCAAAAAAGTTCAGATCGCTCTGCGCGCGGGTCTCGAGATTCGCCTGCATGGTGGAGTAGTAGTAGTTCGAGGTGATGACGCTAAAGGCTCCCATCAGAAGCAGGAGCAGCAGCACAATCATGCCCAGGTTGTTGCGCATCCAGCGGCGCTGAATGCCCTTCGTGTTCCAAAAGGCCAAGCGGCCCGCCCCCCTTCTGCCCCCGCAGGGGCGGATTCAGCCCGCCCGCACGCGCGCGGCGTTTGCGGCTTGCCCGTAAGTTAAAACGACCATTTGTAGCCAAAGCCCCAGATGGTGGTGATATAGCTGGGGCTAGTCGGCTCATCCTCGATCTTCACGCGCAGCCGGCGGATGTTCACGTCCACAATCTTCAGCTCGCCCAGGTAGTTCTCCCCCCAGACCGACTTCCAGATCTCTTCCCTCGAGAGCGCCTTGCCGGGGTTATCCATAAAGAGCTTGATGATGGAGTATTCCACCTGCGTGAGCTTGATCGGCTCCCCGTTTTTCTCCAGCGTGCGTTTTCTGGTGTTGAGGGTGAAGGGCGGCTGCTTGATCTCCCCCTCGCTCCCGCCCTCGCCGCCGACGCGGCGGTAGAGCGCGTCGATGCGCGCCGTGAGCTCCGTGGGGGAGAAGGGCTTGGTGACATAGTCATCCGCGCCGGTCATGAAACCCGTCACCTTGTCCATCTCCTGCGCCCTTGCCGTGAGCATGATCAGGCCGATTTTGGAGTTGCCCGCGCGGATGCGGCGGCAGACCTCAAAGCCGTCCATATCCGGCAGCATCACGTCCAAAATCGCCACCTGGATGTCCTGATTGCGCCGCAGCTGGTCGAGCGCCTCTTCGCCCGTGGCGGCCTCAATGGTCTCATAGCCCGCCCGCTTGAGGTTGATGACCACAAAGCTGCGGATGTTGTCCTCATCTTCCAGAACAAGCACTTTTTTCATGAACTCTCTTCTCCTTTCCGCGGCGCCGGCCGCAATCTCCCCGGCGGCGCCCTCTCTCACTCTGCTCCGGCGGCCGCCTGCGCGGCGGCATCGCCTTAGTTTAGGTTGATAATCGGCTGAAAGCGCGCCTTTACGCCCGCCTCGTCCATGCCGTGCTTAAAAGCGGCGGGATGAATCTCGGCGGCGTAGACCGCTTCGCTGTCCTGATAGTCGGGAATCAGGCGAAAGCGCGCGCCAAGGGCGGTCTGCTCCTCCCGGTTGGCCCCTGTGATGCGGTAGATCGTGAGGAAGGGCTCGGGCTTGATCTCGGGGTCCCCCTCCCAGTGGGAGAAGATCACCGCGCGCTCCCCCCTGGCGCTGGTCGTTGTCTCGCTGCGCGAGAGGGTGATCTTCCCCTCCCACTCCTCCGGCAGGATCAGGTACCAGCCGTCGTTGTTGTTGTGATAGGTCTGCATGGTGACATAGGCCCTGCCCTCGGCGTCAAACTGCTTCCAGAGGGTGTTCCAAAAGTTGTCCCCCGAGGGCTCCGGGCTGTGTATGGGCACCGGCACGGGGATTTCCACGACCCCGTCCTCGTTGATGTCCATGAGCGAGAGGCCCGTGTGGATCCTCGTTGTCGCCGTGCTGCGGCGGCTGGCCTCGTCCATGGTGATGTTGCGGATGGCGCTGCCCCGCTGGGCGATGACATCGGTTACGCGGTAGTTGTCTCCAAAGCCGGAGGTGACAAAGATCGCGGGGATCCCCTCGCGCAGGTAACCGCGCTCCATGAGCGGCACCACGCCGTTGGAGAGGAAGGCGCTCGAGTAGAGCTGCATCACGCCGCCGTTTTCTGCGTACATCTCCACGCGGTTGCCGTCGGGGCTCGCCGAGTCGATCTGGCAGAGGTAGAGCTCGCTTTTCCCGTCGTTGTCGATGTCCGCGGAGAGGTAGCGGCTGTAGCCGCTGCGCATGAGCTCCTCCACCCGGCCCTCGGTGATGCTGTAGGCCACGAGGTTCTGCACCGTGGAGGTCTGCCAGCTGACGACAAGCTCGAGCTCCTTGCCGCCGAGCAGGTCGACATATTCGATCGAGCCGATCTCGCTGCCGGCATTTTCGATCATGGCATAGAGTTCATAGTTCTCGCTCTCTGTTGCGCGGAAGATGGCAATTTTCAGCGGTTTTTCCGCTGAGGGGTCCCGAAAGAAGGCGATGGCCTCCTGCGTCCCGTCCGCCAGCAGATCGAAAAGCTGAATCGCCTGCGTGCGCCCGCCGCTGGTCGGGGCAATGCTCTCGGCGCTTCCCTTCACCTCGTCAATCGCCTGCTGGAGGTTGAGAAAGGTGTCGGAGGTCTTGGGCAGCTCATAGAGCTGGTCCACACCGCGGAAGATGCAGCCGCCAAGGCAGAGAAGCAGCAGCGCAATCGCGGCGGTTTTGGTCAGTTTTGTTCTCATCGGGCGCTCCTTTTCCATCTTGCCGCGCGGCGGCGCTCCGGCCGCCCCGCCTGCACAGGGCGGCCGCCTGCCGCCCATTTTGCCGCGCAATGCGGCGCAGCAGTTGAACGCGCGGCAGATGCCGCGCGTGATCTGCAAAGTGTTTCCTGCCGCCCCTCCACGCGGGGCGGAGACGATCTCCCTATAGCATAACACAGATCGCTGATTTTTCCCACGAAAATTTGAAAAAAGCCTTCCGGACGAAAAAGCGAAAACATGCACGAAAAGCCCGTTGACAGCGCGCATACTTTTTGGTAACATATCATGGATTAACCTTTTAGGTAGAATAAAAATCGAGAGTGAGGAATACACCATCATGGAGGACAACAAGACAATAAACATTTCTGTGGCGGATCCGTCTGCGCTGGGGCTCTTCGGCCTGGCCATCGTCACACTGGTGGCGTCGAGCCAGAAGCTCGGCATCACGGACGGACAGGCCTATGTTCTGCCCTGGGCGATCTTTCTTGGTGCGCTGGCACAGCTGGTCGCCGGCGTAATCGACTACAAGAAGAAAAACGTCTTCGGCGGTCTGGCATTCTGCGCATACGGCTTCTTCTGGCTGGGCATGTCCATGTCCTGGCTGACCAACCTCGGCGCCTTCGGCCCGATCCTTCAGGCGAACGTTGACCCCCACCAGATGGGCTTTGCCTTCCTGGGCTATCTGGGTCTGACCATCTTCCTGACCATTGGTTCGCTGGAAACCAACAAAGTGCTCTTCATTGACTTTATGCTCATCATCCTGCTCTTTGTCGGCCTTGCCACGAGCACCTTCACCACCGGCGCCATCCACAACGCCATGCACCAGATGGCAGCGGTCTCTGAGCTGCTCATCGCGCTCGTCTCGCTCTACGGCGCGGGCGCAAACGTGCTCAACAACCACTTCGGCTTCACCTTCCTCCCGGTTGGCAAGCCCTTCGGCATCATCAAGCCGAAATAAAAAGCGCAAAAAACGCGGCTTTGGAGTCTGCTTGAAGTGCACCCCAAAACGTTAGACAAATATAAAATCAAGCAGCCTGAAGGGCTTGTTGTCTGTGAACCGCAGGCGGCAAGCCCTTCAACTTTGCCTTAATGCGGCGGTAGTTGTAGTAGTCGAGATATGCAATCAGTTCGCGCTCAAAATGCTCCAAGGAGTCAAACTTCTGCAAATACAACAGCTCACTTTTCAGATGGCCAAAGAAATTCTCTGCCACAGCGTTATCCAAACAGTTACCCTTTCGGCTCATGCTCTGTCGAATGCCCTTCTTGCGCAACATTCGTTGATACTGCTTGTGCTGGTACTGCCAGCCTTGGTCAGAATGAAGAATGAGAATGGTGTCATCCGGAATTTGTTGAAATGCATTGTCCAGCATCTGGGTCACCATGGAGAGAACAGGTCTCTTCGAAATGGTATAGCTCACAATATCCTGGCTGTGCAAATCCAGAATCGGCGAGAGATACAGCTTTTGCCCAAACAGGCTGAACTCGGTGATATCGGTCACCCACTTTTGGTTTGGTTTCTCTGCCTCAAAGTTGCGCTCCAGAAGATTGGGTGCAATTTTGCCCACTTCACCCTTGTAGGACTTATACTTTTTCATCCGAACCCGGCAGACCAGGTTCTCTTCCCGCATAAGCCGCTGCACCGTCTTGTGGTTGATGACACAGCCGCAGTTGTGCAGCTCCATCGTGATTCGACGGTAGCCATATCGGCCACGGCGTTCATAAAAAATATGAGTGATTTGTTCTCTCATGTCAGCGTATTTGTCCGGCTTGCTTTGCCGCTTGGCGTGATAGTAGTAGGTTGCACGAGGCACGTTCGCAATTTCGAGCAGGAGGGTTAAAGTGTGTTCTTGCCTCAGCATTGAAATCACCTGCGTTTTTTCTGCCGGTGTCGCTCGTTTTCCAAAACCAAGGCTTGCAAGTTTTTTAGGTAGGCATTCTCCGCACGCAACCGCTGATTCTCTGCTATCAAATCTTCTTCCACCGCCTTATCCAACTTGGATGGACGCCCCTTACTCCCTCGACCTCGGCGTTCCTTATGCAGGCCCTCTGGCCCCTCTTCTAAATAAATTCTTTCCCATGAGGCCACTCGATTGTGCGGCAATTCAAATTGTCGCTCCGTTTCCTTTTGGCTGAGCTCTTCTTTGTGCATTGTTTCTATCACATGCTGCTTGAACTCACCTGTGTACTTTTTATTCGGCGCTCCTTTTGCCATGAAAATGCACCCCTTCCATTAAACAGTTTATCATACTGTCTAACGTTTGGGGTGCACTTCAGCCCCGAAGCCGCGTTTTTCTATGGGCTTTTTCGAATCACGCTCAGCGCTTTCTTCTGTTCTTGAGCGAATCGCCGCCCTTGCCCCAGTTCTCCGTGCGCACCTCTTCGATGATGATGCTCGTGGTCTCGGGGTCCTTGCCCAGCTCGTCCTGCAGCACCTTGGTCACACCCTGCATCACGCGCAGCTTCTGATCTTCGCTCAGCCCATTGTCGTCGGCAACCCGTATGGTCACAAATGGCATCGTTCTTTCCTCCTTTCCTAAGTCGCTTCCAAGCTTAGTATAGCCCTTTTTTATCCAGATTGCAATCTGCAGCTTACCGTGCCATTGACAAAAGGGAAATCAAAGTCTACAATTCTTTTTATTCATCACTTTTATTCAGGAGGAGAGAGCATGTTACAGAATAAGGTCGCCATCGTGACGGGCGGCACAAGAGGAATCGGCTACGCCATCGTAAAGAAGTATCTGGATCACGGCGCGACAGTCGTGCTCTGCGGCTCGCGGAAAGAGACCGCAGAGAGCGCCGTGGAGAAGCTCAAGAAAGAGAACGCCGACTACAAGGTCGAGGGCAGAAGCATCACTCTGACCTCGCCGGAAGATGTGGAAAGGAATTTCCAGGAGATTTTCGACAAGTACGGCCGGCTGGACATCCTCGTGAACAACGCGGGCATATCCGCCATGGACAGCCTCTATGAATACGATCCCAAGGCCTTTGCAAACATCCTTGATCTGAACGTCAACGCCGTGTTCTACTGCACGCAGGCAGCCGCAAAGCTCATGCGCGGGCAGAAGGGGGGCGGGAGCATCATCAACACCAGCTCCATGGTTTCCTTCTACGGGCAGACCTCCGGCAGCGGATATCCCACTTCGAAATTCGCCCTAAACGGCCTGACAAAATCCTTAGCCAGAGAGCTGGGCAAGGACAACATCCGGGTCAACGCCGTTGCCCCCGGGGTCACGAACACCGACATGGTTGCGGTTCTGCCCGAGGAAGTCATTGCGCCCATCGTCGCAAGCATTCCGCTCGGCCGCATCGGTGAGCCGGAGGAGATGGCCGATGCCTTCCTCTTCCTGGCAAGCGACATGGCCTCCTACATCACGGGCGCCGTGATCCCTGTGGACGGTTCGGCCCGCAGCTAGTGCATCGGGCGAAGCATGTGTTGCAGACACGATAGCAGGAAAAAGCACCGGACTTCTCCACGGTGTCATAGGGACATTTTCTAAACCGTGGTTAAGTTGGGCGGTATGTATCGGCAGGCAGTGATATTCACTGTCTGCCTTTTACCGTTTAAGCGACTTCTTTTGGTGTTGGTTCTTGCTCCGAGCTGGCTTCTGATTCCGCAAAGTTATCTAAGAGGCCAATATCACGGTAATAAATATCAATCGATTGCGGTGCTGTGCGTGAGTAGCGTTCTTCACGTTCTCCTACTTCTACTCGTTCAATAAACAGATTGAGCATTTCTGCCGTCAGTGTATCAAGCTTGGTATACTGCCTTGCTTTTTCTAAAAATGCCCCTACATTTGTAACCGAATCCTTGAGATTTTCCAGTCCATCTTCCTTTTTGGGGATAGAAGACTGTATTTCTTTTTGCTCTAAAAGGTAGTCATCACTGAGCTTTCGGAACACCTCATTTGGAATTTTACCAAGGACATTGTCCTCATACAGTCGTTTAAATAATGCACTCAGTTCGGTATCTCTGCGTTTCAATGATTCCAGCTCTCGCTCTGTTTGGGTAATCAATCTGCGAATTTCGGTACTGTTCTTTTGGGTGATATATCTTGCAAACACAGCTTCATTTTGCCGTGCAAAGTGGGTTACTCTCTGTAAATCATCTAAAATAATCTCTGCAAGCTGTACCTCTCGTATAAAATGCCCTGTGCAAACATCCTTGCCTTTCTTCTTAATAGGTTCGGCAGGTGAAGTTGTTTTTTACCGCATCCATTGTATGAGCCCTATGAAGTACCATGGTAGTTCCGCAGTCTTTGCAGTATATAAGTCCTGAGAAGATGTTCTGCTCTGCCATATTTGCCCTCCTGCGCTTACGGCTGCGGATGTCCTGCACAATATCCCATGTAGCTTTATCTATAATAGCATCATGGGTATTTTCAATTCTTACCTGCTCATTTTCGGGACGCTCCACTCGCTTCTTGTTTTTGTAAGACAGGGTTGTGTACCTTAGATTGACAGTATGTCCAAGATAAACCTCATTCTCCAGTATTCTTGCTACTGTTGATTGCTTCCAGTCATAGGGATTGTCCGCATCAAATCCTGTAACTTTCACACCGTTTTTCTCGTAATAAAAGTATGCAGGGATAGGTAGGTGTTCTTCCTTAAGCTGCTTTGCAATCTGGCTTGGGCCTTTGCCATTCATACACAGAGAGAAAATATGCTGCACAATCGGTGAGGTTTCTTCATCCGGGATAATCTTTCGTTTGGGATCTGCAGGGTCTTTTTGATACCCGAAGGGCGGTCTTGAACCTACTCTTGCACCGCTTTCAGCCTTGATTCTTGCCGATGCTTTTCCCTTTTTGCTGCAGTCTTTTGCGTACCACTCGTTGATGATATTTTTAAATGGAGTAAATTCATTGTCACCATAGAGGCTGTCTACACCGTCATTCATGGCGATAAACCGCACGCCGTAGCTGGGAAACACAATTTCCGTCAGTCTGCCCACTTCGAAATACTCTCTGCCCAGCCTGCTCATATCCTTGACGATTAGTGTTGCGGCCTCACCATTTTCAATCAGTGCTATTACTTCCTGAAATGCAGGGCGATTAAAGTTTGTGCCTGTTGCGCCATCGTCATATAGGAATTTAAGATTCTCAAATCCATTATCCTTTGCGTACTTTTCAAGCATCAGCCTTTGGTTTTGAATGCTGTTGGAGTCACCTTGGCTGCCATCCTCCTGACTAAGCCTTGCATATAAAATTGTATATTTTTCAGTTGCCTGTTTCATCTGTAATCTCCTTTCCGGCAAACCGAATACGGTACTGAACATCATACTGCAACGGCTTTTCCAAGTCTATTGAAAAATCAACCTTTTTTCAAAGCATCGGAATCAATCATGTGCAGCAGTTTTTCTGTAGGAGTTACTTGCGAGAGGGGTTGAAAATAGGAACGCAAGGTAAAGTGTTTTCCATCCACAATCATTTTTCTTTGCCAGTAATGCCCTTCTTCAGAAATAATAGAAACGGCATCTTCAAAAACCGGAAGCGGATAACCAAATGGCGATAATATTTGCGGATTACTTTTGGCATAGCTGCCTGTAGTTTCTTGTTTTTTCATAAGAACATTTCTCCTTTATTCATCTAAGCACCTGTAACAGCACCTTAAAAATGGCATAACATTAGGGCTTGAAGGACTTTACAGCACCTTTGACAGCACAAAAGGGGTTTTACAGCACCTAAGGTTTCGCCGTGCCAATCTTTTTAAATTGCTCCAAAACCCACATAACACGAGGTTTTGCAGCCGGCACTGCCGGCCGCTGTGACGGCAAGGGGCGCTTTAGAGCACCTTGCTTTCTCCTGCTGTCTTTTAACCTAAAGGATTCACCTTTAAATAGATCAACGAAGGGAAATTTAGTCCCCTTCACAAATCGCCTGTGTGGGCTTTTAATGAAAGACTGGGGCATATGCTTTGCGTGAAATTGGAATTGATTTAGATAAAACAGTTACAAGACAATATACACTTAAAAGTAATTTTAAAGAGGATAGCCTATACAAAAACGGTTTAGTATTCTTTAATGAGCGTATATTAAAGAACCGCACCGAAGTGACAGGATTGATACCGTCTGTACGTGACCGTGAATATCCAATTACTCTTGCTACAGGCAGCTCCGGTGAAGATGTTATTCTTGATGATGATTCATCAAAAGATAGTAAAATTAAAACATACACTACAAGAAAAACCATTGCCGAAATAAGTGAAGTTAATTATGCCATTGTTCAAAAGGCTTTGTGTAAGTATCCTGTTTATAAATTCAATACATTAAAAAGCTATTTTCCAAACTTGAATTCTACAAGAGAATTCATCGCAAGTGCAGATTATTTGGGTAACATCAAAATTGCAGTTACTTCAAAATATGAAAATCCACCATTATCAGTTATCAACACAGCTTGCTCCAATATTCTTGGTAAAATTGCAAGTGTTATTTCTGGTATTGAAGAAACCTATGAGGGCACAAAGGAATTTTCTACTAAGCATTTGAATGAAGTTTTCAAGGATAAAAAGATTAATGTCGAGTTAAAAACTGCAGGAAGTATAGGATATTCTCAGAATGATAGCACTGTCCCTTCTGCTTGGAAAATTGACTTGTCTAATGAAGATTGGTTTGCCTTTGAAGATAACTTTGGCACAAGTGAAGAACAGGCTTTTGTCGCTTATTTCAAAACTTATGTTGATACACTAAAAGGCAAGTATGATAAGATTTATTTGGTAAGGAATGAACGCCAACTTGCAATTTATTCTTTTGATGGTGGAGAGCGATTTGAACCGGACTATGTATTATTCTTGCATAGAAATAAGGCAGATGGGTATGAGCAACTTCAAGTGTTTATTGAGCCAAAAGGTACAGGATTCATTAAAAAGGATATTTGGAAAGAAAACTTTTTATTGGAGCTTGAAGCCAATGCTATACCTATCATCAAATTTGTTGATGATAATGATTATAAGATTTGGGGATTCCATTTCTTTAATGCAGGTGATAAGGAAAATCTTGATAATATTAATGTGGAATTTATAAATGACATGGCACTAATTTGATGCACAAACTCTTTCCAGAAACAAACGAGCCTTGGAATCAAAATTCCAAGGCTCGTTTTCCGCATTCAGCTTGCTTTTCTTAAATTGTCACTATGACACCGTGGACTTCCGTCTGGTGCTTTTGTTATGGGTGGTATCGTCTCTGCGCGCGGGTTGATTAACGCTTGGAGAACTGCGGCGCTCTACGGGCTGCTTTCAGGCCGTACTTCTTGCGCTCCTTCATTCTCGGGTCGCGGGTGAGGAAACCCGCCGCCTTGAGATCCCCGCGCATTTCGGGGTTCATCTCAATCAGCGCGCGGCTGATGCCGTGGCGCAGCGCGCCGGCCTGCCCCGTGACGCCGCCGCCGGTCACGGTGGCGATGATGTCCACCTTGCCGAGGGTATCGGTGGTGTTGAGCGGCTGGCGGGTGATGAGCTTGAGGGTCTCCAGGCCGAAATAGTCGTCAATATCGCGGCCATTGATGCTGATGGCGCCCGTGCCGCCGGGGAAGAGGCGCACACGCGCAACGGAGGACTTGCGTCTGCCGGTGCCGTAGTGGTAGGGCCGTTTGGTCTTATACATCGCGATCCTCCTCCTTTACTGTGCCCAGACTTCGGGTTTCTGTGCCGCGTGCTTGTGATCAGCGCCGCGGAAAACCTTCAGCCGGGTCAGGGAACTGTTGCGAATCTTGTTGCTCGGCAGCATGCCGTGCACGGCGAGCATGATGGCCTTTTCAGGCTTCTTCGCCATGAGCTCGCGGTACTTCATTTCTTTCAGGCCGCCGACGTAGCCCGAGTGGGTGCGGTAATACTTCTGGTCGAGCTTGTTGCCCGTGAGCACTGCCTTTTCCGCGTTGAGCACGATGACGAAGTCGCCGCAGTCAACATGGGGGGTGAATTCGGGCTTGTGCTTGCCGCGCAGCAGGGTTGCCGCGGTGGCCGCCGTCTTGCCCAGGGGCTTGCCGGCAGCGTCAAGGATGTACCACTTGCGCTCGACATTGCCCTTATTTGCCATAAATGTGGACATATTGAACCTCCAAACAGATTTAGATATCTTCATGTGCCGCAGGGGCACCATTACGAGTGGATTCACGCTTGGCCGCAGCGGGCGGATTCCTCCGGGAAAGGCGGCACTTTACAAAGCGGAACAGTTTGTATTATAATACGGGGAAAACATGCTGTCAACGCTTTTTTTGAAATTTAGTCAGCGGGGATGGCTCAACCTCCCGATCGCGCTTCTTTTCGCTTCTTTCCTCTCAAAAGCTCATGTTCAAATTACGGATTTAAAGGTGGCCTTTTATGCGAAAATTGCTCAGCCTCACCCGCCGCTGCGTGGAGGATTACCAGATGATCGAGGCGGGAGACGACATCGCCGTCGGCCTCTCGGGGGGGAAAGATTCCCTCGCGCTACTGGCAAGCCTTGCGGCGCTGCGGCGCTTTTTCCCGCAGCCCTTCACCCTGCGCGCCCTGACGGTGGACATGGGCATTCCGGGGATGGACTTCTCCCCCCTGCAGGCCTATTGCGACGCGCTGGAGGTCCCCTTTACGCGCATCCCCTCCCAAATCCACCATGTGATCTTTGAACAGCGGCAGGAGAAGAACCCCTGCGCCCTCTGCGCGAACATGCGCCGCGGCGTGCTCCACGAGCATTTGCAGCAGATCGGCTGCCATAAAATCGCCCTGGGGCACCACTATGACGACGCGGTGGAGACCTTTCTGCTCTCCCTCTTTTACGAGGGGCGCTTCTCCTGCTTCCGCCCCGTGACCTACCTCGACCGCAGCGAGGTCACCCAGATCCGCCCGCTGCTCTACTGCGGGGAGGAGCTGCTCCAACGCTTCGCAGAGCGCGAGGCGCTGCCCGTCCTCCACAACCCCTGCCCCGCCAACGGCGGCACGAAGCGGCAGGAGGTGAAGGAGCTGATCGTCACCCTGCGCGCGCAGTATCCAAAGCTCAAGGAGCACATCTTCCGCGCCATGCAGCGCCTGCCGCTCGCGGGCTGGGAGGCGCAGGAGGGCACGCACCGCTGAATGCAAAACGATTCCAAGGGGCACGAAGCCGCCTTGGAATCGTTTTCTTTTTTGTCTCCCCCGAAGGAGGGTTCAGCGCGCGCCCATGAGCTTCTTGAGCCCCTGCTGCAGACCCTTGGCGGAGAGGTGGTACATGGGGAAGATCTGCGAGATGGTCTCGATGGTGACGGCACCGTAGTCATAGGGCCAGTATTCCTTGGGGATGGGGTTGAACCAGACCTGCTTCTGGTAGCGGTTTTTGAAGCGGGTGAGCCAGGAGATGCCCGTGCCCTCGTTGTAGTAGCGCGCGTTGATCGCGCCGCCCACGCGGAAGAGCTCGGAGGGCGCCATGGAGGCGTCCCCCACGAAGATGACCCTGTAGTTCTGGTCATATTGGTTGAGCACCCACTGGGACTGCACCGCGCTGTCCCCCCGGCAGGTCGGCAGGGTGTAGAGCTCTTCGTAGATGCAGTTGTGGAAGTAGTAGATCTTCAAATCCTTGAAATGGTTGGCCTCGTTGACGGCCTGAAAGAGCTGGCTGCACAGGCGGCTGTAGGGGTGCATGGAGCCGCCCGAGTCGAAGAGCAGCAGGATTTTGACATTGTTGCGGCGCGGGCGGTCAAACTCCAGGCGCAGGTAGCCGGCGTTCTTGCCCGTCTCCTCGATGGTCGCGTCCAGATCCAGCTCGTCTTTGGGCCCCTCCTCCAGCGCGGAGAACTGCCGCAGGTGGCGGAATGCCATCTGGAAGGAGCGCAAATCGAGCGTGTTGTCCTCCCGGAAGTCCTCAAATTCCCGGTCTTCCGCCACTTGCAGGGCGCTGCGGTAGCGGCTCTCCCCGCCGACGCGCACGCCCGTCTTCGCGTAGCCGCCGTGCCCGAGCACGGAGGTGCCGCCGGTGCCGATCCAGAACTGGCCGCCGTCATGGCGTTTTTTCTGCTGGCCGAGGCGCTCCTCGAGCATTTCGCGCAGCTTGTCCAGGTCGAAGTTCGTGCGCGCGTCCACCTCCGCCTGGTCATAGGGTTTTTGCTCCTTTGGCTCCCGCAGCCAGTCGTATAACTCTTTTGGAATCTCCTCCACGCGCTCGATCTCCTTAAAAAACGAGAGGAACACCTGGTCAAACTGGTCAAAGTCGGACTCTGTTTTCACCAGAACCGCCCGGGCAAGGTAGTAAAATTCCAAAAGGCTGTTCTGCGCCAGACCCTTGTCCAGGGCTTCAATAAAACTCATCCACTCATTGAAGCTGACCTTCAGGCCGGAGCTGCGCAGCAGATAGAAAAAATCAGTAAACAAGCGCCTTCACGCCCCCTTCCATCTCGCCCCGCACGGCCAGGCGCAGCGGCGCAATCGTGCGGAGCGCTTTCGTCTGCATAAACGTCTCACCAGCGGAGGTTTCCCTTCCGCTTGCCGCGGTTCTGCAGCGCGTCGAGATCCTCCGTCTTCTTGAGCAGAACGCCCGCGAAGGGCATCTCCTTCTGGATGCGCTCGGGGTCAATCCCGCCGATGCGCAGCGCCTGGATCCAGTCGAGCAGCTCGGAGGTGCTGGGCTTCTTCACCAGCTCATGCATCTCGCGCAGGCTATAAAAGCCGTCCAGGCAGGCGGCGAGCAGCTTCTCCTCAAGCTTGCCGTAGTGCGCGGCAATGATCTCCTCCATCATCTCCCGGTCGGGGAAGGCGATGTAGTGGAAAATGCAGCGGCGCAGGAAGGCGTCGGGCAGCTCCTTCTCCGCGTTGGAGGTGATGACGACGATGGGGCGCTGCTTGGCCGTGACCGTCTCCTGCGTCTCGGGGATGTAGAACTCCATCTTGTCCAGCTCCCAGAGCAGGTCGTTCGGAAACTCCAAGTCTGCCTTGTCAATCTCGTCGATGAGCAGGATCACCTGCTCCTCCGCGCTGAAGGACTCGCCGAGCTTTCCAAGCTTGATGTACTGGGCAATGTTGTCCACACCCGCCTCGCCAAACTGGCTGTCATAGAGCCGCTGAACGGTGTCGTAGACATAGAGCCCGTCCTGCGCCTTGGTGGTGGACTTGATGTTCCAGATGAAGAGTTTTTTCCCAAGTGCTTCGCTGATGGCCTCGGCGAGCATGGTCTTTCCCGTGCCCGGCTCGCCCTTGATGAGCAGGGGCTTTTGCAGGGCGATGGCGATGTTCACGCTGCGCAGCAGCTCGTCCGAAACGACGTACTGCGCGCTTCCCTTAAATTCTTCCGTCATAAGTACAATCCTTCCTTTTTCCGATTTTGCAGAGCCATATACATTCCCTATCAGTGTAGCACAGAATGCGGGGAAAGTCATCGCCTTTTTGCACAATTCGCCCCCACAGCAAGCCGCGCCACGCGAAAAAAAGGGCGCCCCCAACATGGTGGAGGCGCCAAAGGCAGGAGAATGGAATGAACGATGTTATGACGGAGGGCTTGAGAGTGCCCATGAACAGAATAGCTTGTTTTCCATATTCTGTCAAGCACAATCTTTGTCGCTTTTCGCCCCCGGAGAAGCCCCGCGCGCGCGCTTCCCGCTTTGCCGGAAAAAAGCGCGAAATGCGCGTGACTTACCGGGAAAGCTGTGATATAATTCAGGTGAAATGGGAATTGATGCCGCCCGCGCAGCCGGGCATTTGCCGCGCGCCGCCTGCCGGCTGCCGCCGGAGGGGTCCTGCGGGCTTGCGGTCGATTTTTATTTCCTTCGAGAGCGATGAAAGGAGCTGGCAGCAATGAAGTTTAATTTTACAGACAAAAAAGTGCATATCCCCGACCGCGTTCATGATTATGCAGAAAAGAAAGTTGGAAAGCTTGACCGCTATTTTAAGGCGGAGGCGGAGGCTTCCCTGGTCTTTAGCGTCGAGAAGGGCCGCAACTTACTTGAGGTGACGATCCGCTCGGGATCAACCGTCATTCGCGTTTCTGAGAGCACTTCCGATATGTTCGTTTCCATTGACGCGGCCGTGGCCTCCATTGAGCGGCAGCTGCGCAAGAACAAGACCCGCCTGGAAAAGCGCCTGCGCAAGGACGCCTTTGAGCCCCTTGCCGCCGCAGATGCGGACGCGGGCTTTGACGCGCCCAAGGCCGAGGAAGACACCTTTGACATCGTGCGCAGCAAGCAGTTTTTCTTTAGCCCCATGAACGTGGAGGAGGCCATCCTGCAGATGAACCTCGTCAACCACACCTTCTTCGCCTTCCGCAATGAGGACGAGGGCGGCGCCTTTGCCGTGGTCTACCGGCGGCATGACGGCGGCTACGGGCTCATCACCGACCAGGCTTAAGCGCTTCCCATGGCTGAGAAACGCGATCTGGAGCGCCTGCGCTCGGATGGGGCCGTCCCCGTCGCCCGCATCACGCTTGACCACCCGCCGCTGAACATGCTCGACCGGCGCATGCTCGAGGCGCTCGACCGCTGCCTTGCGGATTTGGAGCGCCTGCCGGGCCTGCGCTGCGTGATCCTCAGCGGGCAGGGCCGCGCCTTTGTCGCCGGGGGAGACCTTGCGGAGTATGACGGGCTCACACCCGAGATCTTCCGCGAATTCGTCGCGCTTGCCCACGGGGTCTTCCGCCGGCTTGAGCTGCTTCCGGTGCCGGTCATCGCCGCCATCAACGGTTTTGCCATCGGCGGGGGGATGGAGCTTGCGCTCGCCTGCGACATCCGCCTGATGGCGCGGGAGGCCCGCATCGTCTTTCCAGAGACCCTGCTGGGGCTCATGCCCAGCTACGGCGGCACCGCGCGGCTCGGAAAGCTCCTCTCGCCGGGAGACGCGAAGTATCTCAGCTTCAGCGGCAGGCCCATCGGCGCGGAGCGGGCGCTTGCCATGGGCCTTGTGCAGGAGGTCTGCGCGGCGGAGGAGCTGCTCCCCGCGGCCGAGGCGCTCGCTTCGGACATTGCCGCGCGAAGCCCTGCGGCCATCCGTGCGCTCAAGGGGGCGCTGCGCGCGTGCCTGCCCCTCCCTTTGGATGAGGCCCTGGCGCTTGAGCGGGAGGCGGCGCTGCGGGTGGCGGCGCAAGGCGACGTGGCGGAGGGCATTGCCGCCTTCTCCGAAAAGCGCGCGCCGGTCTTTCCGGATGTCTAGGCGGCTGCGCGCAAGACACGCAGCCCGTTCCCTACAATGATAAAACGCTGCCGGATGGGACTTGCCTCCCACCCGGCAGCGTTTTTCTGCGTCTTTCAGCCTTTGCGCGGCGGTCTAACTTTGGGGCGGCGCTTCGGCCCGCTTTTCCAGCCGCAGCGCAATGACGGTGCAGTCGTCCTGCTCCCCGCCGTGTTTGCGGCTCTCCTCCAGCAGCGTCTGGGCGAGTTTTCCGGGGCTGCTCTCTTCGCTCTCCTTCAGCTGTTCCCGCAGCCACGCATCCCCCTCTCCGCCGAGCAGCCCGTCACTGAGCAGGATGATCCAGTCGCCCGGGTGGGCGCGGAAGCGGCTGGCCTCCGCCTTTGCCTCAGCGCCGTTGGGGAGCCCCGCCGGCAGGGCGCCGCCCTCGATGCGGCGCACGCTGCTGCCCTTGCGCAGGTAGCTCGGCGCCGCGCCGAATTTATAGATGCTGCACATGCCGCTGTAGAGGTCTACCGTCAGAAGGTCAATCGTCGTGCAGCCCCCCGTCGCCTCCCCGTGCAGGCTCAGCGCGCCGTTGACCGTTGCCAGCGCGGCGCGCGGCTCCACCCCCGCCTTGAGAAAGCTCTGCAAGAGGCGCACAGCAAGCCCGCTCTCGCCGCGCGCGCCCGCGCCGCTGCCCATCCCGTCGCACAAGAGGATGCAGAGCAGGCCGTCGTCCCTGCGGAACCAGCTGCCCGTGTCCCCGCTGATGGATTCGCCCTCCTTGTTCCTGCCGTAGACCCCCGCGACGGCGCGCAGCGGCTCAGCCTCTTGAAAGCGGAGCAGCGGCCCCCCGCTCTCCTCCGCTTCGCGCAGCGACAGGCCCAGCAGGGCGGAGAGCCGCGCGCGGGTCAGCTCCTGCGAAGCGCTCTCCTGCCGGGGAATCTCCACCTGAAGGCGGCCTTGGGCATTGTAATAGACCCGCGCCTCCTCCGTGAGGCCGCGGCTGCGCAGAAAGCCCTTGAGCTTTGCCTCCCGCGGCAGGTCGGGGGTCAAATCCGCCGCAAGCTGGGCGGCGGCCCGCCCCAAAATCCGGTCAAACTCCGCGTACTGCCGATAGAGCATGCTCTGCTTCTCGCGCAGCCGCCCCTCATACTGCTGCCGGTAGAGGAACCCCTTGAGCTCCTCATTGACCAGCTGGAGAAAGGCGGGAAAGTCGCGGCATTGGCTGCGGAAGTGTGCGGGGAAGTCCTCCTCCAGCGCACGCCCGCGGGCGAGCATGGGCCCTGTGGCATCGTTGAGCGCGCGCTGCGTCTCCTGAAAGCCGCTCTGCCAGCAGCTCTCCCGCTTTTTGCAGCGCTTGCACGCTTCGCCCGCGCTGCGGCGGAAGATGATGGAGGGGTCTTCCGTCCCCCCCTCCTCCCGCTGGAAGGTCTCGCGCAGGCTCTCATAGAGCTGCCGGAACGCACCGGCCGTCCGCTGCAGCTGCCCCACGGTGAGATCCCGCGTCTTACTCCACTCGGCGGCCTGTGGCCCACGCTCCCCCAGCAGCGCCGCGCCAAACTTCCAAAGCCGCTGCGGCAGGAGGGTAAAGAGCAGCGCGCCGAGCAGGACCTCATACAGCAGGGAGATGCGCATGCCGCTCTGCCAGGTCCACAGCAGCGCCGCGCTGCTCGCGGCGACGTAAGAGAGCGCCGTCACCAAGCGCTCCTTGCCCTTGGAGAAGCCCGCGAGGGCGCCCGAGAGGGCAAAGACCATCGAATAGTAGGGCCCGCGCCCGGAGGCGAGGTCCATCGCAAGCCCTGCCGCCGCGCCGCCGAGCAGACCCGTCTGCACCCCGTAGCGCGCCGCGACCATGACCGCCACGGCCGCAAGGCTGCGCCCGAGGGAGTATTCGCCGAGGATGCGCACGCCCGAGAGGGCGATCAGAAGGCTCGCCCCGATGGCAAGGAGCGCCGCGCGCTCGGCGGCACTCTGCACGCCGGCGCTCCCCTCCCGCCCCAGCGCGCTGACAAAGGCGGCGCGGTAGCAGAGCGCAAGCCCCCAGACGAAGGCGATCTCCGTCATATAAAAAATCACATCTCCGCCCACAAAGCCAGAGCCGGAGAGGTGCACAAAGCTTGAAAGCGCGCAGAAGAAGGCGGCGACCGAGGGCGCAAACCAGCGGTGCCGCGCAATCTTCACCTCCTGCAGCGCAACCAGCAGCGCGAAGCTCAGCACCGCTGCCGCGCCGTAGTGCAGCCCGCTGTAGGCCCCCTGCAGGAATAAGTAGCCAAGGAGTGCGCCCAGCAGCGTCATCAGGCCGGGCAGCCCCGTGCCCGCCGCCGCCACCGCCGCAATGCCAAAGGGCGCGCAGCAGCCAAAGATTCTGGCGCTCGCCAAGACCGCGCCGAGCAGCAGGCAGATGCCCCACTCAAGCGCGCGCAGCAGCAGCTGCCGCTCCCCCTCTTTCCCGATTGTCTGCCGCTCCCTTGCCTCTTCCCAAATCGCCATGCTCTCTCCTCCTGTGACCCATTGCGCCGCTGCGCGCCTTTGCCCGGCGGCAGAGGGCGCGGCTTGTCCTTCCCTGTTGTCACAGTATAGCCGCCTGGCGGGGAAAAGCGCGTCGGAATCCGTCTGGCGTAAGCCTGGGGTGGAAACTTTCCCCAGCTCCGGGGCATGGAGAGAACAAAACTGCCGCCGAAGGGGGCGCATTCCCCTCCGGCGGCAGCCTGCTTACTGTGCGTTTCTATCTCACGTTCATTGCCGCGTTTTGTAGTGTTGGTCGAGTTGAAAGAGCCGCCGGGCGAAGGGCGCAAGGGTCTTTGCGCTCTCGCTGCGCAGAAAGTCCGCGTTCAGATCGCCCATGCGCACCCGGTCGAGGTTGTCCGCGTCCTTGAGCAGCGCTGCAAGCGCCATGGCGCGGGTCATATCCGCGGGCTCATAGGAGGCGACCATCTCCTCCATGCGCGCATCGGGCTGGGAGTGCGCCTTGACGGCGCCGCACATCTGCCGCAGCGGCTCGCCGCGATAGCCCGTGAGCCCTTCCAGCTGCAGCGCGGAGGCCGCGCCGTGCGTGAGATCCAGCCCGTCAAAGCTGCGCCCGACATCGTGGTAGGAGGCGATGAGCAGATACTGCCGCAGCAGGCTCTCCTCCACGTCCTCCAGCCAGCCGATCAAGCCGCTCAGCAGCAGCACCCGGTTGATGTGCCCGCTGCCATGCACGGGGCTGCGGTAGAGCGCTTCCACCTTTAAGTCCTCAATCGCCGCCAGCAGCAGCGGATAGTGCCGCGAGGCTTGAAAGCGCGCCATCAAGAGGGCGTCTTCGCCCCAGTCGGCCTGATGGAGCAGGGTTAAACTGCGTCTTCTCGGATCCATTCTCTTCCCCTCTTTGCATTTCCGTTCCGCTTCACTCGGCAGAGATTGCTCTCTCCCCCCATCCTAGCGGAAGCGGCCCGCCCTGTCAAGCGCCCGCGCCCGGAGGCGGCAGGATTCGCCGGGACGCGCCCCTTTGGCGCCTATTCCGCCCCCTCGAGCAGATGCGCCGCGCCGTAACGCAGGCAGCGCTTGAGCCGCGCCTCTCCGCGCTTGATGGTGCGCGAGACGGTGGAGCGCTCGATGCCCAGTTCCTCGGCGATCTCCGCCATCTTCATATTCTGCGCGTAATACATGAGCAGAACCTGCCGCTGCCGCTCGGTGACATCCTCGCGAATCGCCCGCACCACGTTGCGCCGCAGGCGCTGCATCTGCCGGCTGTTGTCCTCGGAGATGAGCCGGGCATAGGCCGCCATGTCGGCGGCATTCTGCGCTCCCCTTCTATAACGTGTACCTGCCATTGCGGCGATATCCCCTTTCATAGTATCGTTCGAGCAGCACGGCCACATCCCGCACATCCCGGATCATCTCCTCGAGCGTGCGGATGCGCAGCGCAATCTGCATGCGGCGCTCCCGATCCTCCAGGCCGCGCAGCTGCGCCTCCAATTCCAGCACCCGCGCGCGCAGAATCTGCGCCTGCTGCCGGTATTCTCTGGCCAATTCCTCCAATCGCATAGCATCCTCCTTTGTTCCCTTCGCAGTGACCCTGCCTTGCTTCCCTCATTTTTCATCGCTTTGCAAACTCAGTATTGACAAAGGCTTTTTTGTCTGATAAACTGTACTTCGCTGCACAGGGGCAGTACACGCTGGTGTAGCTCAGTTGGTAGAGCAGCTGATTTGTAATCAGCAGGTCGGGGGTTCGAGTCCGTCCACCAGCTCCACACTTCCCCGCATCCTATGGAGGAGTTCCCGAGTGGCTAAAGGGGGCAGACTGTAAATCTGTTGTCTACGACTACGGTGGTTCGAATCCACCCTCCTCCACCAAAACAAAAAGCCTGTACCATTTCGATGGGGCAGGCTTTTTTGCATTGCACACATACAGCCTTCCCCCTGCGGATTGCCCCGCGCGTTGGAATCTTCGCCCCTCTGACAAATTGCCTTCGCAGCAGCCGCTTGAACATTCGTTCTGTATAGTAGCCTAGCAGTCCCGCCCCATTCTGTCAACGGATTCTTTCGCCCTTTCGGCATCGCCCAGTCCGCCTTTGGGGACAGGTGTACGGCAGCTTGCCCTGCGGACATTTTTTCGCCTAATGAAACTTTTGTTTGATTTTTTTGCACAGGCGGCTCTGCAGCAGAAAAGACGGAATCGAAGATCGATTCCGTCTTTTTCTTCTCTCCTATCGCTGCGGCGCTTAAGCTGCGGAGCTTAAGCTGCGGCGCTTAGCCCATGGTCTCCTGCTTGACCTTGTGGTCGATCACGTGGCGCGAGGCGAGCTCCGTGCGCAGCTCTTCAAGCGAGATGTCCATCTCCGCCATGAGCACCAGGAGGTGATAGGCGAGGTCTGCCAGCTCGTAGACCGTCTCCGCCCGCGCGCCGCCCTTGGCGCCGATGATGACCTCCGTGCTCTCCTCCCCGACTTTTTTGAGGATTTTATCCAAGCCTTTTTCAAAGAGGTAGGAGGTGTAAGAGCCCTCCTTCGGGTGCTCCTTCCTGCCGCGCAGCATGGCATCGAGCGCTTCGAGGGAGAAGCCCTCCGGCTCGGGCCCTGTAAAGAGCGGCTGGTGGAAGCAGCTCTCCGCGCCCGTGTGGCAGGCGGGGCCCTCCTTGCGCACGCGGACTTGCAGCGCGTCGCCGTCGCAGTCGGCCGTGATGTCCACAATCCGCTGCACATGGCCGGAGCTCTCGCCCTTGCGCCAGAGTTCCTGGCGCGAGCGGCTCCAGAAGCAGCTGCGCCCCTCCTCCATCGAGATGGCAAGGCTCTCCCGGTTCATGTAGGCGAGCGTGAGCAGCTTGCCGCTGTCGGCATCGCAGACCACGGCGGGGATCAGGCCCTGTTCGTCAAATTTCAGTGCATCCAAATTCATCTGAGCGCTTCCTTCCCTATTCTAGTTTACACCGCCGCCCTAGATTCCAAAGCAGCCGTCTGCCAGCCGCACGGGAATGCCCGCGGCGCGCAGCTGCTCCTTGAGCGCGGGGATCTCCACCTGCTTGAAGTGGAAGACCGAGGCGGCAAGCCCCGCGTCCACACTGGGGATGGTCTGAAAGAGCCTGAGGAAGTCTGCGGCGCTGCCCGCCCCGCCCGAGGCGACCACCGGAACGGGGGAGATGGCGCAGACTGCCTCGAGCAGCGGCAGGTCAAAGCCCGTCCGCAGCCCGTCCGTGTCGATGGAGTTGATCACAAGCTCCCCCGCGCCGAGTTCTATGCCCTGTTTGATCCACTCGAGCGCCTCCATGCCCGTGTCCTCCCGGCCGCCCTTGGCAAAGACGCGGAATTCCTCCCCCACGCGCTTGACGTCTACCGAGAGGACGACGCACTGGCTGCCGTAGCGCAGCGCCGCCTCGCGGATGAGCGCGGGCGTTTCAATGGCGCCGGAGTTGACGCTCACCTTGTCCGCGCCGCAGTTGAGCACACGCTCAAAATCTTCCAGCGTGCGGATGCCGCCGCCCACCGTCAGCGGGATGAAGACCTGCCGCGCCGTCTCGCGCAGAATGTCCGTAAAAATTGCGCGGCCTTCACTGGAGGCGGTGATGTCGTAAAACACCAGCTCGTCCGCGCCGTTGGCGCTGTAGTAGGCCGCAAGCTCGATGGGGGAGCTGACATCGCCAAGGCCCTCAAACTGCACGCCCTTGACGACCCTGCCGTCTTTCACATCCAGACAGGGGATGATGCGTTTTGTAATCATGCGCCCCCGCCTCCAATGCGAATGGCATCCTCCAGGGCGATCGCGCCCTCATAGTAGGCCGTGCCGATGATGGCGCCGTGCAGCGCCAGCTCCCGCAGGGCGCGCACGTCCTCGAGCGTGGAGACGCCGCCCGAGGCGATGATGTCCATGTGATAGCGCTCCTTGAGCGTCTGGTAGAAGGCGCGGTTGGTGCCCTGCATTGCCCCGTCGCGGGAGACATCGGTGCAGATGACGGTTTTCACGCCCGAGTCCTCCATCCGGCGGCAAAAATCGTCACACGCATAGGCGGAGGTCTCCGTCCAGCCGCTGTGCGCCACCTTGCCGTCCTTGATGTCCACGCCGATGGCAATCGCGTCTCCAAATTCCTTGACCGCCTCCGCCGCGAGCGCCGGGTTCTCCACCACGGCCGTGCCGAGGATGACGCGCTTTGCCCCCGCTTCGAGGTACTGCTCCATCGCCTGCAGCGTGCGGATGCCGCCGCCCACCTCCACAAAGAGGCTGCTGTTGTGCACGATGTTGCGCAGCACCTGAAACTGGCTGGTCTTGCCCGTGCGCGCGCCCTCCAGATCGACCAGGTGCAGATGCGTCGCGCCCTCGAGCTCGAACTTGACCGCCGTGCGGATGGGCTCGCTGTCGTAGACCTTTATCTTGTTGTAATCGCCCTTATACAGGCGAACCGCCTGCCCCTCGTAGAGATCCAAGGCCGGGAAAATAATCATCTCTGTGCCTCCTTGCAAAAGTTTTTGAGGATAGAAAGGCCCACCGGCCCGCTCTTTTCGGGGTGAAACTGGCAGCCCATGATGTTGCCCTTCGCCACCCCCGCCGTGAGCGCAATGCCGTACTCCGTCTCCGCCGTGACATAGGGCGCGCAGTCGGCCGCGAAATAGGAGTGGACAAAGTAGACGCAGGCGCCCGCGGGCGTATCCGCAAAGAGCCGGTGCCGCTCCGCCGGAAATTGCAGGGCGTTCCAGCCGATGTGCGGCACCTTCAGCGCTGCCGGCGCCGCGCCGCGAATGGGGCGGATCACGCCGGGGATCAAGCCGAGCCCCGCGTGCCGGCCGAATTCCAGGCTCTCTGTAAAGAGCAGCTGCATGCCAAGGCAGATGCCAAGGAGGGGCTTGCCCGCCGCCGCCTGCTCCACAATCACGCGGTCGAGCCCGCTCGCGCGCAGCTTCCGTGCCGCGTCGGCAAAGGCGCCAACGCCCGGCAGCAGCAGCGCGTCCGCCGCGCGGATGCGCGCCGCGTCCCCCGTGACGGTCGTCTCCGCGCCGACGGCGGCGAGGGAGGATTGGATGGAGAAGAGGTTCCCCACGCCGTAATCAATGAGCGCGACCATCTACAGCACCCCTTTGGTGGAGGGGATCTCGTCTTTTCCCGGCTCCAGGGCGACCGCCATCTTCAGCGCGCGCCCGAGGGCCTTGAACATCCCCTCTACAATATGGTGGGTATTGCGCCCCGCCAGCTGCTGCAGATGCAGCGTGAGCCTTCCGGCGCGCGCGAAGGCGAGGAAAAACTCCTCCGCAAGCTCCGTGTCAAAGCTGCCCACCTTCTGGCTCGGGAGCGCCGCCGTGTAGCTCAAATGCCCGCGGCCGGAGAGATCCACCGCCGCGAGAATGAGCGCCTCATCCATGGGCAGGATGATGTGTCCGTAGCGCGTGACGCCGCGCAGCTCGCCCAGCGCCTCTCGAAAGGCCTCTCCGAGGCAGATGCCGATGTCCTCCACCGTGTGGTGATCATCCACCTGCACATCCCCCTTGCAGCGCAGCGTGAGGTCAAAGTCCCCATGGCGCGCAAAGAGCGTGAGCATGTGGTCAAAAAACCCGCTGCCGCTCTGCACCTTTGCCTCTCCGCTGCCATCGAGCTGCAGGTGCAGCGAAATCTCCGTCTCATTGGTCTTGCGCGCAATCGACGCTGTTCTCATCGCGTCTCTCCCCTTTCTTCCCGCAAAATCGCGCGGATCTCCCGCAGGAGCGCCGCCATGTCCTCCGCTGTGCCGATGCTGATGCGGTTGTAGTCGCGCAGCGCGGCTGTTGCAAAGTGCCGGATTAAAATCCCGCGCGCCTTGAGCGCTTCATAGAGCGCGCTGCCCGCAAGCTCCGGATGCCGGACAAAAAGGAAGTTCGCCTGGGAGGGCAGCGTCTGGAAGCCAAGCTGTTGTAATTCTACCACAGTTTTCTCCCTCGTGGCGATGATTTTTTCCGCGCAGTCCAAGTAATAGGGCGCGGAGTCCACCGCCGCCGCGCCCAGCAGCAGATCCGGCAGGGAGATGCTGTAGGGGTTGGTGGAATATTGCAGGCGCTTGAGGTCTGCGATCAACGCCCGCGCGCCAAAGGCGAAGCCAAGCCGCGCCCCCGCAAGCCCGCGCGATTTGGAAAAGGTCATCACCACCAGCAGGTTGTCGAACTCCTTCAAGAGCGGCAGGGCGCTCTCGGCGCCAAAGTCCACATAGGCCTCGTCGATGAGGACGACGCGGTCGGGATCTTGCTCTAAAATCTCCCGGATCTCCGCGCGGGAGAGCGCCCTACCCGTGGGCGCGTTCGGGTTTGCAATGACCACCATGCCGCGCTGCCCGGCGTAGTCCGCGGGGTCAATGGCGTAGTCCGCCCGCAGGGGAATGGGCGCAGCCTCCACGCCGTGCAGCGCGCAGTAGACCGGATAGAAACTGTAACTCAGGGCGGGGAAGGCCGCGCCCGCCTCCCCAAAGGCCCAGAAGGCAAAGTTTAGAATATCGTCCGAGCCGTTGGCGAGAAAGACCTCCTCCGGCGCGGCGCCGTAGTGCGCGGCGAGCTTTTCCTTGAGCAGCGTCCCCTCCGGGTCGGGGTAGCGGTTGAGCGCGGCGAGCTGCCCGCCCGCGAGCGCCGCAAGCACCGCAGGGGGCGGCGGGTAGGGCAGCTCATTCGTGTTGAGCTTGACATACGCGCGGTCTTTCGGCTGCTCCCCGGGGGTGTAGGCCTCCAGCCCTTGCAGGCTGCGGCGCAGAAAGCGGCTCATCCCTCGTCCCCCTCCAGGCGGATTTCCACGCTGCGCGCGTGGCCGGCGAGCCCCTCAAAGCGCGCGAAATACGAGACCGTCGGCGCGACTTTTTGAAAGGCCGCCTTCGTGAAGTAGGTATACTGAATTTTTTTGACGAAATCGTCCACCGAGAGCGGGCTGAAAAAGCGCGCGCTGCCGCCGGTGGGCAGGGTGTGGTTGGGGCCCGCAAAGTAGTCCCCCAGCGCCTCGGGGCAGTGCCTGCCGAGGAAGACCGAGCCCGCGTGTTTGATCTCACTGAGGTAGTCAAAGGGATTTTCGACGCAGAGCTCCAAATGCTCCGGCGCGAGTTCGTTCGAGAGCGCGAGTGCCTCCTGCAAGTCCTTCACCACGATGATCTTGCCGTTCTGCTCGATGGAGGCGCGGGCGATCTCCGCGCGGGGCAGGCGCTGCAATTGGACTTCAATCGCCGCCTGCACCGCCTCGGCAAGACTTTGGCACTCTGTGAGGAGAATGGACGCTGCGTGCACATCGTGCTCCGCCTGCGCGAGCAGATCCGCCGCCAGATGCGCGGGATTCGCGCCCGCATCGGCGATGATGAGAATCTCGCTCGGCCCCGCGATCATGTCGATGTCCACCTGCCCGTAGAGCTGCTGCTTGGCGGCGGCGACGTAGCGGTTGCCCGGCCCGACGATCTTATCCACCCGCGGCACGCTCTCCGTGCCATAGGCGAGCGCCGCGACCGCCTGCGCCCCGCCGATCTGGAAGACGCGGCTGACACCGGCGATCTTCGCCGCCGCCAAAATCGCGGGGGCAATGCCCTTCTCACCCGGCGGGGTCACCATGATCAGCTCGGACACCCCCGCAAGCTTTGCCGGGATGGCGTTCATCAGCACGGAGGAGGGGTAGCTCGCCGTGCCGCCGGGGACGTAGAGCCCCACCCGCTCCAGCGGGACGATTTTCTGCCCCATGAGCACGCCCGGCTCCTCATGCTGCAAAAAGCTCTGCCGGATCTGCTTCTGGTGGAAGGCGGCAATGCGCTCCGCCGCCATGAAGAGGATTTCCACCAGCTGCGCATCCGCCCGGCGGAAGCCGTCCTCAATCTCAAACGAGGAGATCTCCAGCGTTTTCAGCTCTACCCCGTCAAATTCCCTGCTGTAGGCGCGCAGGGCTTTGTCACCCTCCTCCCGCACGCGCGCGATGATTTCGGACACTGCGCCGCCGAGATCATCGCCTTCCTCCCTGCGTGCGAGAATGGACGCGCGCTCCTTGGGCTTCCATGTGTAAATTGGTATCAAATTGCTTCGCCTCTTTCTGCTCCTTCGCGCCGGCACTGCGGCGGAGAGTTCGTTCCTTGGATTGCGGCGCTACTGCGCGCTGCACTCCTTCAGGTTTTCGTACAGGCGGGTGATCCGCTCGTTCTTAAACTTAAAGCTCGCCTTGTTGGCGATGAGCCTTGCCGAGATGGGGACGATGGTCTCCGTCGGCTCCAGGCCGTTTTCAATGAGCGTCTTACCCGTCTCCACCAGGTCGACAATCACGTCGGCAAGGCCCAAAATGGGCGCAAGCTCCACCGAGCCGTTGAGCCGGATGATGTCAATGTCGCGGCTCTGCGCGCCGAAGTATTGCCCGGCGATGCGCGGGAAGGTCGTCGCCACGCGCAGGGTCTTGTCCAGATCGTCCCGAAAGCCGCGCGGCGCCGCCACTGCCATGCGGCAGATGCCGATGCCCAGATCCAGGAGCTCATAGACCTCCGCCGGATATTCGAGCAGGATGTCCTTGCCCAGAATGCCGACATCCGCCGTGCCGCGCTCCACGTAGATGCCCACGTCCGAGGGTTTGACCCAGAAGTAGCGCAGGCCGAGTTCGGGGTTTTCAAAGATCAGCTTGCGCTTCGGGTCGAGCAGCGCGGGGCAGGGAAAGCCCGCCGCCGCGCAGAGCGCATAGGCCTGGTCGCCGAGGCGGCCCTTCGGCAGCGCAATGTTCAAAATATCCGAGTTCATCTCTCCGCCCCCTCCCCCCTCAAGTCATAGACCTCGCGCGGGCGCAAACTCCCCTGCGCGGGCTGTGTGATGACGCGCTTGCCCGCCGCCACAAGCTCCCGGCTGCGCAGGCTCAGCTGCGCAAGCTCGCTCTTCTCATCGTAGAGCAGCAGCACGTCCGCGTCCCACTCCCGCTTCTCGGCGAGGAAGCGCGAGAGCTCGCTCAGGGAGATGGCAAAGCCGATGGCGCGGAACTTGCGCCCCATTTTCTCCACCAGCCTGTCATACTGCCCGCCCGAGAGCACGCCCGCCGCAAGCCCCTTGATGAAGCCGCGGAAGACGATGCCGTTGTAGTACTCCATGTCGTTGACCACGGAAAAATCCAACTGGATGCGCCGCTTCATGCCGTTGGCACGCAGCAGGCTCTCCACCACGCGCAGCTCCGAGAGCGCCTGTGCCGCCGCGGGATTCGTGCAGTAGGGCTCTAAAATATCCAGCGTCTGTTTCATATCGCCGTAGAGCTCGATCAAGAGCCGCAGGAGCGCCGCGCCGCGCCGGTCGAGCCCGAGCGTCTGCGCAAGGGTTTCGAGTTCGCCGGGGTTTTTCTCCCGAATCGCCCGCAGCACGCGGGGGAAGGCCTCCTCGGGCACGCCCGCCGTCTCCATCAGCCCCGTCACAAGGCCCATGTGGGAGATGTCGAGCACGTAGTCCGCGCTGATGGTCTCAAGGCTTCGCCCGGCGAGGAAGATCACCTCAAAAACCTGATAGGCGTCCACCTCACCCACACATTCCAAACCAATCTGCATGATCTCCTGAAAGTGCTGCGAGCCCTTGCCCATGCGGTAGACATTCTCATTATAATAGAGCTTGCGCAGGCCCCGCTCCCCGTCCCCGGTGTTTTTGATGATGGAGATGGTCACATCCGGCTTGAGCGCGAGCAGCTGTCCGTCCCCGTCGGTGAAGCTGATCATCCGCTCGCCGGAGAGAAAATCCTTGTTGCGAAGATACAGCTCATAGGGCTCAAACTTCCCCATCTGAAAGCGGCTGTAGCCATAGCTGTCGTAGAGCGCCCGCAGGGCGTAGCCAATCCGCTCGTCGCCGCGTAAAATCGTTCCGTCCATCTCGCAGCTCCCCTCTCTTCCTGATAATTTATCTCGCTGCTATGATATCACGCTACCTTGCTAAAGTAAACCCTTTTTTTCTCTTTCTGCTCTCTTTTTGTTTCCGCGCGGGAGAGAGTTTAAAAATTGGCATTGACAAACAGGGTGGATTTCCGGTATTCTAATACAATAATCGCTCTCTTGATCGGGACGCGATGCGCTGCTCTTCCCGCGCCGTTTTGTTCGCGCTGCGGGGGGCTGCCGTGTGATGAAGGGAATATGCAGCGTTTACACTCCACATCCAGAGAGCGGCCGGCTGGTGAAAGGCCCCTGTGGAAGCGCTTGCGTCTCACCCCGGAGCACAAACATTTGAGTGGGCGTTGTTTGACGTCAATAAGAGTGGTACCGCGGAAGCTTTTTGGCGATCCCGTTTTCTCAGTAAACATACAGTCAGTCGGTTGTGCTGCGATTGAATGGGTGCTTACTCAAAGCGGCGATTGCGCAGCCTTCGTCTCTTGTCATATGCAAGGAGGCGGGGGTTTTTTATTCCCCTGCGCGCTCCGGAAAGGATGAAGATGACATGGAAGGATTCAAACGATATCAGGCGGGCTATTACCTGCCCCCCGAGGAGTGCTACGATTGGGTGAAGCAAGACCGGCTGCACGAGGCGCCCATCTGGTGCAGCGTGGACCTGCGCGACGGGAACCAGGCGCTCATCACCCCCATGAGTTTGGAGGAGAAGCTCTCCTATTACAAGTTCCTGCTGGAGGTGGGCTTTCGGGAGATCGAGGTCGGCTTTCCCGCCGCCTCGGAGACGGAGTTCACCTTTTTGCGCCGCCTGATCGAGGAGGATCTGATCCCCGAGGACGTGACCGTTCAGGTGCTCACACAGGCGCGCCCGCATATTATCGAGCAGACCTTCGCGGCCGTGCGCGGCGCGAAGAAGGTGATCATGCATTTGTATAATTCTACCTCATTTGCCCAGCGGCAGCAAGTCTTTCGCATGAGTAAAGAGGAGATTATTGCCATTGCCCAGGAGGGCGCGCGGCTCTTCAAGCAGCACGCGGCGGCGATGCCGGAGACGCACTTCACCTTTGAATACTCCCCCGAGAGCTTCACGGGCACGGAGCCGGAGTTCGCCCTGGAGATCTGCAACGCGGTGATCGACATCTGGAACCCGGGCCCCGGGCGGCCGGTGATCATCAACCTGCCGGCGACGGTGGAGATGTCCATGCCCCATGTCTACGCGGCGCAGATCGCCTACATGAGTAAACACTTACATCAGCGCGAGCACGTGATCATCTCCATCCACCCGCACAACGACCGGGGGACGGGCGTTGCCGCGGCGGAGCTCGCCCTGCTCGCGGGCGGCCAGCGCATTGAGGGCACGCTCTTTGGAAACGGGGAGCGCACGGGCAATGTCGATATCGTCACCCTGGCGATGAACCTCTTCACCCACGGCGTGGACCCGAAGCTCGACTTCTCCAATATGCCCAAAGTCGTGCACGCCTATGAGGAGGCGAACAACATGCTCGTCGGCCCGCGCCACCCCTACGCCGGCCAGCTGGTCTTCGCGGCCTTTTCCGGCTCGCATCAGGATGCCATTGCCAAGGGCGCGCAGTATCACCTGAAGAACGAGCTCGACAGCTGGACGGTGCCCTACCTGCCGCTTGACCCGCGCGACGTGAAGCGCGAGTATGAGACGGACGTGATCCGCATCAACAGCCAGTCGGGCAAGGGCGGCATCTCCTTTATTCTGGAGCAGTATTTCGGCTTTCACCTGCCCGATGAGCTGCGCCGGGAAGTGGGCTACTTCATCAAAGAGCTCTCCGACCGGGAGCACAGGGAGCTCGAACCCGGCGACATTCTCGCCGCCTTCCGCGAGGAGTATGTGAACCTGCACGAGCCCATCTGCCTCAACGAGGTCTCCTGGCTGCGGGAGGGGGAGCTCACGATTGCCGACCTGAACCTCTGCGTGGGGGACGAGGAGTTTTACCTCTCCGCCAAGGGCAACGGCTCGCTCGACGCCGTCAGCCGCGCCGTGCGCATGGCGCACCCTTCGCTCTCCTTCCAGTTTGAGACCTACACGGAGCACGCGCTGGAGATGGACTCGGACGCAAAGGCCGCCGCCTATGTGAAGATCAGCGACCCCAAGGGCCGCGCCTTCTGGGGCGTGGGCGTGCACCACGACATCACCCTCGCCTCCGTGCGCGCGCTCATCTGCGCCATCAACCGGGAGAACAGGGTCTGGAAATTCGTTCAGCCGGGGGCGGCGCAGGCCAGCGGGCAGTAGCGCGCGCCTGCCGGACGGCATTTACAATACGGCTTGCGCGCACGCCGGCAGACGGCGCGCAAGGCACAAGGAGGGTTCCCGATGGGAATGACAATGACGCAGAAAATTTTGGCCGCGCACGCGGGCTTGGAGGAGGTGCGCGCCGGGGACTTGATTGAAGCGAAGCTCGATCTCGTCCTTGGAAACGACATCTCCGCAACGGTTGCCATCCGCGAGTTTGACAACGAGGGCTTCACGAGCGTCTTTGACCCCGAGAAGATCGTGCTGGTCATGGACCACTTCACGCCCAATAAGGACTTGAAAACCGCCGAGGCCTGCCAGCAGTGCCGCGCCTTCGCCCGCCGCTTTGAACTGGGCCACTACTACGACGTGGGCGAGATGGGCATTGAGCACGCGCTGCTGCCGGAGAAGGGCTTAGTCGCCGCGGGCGAGCTGGTCATCGGTGCGGACTCGCACACCTGCACCTACGGCGCGCTCGGCGCCTTCTCCACCGGGGTCGGCTCCACGGACATGGCGGCCGCCATGCGCACGGGGCAGACCTGGTTCAAGGTGCCTGAGGCAATGCAGGTGAAACTCCGGGGCACCCTGCCCCCCTTCTGCTCGGGGAAGGATGTAATCCTGCACCTCATCGGCCTGATCGGCGTGGACGGGGCGCTCTACCAGAGCATCGAGTACACAGGTGAGGGGGTCCAGAGCCTGAGCATGGACGACCGGCTCTGCATCGCCAACATGAGCATTGAAGCCGGCGCGAAGAACGGCATCTTCCCTGTGGACGACATCACCATCGCCTACATGGAGGGCAGGGTGACGCGCCCCTACACGGTCTACGAGGCCGACCCCGACGCGCACTATGTCAAAACCGTGGAGATCGACCTCTCTACGCTCGAGCCGACCGTCGCCTTCCCGCATCTGCCGGGCAATGCGCGGGTGATCGGCAGCGTCGGCGACATTCCGATCGACCAGGTGGTCATCGGCTCCTGCACCAACGGCAGGCTCTCGGACTTGAAGGCCGCGGCGGAGATTCTAAAGGGCCGGAAGGTTGCGCCGGGCCTGCGCGTGATCATCGTGCCTGCGACGCAGCAGATTTACCTCGATGCGATGGAGGCGGGCTACCTGCGCATATTTATCGAGGCGGGCTGCGCCGTCTCCACGCCCACCTGCGGGCCCTGCATGGGCGGGCACATGGGCGTGCTCGGCGCGGGGGAGCGCTGCGTCTCCACCACCAACCGCAACTTCGTCGGCCGGATGGGGCATGTGGAGTCTGAAATTTATCTGGCAAGCCCTGCCGTGGCCGCCGCCTCCGCGCTCGCGGGAAAGCTTTCCGATCCAAGGAGGGTGCAGCTATGAATGCAAAGGGATTTGTGCACAAATACGGCGACAATGTGGACACGGACGTGATCATCCCCGCCCGCTACCTCAACATTGCCGATGTGAAGGAACTGACCCGCCACTGCATGGAGGACATCGACAAGAACTTCATCTCTGTTGTCAAAGCCGGGGACATCATGGTTGCCGGGCAGAACTTCGGCTGCGGCTCCTCCCGCGAGCACGCGCCGCTGGTGATCAAGGAGTCGGGCATCGCCTGCGTGATCGCCGCCTCTTTCGCGCGCATCTTCTACCGCAACGCCATCAACATCGGCCTTCCCATCATGGAGTGCCCGGAGGCGATTGCAAAGATCGACAGGGGGGACGAGCTCGCCCTTGATTTCGACCGGGGTATCATCACCAACCTGACGAAAAACGAGCGCTACGAATCGCTCCCCTTCCCCCCCTTCATCAAGGAGATGATCCAGGCGGGGGGCCTGATGGCATCCATCGGGCGCAGATGACGCGCGGGGCGCGGCTGCGCCCTGCACTCCGGGCTTCTCCGCCGGAGTTTCGCTTGCGGGGGCTTGCCTCCCGCATCCAAACACAACACGACGAGAGGGCAGATTGCTTATGAACGTTACAATTGCAGTGATCCGGGGCGACGGCATTGGCCCCGAAGTGGTGCAGGAGGCACTGCGGGTGCTCGACCGGGTCGGCGAGCGCTTTGGACACAGCTTTCGCTATCGGGATGCGCTCGCGGGCGGCTGCGCGCATGACGCCTGCGGCAAGGTGCTCCCCGAGGAGACCATCCACATCTGCAAGGCGGCCGACGCGGTGCTCCTGGGCGCCGTCGGCGGCTGGAAGTGGGATCAGCTGCCCGGCGCGGAGCGCCCTGAGCAGGCGCTTCTGGGCCTGCGCAGCGCGCTGGGGCTCTTTGCAAACCTGCGCCCGGCGCTGCTCTTTGAGCCCCTTGCGGGCGCTTCCCCGCTGAAGGATCACCTCCTGGAGGGCGGCTTGGATCTGCTGGTCGTGCGCGAGCTGACGGGCGGGATCTATTTTGGCGAGAAGGGCAGGCGTGAAACGCCCCTGGGCACCGCCGCCTACGACGTGGAGCAGTATGCCGAGGAGGAGGTGCGCCGCATCGCGCGGGTCGCCTTTGACATGGCGCGCACGCGCAGCCGCCATGTCACAAGCGTGGACAAGGCAAACGTGCTCGAGAGCTCGCGCCTCTGGCGCGCGGTGGTCACAGAGGTCTCGGCGGACTATCCGGACGTGAAGCTCAGCCACCTCTACGTGGACAACGCCGCCATGCAGCTGGTGCACAACCCCCGGCAGTTTGACGTGATTGTCACCAACAACCTCTTTGGGGACATCCTCTCCGACGAGGCGAGCGTCATCACCGGCTCCATCGGCATGCTCCCCTCGGCAAGCCTTGCGCAGGGGAACTTTGGCATGTACGAGCCCGTGCACGGCAGCGCGCCCGACATCGCCGGGCAGGACAAGGCAAACCCCATGGCGGCCGTTCTCTCCGTTGCCATGATGCTGCGCTACAGCTTCGGCCTCTCGGAGGAGGCGGATGCCGTGGAGGAGGCCGTGAACCGCGTCCTGCAAAAGGGCTACCGCACGCCGGATCTCTACTGCACCGTCTCCAACAACCCCCTGGAACAGGCGATGGATCTGCTGGCGGTGCAGATGGGTGGAAAGAACCAGATCGCCGTGGGCTGCAAGCGCACGGGTGAGCTGATCGCCGCAGAGATTTAAGGCGACACCGCAGAAAGAACAGCTGTCGCCCTAAGGCAGCGCCGGCGCGGCAAGCGCTTCTTCTCTTGAAACGAGCGCAAGAAAACGCAGGCCCATGGGCCTGCGTTTTTGCTTGCGTCCCTCCGCGCGCTCTGCTATACTAATACAATCGTTTCGGCCGCCCGCCTCCCTGCCCCTCAAAAGGGCAGCTCCCTGGGCGCACCTTCCACCATGCCCACGCAGCGGACAACGCCCGCGTTCTTGAGCATGCGGCGGCAGATCAGGCAGGGACTCGGGTCGGCATAGCTGCCGTCCGGCTCCTTGCCGACGATGTAGATCGTCCCGCCGAGCATATCCCGCCGGCTCGCGCTGATGATGGCGTTCTGCTCCGCGTGCACCGCGACGCAGAGCTCATAGCGCTCCCCCTTGGGCACCTGCTTGCGCTCGCGCTCGCAGTAGCCGAGGTCGCAGCAGTTCTCCTCCCCCCGCGGCGCGCCGTTGTAGCCGGAGGCGACGATCTCATCCCGGCTGACGATCACCGCGCCGTAGCGCCGGCGGATGCAGGTGCTGCGCTCAAGGGCCACCTCCGCAAGGGCAAGGTAGTAGCGGTCTTTGTCCATTCTCGGCATCGCTGCCGCCCCCTTCCGGGGCTTGGAAGCGCCCCGATTCTCCAAGCTATTGTACTACGTTTTTCGACTTCCCGCAAGTAAGGAGTTGCCGCCATGTATCTGGAACTATATGAAGTGTTCTCACCGCTGGTCTCGCCCTCTGCCGCAGCGCCGCTCACGGTGCTCGTCTATCTGCTGCTCGTCGCGCTCCTGTGCGTGCTCCTGCGCTTTCTGCTGCAACTAATCCTCCTGCCCCTGACGCGCCAGATGGCAAAGCGCAGCGGGCGCTACTGGCCGAGCGCCCTGCTCCGCAACAAGCTGCCCCAGCGGCTCTCCAACCTCGCCATCCCCATCGTCATCACCCTCACGGCGGACGGCAGCACCGACCCCTACGGGCTCATCACCCGCGCGGCGGGCCTCTCCGCCGTGATTGTCCTCGTCCTCTTTCTCAACGCGGCGGTGCGCAGCATCAACGACATCTATGAGCAGTTTGAAATCTCCAAAATCCGCCCCATCAAGGCCCTCTTGCAGGTGGTGCAGGTGGTGGTCGTCATCCTCTGCGGCGTGGCGGGGCTTGCGGTGCTCCTCGGGGAGAACCCGCTGCTCATGGTCGGCGGCATCGGCGCCTTTGCCGCGGTGATCTCCTTCATCTTCAAAGACCCCATCCTCGGCTTTGCCGCGGGCATTCAGCTGACGGCCAACAACATGGTCCGCATCGGCGACTGGATTGAGATGCCCAAGTACTCCCTCAACGGCGACGTGGTGGAGATCTCCATGACGACGGTGAAGGTGCAAAACTTTGACCAGACCATCACCTCCGTCCCGAGCCAGGCGCTCGTGAACGACGCCTTTGTCAACTGGCGCGGCATGCAGGAGGTCGGCGGGCGGCGCATCATGCGCAGCCTGCGCCTGCACGCGGGCAGCGTGCGCCTCTGCGAGGAGGCGATGCTTGCGGGCTTAGAGCAGATCGACCTCCTGCGGCCCTACCTGCGCCGGAAGCGCGAGGAACTCGCCGCCCAGCAGGCGGAAGAGGACGGCAGCGCCCCCCAGGCCACGCTCAACACCCGGCACTTGACCAACCTCGGCTGCTTCCGCGCCTACATGGCGCACTATCTCGAGGCCCACCCGGGCATCCACCATGAGATGACCTGCATGGTGCGGCAGCTCGCCGCCGAGGGCAGCGGCATCCCGCTGGAGGTCTATGCCTTCGCCGCCACCATCGTCTGGGAGGAGTATGAGAACATTCAGGCGGATATCTTTGACCACTTTTACTCCGCCGCGCCCCTCTTCGGCCTGGAGGTCTACCAGAGCCCCTCCGGCAGCGACATCCGCGCCTGCGGCGGCGCAGAAGCGCCGCGCTAAGCCCTCCGCCCGGCAGGCGGCGGCGCAGAAGCCCCATCCTCTCGGCAGAGCACCCGCTTTTCGGGGGCCGCCGGGAGGATATTTTTATAGTTTGACGAAACATTTCCTTTCTAAACGCCGCGTTTTGTGATAGGATACAAGAAGAAGCATTGTCTGTTGCAGAAAGGAGGGCTGCCATGTTTTGGGGCAGTATGAGCTTTGCCTTTGAGGTCATGATCTATGTCGGCATCGGGCTCCCGCTGGTCAACCTCATCCTCGCCCAGTTCGGCTCCGGGGCGGACGGGGCGGCGGAGCTGGACACGGATCTCTCGGCGGACGTCTCCGCAGACTTCGCGGCGGATTTCTCCGCAGATCTGGAGCTGGACGCGGACTTCTCCGCGGACGTTGCGCCGGAGCTCGACCTTGACGCGGGCGCGGGCGCGGATCTCGGCGGCACGGATGGGGGCATGCCGCTGCGCTTTAACATCTACTGTCTCTGTCTCTCGCTTGTCACCATGGGGGCGATGGGCGTGTTCGCGATGGAGACGATGGAGGGCTTGCAGCGCATCCTCACCCTCGCATTGGGCCTTGTGCTCTCCGTCCTCGCCTATGTGCTGCTCTACCGTTTTCTCATCCTCCCGCTCAAGCGAAACGACGCGGCCCCCTTGCGCGCAAAGGATTTGCAATTTCGCCGCGCGAAGGTGAGCTTTCGCATCCTGCCCGAGAGCCCCGGCAAGATCGAAACGCGCGACGCGACGGGCGCTGCCATCAGCTATGAGGCGCGCATGGACCCCGACATCTGCCGGGCAGCGCGCATTGACGAGGGGGAAGAAGTCTTGATCACAGAGGTCTTCGCCCGGGAGGGCTTCTGCCACGTCACCCTGCCGCAGCGCAGGGAGTTCTCCTAGCGCCCCGCCGCTTCTCCGGGCGCGGCAAATATCCCCGCTTGCACAGAGAGAAGATACGTTCATCCGCACACAGCCACCACCAGTGAAAAGGAGAGTTCTATGAGAGGATTGTTATCCAGCCCGGCGGGCGTTTCCCTGCTGATTATCATTGTTCTGGTTCTGATCGTTGTCTCCATTCTCAGAGCCTGGAAAAAGGTTCCCTCCGACAAGGCGGCCGTCATCGTCGGCCTGGGCGCGCCGCGGGTCGTCCACGGGGGCGGCAAGCTCGTCATTCCGGGCTTCCAGCGCATTGACACCATCACGCTTGAGAACATACAGATCAACGTGTCCATCAGCAAGACGAAGACGCGCCTGGGCGTGCCCATCAACGCCAACGGCGTTCTGATCGTCAAGGTCAAGGCGGAGGAGGAGAGCATCAAGACCGCCGTGCAGCAGTTCTGCAGCGAGAATGAGTACGAGACGAAGCTCGCCATCCAAAACATCGTCATGGAGGTCGCCACGGGCAAGCTGCGTGAGATCGTCTCGCGCATGAGCGTGGAAGAGCTCTACGATGACAGGGAGAAGTTCTCCACCGACGTGCAAAAGGTCGTCGACTCCACCCTCGGCACCATGGGCCTTGAGATCAAGTCCTTCACCATCAACGACATCTCCGACGATGAGATGTACATCGCCTCCCTCGGCAAGGAGCAGATCGCAAAGGTGAAGGCGCAGGCCGCCATCGCCGAAGCCGAGGCCGCGAAGGAGGAGGCGATCAAGACCGCCGAGGCCATGAAGGAGCGGCAGATCAAGACCGCCGAGGCCAACCGCGCCGGCATGGAGGCGCAGCTGCTGGCCGAGACGGAGATCGCCAACGCCGAGAAGGAAAAGCAGCTCAAGGTGGAGGCCTACCGTAAGGAATCCGAGACGACGAAGGCCATCTCCGACGCGGCCTACGAGATCCAGGCGAACATCACCTCCAAAGAGGTCAAAAACACGCAGATGGACGCAAGAATCCTCGAGACCAACCGCCTGAAGGAAGTGGCGGAGGCGGAGGTGCAGATCCGCATCGCCGAGGAGAACAAGAACATCGAGCTTGCCAAGAGCCGGGCAACGCGCGCGAAGGCCGACCTCGTCGCCTCCGTGCTCGAACCCGCAGAGGCGGAGAAGGAGCGCCGCCGTCTCGAGGCCGAGGCGAAGAAATACGAAGAGATCGCGCACGCCGAGGCCGAGGCGGAGAAGACCCGCCTGGAGGGCGAGGCCAAGGCGAAGGTGCACGAGATCGAAGGCGCCGCCGAGGCCAAGGTCATCGAGGCCACAGGCCAGGCGCAGGCCGATGCCATCCGCGCCAAGGGCCTTGCCGAGGCCGAGGCGCTCGAGAAGAAGGCGGAGGCCCTTGCCAAGATGAACGAGGCCGGTAAGCTGCAGATCATCGCGGATATTCTGCCTGAGCTGGCCAAGGCCGTCTCCGAACCCTTCGCAAGCATTGATAAGATCACCATCATCGGCGGCGGGGGCGAGAGCAACGGCGTTGCCGACGTGGCAGGTTATGTCACCAGCGGCCTGACGGCCGTGAGCGAGGCCCTGCAGGAGACCGTCGGCTTTGACCTGCGGGAAGTGATGCGCGCGAAGACCTTCGAGGGGCAGACCACGCGCAATGTGAAGCTCAGCGGCCTGCCGGAGACGGTGCAGCTCACCGCCGCACCCGCAGAAACACCCGCCGCGCCCGCCATTGCGGTGCCCGCAGAAGCCGCCGCGCCCCAAGCGCCGCAGGCGGAAACGCCGGAAGCCTAGGGTGCATTCTGCGGCTGCCCTCTGAATCCCGGAACAGCTCAGATGCAACATGCCACAAAAACAGAACGCCGCCGCGTGACGGAGCACCCGTTACGCGGCGGCGTATTCTTGTGTTCTTTGGGGTTTTCGAGTGGCTGTCGCCTTCCCCTTCAGGGCTGCACCTGCGCCATCAGCGCCGAGAGGTCAACCCCCTCCACCGGGAGCAGATCGTTTTGAAAGAGCGCATCGTCAAAGAGATGGGGGCTTCTCGCCTTGAGCTGCAGATAGCGCTGCCCGTATTCGCTCTCTGTGAAGGGCAGGCCGCGCGCGTCAATCCGCGCCCACCAGTGGTAGCCGTCCACAAAGTTTTCCACCGCCTCGTCCCAGCTCTCAAAGTTCTGCCGCAGCAGCAGGGCGGCGGGCTGCAGGAGCGCGAGCGCTTCCTCCAGGGTCAGATACTGCGCGTCATAGCCCCACTGGACAAGGTTGCTCATGCGGAAGAGATCCCAGCAGAGGATGCCGCGCAGGCCCCACTTTGCAAAGAGCGCCTGCGTGTAGGGCAGCATATAGGCATCGACCTCGGAGGCCGTCTGCAAGTGCGCCTGCAGCTGCGCTTCGCTCAGCGCCTCAATCTGCGCGACGCTCTCGAAAAAGGTGTCGTTGTGCCCGTATGCCGTCATCTGCAAGACCGTTGCGGCCAGAGCCGCCTTCGTCGTCACATTCCAGGCGCTCTGCAAGATCCCGCGCGCGGTCGTGCTCGCGGAGGCGCGCATGGAGGCCGGCAGCGTATACCAGAGCGCCTGTTCGGCATCCCGATCGCCGGCGCGGTAGGGCGTCCCCTCGCGCAGGCCGAAGCAGAGGCCCGAAAAGCCCCGGCTGCGGTTGCTCTCGTTGATGAGCGCCCCCATGGGCAGCGCCCACTGGTTGAGGTTGGAGTTTGCAATCGTCATCCCCCGGGGGTTCTCCACCGTGACGAGGCGCTTTGCCCCGTCCCAGTGAACTTCTGCGCCCAGCTGCTCGGAGACGAAGCGCAGGGGCACAAAGCTGCGCTCGCCCACGATGCGCGCGGGCGCATCCAGCGGGACGGCCCTGCCGTTGACCCTGGCGGTTTTGCTCTCGATGGGCAGCTCAATCTGCAGCCCGCCGCCCCCCAGGGTCACCGTGCGCGTCTGCTGCGACCAGCCGACCGAAAGCCCCAGCGGCTCGGCGAGAAAGCGGATGGGCACCATCGTGCGCTCGTCCATCAGCCTTGCATACTCCAGCCGCTGCGCGCCCCCCTCCGCGCCCGCGGGGTAGGGGGAGGCGAAATAGCTCCCGTTGATGAGCACGAAGATCATCTCGCGGTATTGCCGCAGCGTCTCCGGCGCGACGAGCGCCATGAAGGCGTGCTCATAGACCTCTTCGCTGCGGAAATCCGGCAGGGCGAAGAGGGCTTTCATGCTGGAACAGTGATCTAAAAAGCTCTGTGCCTCCACGCTCCCCGCCACAAAGGGGAAGGGCTGGAGGTTGCTGCGCGCCGTCCAGAGGTGCAGCTGCCGGCGCGCGGCGGGCGGGAGGGCGGCGGCACTCTCCCCCTCGGGGAAGGGCAGCGCGAGCAGGTTGCGCTCCGCCCCTGTGAGCTGCCCGCCCTTGTTCTGCGCGATCTGATAGCAGATCAGCCGCAGCTCATACTGGAGGGCATAGTCCTGCCAGAGGGCGTTGGCAAGGGCCTGATAGTGCGCGGACACCGGCGCGCTCCACAGCTCCATCTCCCTGCCGCCCTCGGCGGCGTATTGCCGCAGCGCAAGGATGTGTTCCCAATGTTCCGCGGCGTAGAGCCCGGAGTCCGGAAAGCGGACATACTCCCCCTCGTCAATCCATGCGGGGGGTGCGGGCGCAGGGGCCGCGGCGCCCGCGAGCGGCAGGAGGGTGAAGAAGAGCAGAAGGGAGAGCGCGCAGGGCAGGAGGGGGCGCGGCAGCGCGCGTCTGTTCATCCGCATCCGGGGCCCCCTCTCCCGCTTCTCCCCCCGCAGCAGCGCTTGCGCAGGCGGGGCTGCATGAATTTTAAAACTCCGCACTGCCCACCGTGCGTGGATGCGGCAGCACGTCGCGAATGTTGGCAATGCCCGTCAGGTACATCACCAGCCGCTCAAAGCCGAGGCCGAAGCCCGCGTGCTTGCAGCCGCCGAAGCGGCGCAGGTCGAGGTACCACCAGTAGTCCTCTTTCGCAAGGCCCATCTCCTCCATGCGCGCTTCCAAGAGTTCCAGGCGCTCCTCGCGCTGGGAGCCGCCGAGAATCTCCCCGATGCCCGGCACCAGACAGTCGCAGGCGGCGACGGTCTTCCCGTCGTCATTGAGCCGCATGTAAAAGGCCTTGATGTCCTTGGGGTAGTCCGTCACGAAGACGGGGCGCTGGAAGTGCTGCTCCGTCAGGTAGCGCTCGTGCTCGGTCTGCAGGTCGCTGCCCCAAGTGACGGGGTATTCAAACTTCTGCCCTGCCGCCTGCAAGATCTCCACCGCCTCGCTGTAGGAGACGCGCGCGAAGTCCGCCCCTGCCACGCCCTCCAGCCGCGCGAGGAGCCCCTTGTCCACAAAGGAGTTGAAGAAGGCCATCTCCTCCGGGCAGCGCGCGAGCACCGCCTCGATGACATACTTCATCATCGCCTCGGCGACTTCCATGTCGTCTTCGAGGTCCGCAAAGGCCATCTCCGGCTCGAGCATCCAGAACTCGGCGGCGTGCCGCGCCGTGTTGGACTTCTCCGCCCGAAAGGTCGGCCCGAAGGTGTAGACATCGCCGAAGGCGAGGGCGAAGTTCTCCGCGTTGAGCTGGCCGGAGACGGTCAGGCTCGCGGGTTTTTCAAAAAAGTCCTGCTTGTAGTCGATCTCCCCCTGCGCGTCGAGCGGCGGGTGCTTGAGGTCGAGCGTCGTCACCTGAAACATCTCGCCTGCGCCCTCCGCGTCCGAGGCGGTGATGATGGGGGTGTGCACGTAGACAAAGCCACGCTCCTGAAAGAAGCAGTGGAGCGCATGCGCCGCCACAGAGCGCACACGGAAGGCCGCGGAGTAGAGGTTCGTGCGCGGGCGCAGGTGGGCGATGGAGCGCAGAAACTCCACGCCGTGCCGCTTTTTTTGCAGGGGGTAAGACGCGTCCGACGCGCCCTCCACCGCGATAGAGCGGGCCTTGATCTCCAGCGGCTGCTTCGCCCCGGGCGTGAGGATAACCTGACCGCGCACGATGAGCGCCGCGCCGACGTTCTGGTGGCTGATCTCCTTGAAATTCGGGATCGCAGCCTCCTCAAAGACCACCTGCACACTGCGGAAGCAGCTGCCGTCATTGAGCTCGATGAAGCCGAAGTTTTTCATGTCGCGTAGGGTGCGAACCCAGCCGCAGACGGTCAGCTCCGCGCCGTCAAAGGCCTCCTGATCCGCGAAGATGCGGGCAATTTGCGTGCGTTTCATCAACACGCCTCCTTGTTCTGTTTTCATATGCCTTGCGCCTGCGCGGCCGGCTCAGAGGCCGCCAAACGCGCGCAGGATTAAATCCTTGTTCTTCTCTTCCACCCAGCGGATCGACCAGGGGGAGGCAAAGAGCAGCAGCTTTCTGCCCTGATAGTCCTCCACCAGCTTCACGTCGCTGCCGAGGATCAGCGCGTCCTCCTGCACGGATTCCGGCGCTTCTATCCTTCGAATGTGCGCATAGGGGAGCGACTCCTTGCGGATTTCCACGTTGTACTCCGCGCGCAGCCGGTGCTCAAGCACGTCCAGCTGCAGCGTGCCCACCACGCCGACGATGACCTCCTCCATGCCGGAGTAGGGCAGCTTGAAGATCTGGATGGCGCCCTCCTGGGCGATCTGCTCCGCGCCTTTGAGAAACTGCTTGCGCTTCATCGTGTCCACCGGGCGCACGCGGGCGAAGTGCTCGGGGGCAAAGCTCGGGATGGGGTCAAAGCGGAAGCTTCTCCCCGGCGCACAGAGCGTGTCGCCGATGGCGAAAAGTCCCGGGTCAAAGACGCCCATGATATCCCCCGCGTAGGCCTCCTCGATGATCTCGCGCTCGGCCGCCATGATCTGCTGCGGGCGGGAGAGCTTGAGCTTTTTGCCGCTCTGGACGTGGAAGATCTCCGCATCCGCCTGAAAGCGGCCCGAGGCGATGCGCAAAAAGGCGATGCGGTCGCGGTGCGCCTTGTTCATATTCGCCTGAATCTTAAAGACGAAGGCGGAGAAATCCGGGTCGAAGGCGGAGATCTCCTCCCCCCCCGCCTTGCGCGGCAGGGGGGGCGTGGTCATCTGCAAAAAGCGCTCCAGAAAGGGCTCCACGCCAAAGTTCGTGAGCGCCGAGCCGAAGAAGACCGGCGAGAGCGCCCCGTGGCGCACGCGCTGGAGGTCAAATTCACTGGCCGCGCCGTCGAGCAGTTCAATATTCTCGCGCAGCTGCGCGCAGAGCGCGGGGGCGATCAGCTCCTCGAGCGCGGGGTCGTCGAGCGCGATCTGCGTGCTCGTGGCGCGGCGCGCGCCGCCGTGGCTGACAAAGTGCATGATCTCGCGGCGCTCGCGGTCGTACACACCCTGGAACTCCTTGCCCGAGCCGATGGGCCAGTTGACGGGGTAGGTCTCAATGCCGAGCTCCCGCTCGAGCTCTTCCATCAGCTCAAAGGGGTCGCGAATATCGCGGTCGACCTTGTTGATGAGCGTGAAGATGGGGATGTCGCGCATGGCGCAGACATGGAAGAGCTTGCGCGTCTGCGTCTCCACGCCGCGCGCCCCGTCGATGACCATAACGGCGGAGTCCGCCGCCATGAGCGTGCGGTAGGTGTCCTCGGAAAAGTCCTGATGGCCGGGCGTGTCCAAAATATTCACGCAGTAACCGTTGTATTGAAATTGCAGCACCGAAGAGGTGACTGAAATGCCGCGCTGCTTTTCGATCTCCATCCAGTCGGAGGTCGCGGCGCGGCTGTGTTTCTTCCCCTTCACCGCGCCCGCCTGGGCGATGGCTCCGCCGTAGAGAAGCAGTTTTTCGGTCAAGGTTGTCTTTCCCGCATCGGGGTGCGAGATGATGGCAAAGCTGCGGCGGCGGCCGATTTCCTGTTCTAGCTGTGACAAGTGCAGATCCTCCTCGATTCGCTTGCGTCAGATGGAGCCGGGGCGTTTTGGGGCCTTTGCGCCGGCAGCGCAGCCCCTGCCCCAGCTTATCCAGAGTGATTATACTATAGGATGGCGGACAGGGCAAGAATAAAACCTTGCTTTCCCCTGAAACGCAGCGGCAGCGCGCCTGCGGGAGGGGGCCGCGCCGTTTGCGCGCGGCTGCCATCAGCCGGAGCCACCGGCGGGGGGGCGCCCTTTCCAAGCAGAACGCCCGTCAGCTGCCTGCGCGGGCAAGCCTAACCAAGCAGGCTTTTTGCAAACTGCTCCTTTGCCTGCCCGCGGTAGGTTCTGCTTAGCGGCAGGCGCGTTGCGTCCGTGAGCACGAAGCTGTTGCGCTCGAGCATCACGATCGCCCCGGCGTTGACCCAATAGCTTTGATGGCAGCGAATAAAAAGCTCCTTTGGCAGACCGGCCAGCAGCTCCCCCGGCGGCTGTGCCGTGTAAAGCGGCTCTCCGCCGGTTACCAAGCGCGTTTTGTGAAGGTTGCGCTCGAGATACAGCACGCGCGCGGCCGGGACCGCCCGGATCACCGCCCGCTCCCTATAGCGGATCATCGGCTCCGGCGCGCGCCGCGCCGCAAGCGCCCGGCTCAGCGCGGGGCCGATGCGCGTTTCGAGCTCGGATTTGAGGATGAAGTACACATGCTCTGTCTCATACACCTCCGTCGCGTAAGGCAGATAGCTTGAGAGATAGATGATGGCGCATTGGGGCACAAGCCCATTGAGCAAGCGCGCAAGCGCAATGCCGTCCGTCCCCTCCATGCGGATGTCTAAAATTGCGACATCGGGTGCGTAGCCGGCGCCTGTGAGCGCGGCAGTCAACTCCTCGGCGCTGCCAAAGGCGGAGAGCTCTGCATGTTGGCCGCGCAGCCGCACTGAAACCAGTTCCCGCGTGCGGGTCAGATGCAGCGCCTGGTCATCACAGATCGCGATCCGTATCATGCCCCACCCTCCCGTCCTTCATTGTCAGGATTGCCCGGAATACACCCGCTCCGGATGCAAAGGAAAAGTTCCCCTTATACTTTTTCGCAAGCTCCTTTAGAATATGGAAGCCCACGCCCCGTTCCAGCTCCGGAATCCGGCGCTTTTTCGCGCTGCCCCCGCCCGCTGGCTCCGGATTTTCCGTGGCAAAGATGACAAAGCCCTTGGAGACGCGCGCCGAGAGCCTGACCGCCGGCCGCTCCATGGCGGCGCAGGCCTCGATCGCGTTTTCCAGCAGGTTGCCCAGCGCGCTGACGAGGTCGGCGTTGGCAATCTGCAAGCCGTCCGGAAGGGCGACCTCGGCGGTGATCTCCACGCCCTGCCGGCGGGCTTCCTCCATGCGGTTAAAGAGATACGCGTCGACCACCGGGTTTTCGCAGCTGCCCAGCCAGGAGCGCTCATTCTGCTGTGGGATCAGCTCGGCGGCGTAGCTGCTGGCCTCCGCCAGCTTCTTCTCCTCCAGAAGCAGGCGGATTGTATACACATGGGAGGCGATGTCATGGCGCACGCGGCGCATGTCCTCATACTGCGCCGTCAGCGCGGCATAGTGCTCCTTTTGCGCATCAATCTGCCGGGCAAGCAGGGCGTTTTCCTCCTTGAGCTCCGTCCGCTGCGCCATGCCGCGCACGGCGAGAAAGAGCGCCGCGTCGGCGGCAAGGCAGACGAGCAGGGAGAGGGTTTGATAAAAGGCCGTCACCGCGGGCGTGTCGGTAGAGGCGGCGCGAAACCAGAGCACGGTGATCATGATCTGGCTGAGCGGGAAGAGGAGGTAGAGCGTCCACTCCCGCGCCGAGAGCCGGCTACGGTAGCGGTTGAACATCGCCGCTGTGACGAGCATCATAAGCGCGTTGAAACACAGGTACAGCAGGACGATATTCACCTGCGTGAAGCGCGGCTGCAGGCCAATCCAGTTGTATACCTTCGCCATGTCCGGAAAGACGATGATCATCAGCAACTCCGCGCTGACCAGCCACACATGGGCCATCAGGACGGAAAGCAGGATACGCGGCCATTGCTCCCGAAACAGCAGCAGGGCGCTGCCGAAGGTGAGCGAAAAGGAGATCAACAGCCGGAAGGTGAAATCCTCAAAGGGGAAGAGGAGGGAGAGCAGCGCCGCCGCCCCCAGGGCGGCTGCCTGCACCAAGACGGTGACAGAGAGCCGGTATCGCCGGAGAAGCACCATGTTGAAAAAGATGATCCAGAAGGTAAAGAGCCCCACGCTGTCAATCGTCCTGGCTATTTCCGGCATATTCTATCACCCTTCTGCTTGCCGCGGCGATGACTCCCATCCCAAACCGCTTTAGCGCCATTTTACCCGATTTCCCTCGCGCTTTCAAGCCGAAGCGCCAATTTACCGCAGGGCCCGCCGCCCCACGCTGCGGATTGTGCGCCAAAACGTGCGGATTGTGCCCGCCCGCGCCCACAGCGCCCGCCCGCGTGCTATCATAAGCCGCAACACCATGCCCCTCGGCATGAGAAAATCGGAGGGAAAACAATGCTCAAATGCAAGCGTATCGCGGCCCTTGCTCTGATCGCACTCCTGCTGCTTCCTCTCTTCCCCGCTTCGGCTCTGGCGGCGGCGGACAGAGCGCCGGGCGAGGCCCGCATGCCCAAAATCGCCTACTCCTTTGCGGATGGGACGGGCATATCCGGCACGCCGGGGAACATGATCTTTCAGGCGCGGGTGATGTTCGCGTTTCGCACGGAGCCCGCGGAGATCGCCCGCGCATTTCAGGAGGATCAGCCGCTCTTGTGCCTTTGGACCTATGTTGGAGATTCCTTTTTTTATCGGGAGACGGCTCTGGCGGAGCTGCCGCTCATCACCAAGGGCGGGTCCTCCTATGTGCAGGTCGCCTATCTGCTCGAAGAGGCTGAAGGCGTCTTCGCGGAGCTTCTCTTCGGCGACGGCTCGCCCATCACGGACGAGGCATGGAATTTCGGGGACTGGCGGCCGCTGCGCTTTGACGATGTGCCGCACAGCGCCTGGTACTATAGCAGCGTCAATTACGCCGCGAACATTCTCGGGCTCCTCAGCGGAACAGGGAACCGGCGCTTCGCGCCCGACGAGAGCATCAGCTATGCCGAGGCGCTCGCGCTGGCTGTGCGCATGTATGAGCGCAGCATCAGCCCCCATGCCACGTACTCTGTGACCCCGGGCAGCGGCGCGGACTGGTATCGGCCTTATCTGGACTTCGCCAGAACAATCGGCCTCCCCTGGGACTACCCCGATTATCACGCGGCCATTACCCGGGCGGAGCTGGCGCAGCTCTTTTACGCCGCCCTGCACCATCTGCCCGATGTGTATCACAAGGAGATCAACAAGGTGGCCGACGGCTCGATTCCCGATGTGCCCATGCGCCACAAATATGCCGAGGCAATCTACACCCTCTACCGGGCGGGCATCCTCTCGGGCAGCGGCGAAGGCCGCAGCTTCCTGCCGGATACGACCATCCGGCGCAGCGAGGCCGCGGCGCTTCTGAGCCGCTCCTTCGGCGAAGGGCGGCAGGAATTCAGCCTTGGCAATTTCAACTAGGAGGAACCCCATGAAACGAAACAACTTGCTTTTCCCCGCAGCGGCCCTGCTGCCGGCGCTGCTGATGCTGGCGGGGCTTTGCGCCTGCGGCTCCGCCCCCGAGCCCGATCCCGCCAGCATGCCGCCCAAGCCGCAGGAGGAAACGCCCGCCGAGGGCTTTGATCTTCTGCATGGCTACTGGGTGAGCAGCTCTCTGGCATATAGCGACCGCTTCGACGGTGAAATGGACTTCGAAACGGGCGGAAGAGTCCAGCTCAACTCCTACTATGACGGGACTTGGCGGATAGCGGACGGCCTGCTTTACATTGACGACGGCGGCGCGCTCAGGGGTGAGGTGTGCTATGCGTTTGAAAGCGACGGCGAGAAGACCCTGACGCTGCGCTATATGCCGGGGACGGCGGAAGAGCAGGTGAACACATACTGCCACAGACCCGAGGTCAACGCAAGCACGACGATGTTTCTGGTCTCCAAAAGCGACGCGGAGGTCGAGAAGCTGTATCAGAACCTGTCGCGGCAGCTGGTCGGGGATTGGGAAAACATACGCCCAACCTTAGATTACTATTGGGAGTATATGCGCATTCGCTCCGACGGCAGCATCAGCGTCCAGGCGGGCGCCCAAACCTACGACACGGACTGGTATTTCGATGCGGGCTATTTTTGCTTCAAGACCGACCGTTTCGAGAACAAATACACGCTCTACATAGACGAAGATTATATGTCCCTGCACACGGATGCCTCGGCATATAGCCCCTATGACGCCTATTACAACAAGGTAGGCGGCGAGACGGAGGGCGCGATCATCCCCTCCGGCACGCACCTGTACTACGCCCCCGAGGACTTTGACGAATCGACCGCCACCACGGAGGAAGCGGCGATCTATCTGGTGGGCAACTGGCTGCCGGAGGACGAGGCCCGCGTGCCGTCCGGCTTCCCCTCCGCCATCCGCCTCCGGACGTCCACGGAGAATTATAAGGGCCAAACCTTGACCAGCTATTACGTCGATCTCGACGGCGAAACGCGCACCGGGGATATGTGGTTCCTGAGGGATGGCAAAATCGGACTCTCCAACACTCTGAATACGACCTACTATTTCTTTGAGCTCCGCGGAGACCGCCTGACGCTCAGCCGCCACTTCACCAGCGGGGATACCGGCGTCGCCACCTACATCCGGGACTGAGCGCCCGACAAGCATTCTCGTTGAAACAGGAGGAATTACACATGAAACAAACGGCAAAGCTCAAATACACGCTTCTGGGCGCGCTGCGGATTGTGCGCCAAAACGTGCGGATTGTGCCCGCCTCATGGCGATCTTTTTCAGTGTGACGGCATTCATCGTAACTCGCAGGGCATACGCGCACTTCATCAATTGACAGAGCACCTGCTATCCTTTATGATACAGATAATCACTCCAACTGGCAGGTGACTGTTTTGAAGATCAGCAATTTGGAGGTTTTTTTGAAAGCCGTAGACCTTGGCAACCTCACCAAGGCCGCGCATATGACGGGCTACACCCAGTCTGCCGCCAGCCACATCCTCGCAAACCTGGAGCGCGAGCTGGGGGTTCATCTGCTGGTGCGCCGGCGGGACGGTGTACATCTGACGGAGATGGGAAAAGAGCTGCTGCCGCGTATCCGTGAGCTCCGCCAGATGAGCCAGGCCCTGTATCAACACGCGGCCCAGCTCAAAGGGCTGGAGGTGGGCACCATCCGCATCGGCACCATTCTCAGTGTATCCGTCCACATTCTGCCCCCGCTGCTGCACCGCTTTACGCGCGAGCACCCCAACATCACCTTTGAGCTGCGCCAGGGAGATTATCAGGACATTGAGCAGTGGCTTTCCGACAGCGTCATTGACCTGGGCTTCTCCCGCCGGCCCGCAGACGACAGCTGCGATATCATCCCCATCATACGGGAAAAGTTTCTGGCCATTTTCCCCAAGTCCTGGAAACTCTCCGGGGAGAGTTTCCGTCTGGAGGATATCCGGAATGAGGCCTATATTCTGCGCCCGGAATCTCTGGAGAGTGAGCTGAGCAAGTTCTTCAAGGCAGCGGCCTATCAGCCCCAGATCACCTATTCCGCTAAGGATGACTACGCGGTGATGGCCATGGTGGAGCAGGGGCTGGGCATGAGCATCCTGCCCGAGCTGCTGATGCAGGGGACCAGCCACCAGTTTCAGCGGCTGGAGCTCAGTCCTCCGCTTTACCGGGAGCTCTGCGTGTCCTATCGAAAGGATCAACACCTCTCGCCGGCGGCGGAGCAATTTATCGCCTCCATCCAGACGCAGCCCCTCGTGCTGCGCCCAAAGCCTGAATACACATTGAGCCTGGCGTCTATGAATCCATAGGCGCCGGGCTGTTTTGTCATCGCCCTCTCTGCAATGAAGCTTTTTCATGTCCCCGATGAAAAAACTTCATTTTATTTTTTGACAGGCGGGCGTTACCATGGAGGCAAGACAGTCAAGGGAGGGGACGACCATGGCGGCAACACGGATCTCCCAACTAGTCTGCGGCATTCCGCTCCCCAAGATGGCGCGGGTGAAGCAGCGCTTCCCGGACGCGTGCATCCCGGCGGCGGAGATCAGCAGCCGAGTCTTTGCTGCGCTGGATCTGCGGTTTTCCACGGCTATCACCCCGGGTATGTCCGTGGCCATTACCGGCGGCAGCCGGGGCATTGCGAACATTGACCTCATCACCAAGGCTATGGTTGACTATGTGAAAAGCCGGGGCGCCCACCCCTTCCTCTTTCCCGCCATGGGCAGCCACGGCGGCGCCACCCCAGCGGGGCAGTTGGAGATCCTAAAGGGCTACCGGCTCACCGAGGAATTTCTCGGCTGTCCCGTCCGGGCCACCATGGAGGTGCGCGAGATCGGCAGAAGCCCCTCCGGCGCCCCCGTGTTCCTGGACCGCTTCGCCTGTGAGGCGGACGCCACCCTCCTCTGCAACCGGGTCAAGCCCCACACCGACTTTCGCGGCGACTATGAGAGCGGCCTTGTCAAAATGGCTGTCATCGGCATGGGCAAGCAGCTGGGGGCGGACGCCGCCCACGAGACCGGCTTTCGCCATTTTCCGCGGCTTCTCCCCGAGCTGGGCGGGTTCATCCTGGAGCACAGCAACATTCTGGGCGGCCTGGCCATTGTGGAAAACGGGCTGGAGCAGACCGCGGAGCTGTGCGCCCTTTACAGAGAGGAGATTCTGGCGGAGGAGCCTGGGCTGCTGCGCAGGGCCCGGGCCAATATGCCCCAGATTCTGCTCGATGACCTCGATGTCCTGATCATCGGCCGGGCGGGCAAGGATATCAGCGGCAATGGAATCGACCCGAACGTCACCGGCCGCTTCACCATCCCGGAGCTCTCCCGGGAAAAGGCCGCCCGCATCGGTATCCTGGAGCTGACGGAGGAGACCCACGGCAACTTCAACGGCATTGGCCTGGCCGACCTCATCACCCAGCGCCTGTTTGATCAGTGCGACATGAACGCCACCTATCCCAACGCCTTTACCTCCACGGTGCTGAGCGATGTGAAGATCCCCTTTATCGTGGCCAGCGACAAGGAATGCTTTCAAGTCGCCCTGAAAACCTGCAACAGGATCGACAAGGAGCGCCCCAGGGTGGTCTACATCCAGGATACGCTGCATCTGGAGCACATTCTCATCTCCGAGGCCCTGCTGCCCGACGCGCTGGCCAATCCCGGGCTGGAGGTCTTAGGCCCCGCCGCGCCCCTGGTCTTCGACGCCGAGGGAACGATGGAAAAGACTCTGGGTCCGCACTGACCCGCTCCGTGAGAAAGGAGGGCGTTCCATGCCGCTAAAAGGAAGAACCCATACCCTGGTGCTCACCGCTCTGTTTGTCACCCTGGGGCTTGTCATCCCCTATGCCACAGGCCACGCCTTCGGCATTCCGGGAACCGTCCTGCTGCCCATGCATCTCCCCGTCCTGCTGTGCGGCCTTCTCCTGGGGGCCAGGCCAGGGGCCCTCTGCGGGTTTGTAACCCCGCTGCTCTCCAGCCTGCTCACCGGGATGCCCGCCCCCTACCCCATGCTGCCCATCATGATGCTGCAGCTGAGCGCCCTGGGACTCCTCTCCGGCACGCTATACCGCCGGCTTCGTCTCCCCCTCTATCCGGCCCTGCTCCTCAGCGTCACGGCAGGCTGGGCGCTGTATGGTCTTGCCTTTTCCCTCCTGCTGCTGGGCGATTCCGGTCTGAGGGCCCCCTCCGTGCTGACAGCCGTCACCGCCGGCATTCCGGGTATGGCCCTTCAGCTCTTGCTCCTCCCCCCCATTCTGCTGGCCCTTAAAACGTATCGTCTTGTCCCGATGGACGCGGCCTTGCAGCTCCCCCGGGAGGAAGCCTGGACGAAGGCGAAGGAGCTGCTTGCCCAGGGCAAATGCAGCTATGTGGTCCTGCGGGACGGGTGCATCCTCCATCGGGGGACGGGGCAGGGGCTGGCGCCGCTTTTGTCCCTGTACACAGACCAGCCGGAGCTGCTTGCCGGCTCCCAGGTGGCAGATAAGGTCATTGGAAAGGCTGCCTCCATGCTCCTGGTGCTGGGGGGCGTCTCCGCGGTTCACGGCATCACAATGAGCGTGGCTGCCAGAGACTACTTGGCCGCCCGCGGCATCGCGGTCAGCTGGAACCGCCTCATCGACCTCATCGCCAACCGCAGCAGAGACGGCATCTGCCCCATGGAGCGCGCCGTGTTAGCGCTGGAGGATCCCTGCCAGGGCCTGGCGCGCATACAGGAAACCCTGGCCAGCCTGAGCACGTCCAGCTCAGGAGCCTGACGGGCAGCCGGAGAGACGATTGAAGTGGACATCCATTCACAAAATATGCAGGAGGAGTGTGTAGTTATGGCGATCAATCCAACGGCGCCCAGCTCACGAGAGCTGATGAACGATATGCTAAAGCGCCACTATCAAGAGGCGCGGGATGCCAAGGCCAGGGGGGATCTGGTGTGCTGGAGCACCTCCATTGCCCCCCAGGAGCTGCTGACCACCATGGGAATCGTCACCCTCTATCCGGAAAACCACGCCGCGGCCATCGGCGCCCGGAAGGACGCCCCCGGCTTTATCGAGCACACGGAGTCCATGGGCTACTCCTCGGATCTCTGCTCCTACGCCCGGGTGAACCTGGCCTATGCGGAGCTTTTGGAGAGCAAGGCGGAGAACATGCCCCTGCCGGATCTGCTCCTGTGTACCAGCAACATCTGTCATACGGTGATCAAATGGTACGAAAACCTCTCCAAGGAGCTCGGCATCCCCCTCATCATGTTTGATACGCCCTTCAATCACAGCTTTGAGGTTCAGGAGCATAATGCCAAGTACATGAAGGCGCAGATCGAGCACGCCATCACCCAGCTGGAGGAGATCACCGGCCGCCCATTTGACTACGATAAGCTCTCCCAGGTTATGGAGATCTCCAATGAAACCGCCGCGTGGTGGAACAAGGCCACCGCCCTTGCCGCCCACAAGCCCTCCCCCTTAAACGGCTTTGACCTCTTTAACTATATGGCCATCATCGTCTTTGCAAGAGGCAGCGAGGAGGGCCGGGATCTCTTCCGGCTCTGGCACGACGAGCTCTTGGCCAAGGTCCAGCGGGGCGAAGGCCCCTGGAAAGACCGGGAGGAGGAATTCCGCATCCTGTGGGACGGCATCGCCTGCTGGCCCTACCTCAGCCACAACTATAAGACCCTGAAGAACCTGGGCATCAATGTGGTGACCTCCACCTATCCCAAGTCCTGGACCATTCAGTACGAGACGGGCGACATTGAGGGCATGGCCAAGGCCTACTCCTGCAATGTGTACCCCAACCGCAACCTGGACTACGGCGTTTCCAACATGGTGAACCTCACCAACAACTTCGGCCTTCACGGCATTGTCTTCCACTCCAACCGCAGCTGCAAGCTCATGGATTTCCGCCAATATGAGGTTCAACGCCGGGTGTTTGAGGCCTGCTCCGTGCCCTCCGTCATCTTTGACGGCGACCAGACGGACCCCCGCCTCTTCTCCGAGGCCCAGTATGAGACCCGCATCCAGGCCCTGGCGGAGATGATGCAGGACAATCAGTCCAAGAAAGGCAGGGTGTAAGCATGTCAAATGTCACAGAGCTGATTTCGGAATTATGCGAGGCGGGCCGCCATCCCCAGCGCAGCATTGCGGCCTCTGTGGAGGAGACGGGAAAAGATGCCGTGGGGATGTTCCCCCTGTTCCTCCCCGAGGAGCTGGTCTACGCCGCGGGTTTCCTGCCCGTGGGCCTCTGGGGCGGGATCACCAGCTTCCAGCTGGCGGATCAATACCTCCAGAGCTTCTGCTGCAATATCATTCGGGCCAATATGGAACTGGCCATGAACGGCTCCTACAGCTTCCTCAAGGGGATTCTGATCCCCTCCCAGTGCGACACCTTGAAGTGCGCCTGCGAGAATATGAAGGTTGCCATGCCGAATACCCCTATCATCGGGGTCACCGTCCCCCACAACCGCAGCATCCCGGGGGCCCGCCGGCAGCTGCTCGCGGAGTTTGACTACCTCACGGAGGAGCTTATAAAGCTCCAGCCCAGCCCCCAGCCCCTCCGGATCGAGGAGGCTTTTCAGGTCTACGAGGCGTACCGCCGGGTGATGATGGAGTTTATCGCCCTGGTGCCCCAGCATCTGAACACCATCAGCGCCAAAACCCGGCACTATCTCATTAAGGCCGCCTACTTTATGGATAAGGCCGCCTACACCCGAAAGATGCGCGCCATTGTAGAGGCCCTCAAGCAAGCGCCCCGGGAAACCTTCCGCGGCGTCCGCTTTGTGGCTACGGGCATCATGATCGACACGGACCCGGTGCTGGACCTTCTGGGCGAGCTGAACATCGCCATCACCGACGATCTGCTCTGCCACGAGTCCCTCCAGTTCCGCACCCCTACCCCCGCGGGCGGCGACGCGCGCGCTAAGATGGCCGGTCGGATTCTGGATATCAAGGGCGCCTCCCCCCTCTACGACTACGGCAAGCCCCGGGGTAATCTCCTGGCGGACATGGCGGAGGCGACCGGCGCCGACGGGGTGCTCTTCTGCCTGACCAAGTTCTGCGACCCGGACGCCTTCGACCAGCCTCTGGTGAAGAAGGATTTAGACCGGCGCGGGATCCGGGTGCTGAACATTGAGATGGACCAGCATGTGGAGTCCGTGGGCCAGCTGCGCACCCGCATCCAGGGCTTTTTAGAGATGCAGGGTCTATGAGAAAAGGGCAGCCAGAAAGAAGGTGTGCAAATGTTTTTGGGCATTGATATCGGCTCCTCTTCATCGAAGGCTGTGATTCTCAGCCGGAGCGGCGACATCTTGGCCGCCGATGTGGTGAATCTGGGGACTGGAACCAGGGGAGCTGATCAGGTTCTGGCCCTGGCCCTTCAAAAGGCGAAGCTGAGCCGGGCGGACATCGCCTTTACCGTCGTGACAGGCTATGGCAGAATGAATTATAAAGAGGCGGATCAGCAGATCACCGAGATCAGCTGCCACGCCAAGGGGGTGCTGCGCGTCGCGCCGGAGGTGCGCACTATCATCGACATCGGCGGGCAGGACAGCAAGGTCATCCGCCTGCAGGGAGACGGCAGCATTGAAAACTTTGTCATGAATGATAAGTGCGCCGCGGGAACGGGCCGCTTTCTCGAGGTGATGAGCCGGGTGCTCGACTGCGCCATCGGCGAGCTCTCCGACCTGGCCCGCCGGGGCAGGGCACCGGTCTCCATCAGCAACATGTGTACGGTCTTTGCCGAATCCGAGGTGATCTCCCATCTCTCCTCCAGCGCGAAGCTGGAGGACGTGGCCTCCGGGGCCATCCTCTCCATCGCCACCCGGGTCGCGGGCATGGCAAAGCGGGTGGGCGTTGTGCCCAAGGTGATGATGACGGGGGGCGGCGCGCTCAACCAGTGCCTGGTAGACAGCTTGGGGGCGGAGCTTGGCCAGCCCATCACCGTTTCCGGGCACCCTCAGGTGATGGGGGCTCTGGGTGCGGCGGTGTTTGCCCGGGAACGCTTCCTGCGTGAGCAGATATGATAAATGACAATCTGCTCTCCATCAACTCGGCAGCCGGCGCATGGAAAGCTTTATCCAGAGCGTCATAGGCTCCTAAAGGGTACTCTAAAGGGTAAAGCCTTAAAAACGAACAGCAAAAAACCCTGCAATCCTTACGATTACAGGGTTTTCTCATGGTGGACGATACAAGACTCGAACTTGTGACCTCCCGCACGTCAAGCGGATGCGCTACCAGCTGCGCCAATCGTCCGGCAAATTCTTGCTTGGGCGACTGTCATCATACCGCAGGACGGCGCGTTTGTCAAGCATTTTTCGCAAATCTCCCGCAGAAATCACCGCTGCCGCAGGCGGGCGCGGCTTTAGTCGGCAAGGCTTTTGAGATAGGGCTGCAGGCACATGAGCAGGTCAACCTTGCTGCCCACCTCAAACTTCTTGTAGATATTGGCAATGTGCGTGCGCACCGTGTAGATGCTGATGTGCAGCTCCTCGGCGATCTGCTCGTTTTTCATCCCCGTGGAGAGGTGGTAGACAATGCGCCGCTCCTGCGCCGTGAGGCTGCTGTAGGGCTGCCCGAGATCCGGCGGGAGCGCCTTGCGCTTGCCCGTCACGGTGATCATGTGCCAGCTTTGAATCGCCCCCGCGGCGCTCACGGAGTGGAAGGCGGCGTGGTGAAAGCTCATCTCCCCGCCGACGGAGGAGAGCGTGAGCGTGCGCTCCCCCCGGCCGATGAGCGCCTCGGCAATCTCGTTGACCATCAGCTGCACCGGGCGCAGCTGCGGCTCCTGCGTCTCCCTCCCGTGCACAATCCGCCCGGGGCTGCCGCGAAACTGCTCGCGAAAGAGCTGCGAGAGCTCCTGCGCCGCCCGGTTCGCCTGCACGACCATCAGCTCCTGGTTGAGCACCAGCGCGCCCATCTTCAAATCCTGAAAGAAGAGTGCAAAGCCCTCCTGCAATCTCACCTCCCCGCTCTGCATCAACACGCTGCGGTAGTGCTGCTCGATCAGGCGGGTGAGATACTCGAGCAGGCCGCGCTCCTCCTCGCTGTAGGGTCCCTGCGAGAGCGAGCGCGGCAGCAGGATGGAGGCCGCCACCCGCTCCCCCATATAGAGGAAGAGGCAGGCCTGGTGGTGCATATCCGCCGCCGCCATGTGCCGGCCAAAGGGCGTCTGCTCAAACTCCGAGAGGGGCATGATGTCCCCCGTTAACACCACGCTGCGGCCCCTGAGATGGGGCGGCAGGAGGGAGTAGCGGAAGATATCGTCCCGGTAGACCTGCTCCTTGTAGTCATACATGGGCCCGTAGCGGATGCCATAGGTGATGTAGCTGCCGGGCCGCCCGCCGCGCCGGGCCCCCGGCTGCCCCAGTTCGGCGTATTCATGCTGAAAAAAGATACTGCGGCGCATGCCGAAATGCCGGTCGAGCAGCGTGAGCACACGCTTTGGGAAATTCTCCCCCTCACCGGCGAGCTCCAAGGCAAAGGCGAGCGCCGCCTCCCGCCAGCCTTCCGCAACTTCGTACAAGCCGCTCCCCCCTCTCAACACCCGGCTTTCGCTGCGAAAGAGGGGTGTTTTCTTCTCTCTTGATCCTACACGAGGCGGGACGAAAAGACAAGGCTCTCTTCCCCCTTTCTCATCTTTTTATATGATTTTTATCCCTCTCTTACTCGTGTTGCAGTAATTTCCCGGCAAAACGAAAATTTATTCACAAATTTGACGCATTTACCCGCTGCTATTTTGCGCAATATTCTTGACAGAATCTTCTGTTGGTGTATAATACGAATGGTAAATATATTTTAGACGCGCGGCACGCTCGTATGGGGAAAGTTTCCCGCCGCGCAAACACAAAGAAGTGTATCAGGAGGAGTTGCCATTATGAATCAAAGAGATGTCGTATTCGTCAGCGCTTGCCGCACCGCCATTGGCAAAATGTCCGGCATGTACAGCAGCCTCACCGCTCGCGACCTGGCCCTGACCGTTGGTAAGGAAGCCATTGAGCGCGCCGGGATCGATCCCAAAATGATCAACGAAGTGGTCATGGGCGAAGTGCTCGCCGGCATGCAGGGCTCCCTGCCCGCCATGCAGGTTGGCCACCGTCTGGGCATCAGCCCCGACGCATTCGGCTGCACCGTCAACCAGAACTGCTCTTCCGGCATGCGCGCACTGGAAATCGCTGCCGACCACATTGCCGTCGGCAAGAGCGACATTGCTCTGGTCATCGGCGTTGAGCACATGACCGGCGCACCCTACATGCTCGACAAGGCCCGTGCCGGCTACCGTCTGGGCGACGGCAAGCTTTATGACTCCATGCTCCATGACGCACTGGTGGACGAGCTCTCCCAGGGCCACATGGGCATGACCTCTGAGAACGTTGCCGAGATGTACGGCATCACCCGCGAAGAGTGCGACGCACTGGCCGTCATGAGCCACGAGCGCGCCAACGCCGCCATTGCCGCCGGCAAGTTTAAGAAGGAAATCGTCCCCGTCGTGATCAAGTCCAAGAGAGGCGACAAGGTCCTCGACACCGACGAGCATCCCATCCCCAACTGCACCATGGAGACCATGGCGAAGATGTCCCCCGCCTTTAAGAGAGACGGCGGCGTGACCACCGCTGGCAACGCCTCCGGCATCAACGACGCCGCTGCCGCTGTGATCATCATGAGCGCAGAGAAGGCCAAGGAGCTGGGTCTGACCCCCATGGCAAAAATTCTGCACATCTGCTCCGCAGGCGTGGAGCCCCGCATCATGGGCGTTGGCCCCGCCAAGGCGATTCCCAAGTGCCTCAAGGCTGCAGGCGTTGCCTTTGACGACGTGGAGTACTGGGAGATCAACGAGGCCTTTGCCGCCCAGTGGCTCGGCGCTGGCAAAATGCTCGAAGAGGAAGCCGGCATGAAGCTGGACATCAACAAGGTCAACCGCAACGGCTCCGGCATCTCCCTGGGCCACCCCATCGGCTGCACGGCGCTGCGCATCGTTGTCACCCTGCTGCACGAGATGGAGCGCGAGAACCTGAAAATCGGCGGCGCTTCCATGTGCGTGGGCGCTGGCCCTGCCATGTGCGGTCTCTTCTCCAGAGACGTGTAATCACACGAACCGAACACAACGCTGTATTGTATGCATGAAGAAGCAGCCCCCGTCAACTGACGGGGGCTGCTTCTCGCTCTGCTGATCGGTCTCTCAGATGGGCTGCGTCTCCTCCTCGGGGGATTCTTCCGCTTCCTCGGCCTCTTCGGTCTCCTCGCTCTCGCCGAGAAAGTCCTCCGGCGCCCCATCTTCATACGCTTCAAATTCCCGCTCCAGGTCTCGCAGGAGGGCCTCCTCCCGGCGCGCTTTCCAGACGCGGATGCCCTTGAGGGCCACGAGGGTCAGGGGAACGGCGACCAGCGCGCCCAGAAGAAAGCCGCTCTGCGTGGTCTCCTGAAAGGCCTCTTCAAGGCCCGCTTCCACGCTGCCCTTTCCCTTGCGCTTGCGCTTGGTGCTTATGACAGGAGCCTGATTGGGTTTTTTGCTTGCAGCGATTCTTTTCTTTCTATGTTTCATCGTTGTTTCGCTCCTTTTTTCTGTGATGTTTCGCTTCTTTCCCGCAGCGCTTCTCCTAAGCGGAGGCAAGCGAGCAATCCTACTATCATTATAGAACAGGCGCCCGAAAAAATCAAGCGCAACAATTTGACAGCGTATCCGCCGCGCGGTATAATGTCTGCAAAGCAGACATTATACTTGATTGGACCGCAGATCCCACAAGGGCGCATGCGCCTGTGGGATCATGTCTGCAAAGCAGACATGATCCCTGATTGGACTGCAGATCCCGCAAGAGCGCATGCGCCTGTGGGATCATGTCTGCAAAGCAGACATGATCCTTGATTGGACCGCAGATCTCACAAGGGCGCATGCGCCTGTGGGATCATGTCATGATCCGCTGCCTGCACCCGCCCCGCGGGCGGCAGGACAGGCGCGTAGCCGCGCCACCATTCTCAAGAATAAGGAGGGCGATTTCTGTGGCAGAGGCCCGCCGTATCGTCATCAAAATTGGAACCTCCACGCTCACGCACCCCTCAGGGCTCTTGAATATCCGCAGCATCGAGGCGCTCTGCAAGGTCATTGCCGACCTGAAAAACGCCGGCAACGAGCTGATCCTCGTCTCCTCCGGCGCCATCGCCATGGGCGTTGGCAAGCTCTCCCTCCCGCAGCGCCCGGCGGACATTCCCAGCGTGCAGGCTGTGGCGGCAGTGGGGCAGTGCGAGCTGATGTACACCTACGACAAGCTCTTCATGCAGCACAACCACGTCATCGCCCAGCTGCTGCTCACCCGCGCAGATCTGGAGGACGCCCAGCGCCTCTCTCACATTCACAACACCATCGAGCGCCTGCTCTCGCTCGGCGCGCTGCCGATCATCAACGAGAACGACACCGTTGCCACAGAGGAGCTCGGCATCGGCGATAACGACACGCTCGCGGCCGCCGTTGCGGTAAATTTGCAGGCGAAGCTCCTCATCCTCCTCTCGGATATTGACGGGCTCTACACCGCCGACCCCCGCTGCAAGCCCGAGGCCGAGCGCATCGCGGACATCTGGGAGATCACGCCCGCGCTCTGCGCCCTTGCCGGCGGCGCCGGTTCCGCCTTTGGCACCGGCGGCATGGAGACAAAGCTGCAGGCGGCGGCGCTGTGCATGGAGGCGGGCTGCGACATGGTCATCGCCAACGGGCAAGCCCCATCGCTGCTCTACGATATCGTCGAGGGCCTGCCCGTCGGCAGCACATTTTGGGGAAAGAAGGAGGACGGATCATGTCAAGCACCATCGAACTCTTAAGGGCCTTGCAGGGGCAAAAGGCGCTCCTGCCCGAGCTCTCTACCGAACAAAAGCGCAAGGCGCTCCACCGCATGGCCGAGCAGCTGGAGGCGCAGCGCGAAGAAATTCTCGCGGCAAACCGCCTGGATCTGGACGCGGCGGAGGGGACCATCTCCCCCGCCATGCTCGACCGGCTCGCCCTCTCCCCCGCGCGCATCGCCGATATGGCCGCCGGCATGCGGGACGTGGCGGCGCTCCCCGAGCCGACGGGGCAGACGCTTAAAAGCCACAGCCTGCCCAACGGCCTGAAGATCGCCCGCGTGAGCGTTCCGCTGGGCCTGATCGCCATCATCTACGAGAGCCGCCCGAACGTGACCTCGGACGCGGCGAGCCTCTGCTTCTACGCGGGCAGTCTCTGCGTGCTGCGCGGGGGCAAGGAGTCCTACCGCTCAAACGCCGCCATTGTCCGCGCGCTGCAGGCGGGGCTGCGCGCGGAGGGGCTGCCGGAGACGCTCATCAACCTCGTCTCCGACACCTCCCGCCAGAGCGCGCGGGCGCTCATGGGTGCGGTGGGCCTTGTGGACCTGCTCATCCCGCGCGGCGGCGCATCGCTCATCCAGACCTGTGTGGAGGAGGCGATGGTGCCCTGCATCGAGACGGGTACTGGCATCTGCCACATCTATGTGGATGAATTTGCCGACTTGGACAAGGCGCTCGCCATCGTTGAGAACGCGAAGACCAGCCGCCCCTCCGTCTGCAATGCTGCGGAGGTGCTCCTGCTGCATGAGGGCGTGGCGGCGGCCTTTCTCCCGCGGCTCCATGAGAGACTTGTGACGGCGCGCGCGGCGCGGGGGGAGACCCCCGTCGAGCTGCGGCTGGACACGGGCGCGCAGGCGCTCATTCCCGGCAGCGCCGCCACAGATTCAGACTTTAAGACGGAATTTCTCGACTATATTCTCGCCGTCAAAGTCCTGCCGGACGTGCAGGCGGCCATTGCGCACATCAACGCCCACTCCACGGGCCACAGCGAGGCGATCGTGAGCGAGGACGAGGGGCACGCGGCGCTCTTCACGCGGCTGGTGGACAGCGCCGCCGTCTATGTCAACGCCTCCACCCGTTTTACCGACGGGGGGCAGTTCGGCCTTGGCTGCGAGATGGGCATCTCCACCCAGAAGCTCCACGCGCGCGGCCCCATGGGGCTCTCGGAGCTCTGCAGCTATAAATATGTCATCCGGGGCGAGGGGCAGATCCGCTAGGGCAAAAGAAGTCTGCCGCCCCCCTTGACCCGCCGCGCAAAATCAAGTACAATCGACAGAGAAAAAACATGATTGCCCTCGAAGATGAACTTGCGGCGGCGAAGTGCGCCCGCAGCAGTTGCGCGCGAGCGCGGGATGGAGGAGACTGTTTGATGGCTCAAAACTTAGAATATTTTGACGAATTTCTTTGGGAGTCCTTTTGTAACGGGCGGGCGCAGCGGGAGCTGCGTCTGAGCGCGGAGGAACTGCGCTATCTGCAAGCGCGCTATCCACTGCGCGCCTGGGAGCCGATCGGCGCGGAGAAGGACGGGAAGTGCTGGTATGTCATTCACCCCGCGCGCCCCGCGAGCGCCCCCCTCAGCTAGGCTTAGGGTATCGCAACCGCAGGTCGGGTCGCAAGATATAGCAGGGTAACAGTAGCAACAGCGAGCCATCAGGCGAGCCGCGTAGCGTAGGGAAGCGCGAATTCACTTCGCGCGAACGTGTCAAATTACCGCGCAGCGTAGGGCGGGGAGGATTCATTCCGACCAAGCGATTCAAATCACCGCGGAGCGTAGCGCAGGGAGGATTCATTCCGACCAAGCGATTCAAACCACCGCGCAGCGTAGGGCGGGGAGAATTTATTTCGACCGCCCGATTCAAATCTGCGCGAACGTGTTCAATCTAACCAAAAAGCGAAGCGCTATGCGCTTCGCTTTTTCTTGCTGTTCAGGGGATTTCATTTCGGCGGCGGCGCGGGGAAATCCTTTACAGCTGTGCCGCCGCCTGATAGCCGCTGTGCACCGCGTGCCAGATCTTTCCGGGCCTGTTCGCGTCCCCAATGCGGATCACGCGCGGGCAAAGCGCCGCAAGCGCCTCCCCATAGGGCGCGGCGGGCTGCACGCCGAGCGCGAGCACCACGCGGTCACAGGGGTAGGTGTAGACCTGCGTCCCCCCGCTCTCGCGGAAGTACACGCGGCGATCGTCAATCTTCGTGAGGGTGCGCTTGCAGAAGTAGACCACGTTGCGCGTGTCGAGCAGCGCCGTGATCACGTTGCGGTTGGAGCCGAGCGCACCGGGGGCGAGCCGCGGCGCGGCCTCCATCACGACGATGGCGTTCTCCCGCGCCTCCTCCGAGAGCAGCTCCGCCGTCTCCAAGCCCGTGAGCCCCGAGCCGACGACCACCACGCTCTCCCCGCGCACGTCCACGCGGCCTGTGATGACCTCTTCCGGCGTGCAGACGAGCGCGCTGCTCGCAGCCCCCTCGATGGAGGCGGGGATCAGGGCGCGCCCGCCGGTGGCGTCCAAGAGGGCATAGGGCCGCGCTGCGGCGAGCTCCTCCGGGCGCATCCGGCAGCCAAAGTGAAAGACCACCCCCGCCGCGCGGCAGCGGCGCTCCAAATCCTCCGCCGCCCAGAGAATCTTCCCCTTGCGGGGGATGGCGCCCGCCAGGCGCAGCTGCCCGCCGCTCTGCGTATTTTCTTCATACAGATGCACCTGAAAGCCGCGCTGCGCCGCCGTGAGCGCCGCCTGCATGCCCGCCGGGCCCGCCCCGAGCACCAGCACCAGACGCCCCTCCCCGTCCTTCTGAAGGGGCGGCAACTGCGCCTCATAGCCCGTGTGCGGGTTGAGCGCGCAGGTGAGCCGCCCGAGCTGGTATTCCATCTCCAGACAGGCCATGCAGGAGATGCAGCGGACGATCTCATCGTCTGCCCCCGCGCAGGCCTTCTTCGTCCAGTCCGGGTCTGCGAGGTGCGCGCGGACAGAGCCGATGAAGTCGGCATAGCCCTCTTGGAGCAGCGCTTCTGCAAGGGCGGGGCTGCGCACCGTGGCCACCCCGCAGACGGGGATGTTCACCGAGCGCTTCACCGCGCGCAGCAGGTGCTTGCGCCAGCCCTCGCGGTAGGTGACGGGCTCCATGCTCTGGCTCTGCTTACTGCTCGTGCCCCCGGCGGTGACGTGGATGGCCTGCACGCCGAGCGCTTCGAGCCGCTGGCAGATGAGGATGCCCTCGTCCGCGTGATAGCCCGCCGCGCCGATGTATTCCTCCAGCGACACGCGCACCATCAGGGGAAAGTCCGCCCCGCAGCTGCTGCGAATCGCCTGTACGATCTCTTCGAGCAGGCGCAGGCGCTTTGCAAAGCTGCCGCCATAGGCATCCTGCCGGTGATTGGTGGCGGGGGAGAGGAAACTCTGGATGAAATAGTTGTGCGCGGCGTGCACCTCCACGCCGTCAAAGCCGCTCTCCTTTATGTGCCGCGCCGCCCGCCCAAAGCAGGCGACCACATGGCTAATCTCCGCCTCCGTCGCCTGCCGCGCGGGGGTTCGCCCGCGCATCTCGTCGGCGGAGATCAGCCCGCCGGGGGAGAGCGCCGCGTCGCCATTGGCGCCGGGGTGGAAGAGCTGGGCGAAGAGCCTTGCCCCGTAAGGCTGGATGCGCGCGGCGAGCTTTGCGCACTCCGCCACGCTCTCCGCGCGCCCCGCGCAGATCTCATTGGGCACGCTGCGCCCGTACCGCTCGTCCACGCAGACCGCCTCTGTGATGATCAGCCCCACGCCGCCTGCGGCGCGCCGCTCGTAATAGGCGATCAAGTCCTCTGTCATGCGCCCCGCGTCGTCCGAGAGCAGCGTGCGCGCTGCCGTCATCACGGCGCGGTTTTTGATCTGCAGTGCGCCGATATGTCCGGGGGAGTTGAGTTGTTTGCGCATCTTGCTGCCTCCTTTATTTGAATCGGGCAGTCGGAATGAATCCTCCTTGCCCTACGCTGCGCGGCTCGCCCTGCGGCTCGCTGGTTTCTATCATCGCTTGGCTGAACTGAATTCAGCCTGCGCTACGCTTCGCGGCTCGCCCTGCGGTGATTGAACACGTTCGCGCGGAGTGAATCCGCGCTTCACTACGCTTCGCGGCTCGCCTGATGGCTCGCTGATATTCTATCGCTTGGCTGAAATGAATTCAGCCTGCGCTACGCTTCGCGGCTCGCCCTGCGGTGATTGAACACGTTCGCGCGGAGTGAATCCGCGCTTCACTACGCTTCGCGGCTCGCCCTACGGCTCGCTTGCTTTCTATCGTTAACGTGGTTCGCTGCCGAATTCCAAATGTAGCTTGAATCTGGGCGGGCTTGCTTCTCATTCTAAGCCTCTGTGCTTGCAGAAAAAGCTGAAATTGCTAGAGCAAGAGCAGCTCCAGCAGGAAGACCGCCGCACAGGCGGCGGTGGCCACCTGCACCAGCCCCGCGCCGCGCAGCGCAAACAAGCCCGCGAGCAGAAAGGCCGCAAGGCCCGACCAGAAGCTCCCCGTCGCGTGCAGCATGGCAGGGAAGACCATCGCCGCGAGGGTCACATAGGGCACATAGTAGAGAAAGGAGCGGATGCGCCGGTTTTTGATCTCCCCGCGGATGAGCGTGAGCGGCAGCACGCGGATCAGATAGGTCACCAGCGCCATCACCGCGATGAGCAGGTAGACCCGCGCCTCGGCGGGCAGGGAAGGGGCGCTAGGCATCGTCCTCGCCCTCCTCTCGCGGAAAGGCGAGCGCCGCAGCGCCCGCAATCAGGATGGTCAGCAGTAAAATCCGCAGCCCCTCGGGAACCGCCTGCAAGAGGGGCAGACGTGTCATCAGCCAGCTGAGCAGCATGGTGATGCCCACCGCCGCCGCGACCACGCGGTCCTGCTTTGCCGCCGGGAGGAAGACCGCCATGAGCATGGCAAAGAGCGCCACGCCCAGCGCGCTGACCACCCGCCCCGGCAGCAGGTTTCCAAGCACCACCCCGCAGACGGTGCCCAGCGTCCAGCCCGGGCAGGCAACGCAGAAGGCGCCGAGGCTATAGCGCGGGTCGAGATAGCGCTCCGGCCTTCGGATGGAGATGCCGAAGATCTCATCCGTCACCGTAATGCCCAAGAGCAGGCGCATCGGGGTGGGCACGCTTGCATCCAGCCGCTGCGAGAGCGCACAGGACATGAGCAGGTAGCGCGCGTTGATCAGCAGCTGCAAGAGCGCCATGAGCAGCAGGCCCGCGCCTGCGGCAATCAGCTTCACGCCCGCAAACTGCCCGGCGGAGGTCATATTTGTCAGGCTCATCAGCCCGCCCGCCGCCGCCGAGAGGCCGAGATTCCCCATCACCACGCCCAGGGAGAGGGAGACGGTGAAGTAGCCCAGCGCGATCGGCACCCCGTCGCCCAGGCCCTCCCGAAAGGCGCTTGCCTTGCGCTCCACGCTTCTCCCTCCCCTTCTCTGTTCCCCCGCGCTTCCGCGCCGCCGCGCGTATCTCTTGCGCGCCGCGGCTTTGGCGAGGGAAGGTGCTTTTCGTCTTGTGTTCAGCCCGGCGGCCAGCCCATCGCCCGCCCGCCGAGCAGGTGGAAGTGCAGGTGGAAGACGGACTGCCCCGCGCCCGCGCCATTGTTGGAGACAAGGCGGAAGTCCTGCAGGCCGAGCTCCTTGCTGAGCTTTGCGATCACCGCAAAGAGATGCCCCACGAGGGGCGCATGGGCCTCCTCCAGCGCGGCGCAGCCCTCAATATGCTCCTTGGGGATGACCAGAAGATGCGTGGGCGCCTTGGGGTCAATGTCCGCAAAGACAAAGGCTTGCGCATCCTCATAAATCTTCGTCGAGGGGATCTCCCCCGCCGCAATCTTGCAAAACAGGCAATCGTTCATCGTGATCCCGCCCCTTTCCCTCCTGCGCAGCCGCCCTTGGCCGCTGCGGTTTTTTATGTTCTTTGATTGACAGATCAGATACCGAGCTTTTCGCGCAGCAGCGGCTCCACAGAGGCCAGCGCCTCGGAGAGCTTTGTGAGATCGTTTCCGCCGCCCATGGCGCTCTCGGCCTTGCCTCCGCCCTTGCCGCCGCAGATGGCGGTGACATGGCGGACGAGCTCGCCCGCCTTGATGCCCTTCTCAATCGCCGCCTTGCCGCAGACGGCGAGGAAGCTCAGCTTCCCCCCCAGCTGCGCCGCGAGCACCGCGACCACAGCCGGCTCCTGATCGCGCAGGAAGTCGCCCAGCTGCCGCAGGGCGTTGGCATCCGCCGCGTTCACCTCTTTGGTGAGCAGCTTGAGCCCGCCGAGCTCCTTCGCCCCCTGCAAGAGGTTCCCCACCGCGCCCTGGCTCTCCTTCGCCTGATACTGCGCAAGCTCGCGCTTCAAATTGCGCTGTTCCTCCTGCACTTCGCCGAGTTTTTCCTCCAGCGCCTCGGGCTTCACCTTCCACTGCTCGGCGATCGCCGCGAGCCGCCGCTCTGTCTCGAGCAATTCGGAGAGCGCCGCGGCACCCGTGCTCGCCTCGATGCGGCGCACGCCGGAGGCGACGGAGAACTCCGAGAGGATGTGGAAGGGCGCAGCCATGGCGCTGTTGTCCAAGTGCGTGCCGCCGCAGAGCTCCATCGAATCCGCCCCGATGCAGACCACGCGCACCGTGTCGCCGTATTTTTCGCCGAAGAGCGCCGTGGCACCCTTCGCCTTCGCCTCCTCCATGCTCATCTCCAAAACAGAAACTTCGCTGCCCTCGGAGATCATCTCGTTGACCCGCTGCTGCAGTTTGCTCAGTTCCTCCGCCGTGAGGGCGGAAAAGTGCGTAAAGTCAAAGCGCAGCTTGTCGGGCAGCACGAGCGAGCCCGCCTGATGCACGTGTTCGCCCAAGAGCTCCACCAGCGCCGCCTGCAGGAGATGCGTCGCCGAGTGGGCGCGGCGGATGGCGCTGCGCCTTGCCGCGTCGTAGCTGGCCCTGACGGCATCGCCCAGACGGAACTGCCCACGCGTCACCCTGCCGTAGTGCATGTATTTGCCGCCCTTGTTCTTCTGGACATTGTCCACGGCAAAGTGCGCGCCCGCGGACTCAATGCTGCCCTGGTCGGCCGCCTGCCCGCCCTGCTCCGCGTAGAAGGGCGAGACATCCAGCACGAGAATGCCCTCCGCGCCCTCACCCAGCTCCTGCCGCTCTTCGCCTTCCGCGACGAGGGCGGTGATACGCGCGGACACATCATTTTCTTCATAGCCGACAAAGCGCGTCTCCGGCACCTCCGCGCCGAACTCAATGCCCGCCCAGCCGAGGTCGCCCAGCGCCTCGCGGGCCTTGCGCGCGCGCGTTCTCTGCGCGTCCATCTCCCGCTCGAATGCGTCGCGCGCGAGGGTCATGCCCCCGTCGGCGACCATCTCTTCCGTCAGGTCGATGGGGAAACCATAGGTGTCGTAGAGCCGGAAGGCATCCTCCCCGGAGAAGACCTCCGTGCCCGCGTTTTTGTGCGCCGCCATGAGCTCTTCGAACATCTTCATGCCCGCGTCGATCGTTTTCGCGAAGCTGCGCTCTTCTTCAGAGATCACGCGGGTGATGTAACCCGCTTTTTCGCGCAGGTCTGTGTAGTGCGCCTCGTTCTCGGCGATCACCGTGCCGCAGAGGGTGAAGAGGAAGGGCTCCTCCACACCGAGGAGCTTCCCGTGCCGCGCAGCGCGGCGCAGCAGGCGGCGCAGCACATAGCCGCGCCCCTCGTTCGAGGGGAGCACCCCGTCGCAGATCATGAAGGTGGCCGAGCGGATGTGGTCGGTGATGATGCGCAGGGACACGTCGGTCTTTTCGCTCTGCCCGTAGTGCGCCCCCGTCAGCTCGGAAACGGTTTTGCTGATGCGCTGCATGGTGTCCACATCGAAGAGGGAGGGCACCCCCTGGCAGATTACCGCCAGGCGCTCCAGGCCCATGCCCGTGTCGATGTTCTTCTGGCTCAGCTCGCTGTAGTTGCCCGCGCCGTCGCTCTCAAACTGGGTGAAGACGTTGTTCCAGATCTCTAGAAAACGGTCACAGTCGCAGCCGGGGGCGCAGTCGGCAGCGCCGCAGCCGTATGCCGCGCCACGGTCGTAATAGACCTCCGAGCAGGGGCCGCAGGGGCCTTTTCCGTGCTCCCAGAAGTTGTGTTCCTTGCCGAGCTTTGTGATGCGCTCCGGCGGAATACCGATCTGGTCGCGCCAGATGGCAAAGGCCTCCTCGTCCTCCTCGTAGACCGAGGGGTAGAGCCGCTCGGCCTCCATGCCGACCCAGTCGGGGCTCTGGAGGAACTCCCAGCACCAGCGGATGGCCTCCTCCTTGAAGTAGTCCCCAAAGGAGAAGTTGCCGAGCATTTCAAAATAGGTCGCGTGGCGCGCCGTCTTGCCGATGTTCTCAATGTCCCCCGTGCGGATGCACTTCTGGCAGCTGCACACGCGCGGGTGCGGCGGCTTCTGCTCGCCCGTGAACCAGGGCTTCATCGGCGCCATGCCGGAGTTGATGAGCAGCAGGGAGTTGTCGTTTTGCGGGATCAGAGAAAAGCTGGGCAGACGCAGGTGATCCTTGCTCTCGAAAAAGCGCAGAAACATCTCCCGCAGCTCGTTGACACCAAAATACCGTGGCATGGCCATCATCCTTCCAATTTACAACGTTGATTCTATTCTCCAGCGCCAAAACGGCGCTTCGTTTGTCTCAAGTCCCAGTGGCAGCGGGTGCTGCGCCCTCCCCCCGCCGCGCCCGCAGAAAGCTCTGCGGCGGCGGCGCAAGTTCCATGGGCAGGCGCATTTGAAAGCGCATCTCCGGGTGGCGCGGTGCGTTGAGCGCTTCGCCCTCCATCGTCTGCATCGGCGGCGCGGAGAAGGCGTGGGGGCGAAGCCCCGGGCCGATGAGCTCCACCGCGTCCCCCCGCTGAAACTTGTTGCGCAGCGAGAGCGTGGCAAGAGCGCTTTTCGGGTCATAGCCCTCCACCAGCGCGAGCACCTGATAGTCGCGGATGTACTGCGAACTCTCCGCACTCTGCCCCGGCTCCCCGAAGAAAAAACCCGTGGAATACGGCCGGTGGCTGACAGTTTCGACCTCATGCTTCCAGACCGGATCGAGCGGCGCGCCGGCAAGGGCCGCATCAAGCGCCGCGCGGTAGGCCCCGGTGACCACCGCCGTGTAGTAGGCGGACTTCGCCCGCCCCTCGATCTTCAGGCTGGACACGCCCGCCTCTAAGAGCGCCGGGATGTGCTCGATCATGCAGAGGTCGCGCGCGTTCATGATGTAGCTGCCCGCCCCGTCTTCCTCAATGGGGTAATATTCGCCCGGCCGCTTCTCCTCCACCAGCGCGTAGCGGTAGCGGCAGGGCTGGGCGCAGGCGCCGCGGTTGGCATCCCTGCCCGTCATGTAGGCCGAGAGCAGGCAGCGCCCCGAGTAGGACACGCACATCGCCCCGTGGACGAAGACCTCCAGCTCCAGCTCCGGCGCTGTCTTCGCGCGGATCTCCCGAATTTCGGGAAGACTCAGCTCCCGCGCGAGAATGACCCGCTTTGCGCCAAGGCGCTGCCAGGCGGCGGCGCTCTGCCAGTTGACCACGTTCGCCTGCGTGCTGATGTGGATGGGGATGCCCGGCGCGTAGCGCTTTGCAAGCTCAAGCACGCCGAGGTCCGCGAGAATCAGCGCGTCCGCCCCGAGATGCGCGAGCCGCTCCAAAAAAGCGGGCAGCCGTGCCATCTCTTCGTTGCGCGGCATGATGTTGCAGGTCACATGCGCCGCAACACCCGCGCTTTTGCAGCGGCGGAGCGCCGCCTCCAGCGCCTCCGGGCCGAAATTTCCGGCGAAGGCGCGCATGCCAAACTCCTCCCCCGCGAAATAGACCGCGTCCGCCCCGTAGGCAATCGCCATCTCCAGCCGCGCGGCATCCCCCGCGGGGGCGAGCAGCTCCACGCGGCTCATTGGGCCAGAAACGCCTGGTGCTCGGCGTAGGTCTTAAAGAAGTGGTGCTTGCTATCCGCGCCGAGCGCGTAGTAGAAATAGCCGGTCTTCTCCGGGTTCATCGCCGCGAGGATGGATTCCATGCCGGGGTTTGCAATCGGGCCGGGCGGCAAACCCTGATGCAGGTAGGTGTTATAGGGGCTCTCAAGGCTTCTGTAGTCCGCCTGGGTGACGTACTGCCCCTCGGGCAGGACGTATTGCAGCGTCGCGTCGATCTCAAGCTTCCCGTTGACCTCGCGGTTGCTCTTCTCCAGCCGGTTGTGGATGACGGAGGAGATCTTGGCGCGGTCCTCCCCGTCGGTCTCCTTCTCGATCATGGAGGCCATGATGATCACATCGCGGATGCTGTATTGGCTCCCCTCGATCTGCGCGCGCAGGGAGTCGGTGAGCTTTGCGTCAAAGTTCACGAGCATTTTGTTGAGGATGAAGCGCGGGTCCTCCCCCATGTAAAACTCATAGGTGTCGGGGAAGAGGTAGCCCTCCAGCCGCTTGTAGTCCCCCAGGGGGATCTCCTGCAGGAAGGAGAAGGCGTAGTCATGCGTCGCGGCCATGTCCTGCAATTTCGCGGCCGTGGAGACGCCCTTCTGCTCGAGCAGCTGGAAGATCTGGTCGATGTTATAGCCCTCGGGGATGGTGACGCTCGTCGAGTCCCGGCTGCCCGAGCGCGCGGAGAGGTTGCCGATGATGGCGCGGTAGTCCATATCCGTGTCGATCCAGTATGCCCCGGGCACGACCTTCTCCGCGCTGCCTGTGAGGGAGGAGAAGAGCCGGAAGACGGACTTGTATTCGATCATGCCCTTCTCCTTGAGCTGATCGACAACATTGCCGAAGCTGTCCTCTTCCTTGACGATGATCAGATCCTGCACATAGGGCTTGTTGAGCGCGAGCACGTCGTTTGCCGCCGTCCAGGAGAGCGCCGCAAGGATGGCGGAGAGCCCGAAGACGAAGAGCAGGTAGAAGAGCGGGTTTGAAAACACGCCCTTGCGTTTGGGCGGGCGTTTGCCCGGCTCTGGCCTGCGCGCGGCCTCTGCCTGCGCCTGCGCTCTCTCCGCGCGGCGGGAGATGGGGGGCACAGCCTCCGGGGGCGGCGAGGCACTGCGCCGCCGCGCGGCGGGCGGGTCGGTGAAGGGCTGCCCCTCTGTGCGCGGGCTCTGCCGGGCCGGGCGCGGCGGCTGCGCGCGGCGCGCGGGATCCCTCTGGCGTTCCGAGCGTCTTTCTTGATCCATGATGTCTCTCATTCCTTTCGCAAGCGGGCCTTCCCGCTCAGCTTCCCCGCAATCGCGGGGGAGATGCGCCTTCGCGCCTACTTTTTTACACTCTCTCGCTGCGATCTCTCCGCCCGGGCCTAGGGGAGGGGGCTGCCGCGCAGGAGCGCAAGCGGGCCCTCCTCCGTGAGCAGCGCGCCCACGGGGATATCATGCGCCTCCCTCGGCAGGCGCTCCTGCAACAGGCGCTTGCGGCAGAGGCCCGCCGTCTCCCCGGCAAAGCCCGCGAGATAGCGGTCGTAATACCCCCCGCCCTGCCCCAGGCGGTAGCCCGCGCGGTCATAGCAGAGCGCCGGAACGAGGATCAGATCCAGCGTATCCCGCGCGGCGAGCGCCGCGTCTTCGGCGGGCTCGGGGATGCCGAGCTTGTTGTAGTTCATCAGGCAGTCGGGCCTTGCCAGCCGCGCCTCGAGCCTGCGACCGGGCAGGCAGCGGGGCAGGTAGAGCGTCTTTCCCATCTCCCAGAGCAGCGGCAGCAGGGGGGCGGTGTCCGGCTCAATCCCCACGCCGTAAAAGAGCAAAATCCGCTCCGCGCGCAAGAGCGGCGGGTGCCGCAGGAGCGCCGCGCGCAGGGCCGCGTCCGAGGCGGCCTGCTCCTCGGCGGGCCAGTGCTCCGCCGCGCGGCGCAGCGCCGTGCGCAGCATTGTCTTGAGTTCTGTTATGTGTTCCATTCGCCCTCGTCTCCTGACGCGCCCCCCCGCAGGCGCAGCCAAAGGGCGCTGCCGAGAAAGAGGGGAAGTTTTGCCATCCGGCCGATGCGGCGCGGCTCGCGCAGCAGCCGGTAGAACCACTCGAGTCCGAGCTTTTGAAAGGCCTTGGGCGCGCGCTTGACCTTCCCGGCGTAGACATCCAGCGCGCCGCCAAGCCCCAGAAGCAGCAGCGCGCCGCTCTCCTTGCCCCACTCCGCCATCCAGCGCTCCTGCCTGGGCGCGCCGAGGCAGACGAAGACCACAGCCGCGCCCGTCTCCCGGACGGCCGCCGCGGCCGCCGCGGGGTCGCTAAAATACCCGTCCGCCGTGCCGCAGATCTGCAGCCCCGGGTGGCGCGCGCTTAAGTTCTCCGCCGCCTGCTCCGCCACGCCGGGCTTTGCGCCCAGCAGGTAGAGCCCCCGGCCGCGCGCCGCGAGCTCCGGCAGCAGCGCGGAGGCAAAGTCAATCCCCGGCAGGCGGCCCCGTCTCAGGGGTCTGCCCAGAATCCGCGCGGCGTATACTACGCCGATCCCGTCGGGCAGCACGAGCGCCGCGCCGTTTAAGACCTCCCGGTAGCCGGGAAGGCTCCGCGCGTGGTTGACCAGCTCGGGGTTTGGGGTCACCACATAGGAGGGTCCGGGCGCTTCCAGCAGTTCCAGCGCCTTGGCAAGGGCGGCATCGAGCCCCAGGTCGTCAAAGCCGACTCCAAAAATCTCTCTTCTCAAAGCAAGTTGTCCTCACGCTTTCCGCCATCGTTTTCTGTCTGATTGTAGCACAGGGGGGCGAAAAAGTCTATCCTTTCCTCCCGCGCGGGATGGGAAAGAGGGGAGCAAAAACGCGCCGGAGGGGCCAGATTGCTGCTCTGGCCTGTCCGGCGCGTTGGCTCTGCGGGAATCGGGTCTCAGGGCTGGGTCAAAATGCCCGTGTAGAGGTAGAGATTATAGAGCAGCTGCGCCGTCTCCGCGCGGGTCACGGCGGCCTTGGGGTCGATCTGCGCACTGCTGCGGTAGAGCAGGTTCACCGGCGCACCGAGCAGGTTCTGCAGACTCCCGTCCAGCAGCCAGGCGGCGGGCTTTGCCCAGTCGCTAAAGGCGGCGGGCACGGCGGCGCTCGAAGCGTCATACTGCTTGCTCTTGGCATAGAGCGCGGCGTTTAGAAAGGTCGCCGCGCGCCCCATGACGGCGATGAGCTGCTCGCTCTCCACCCGCCCCTCGGGGTCAAAGCGCCCGTCCCCCAGGCCGCTCACCAGCCCCGCCGTATAGGCGGCGCTCACGGCGCCCGCGTACCAGGCGTCCGCCGGCACATCGGCAAAGGGGGCGGCCGCCCCGCTTTTGAGGCCCATCGCCTGCGTGAGGAGGGCGCAGAGCTCCGCGCGGGTGAGCGTCTCCTCCGGGCGGAAGCTGCCATCTCCCCCGCCGCGCAGGATATCGTAGCAGGCGAGGGTGTTGATCTGATCGGCGCGCGCATCGCTGCCGACATCTGTAAAGCCGCGCGCCCGGTAGTCCGTGAGCCCATAGCGCTCCACCAGCGTTTCGATCTGCACGTCTGCCCAGACCCCCTGCTCCCGCCAGCTCAGGGCGGTGCCGGGGGGCAGTGCCTCCAGCAGGGCGGTGAAATAGGCCCGCCGCTCGGGCGATGCAGCCGTGTCGGGGTCCACATACCAGCGCCAGCCGCCGATGTTCAGGCGCAGCAGGCTGCCCCCGCTGGTCTCCTCTTCGCCGAGGAGCATGCCGATCTCCCCTGCGATCTGCGCATCCACCAGCAGGTGGGGGATCACGCCGATCTTGTCGGCGGTGTTGCCGGCGGCGTGGGTGTAGTAGCGATAGGCCGTGATGGTCACCGCATCCCCCTCCGGGAAGAAGTCCGGCAGATGCTCCTCCCAGAGGAAGACCTGCGCCACGCCTTTTCCGTAGGTCTTCTCCCCGATGACAAGGCCCGCGCCGCTGTCACGCACCACCGCCGTGAAGATCTCCGCGGCGGAGGCGCTCCAGGCGCTGGTGAGGACGATGAGCGGCGCCATCGTCTGCTCCTTCTGCTCGGAGAGGAAGCTGATGTACTCGTCGCGCCCGTTTCGCATGTGGGTGATGTAACCCTCTCCGAGGAAGAGGCCGAGGGACTGCACCGCCGCGTCCACGCTGCCGCCGCCGTTGTTGCGTAGGTCGACCATCCAGACACTGGCGCCCTTGCCGCTCTCAAGCGCGTTTGCAAAGTGCGTGAGCGTCGCATCGCCAAAGGCGCTGCAGTTGATGTAGCCGATCTTGCCGATCAACTCGGAGACGGTCTTGGGGATGACCACCAGCGCCCGCGTGAGCGTATGGTTCTCCACGCGCCCGTCACGGTGCTTGACCGTCACGGTGACGCGGCTGCCGACCGCGCCGCGCAGCCACTCGGAGACCAGCGCCGCAGAGACCCCCTCGGCGAGGATGCCGTCCACCGCGGTAATGATATCCCCGGGGACAAGGCCCGCGGCGGCGGCGGGCAGGCCCTCATAGACGTTGGAGAGCTCGAGCCCCTCCTCCACCGCGCCCGCGCTGATGCCGATGCCGCCGAATTCGTCGTCCGACATGCTCGCCATGAAGAGGGCGAACTCATCGGCCGTCATATAGCGCGTGTAGGGGTCGCCGAGCGCCTCAAGAATGCCCTCGATGGTCTCCTCGCTGAGCACCGCGTCGTCCACCTCGTCGATGTAGAGCTCTTGCAGCAGTTCTTTGAGCTGCTGGGGGGTCAGCGCGGCGGCCGGCGTGAGGCAGAGGCCGAAGAGCAGAAGCGCCGCGAGCGCAAAGCCGAGCGCCCGTTTGAGAGTTTGCTTGATCAAAAAATGTCCTCCTTGCTTGTGCAGCGATGCGGTATGGACGGCGAGAGGGGGCATGCTTGTCCCGCCGCGCGGCAGGGGCGGCGCGCAGCCGCCCCTCCGGAGAGAGCGTTTTTATCCGGAGAGCTTTTCCAGCAGCGAGCGGATCTGGCTTGTGAGCTTGCGCAGGTCCTTGTTCGCGCCGTTCTTGTTTTCCTGGATGAAGTTGAGCAGCTCCATGCCCGCCGTTTCCAGCTCCCAGTAGGCGGCGGAGACGTGCTCGGCCGGCTTCGGCCGCTTGGGCAGCAGCTCCACACCGGCGGCGAGCATGCGGTTTTCGCGCAGGTCATAGACCTCCTCAAAGAGGGGCGCGTGCGCGGAAAAGCCGCGCTTGCGGAGCGTTTCGGCAAAGATTTCGGTGATCTTCGCGTCCCCGTGCACCACGAAGATCTCGGCGGGCTTCGGGCTGTACATCTCCGCCCAGGCGATCAGATGATCCCGGTCGGCGTGGGAGGAGAGGCCCTTGAAGTTGTGAATTTTCGCGTGCACCGCGATCTCCTCTCCAAAGAGCTTGACGCTCTCGATGCCCTCGAGCAGGCGGCGGCCCAGCGTTCCCTCCGCCTGATAGCCCACAAAGATGATGGAGCACTCCGGCCGCCAGAGGTTGTGCTTGAGGTGGTGGCGGATGCGCCCCGCGTCACACATGCCCGAGGCGGAGATGATGACGCGCGGCGTGCGGTCCATGTTGAGCAGTTTGGACTCCTCGCTCGTCTTGGTCATGTTCAGGCCGGGGAACTTGAAGAGCGCGTCCCCCGCCCGCACCACCGCGCGCGCCTCCTCATCGAGATAGCCGCGCAGGTCGCCGGAGAAGATCTTGGTCGCCTCGCTGGCAAGAGGGGAGTCCACGCAGACGGTGAAGTTCGGGTGCCGCTTGACCATGCCCCGCTCCTTCATCTCGCGCATGGCATAGAGCAGCTCCTGCGTTCTGCCGACGGCGAAGGAGGGGATGATCACGTTCCCGCCGCGCGAGAAGGTCTCATCGATGATCTCCGCCAGATGCTCAATGTATTCCTCATGCACCTCGTGGTTGCGGTCGCCGTAGGTGCTCTCCATGACGACGTAGTCCGCCTCTCCGATGTGCGCCGGGTCGCGGATGAAGGGCTGGTCGACGTTGCCGATGTCGCCGGAGAAGACGATCTTTTTCGTCACGCCCTCCTCCGTCGCCCAGAGTTCGATGCAGGCGGAGCCGAGCAGGTGGCCCGCGTCTGTGAAGCAGAACTTGGCCCCCTCGAAGAGCTCGATCATCTGGCCGTATTCATAGGTGGTGATGTGTTTGACGGCCTCCTCCGCGTCTGCGATGGTGTAGAGCGGCTCCACCGGCTCGCGCCCGGCGCGGCGGCCCTTCTGGTTCTGCCACTGCGCGTCGCTCTCCTGAATGTGCGCGGAGTCGCGCAGCATGATGGAGAGCAGCTCCCCCGTGAGCCGGGTGGCAAAGATCGGCCCTTGAAAGCCCTGCTTGATCAGCAGCGGTAGCCGCCCCGAGTGGTCAATATGCGCGTGGGTCACGAGCACATAGTCGATGTAGTTGGGGGCAAAGTCCAGCACGCTGTTGTCCCGCTCATCGCGGCCCTGTTGCAGGCCGCAGTCGACGAGGATCTTCTTCCCACCGACCTCCAGGCAGTAGCAGCTCCCCGTCACAGCCTTAGCGGCGCCAAAAAATGTCAATTTCATACCATACCTCCTGTCCTGTGCCAGGACAAATTCGCCCGCGCCGCCGCCCCCTCTGCGGCGGGCAGCTGCGAGCGCAGCAGTCACTCCCCAGTATACTCCCTTTTTCCCGATTTGAAAAGGATTTTATCCGGCGGCGCAAAACTTGGCAGCAGCCTTCCGCCCCGCCGCAGGGGGAGCGCGGCGGCCTTTTGCGACGCGGCGGCGGGCAGAGAAAAACGGGGGAAGGCGCTTGCCTTCCCCCGTCCGCTTCGTTTCCCCTGGCTGCTTACTCCTCCGTTTGATCGCTCTGCGCGTCCCCGGCGGCCTGTGCCGGGCCGCCCATCGAGCAGCCCATGGCGCAGCCGTCACAGCTTGAACAGCCGCAGCCGAGCGTCTTTCGCCCGCGCCAGACATGCCGCCCCGCCGCGCCCACCGCCAAGAGCAGCAGGACGGAGATGAGGATGGTGCCCACATTTGCTGAAATCCACTGGAGCATATTCACTCGCCTTCTTTCTTTCACTTCGCCGCCCCGTGCCGGGCGGAGGCTTCCCGAACGCGCTCAGGCGGCGGGAGCGTGGATCTGTTGAGCCGGCGTATTCGTCTTGTTCCCGTGGCCGCGCCGCAGCAGCAGGTAGACAAAGCCGATCACCACGAGGACGGCCGCGCCGCTGCCGAGGCCGAAGCTGCCGCCCTGGAAGAGCAGCCAGAACTGGTAGTAGCAGAGCGAGAGCGCATAGGCAAGCCCCGTCTGATAGCCGATGGTGATCCAGAACCATTTGGCACTCTTCATCTCCTGGCGCATCGCGCCGATGGCGGCGAAGCAGGGCGCGCAGATGAGGTTGAAGATCATAAAGGAGTAGGCCGCGCCCGCCGTGAAGGCCCCCGTGAGGGCGGCGTAACCGTGCCCGTCGCCCAGCCCGTAGAGGATGCCCATGGTGCTCACCACGCCCTCCTTGGCGACAAGGCCCAGCACCGTTGCCACCGCCGCCTGCCACTCGCCAAAGCCGAGGGGGGCGAAGATCCAGGCAACGCCGCCGCCGATGATGGCCAAGAGGCTTCCGTCCATCTCCCCGTCGAGCATGGTGAAGGAGCCGTTCACAAAGCCGAAGGCGGAGGTGAACCAGATGAAGATCGAGGCGAGCAGGATGATGGTGCCCGCGCGCTTGATGAACTCCCAGGCCCGCTCCCACATGCTCCGAAACACGCTGCGCGCCGTCGGCAGGTGGTAGAGCGGCAGCTCCATGACAAAGGGGGCTTCCTCGCCCACAAAGAGCTTGGTCTTCTTCAAAATCGCGCCCGAGAGGAGCACCGCGCCGATGCCGAGGAAATAGGCGCTCGGGGCCACCCACCAGGTTCCGGGGAAGAAGGCCCCCGCGATCAGGGCGATGATGGGCAGCTTCGCGCTGCAGGGCACAAAGGTCGTCGTCATCACCGTCATGCGCCGGTCGCGCGGGTTTTCAATCGTGCGGCTTGCCATGATGCCCGGCACGCCGCAGCCGGTGGTGATGAGCATGGGGATGACGGACTTGCCCGAGAGGCCGAAGCGGCGAAAGACCTTATCGAGGATGAAGGCGATGCGCGCCATATAGCCGCAGCCCTCCAGAATGGCAAGGAAGAGGAAGAGCACGATCATCTGCGGCACGAAGCCGAGCACCGCGCCGACACCCGCGAGCACGCCGTCAATGAGCAGCCCCTCGAGCCAGGGTGCGGCGTTTGCCGCCGAGAGCGCATTGCCCAGCAGCAGCGGCGCCCCCGCCACGTAGATGCCGTAGTCCGAAGGCTCCGGCTCTTCCAGCCCCGCGGCGGCAAGCCAGTCCGCCAGAGTGACATAGCCCTCATAGACCAGCTCGCCCTCTTCGCCGACAACGCTCACCTCTCCCGCAAGGCCTGCGGCCTCCGCGCGGAAGATGCTCTCGGCGATCGGGTCGATCTCCTCCCCTGTGACGCCGGCGGTGTCAATGCCCGCCTCCTCCGCCAGAAGGAGGAACTGCTCTGCCTTGAGCTGCGCCTCTTCATAGTCCTCCGCAACGCTCGTATAGGCCCCGCTGCCGCGGCCGAAGAGGAAGTAGCCCTCTCCGAAGAGGCCGTCATTGGCCCAGTCGGTCGCCCAGCCGCCGACGGTGCTGACCGATAAGTAGTAGACCAGGGTGATCACCGCGACAAAGATCGGCAGGGCGAGAATGCGATGGGTGACCACGCGGTCAATTTTTTGTGAGATGTTCAGGCTGTGGCCCAGCCGCTTGGTGCAGCAGGCGGCGGCAATGGTCTCAATATAGGTATAGCGCTGGCCGACGATGATGGCCTCGGAGTCGTCTCCCAACTCCTCTTCGCAGCTGACAATGTCCTCCTCGATGTGTGCGCGGTCCTCCTGCGAGAGCTGCATCTCCTCGAGCACCTTCTCGTCGCGCTCGAAGAGCTTGATGGAGTAAAAGCGCTGCTGCGCGTCGGGCATGTCGTGGAGCAGGCGCTCTTCAATATGCGCCAGGGCGTGCTCCACGCTGCCCTCAAAGATGGGGCGCACTTCGGGAATCTCCTTCGCCTTGGCGGCGGCAATGGCAGCGGCGGCGGCGGCCTCGACCCCCGTGCCCTTGATGGCGGAGGTCTCCACCACGCGGCAGCCGAGCTTGCGCTCAAGCGCCGCAACGTCGATCGTATCGCCGCCGCGCTCCACCACGTCCATCATATTGAGCGCGAGCACAACGGGGATGCCGAGCTCTAAGAGCTGCGTTGTCAGGTAGAGGTTGCGCTCCAGATTACTCGCGTCCACGATATTTAAAATCACGTCCGGCCGCTCCGCAATCAAATAGGTGCGGGAGACGACCTCCTCGGGCGAATAGGGCGAGAGGGAATAGATGCCCGGCAAGTCCATCACAATGACGTCCTTATCCTGTTTGAGCCGGCCTTCTTTTTTCTCCACCGTCACCCCCGGCCAGTTGCCCACAAACTGGTTGCTGCCGGTCAGGGCGTTAAAGAGCGTGGTTTTGCCGGCGTTCGGGTTGCCGGCCAGGGCAATGCGTATCGACATATCGTCTCCCCCTCAGTTTCGTTTTGGTCTTGCCGTGTGCGGCGCGGGTTTCAAGGGCGCTTAGCGCACGCTGACCATCTTCGCGTCCGCCTTGCGGATGCTCAGGGAGTAGCCCCTGACAATAATCTCCATCGGGTCACCAAAGGGGGCGACCTTCTGCACATACACTTCCGTGTTTTTCGTGAGCCCCATGTCCATGATGCGGCGGCGCAGCGCCCGCTCACCGGCGACCTGCTCGACAATTGCCCGGCGGCCGACGGGGATATCCTTTAATGTTGTCATACTATCTACACTCCTTTTGCGCGGCCTGCGCAACAAGTTAGGTTAAACTAACACACACCGTTAGTGTAGCATAACTCCCCGCCCCTGTCAAGCAAAAATACGCATAAATTTTTCGAATTTTTCCCCCCTGCTTTCGGCTTGTTTTCAGCGCCTTCCGGGGGAGGCGGCGCGGCGGGTTTCCGGCCCCGAAAGGGCAAATCCCGGAGGCTGCCAAGGGGGGCAGTCTCCGGGATCATCTGCGGCGGGATCAGGCGCTTGGAAGCGGGAGGGCGTCCCGCTCGCGCGGGCGCTTCTTCTCTCCCTTTGCCGCCCGCATCTTGCGCCCCTCGGCGCGCAGAATGGGCAGCCCCAGCAGCAGGCAGCAGAACTCGCCCAAGAGCGCCGCGCACCAGACGGCGTTTCCGCCCAGCAGGAAGACGCAGAAGAAGAGCGCGAGCGGCGCAAAGAAAAAGCCGCGTGAGAGCGCCAGCACGGTGGAGGGGAGAGCCCGCTCCCGCGCGCTCAGATAGCCCGCAAAGGCGATGTTCAGGCTCGCGAAGGGGAAGGAGAGCGAGAAGAGGCGCAGCGCCGTGAGCGCCGCGGGAATGAGCGCCGGCTCGGAGCGGAGCATCCAGCCCGCAATCTGCGGCGCAGCGAAGAAGGAGAGCGCGAGCGCGAAGAGGCTCATGCCGCCGCTCACAAGGAGCGCCATGCGGAAATAACCTGAGGCGACGCGCCCCTCCCCCCTTCCCATGTGGAAGCTCACCAGATGCATCATCCCCTGGGTGATGCCCTGAAAGAGCATGAAGGCGAAGAGGTTAAGGTAGGCGACCAGCGCATAGAGCGTCTGCCCCGAAGCGCCCATGCTGTGGAGCAGCAGCTGGTTGTAGAGAATCGTGAGGAAGGCGGCGATGAGCTCCACGGAGCAGTCCGCAACGCCCAGGGGGAGGATGCGCAGAAAGGCGCGCGGCTGCGCCCGGAAGCGCCCGAGCTTGAGCCGGGCGTGCCGGCTGCGAAAGTAGAGCAGGAAGACGAGCACCGCCGCAAGCTGAGATAAGCCCGTTGCAAGGCCCGCGCCCGTGATGCCCCAGCCGAAGACGAGGATGAAGAGATAGTCAAAGAAGAGGCTCAGCAGAAAGCTCGCCGCAACGCCCACCACCGCCATGCCGGGCCGGTTGTCCACCTTCACCATCACCTCCATGCAGTAGGAGAGCAGGAAGCAGACGGTGAAGAGAGCACTCACGCGCAGATACTCCGCCGTGCCCTCTAAAAAGAGCCCATCCGCGCCCAGCAGCAGCGCGAGTTGACGGGAGAAGAGCGTCACCAATACCGTAATGAGCAGCCCTACAAGGGAGAGCAGCAGCACCGTCTGCGAAAAGAGGGCGTTGGCCCGCTCCTGATCGCCCCTGCCGCGCGCGAAGGCGACCAGCGTCGCCGTGCCCATGGAGAGCAGGACGGAGAGCCCGTAGACCCCGTTGATGAAGGGCAGGGCGATGTTCACAGAGGTCATCGCCGCCGCGCCGACCCCCCAGGCGAGAAAGATGGCATCGGCCACCGTGTAGAGGGAGAAGAGCAGCATCGCCGCCACGGAGGGCAGCACGAAGCGCAGGAAGGTTTGGAAGGAGCAGCCGGCCCCTCGGATGGAAGACATGAAAGACACCTCAAATCAGAATTCGTCCGGCGGTCAATTTGCAGCGCCGCCCCAGAAAACAGGCTTGCCGCGCCGGAACTTATCTGCTAGTATAAACTATGGGCTTACTCACGAGTCAAGGGGGGATTTGCTCTGTCGACATATTTATTAAAAGCGGGGGAATTTGCGGCGCTCTGCGGCGTGAAAAAAGACACGCTGCTGCACTATGACCGCATCGGCCTGCTGCGCCCCGAGCGGGTGGACGCGCAAACGGGCTACCGCTACTACTCTGCCCGCCAGCTCTACACCTTCGACCTGATTGCCGCGCTCAAGCGGCTGGGGCTTCCTCTGGGGGAGATCCGAAGCTATCTGGGCCGCCGCAGCCGGGAGGATTTTTTGGACCTGCTGCGCCGGCAGCAGGAGATCCTCGCGCGGGAGCAGCGGCGGCTGGAGTCCATCGCCTCGCTCCTGGGCGAGAGCATCCGCGCGACCGAGGGCGCCGCCGCGCTGCCCAGCGGCACTGTGCGCCTGGAGCGGCAGGCGGAGGCCTATTACATCAGCACCGCCGCACCCAAGCTCTCCGCCTATGACGAGCGGCAGTATCTCCTGCAGGTGCGGCCGCTGCTCGAGCGCGCGCGGGCGCACGGCAGCCTCGCCTTCCCGCCGGGGGACATTCTGCGCCGGGAGGCGCTCGCGGAGGGCATCGTGATCGAGGACGCGTATTTCTGCCGCGTGAAGCCCGAGGGCGGGACGGAAGGGCTCCTGCGGCGGCCCGCCGGGCTCTACGCCGTGCTCTACCACCAGGGGAACTATGAGAGCCAGTACGGCGCCTACCGCGCGCTCTACGACTGGACGCAGGCGCAGGGTCACCGCGTGCTGGGGGATCTCTTCGCGGAGGATCTGCTCCACTATCTCTCCACAGACGACCCGGATTCCTATCTCATGCGCGCCTGCATTCAGGTGGCGGACGAAGGGGAGGTGTGAGGCCTTGCGCTCTTTTTTGGCTGCGATTTCGTCGCTCTTTCTGCTCACGGCCTTCGCGCTGGTCTACACGCTACGCATCTACTGGCTCTCCTCCGCGCTCCTCCTCCTCGCCTGGCTCGCCTTCCTGCTCGTCGGCGCGCATCTGCGCTCGAGGGTCATGGCGCTCCTTGGCGCGCTCTTCTGGCTCTTCGCGCTCATCGGCTTTGCGCGGGTGCTGAGCATCTCCTCTCCCGAGCAGTTCCTGCCCGATGCGCTCTGGCTGCTGCGGGATGTCTACTATGCCGTCTTTCTCCTGCCGCTGGCGGGGCTGCCCTTTCTGCGCCTGCTCTGCCTGCCCGTCAGCACGCTGATGTTCTCCCTGGCCGCGCTGATCCTCTGGTTCCTCTGCCGCTCCGCGCGGGCGAATCGGCGGGCGGGCTGAGCCTGCGGGCAGAGCGCGAAGAAGCATTTGACAGCCGGGGGCAAACGATGTAAAATAGCGCCAGCGTTTTTTCTCAAGACGCAGGAGGCATTTGATGAAACGAATTTTGATCTGGACCATTGCACTCGCGCTGCTCCTTCTCGGCGGCTGCAGAACGGGCTATGCGCAGGAGCCCCTCCCCCCGGAGCCGGAGGAGGAGCCGACCGTGTCCGAGCCGCCGCCCGTCTACAGCGGGCCGGAACACCCGCTCACGGGGCTGCCGACGGAGGAGGATTTGAGCCAGCTGCGCCCCTTTGCCATCTCCATCAACAACCTTAAGCAGGCGCAGCCGCAGCAGGGTGTCGCGGAGGCGGATATCATCTACGAAGTGCTCGCCGAGGGCGGCATCACCCGCATGATCGCCCTCTATCAGGACGTGTCCGATTTGGGCGTGGTCGGCAGTATCCGCAGCGCGCGGCCCTACTTTTTGGACATTGTGCAGGGGCACGATGCCGTCTTCATCCACGCGGGCGGCAGCGAAGAGGCCTACCGCCTTCTCGCGCAGCGGAAGATCGACCACATTGACGGCGTGCGCGGCAAGGGCAACATGTTTTTCCGCGACGCGGAGCGCAAGGCCCGCAAGGGCTATGAGCACAGCCTGATGACCAGCGGCGAGCTGATCCGGGAACTTGCGGGCAGCTACGGCTTCTCCCTCGAACACGCGGCGGGCTACCGCGCGCCCATGCGCTTTGCCGATGAGATCGAGTTGCCGGGGGCCGCGGCGGCTTCGGAGATCTCCGTCCGCTTCTCGAGCTATAAGACGGGACTCTTTCACTACGATCCCGAGACGGCCCTCTACCAGCTCTCCCAGTACGGCGCGGCTTATCTGGACGGCAACAGCGACACGCAGGTGACGGCAAAGAACGTACTGCTGCTCTTTGCCGAGACGAAGACGCTCGATAGCGTCGGCCGCCTCTCCGTCGCGCTCACGGGCAGCGGCAGCGGCTACTTCGCGCTGGAGGGGGAATCTGTCCCCATCCGCTGGAGCAAGCCGAGCGCCGAGGCGCCCTTCTCCTACTCCTTTGAACACGGCGCCCCGCTGTATTTTGGCCGGGGCACGAGCTACATCTGCATCGTCCCGTTAAACGCTGAGGTCTCCTTCGCGCCCGCGGAGACCGAATAACAAGGCAATACAAAAGACGCGCTGCCCCCCTCTGCAGAGGGGGCGGCGCGTCTTCTCTGGTTCATCTGATTCACTGGGGTGTTGTTTCCGGCATTGTGTCCGCCGGGGATTCGAGGGCGGGGATGTCGTCCTCGAGCTCCTCCACCAGGCGCAGCGTGCGGTTGATGGCCCGCGTGCGCCGCCCGACAATCTCTTCGAGCGTCTTGTCCGCCGTCTGAATCTGCTTGTGCGCCCGCTCGAGCAGCTCCCCGAACTTGGAGAATTCCGATTTCACGGCGCGCAGCGTCTCCCAGACCTCCTGCGAGCGCTCTTCAATCGCGAGGGTCTGAAAACCCATCTGCAAGGAGCTCAGAAAGGCGGAGAGCGTGGTCGCGCCGACGGCCGTCACGCGGTATTTGTCCCGCAGCTCTTCAAAGAGCGCCGCGTTCTGGACGATCTCGGCATAGAGCCCCTCCGTCGGCAGGAACATGAGGGCAAAATCCGTCGTCTTGGGCGGGACGATGTATTTCGTGTGGATATCCTTTGCGAAGCTGCGGATCGTCTGCGTGAGGGCGCGGCGCGCCTCGTCGATCGCGGGCTTGTCCACCGCGTCGAGCAGGCGGTTGTAGTCCTCCACGGGGAATTTCGAGTCGATGGGCAGCCAGAGGGGCAAGTCGCCCTTCCCCGGCAGCTTGACGACAAACTCCACCCGCTTGTTCTCCGCGATCTCCACATTGCTCTCATACTGGCCCGGCGCGAGGATGTCCGCGAGCAAGCGCTCAAGGCGGATTTCCCCGTAGGTGCCGCGCTCTTTGATGTTCGTGAGGGCGAGCTTGAGGCTCTTCGCGTCGGCGGCGAGGCTCTTCATCTCTCCCAGACCCTGCTGCACGCTTTCAAGCTGCCGGCTCACCAGCGCGAAGGACTGCGAGAGCCGCGTCTCGAGCGTCGCCTGCAATTTTTCATCCACCACCGCCTGCATCTGCAAGAGCCGCGCCTCGTTGCTCTCCTGCAGCGCGCGCATGCGCGCTTCGAGCGTCGCGTTGATGGTCTCCAGATTTTCCGCGTTGCCGCGCTGCAGGGCCAGCAGGCGCGCGTCGAGCTTCGTCTCCCAGCGGGCGAGCTGCTCGCCCGTCTCCCCGCGACTCTGCTGCAAGGCGCTCTGCACGCTCTCGCCGATGATGCCGAAGCGGCGAAACTGCTCCGTTGCCGCCTCACCCAGCTGCTGCTCCACCGCGCCGCGCTGCTCCTGGGCGCTCTGCTTGAAGAGGGCGGTGATGCGGGAGAGATCAGAGGTGCCCGCGTGCCGCAGCGAGAGGCCGATGAGCAGCAGCAGGAGCAGGACAATGGCAATATTGAAGGCCAGCTGCATCTTGACTTCCCCCTTTCACGCGCTCTGTTTGTATATGCTTAGCCCTGGAGCACAAAGTCCGACTTCGGGTGCTTGCAGAGCGGGCAGACCCAGTCCTCCGGCAGTTCCTCAAAGGGCGTGCCCTCCGCCGCCTCGTCGTAGAGATAGCCGCAGATGGTGCACACCCAGACCTTGCCCGCCGAGGCCTTCAGCTCGGGCTTTGGTTTGATGTGCGCGTGGTAATAGGCATAGGTGAGGGAGGGGCGCTCAGAGAGGACCCTCGCCTCGGTGACCTCCGCGACGAAGAGCGTGTGCGTGCCGTAATCAAACTGCTCGACCACCCGCCCGGAGATCAGCGCGTTGCTCGCCTCGTCCAAGTAGGCAAGGCCGTTTGCACTGCGCGCGGGGGAGAGCTCGGCAAACTTGTCCGTCTCGCGGCCGCTGTGGAAGCCGAAGCGCTCGAACACGCGGAAGGGCGTGTCCTCCGTGAGGACGGAGAGGTTGAAGCTGCCGGTTTTGAGAATCATATCATGGGTGAAATTCTGCTTGTTCACGCCGATGGCAAGGCGGCCCGGCTGGGTGGTGATCTGGTTGACGGTGTTGATGATGCAGCCGTTGTCCTTCCCCCCGTCCTTGGCCGTGAGGACGAAGAGCCCGTAGGAGATGCAGTTGAGCGTGCGCTGGTCCACCTCGCCGCCCGGCGCGGGGGCCGCGTCCGCCGGCGCCGCCGCCATGGAGCCGCGCAGCGCCTCGACCAGCGCCGCAAGCTCCGCCTCCTGCGAAGCCTTCAGGCTCGAGCGGATGGTCAAACCCGCCTCGAGTATGCGCAGATCCTTCGCCCCCGCGAGAATTTCGCGCATCAGCCCGCCGCTCGTCGGCGCCCAGGAGCCGTTCTCGATGAGCGCCACCGTCCGGTTCTGAATGTTGTGCGCCGCAAGGTCGCGCAGCAACTGGTCCATGGTGATGAAAATCCCCGCGTTATAGGTCGGCGCGGCGAAGACCAGATGGCTGTACTGAAAGGCCGCCGCGATGATCTCCGAGGCCGGCGTCACCGACACGTCAAACATCACCGTTGCCACACCCGCGTCCCGCAGGCGGGCGGAGAGCACTTCCGCCGCGCGCTCCGTGTGCCCGTAGATGGAGGCGTAGGCGATCATCACGCCCTGCACTTCGGGCGTGTAGCTGCTCCAGGCCTGGTATTTGGCGATAAACTCGCCGATCTTCCTGCGCCAGACGAAGCCGTGCAGCGGGCAGAGCCAGTCGATCTCCAGCCCTGCGATTTTTTGCAGCAGGGAGCGCACCTGCGGGCCGTATTTGCCCACGATGTTGCAGTAGTAGCGCCGCGCCTCGTCGAGATAGTCGCGCATGAAGTCCACCTCGTCGGCAAAGATGGCGCCGTTGAGCGCGCCGAAGCTGCCGAAGGCATCCGCCGAGAAGAGGATCTTGTCCGTCTCGTCATAGCTGACCATGACCTCCGGCCAGTGCACCATGGGCGCCATGAAAAAGCGCAGCTTGTGCCGCCCGGTCGAGAGCGTCTCCCCCTCTTTGACCAGCTGGAACTTGATCTCTGCGCCCTCGAAGAACTGGCGGATCATCCGCTCGCTCTTCTCGTTGCAGACCACCACCGCCTCGGGGTAGCGCAGCAGCAGGTCCATCAGCGTTGCGGAGTGGTCGGGCTCCATGTGCGCGATGACCACATAGTCAAGCGTCCGGCCCGCGAGCGTGTGGGCGAGGTTTTCGAAAAACACATCCGCAACGGCGCGGTCCACCGTGTCAAAGAGCACCGTCTGCTCGTCCATGAGCAGATAGGCGTTATAGGACACGCCGCGGGGCACGGAATAGACCCCCTCAAACATCGAGAGCCTGCGGTCGTTGCCTCCTACCCAGGTCAAATCGGCCGTAATCTGTTTGCTGCAATGCATATCTGGCTGCTCCCTTCCATCTCAAATATCAAAATTCTACGATTAGCTTACACAAGTTCCCCTTGCAATGTCAAGTGCGCTGTGCAATTGCAGCATGACAGGGCGGCATTTTTATGCTACAATGCCACTATTGAACCGGATACGCCCGCGCGCGGAGGGGGGATGGCGGCCCCGCCTCCCCGCAGAGGGCTGTGAGATCTCAAGAAAGGCGGCGCTTCTATGGCACGGAAAATACTCATCGCGGAGGACGACAACAACATTGCTGAGCTGCTCAACCTCTACCTGAAAAAAGAGGGCTATGACACGCTCATCGCCGGCGACGGGGCCAAGGCGCTCGAGCTCTACCGCGGCTTTCGCCCCGACCTGCTCCTGCTGGACATCATGCTCCCCGTGATGGACGGCTGGAGCGTCTGCGCCAAGATCCGCGAGACGGATCAGACCCCCATCATCATGCTCACCGCCAAGGGTGAGACGATTGACAAGGTGACGGGGCTGGAGATGGGCGCGGATGACTACATCGTCAAGCCCTTTGAGATGAAGGAGGTGCTCGCGCGCATCCAGGCGGTCTTGCGCCGCAGCGGGGAGGAGGAGCAGAAGAGCAAGCGGCTGATCTTCGATAAGCTGGTCATCAACCTCGAGTCCTACGAGCTGGAGGTGGACGGGCGGCGCATTGACGCACCGCCCAAGGAGCTCGAGCTGCTCTTCCACCTAGCCGCCGCGCCCAACCGCGTCTTCACGCGCAACCAGCTGCTCGACGAGGTCTGGGGCTTTGACTACTTTGGCGACTCGCGCACGGTGGACGTGCACATCAAGCGCCTGCGCGAAAAGCTTGAGAACGTGAGCACGCAGTGGTCCTTAAAAACCGTCTGGGGCGTGGGCTATAAGTTTGAGCTGCGCGTCGCCGGCGGCGCATAGCGCGGCGAAAGGGGGCCCGCATGTATCGCAGGCAATTGCTATCGAACCTGATCCTCATCTTCTTCTGCGTCACGCTCCTGGGCACGGGGTTTTTCAGCCTCTACTACCAGCATCACCTCAGCGAGCTGAAAAAAAACGTCCAGCGGGACATGGAGATCATCCGCAACTACACCAAAACCGTTCTCAAAGACCGCTCAGACATCTATTCGCTGCACTTCCAGTCCTATCTCGGCTCTGTCGCCGCGATCTCCGATGCGACCATCTTCCTCTGCGAGGCGGACGGCGCGATCATCTTCTACGCGGGGAGCAATCTCGACCCCGCCCGCCTGAAGAATGCGCACATCCCCCAGTGGGCCGTGCGGGATGCGCTGGGTGAGAACATCGACTCCATCGGCCTGACCACGCTGGGCCTGCTGCCGCAGAGCAGCTATGTCACGGGCGACCCCATCATCGCCACGACAACGCTCTTTGACCAGAACGGCATGGTCATCGACCGGCTGGAGGAGACGGTGGGGCTGATCTTCATCGGCATTGACGTCTCCTCCGTGCGGGAGTTTCTCTGGAGCGCCCTGCAGATGTTCTTCCTCACGGCGACGGCCGTGCTGCTCTTGACGATGGTCATCTCCTCGCTCACGGCGCAGTATCTCGTCTACCCGCTGCGGAGCATGGCCTCGGCGGCCAACCGCTTCGCCCGCGGGGAGTTTGACGCGCGGGTGGAGGATTTCTCCGAGCGCTGCGACGAGATTGCGGAGCTTGCCGCGGCCTTTAACAACATGGCAAGTTCCCTCGCGCAGAGCGAGAGCCGCCGCTCCGACTTTGTCGCCAACGTCTCCCATGAGCTCAAAACGCCCATGACCACCATCGCGGGCTTTTCGGACGGGATTTTGGACGGAACCGTCCCCCCCGAGCGCCAGCGGGAGGCGCTGCAGATCATCTCCTCGGAGACGCGCCGCCTCTCGCGCCTCGTGCGGCGCATGCTCGAGCTCTCGCGCCTGCAGTCGCAGGAGCGCGTTGCGGCGCAGCTGCAGTTTGACGTGAGCGAGGTGCTGCTGCGCGTGCTGCTGAGCCTGGAGGCGAGCGTGACGGCAAAGGCGCTCGAGGTCGTCACCGACATGCCGGAGGAGGGCACCATGGTCTGGGGCGAGCCGGATGCCGTCACCCAGGTGTGCTACAACCTGCTCGACAACGCCATCAAGTTCTCCAAGGAGGGCGGCGTGCTGACCCTGCGCATCCGCAGCCAGAAGGGCAAGGCCTACATCACCATCCAAAACCAGGGGGAGACCATCCCGCCCGAGCAGTTGGAGACGATTTTTGACCGCTTCCATAAGACCGACAGCTCCCGCACCTCCAAGGACGGCGTGGGCCTCGGGCTCTACATCGTCAAGGCCATCCTCAACACCTATCAGGAGGACATTACCGTGCGCAGTGAAGCGGGCGAGACGAGCTTCACCTTCACGCTCTCGGAGGTCTGAGCCTGCCGGAGTTTCCAGAGGAAAACAGAGCGCCCCCGCCGGAACGGCGGGGGCGCTCTTCTCGCCTCGGGGCGCGCCCCGCTGCTTTAAGGCGTTGGAATGACGATGGCGGCGATGATGTAAAAGAGAATGCCCGCGCCGCCGAAGAGGCAAAAGAGCGCCCAGGCCAGGCGGATGATGGTCGCATCCAGGCCAAAATACTCCGCAATGCCGCCGCAGACGCCGCTGATCATGCGGTTTTGATAGGAACGGTACAGTCGTTTTTCCATCGGAAACTCCTCCCTTGCAGTTGAACTGATTTCTACTTCTCTCTATTCTATGCCCCCCTGCCCGCCCGCGCGCAGGTTTTTTCCGGGCGGCAGAGCGGGGCCCGGCAGAGGCGTGTCTGCCGCCCCGGCCGCCGTGTAAGAATCCCCCCCAGGATCCGGTCTGAATCAGCGCGGGCTGCGCGCCGATTTGCTGCTATCCGCCCGCCTCACCCTCCTCGCTCTCCCGCTCCCGCCGGAGCACCTCCTCCCGGTCGGCCCCCTGCAAAAAGAGCAGCTTTTGCGCCAGAATGCCGGAGAAGCCGCCCATCAGGACGGTTCGGATAATGAAGCGGTCAATGGCGGCATCGTCCGCCTCAGAGCTGCCGGGGGCGAGGATGTCGCGCGTGCCCTCCCTCGTCTGTTTGGTGAAAAAGGCCGCCACGTCCTCCACCGTTTCCACATAGCGCCCGTAAAAGAGCTCCAGCTCCTTCTGCGTCAGATCCAGCGGCAGCATCCGCTGCACGGAGGCGATGGAGGCGCTCTGCTTGAGGGTGAAGATTGTAATCAGGTAGACGATGTGCCGCCGGTAATACTTGCGGCGCTCGGGCGCGGGCATGACCTTCAGGCGGACGTAGTTGTTGATGGTGGTCGGCGTAATGGGCCGCTCTGTCGGCACCTCCTCGGGGATGAAGTTTAAGTAGCCGCTCAGCAGCACCACCACCTGATCCATATAGAGCCCGATGTCGGGAATCTCCTTCCAGGCGGGCAGGCTGTAGTTGCTCAGATAGCGCTCCCAGCGCTCAAGTTTATGGACGATCAGTTCCTTGTCGTGTTTCATGCTCATCACCAACCATTCTCCTTGCGCGCGGCTGCATTTCCCGGGTAAGGGCAGCCCCGCGGGCGCGGCACCCGCCTGCGTCTCAGGCGAGGGGCGCGTCTTCCGCAGCGCCCGCGGGCTCCTGCGGGAGTTCTCTGTACATCCCGGCGGCGTCCGCCTTGGCTATGTGCTCATGGACCGCGAGCACCTCCACCGCCAGCAGCTTTGCGCCAAAGCGGATCTCCAGCCGGTCCCCCGGCTTGACCTCGTAGGACGCCTTGACCACGCGGCCGTTGGCGCGCACCCGCTCCTTGTCGCAGGCCTCGTTGGCAACGCTGCGCCGCTTGATGAGCCGGGACACCTTGAGCCATTTGTCTAGGCGCATCACGCCACCTCCTTCTCTCTCTTTCTCTCGCCCCTCCCCCCGCCGGGGGATGCGGGCGCTCACTCTGCCGCCGGGGCCTTCACCGGGCCAAACTGCTCCGGCGGGAAGAGCACAAAGCAGGCCTTGCCGAGGATGTAGCGCTCATCCACCGCCAGCAGCTCAACGTTGCGGCTGTCGTCCGAGTGGTTGCGGTTGTCCCCCATGACAAAGACATGCCCCTGCGGCACTTCGATGTACGTTGTGTCTCTCGGGTAGGCGAGCGCTTCCATCCGCTCGCCCAGGTAGGGCTCCTCCTGGCGCTGCCCGTCCACATAGACCAGCCCCGCCTCATAGTCGATCTCCAGCGTCTGGCCGCCCGTTGCCATCACGCGCTTGACATAGGGGTGGTCAACGCTCCCGAAGGGCTTGGTGAGCACCACAATGTCCCCCTGCTGCGGCGCCCAGCCCACCCGCTGGAGGAGCAGAATCTCCCCCTCTTGCAGCGAGGGCTGCATGGAAGCGCCGACCACGGTGATGATGCGGCTCAAAAACGTAAAGAGGAGGATCAGCGCCAGCAGGGTGAAGAGCAGCGTTTGCAGCGCGGAAAAGAGCGTCTGCCGCAGGGCCCGCGCGCGTCTTGCCGCTTTGGGGGCGGGTGGTGCGACTCGTTTCATCGGATCTCATCCCTCCTCTTTGGTTCTCTCGCCGCCGTGCGCGGCAGCGCTTTTCTTGCACGCCCTTTAGGAGAGGACGGACTTCATGTTTTGAAAGGGCAGGATGACAAAGAGCGCGTGCCCGAGGATGTAGCGCTCATCCACCGCGCCGAGGGCGGCATTCCGGCTGTCGGATGAGCCGTTGCGGTTGTCCCCCATGACAAAGACATGGTGCTCGGGCACGACGGTCTCGCGCATCTGCTCCGCCGGGTTCTGGGGCAGGCGCATCGCCTCGATCAGATAGGGTTCCTCCAGCACAGCGCCGTCCACATAGACCAGCCCCGCCTCATAGTCGATCTCCACGCGCTGGCCGCCCGTTGCGATCACGCGCTTGACGATCGGCCCCGTGACGGAGGCGAAGGGCTTGGTGAGCACCACAATGTCCCCCTGCTTGGGCGTGTAGCCGATGCTCTGGAGCAGGAGCATGTCCCCGTCGTGCAGCGTGGGGTACATGGACGAGCCCTCCACCGAGATGATCCGCCCGAAGAAGATGAAGGCGAGCACCAGGAGCAGCAGCGCAAAGACCAGCGCCTGGAGCCAGGCGAAGAGGTCCTTCCCAAAGGCGCGGGCAGAGGGGGAGCGCCTGTCCTTCTTCTCGTCAATAAAAGCCTCAGCCATGCTCTCCCCCCCTTGCGGCGGCCCGCAGCTCTGCTGCCAACGGCCGGCCGGATTTGATTTCTTCTTCCTGATCCCACAGGCGCTCCGCGCCGCCGTGGTATCTGTGGTCTAATCGAGTATAATATCTGTGTTTGTAGATATGATCCCACAGCCGCTTGCGGCGTTGTGGCATATGAGGTCTAATCGGGTATAATAATCGCTTGCGATTATTATACCCCCTCTTTCCGGCGGACGCAAGGGGAGGAAAGAGAGCTTTTTGCGCTAAGATTGCCGCCTTTGCGCGAAGACTGTGGCTTTTCCCCCCTCCGTGGCGGCCTTAGGGCGCGGCGGATTCTCTGCGGAGAAAGTCCTGCCGGTGCAGCCGCGTATCCTCCCCCAGCAGCTGCGCTTCGCGCCGCTGCCCGCTCAGGAGAATCAGCTGCCGGTGCTCGGCGCTGTGCAGGAAGAGCTTGAGCGCACGCAGGCAGGCCGCGTCGTCCAGGCGCAGGAGTGCATCATCGAGAATCAGCGGGCAGGCGGGGCCCCCCCGCACGAGCAGGTCTGCAAGGGCCAGGCGCAGGGAGAGGTCTGCCATGTCGCGCATGCCCTGGCTGAGCCCCGCCCGCGGGCGGAGCGCCCCGCCCTTCGCCGGCTGCAAAAACACCGCAAAGCCCGGCTCCACCTGCATGCCCTCGTAGGCGCCGCCGCTCAGGTAGGCCAAATAGCGCCCCGCCTGCTCATTGAGCGCGGGGGAGAGCCGCCCGCAGAGCGCCTGCTCCGCCTCCAAGAGCGCCGCAAGCGCGATGCCAAGCGCCGCCTCTTCCCGCCGCAGCGCCTGCAACCGCTCTTGCAGAAGCAGCAGCTGCGCCTCCACCTGCGGCGCCTCGCCCAGGCCGCGCAGCCGCCCCTGTAAGAGGGCCAGATGCGCCTCTTTCTGCGCGAGCAGGCGGGCCTGTTCCATCCACTCGCCCGTGGTCGCGAGGCCCTCCCTGCGCAGGCTCAGCAGCTCAAGCGCCTGCCGCGCGGCCTCCTCGCGCAGCAGGGCGGCCTCCCATTCCAAATCCCAGGTCTCCAGCAGGAGGTAGCGCTCCTCCAGCTCCTCGTTGAGCTGGTCAATTTCCCGATAATCCCGCCGGTCCAGCCGCGCGCGGATCAGGCCGACCAGCAGCACCACCACGCCCACAAAGCAGACCGCCGCCGCGAGCATGGCGGGGCGCAGCTGCTCTAAATCCACCAGCGTGCTGGCCATCACCGCGACGGCGAGCACCAGCGCCAGCAGACAGAAACCGAAAAAGCTCCAGCCGCGCTGGCGAATCTCCCGCTCCCGGATGGAGATCTGCTCCTCCACCTCCCGGATCGCGTCCTCCTCCAGGCGGGTGCTCTCCTCCTCCATCGCATCGAGCCGCAGGCGGGCCGCTTCCAGCGCCGCCTCGGCCTGCTGCTGCGCCGCATCCGGCGGCGGGTTCTCGGCGCCCTCCGGCTGCGGTTCGGCGCCCTCCGGCGGCGCTTCGCTCTCTTCCCGCAGGGGCAGCTCCGCCGTCTCCTGGAAAAAGCGCTCCCGCGCGGCCTCCAGCCCCTCGCGGGCATACTGCTCCTGTGTGCCGAGCGCCCAGAGTTCCTCCAGCTGCGCCTGCAGGCGGCGCGCCTCCTCCGCGAGTGTATTGCTCTCACTCTGCGCCTCTGCGCGGCGGCGCTGCAGCGCTGCCTGCGCGGCGGGCGCGTGCGCGCTCCCCTCTGTGGAGACCAGCGCCGCCATGCACTGTGCCAGCTGCCTGTGTTCCTCCACGGGGAGCTGCCCCTGCTGGATGAGCACCGAGCGCAGAAAGACCGCGCGGCTCACCCCCGTGAGCAGCTCGCCCGCGCGCGCGGCCGTCATGCCGGGCACGGCGCGCCCGTCCGAGAGAAAGACGGCGGAAAACCTGCCCATGGGCGCGCCCTGTTTCGAGCGGCGGCGCAGGAGGATGCGCTCCCCCTGATAGCTGCACTCGAGCTCGCCCTCCGGCTGCGCGCCGTCCCAGGGGAGCCACTGTGCCCCCTCCTCTTCGTCCCAGCCGTAGAGCATGCAGCTGAGAAAGGCGCACCAGCTGCTCTTGCCGCCCTCGTTTGGCGCATGGATCAGGTTCATCCCCTCGCTAAGCTGGAGCGTCTCCCCCCGCAGGGGGCCAAACTGCGCCTTCATGCGGTGCAGAATCATTCCGCCGCCTCCCTTCCCTCGAGCGCGGAGAGCCCCAGGCGCAGCGCAAGGCGGAGCGTCTCCTCCTCCTCGCGCGGGGCGGCCTCCATGCGCGCCTCCATCGCGCGCAAAAAGAGCCCCGCAAGGCTCGCTTCGCCGCGCTGCGCGAGGCTGCGCCCATTGGGCAGCGTGCCGTCCACGAGCTCCGCCGCCTGCGTGTGCGCCTGCAGCAGCGCCCGCAGCGCCGGCAGGTCAAGGCCGCCCTCGGGCGCTTCCCCCGCGAGCAGCAGGCGGATGATGTGCTTGCGCTTCTTCGGCGGGAGCGCGGCCGCAAGCGCCGCCACAGGGTCACGCCCCGTGACATCGAGCGGCAGGATCTGATACTGCCACAGGCTCATGGGGCGCAGGTAGAGCGAGACCTGCCCCTCTGCCGTGATCTCCCCGAGGTAGACGCTCTTCTCCCCCGTCTCCTCAAAGCTGCGCCCCTGGGGCACGCCGGGGTAGGCGTAATACGTATCCGCCGCGCGCAGCAGGCCGCTCGCGTGCCGCGCGCCGCCGAGGGCTAAGTAGTGCAGGCCCGAGCCCATGAGCGCGTCCGGGTGGATGGGCGCGTCCTGCCGCTGCGGCTCGGTGGTGACGGCCGCGTGGAAGCAGCCGATGTGCAGCCCCTCCCCCTGCCGCTGGAGGGACTTGAGGGGCGAGCTGCTGCGCCCTTTCCCCTCAAAGGCCGCGCCGTATACCGTGCAGCCGAGTTCGGGCAGCGCCACCGCCTCCACCGCTTCGCTGCGAAAAATGTGCACTTGCTCCGGCCAGGCGAAGCGCGCATAGGGCGCGCGCGGGTGGATGAAATCCAAACTTCCGGGGGAGAGGAAGACCGGGCAGCGCAGCGCCGCAAACATGTCCCAGAGCGCGGCAAGCGTCTGCGCGGAGACGCGCAGCTCGTCAAAAAGGTTTCCCGCAAGGAACACCACATCCACCCGCTCCCGCTCCGCAAGCGCGGCAAAGCGCTCAAGCAGGCGGTACTGCTCCCGCTGCGCTGCCGCCGCCGTGTCAGGGGCCAGCGCGCGAAAGGGTGCGTCCAGATGAAAATCACTGCCGTGTAAGAAGCGCAGCATCCCGTCTTCTCCCTCCCCCTCCCGCCGCGGCAGAGGCTCTGCCGCCGGGGAAGGTTTCCAAGTGTTAAGGAACCGGCAGCGCCGTTTCGCCGCCCTGTGTTCTCTCTATTCCCTGATGTCGCAGCGCAGCGCCTGCGTGCAGCGCTTCTGCTCCGTGTCGATCACAAAGAGCACCGCGTCGAGCTTGCAGGGCCCCGCCGCCGCGGCAAAGCGCTCCGGCAGGCCGCCGAGAAAGCGGTTGATCGCCTGCTCCGGGCGCAGCCCCAGCACGGATTGCTGCGGCCCCGTCATGCCCAGATCCGTCACAAAACCGCAGCCGCCGGGGAGAATCTGCACATCGGCCGTCGGCACGTGGGTGTGCGTGCCCCAGAGCGCCTGCACCCGCCCGTCCAGATACCAGGCGAGGGCGCCTTTTTCGCTCGTCGCCTCCGCGTGCAGCTCCAGCAGGACCACATCCGCCTCGCCGAGGGTGTTCAAAATCGCATCCGCCTTGTGGAAGGGCGAGTCGAGGTGGGCGTTCATCGAGAGCCGCCCCATCAGGTTGACCACGGCGATCTGCAGGCCGCGCGGCCCCTCGAAGATGCCAAAGCCGCGCCCCGGCAGCCCCTCGCTCCCGTTGGCGGGGCGGAGCAGGTAGGGCGTGTCCTCCAGATACTCGAGGATCTGCATCTTATCCCAGCAGTGGTTGCCGAGGGTGATCACATCCGCGCCGGCGTTGAAGATCTCCTGCGCCTGCCGCGGGAGGATGCCGACGCCGGCCGCGTTCTCCCCGTTGACCACGGTAAAATCCACACTGTGCAGCCGCTTGAGCGCGGAGAGATGATCTCTCAGGCAGGTGACACCCGCCTCACCGACCACATCTCCCACCGCCAGTACACGCAATTCCATCGCCTTCCCCTGCCCTCCTGCGCGCCCTGCGCGCGCGGCGGCTCTCCCGCCTGTTTTACGCTCCAGTATAGAACATTTCCGGGGGGAACAAAAGGCTTTCTTCATAATTTTCACCGTTTTGTAACCCCTTGTTCTATCCGCAGCCATATTTCTGCCCCCCAGCCGCCCCTGTATGCCGCTATGAGCCATCCCCCGCCGCCTCTGCGGGCGCGGCAGTCTCCAGCGGGGGCGCTTCCTCCGCTGCCTCTGTCTCTTCGGGCGCAAAGTAGAAGGCGAGAATCGCGGCGGCCAAGGCGCCGAGTTCCGCGCCCGCGCCGCCCTTTTCCACCACGATCGCAAGGGCGATCTCCGGCTCCTCATAGGGCGCGAAGCAGAGAAAGACGGCGTTGGCCTCCTCGCTGCCCGCCACCTGCACGGAGCCCGTCTTCGCCGCGACCGCCACGGGCAAGTCCTGAAACTGTGCCGCGAGCGCGCCGCTCTGCGTCACGGCAAGCATGCCCTCGTGGATGGCCCGCAGGTTCTCCGCCGCCATGGGGATGCGCCCGCGCAGCTGCGGCTGCTGCCGGAAGAGGGTCTCGTCCGTGTCAAAGCTGCGCGTCTCCTGCAGGAGGTGCGGCTGCATGCGCGCGCCGCCGTTGGCCAGCATGGCGGTGTAGGCCGCCAGCTGCAGGGGCGTGAAGCGCATGTTCTCCTGGCCGATGGCCGCCGAGAGCGTGCTCCCCTCATACCAGAGCTGTCCCTGCGCGGCGCTGTATTCCGGCCCCGCGACCACGCCCTCTGCCTCGCCCGCAAGCTCGATGCCGCTCTGTTCCCCCAGGCCGAATCGGCGCGCATAGTCCCCCAGGCGCGCGATGCCGAGCCGGCGGCCGATGTCGTAGAAAAAGACGTTGCAGGAGTCCGTAATCGCCTCGGACACGGTCTCGAGCCCATGCGTCTCCCCCCGCTCGCGGTAGAGCCAGCAGGAGGGCTGGGGCGCGCGGTAGTAGGTATAGCGCCCCGTGTCGAGAATCTGCGTCTCGGGCGTGATGATGCCCTCCTCAAGCGCGGCGGCGGCGGTGACCATCTTAAAGGTCGAGCCGGGGGCATATAGCCCCTGCAGCGCGCGGTTGAAGAGCGGCCTCCGCGCATCCTCCCGCAGCGCGGCATAGTCCCTCGAAAAGTTCGCGAGCGAAAAGCTGGGGTAGGAGCAGAGCGCGCGCACCGCGCCGTCGTTCACATCCAAGACCACAAGGGCGGCGCCCTCCGCCGCGGGCAGCGCCGCGAGCTGCTCCGAGAGCAGCGCCTCCGCCCGCTCCTGCAGGGGCAGATCGAGCGTGAGGAAGAGCGTTTGCCCCGGCTGCGGCGCCCTCGTGTAAGCGCGCCCGATGAGATGCCCCTCCGGGTCGCGCTCGTCGCGCAGCTCGCCCCGCTGCGCGCGCAGCAGGTCTTCAAAGGCCTGCTCCGCGCCGTCCTTGCCGATGGCTTCGTCCATGGCATAGCCGAGCGCTTGGTAGTGCGCCCACTCCTCCGCATCCATCGGCCCCACCCGCCCGAGGATGTGGGCGGCGGCGGCTGTCTCATAGCGCCGCGCGGCGACGGCGCGGCTCTCTATCCCCGGGAGGCCCAGCTCCCGCAGCTTGCCGAGAAAGGCCGCGTCCCCCTCGGCAAAGACGTAGGGCTGCCAGCGCAGCTGCAGCTGCCGCAGCGCGCGCTCGTAGTAGATGCCGACCAGGGCGCGCCGCTCATAGACCGAGAGTTTCTGCGGCAGGCCGTAGTGCTGGGAGAGGTAGTCCATCAGCTGCTGGGCGGACTCGCTCCGCTCTGTGCCGATGCGCGCGAGATACTCCTCCAGCACCGCCATCTCCGCGCCCGCGCCCGCCTCATAGCGGTAGGGCGAGTTCCAGTCGATGGGGAGGCCATCCTGCGGCGCAATCCCCTCCCGCCGGCAGAGCGCAAGGAGCCGCCGCAGCGTTTGGGCGGGCTGATCGCCCATCTCCCCGAGGGCGAGGGAGAGCTCATAGCGGACGGCATTGCTCACCAGCGGCCTGCCGGCCCGGTCGAAGATCTCCCCGCGCGCCGCCTCCACCGTCTCCACCCGCGCGAGCACGCGCTGCGCCTGCGCGCTGTAGTCCGCGCCCTGTACCACTTGCAGACTGACAAGTTTTCCTGAAAATACCAGCACTAAGGCAAAAAAAATGCCGAGCCCCGCGCGCATGCGGCGGCGGTATCGCTTCTGATTCATCCATCCTCCCCCTCTGCGCGGCTGTGGCGGCTGCTTTTTTGAATGCTGCGGCAGAGCAGATAGACCAAGGGGAGCGCGGGCAGGGAGAGGAGCACGTCCCAGAACACCGCGCCCGCCGCCGCCGCGAGGCTTGCCCGCCCCGCAAGCCACCAGAAGAGCCCCCGCGAGAGGCTTGCGGCCAGGAGCGCGAAGCCCCCCGCGAGCAGGGCGCGCGGCAGCGGCTTTGGCAGCAGATCCTGCAGCAGACCGCAGAGCCCGCCGAGCAGGGCAAAGAGAACAATCTCCCCCCCGCCGGAGAAGCGGCTCATGTACGCGAGCAGGCCGGCAGAGAGCCCGTAGCCCGCGCCGAATGCCGGCCCCTCGAGCGCTGCGGCCGTGCCCACCGCCAGCGGCAGCAGCAGCGGCAGCGCCATGCCCCCCGGCAGGAGGCGGCAGAGCCACTCGAGCAGCAGCAGGAGCAGGAGTACGAGCGCATAGAGCGCCCCCTGTGCCCATCGCTTCACCGCAGACCCTCCCTCCGCTTGCGCTCTTGCATTGCTCAGCTCTCCTGCGTAAAGTCGGTGATGACAAAGAGCTGATATAAGTCCTCAAGCGCTGCCGCCGGTTTGATGCGCGCGCTGCGGCTCAAGCCCGAGGGGTCGAGCGTAACTTCCTCCACCGTGCCGACCAAGAGGCCGTGCGGGTAGATGCCCTGGCTTGCGAAGGTGACGACCTCCTCGCCCGGCTGCGTGCCGCAGTCCTTATCGAGCTGGCAGAGCTGTAATCTGTTTTGCGCCATAAGGGAGAGCTCCCCTTCGAGAATCCCCGTTGCAGCGCTCGCCGCCGCCTCGCCGCCGAGCACAAAGGCCGCGTCGCAAATCAGCTGCACGCTCGCGCGGCGCGTGCCGAGGGAGGAGATCGTGCCCACGAGCGCGCCGCGCGAATCGATCACACAGTCCCCCAGCGAGAGGCCCGCGGCGCTCCCCTTGTCGAGGATGATGCTGCGCCCCCAGTTGCTCTGCAGGGTCGAGAGCACACGCGCGCTCTCGAGCGTCAGATCCGTGCGGCGGGCGCGCAGCCCCAAGAGCTCCCGTAGGCGCTGGTTCTCCCGCAGGGCGGCGCGCTCCTCCCGCTTTTCCGTGTTCCAGGCGGCAAGCTCCTGCCGCAGCGCTTCGTTCTCCTGCAAGAGGGCTTCGTATTCCAGCGCCTGCCCGTAGAGATGCGCGGCATTCTGCCGCAGGAAGCTGCCCGCCTGCTGCAAGGGCGCGCTGACGCTTGCAAAAACCTCTGCCGCGGGGCTCATCCGCCCCGCAGAAAAGAGGGCAAAGGCCGCCGCGCAGAGGCCGAGGACAAGCGCCGCCGCGATGATCGTTCGGGCGCTGCGCCCCTGTTTCTTCTTTGTCTTGTTATAATTCCTTTGAGATACCTTCCGTCTCATAGCCGGCTTCCTCCCCGCCTGCCGCCAGCAGGAGAGGGTTCAATCCGAATTCCGAGAGCAGCTGCCCCAGCAGGCAGAGCGGCAGGCCGACCACATTGAAGTAGTCCCCCGCGATCGACTCCACCAGCAGCGCGCCGAACTCCTGAATGCCGTAAGCACCGGCCTTGTCCATCGGCTCGCCGCTCTGCACATAGGCGGCGATCTCGGCGGGCGAGAGGGTGCGAAAGCGCACGCGGGTCACCGCATGGCTCTGCCGCAGCCGCCGCGCGGGGGTATTCTCCAGCAGGGCGAGCCCCGTGTAGACCAGGTGCTCCCGCCCGGAGAGCGCCGCGAGCATGCGCCGCGCGTCCGCCGCGTCCTTGGGCTTGCCCAAGATCTCCGCCCCGCGCACCACAAGGGTGTCCGCGGCGATGATCAGGCTGTCTGCAGGCGCGTCTTTCGCCACCAGCGAGGCCTTGGCGCTTGCGAGCGCTTCCACCAGCGCGGCGGGCGTCTCCGCTTGGATTGACTCCTCGTCCAGCTCTGCCGCCCGCAGCGTGAACGAGAGCCCGAGCTGCCGCAGCAGCTGCTCCCGCCGCGGGGAGGCGGACGCTAAGATGATATCCATAGTGTGCACCCACTTTCCAAACTTCATTCCACTTTTCGAAAATATAATCCCCGCGTGAAGTCCTCCGGCGGCGCAGGTTCGCCTGCGCCCTGATAGGCGCGCAGCACTGCCGCGCATTCTTCGGCGCTCTGCGCATCGAAGAGCAGGCGCAGCTCCTCCACCGGCGGCCACTGCGCCCGCAGATCCGCAAGCCAGAGGGTTTTTGCGTTGTAGAGCTCGCTGCGCCCGCCCCAGTGCGGCAGGAGGGGAAAGGCCTCGCCCTTGCGGTCGAGCAGGGGGCTCTGATCTGTCAAATCATGCTCCAAAAGCATCAGCGGCAGGCGCCCGTAGGCGATGAGGGAGAGGGGCAGCGGCGCGCGCAGATCGGCAATCTGGGCGAAATTGAGCTCGAAGGAGGGCGTGGCGCTCTGAAAACCCAGCGCCTGCAGGGCGCTTGCCGTTTCGCGGTTGAAGAGCCCCAGGCCGTGGTCGCCGTGCAGCGCGAAGCCGAGCTGCGCCGCCGCCTCGATCTGCCCCCAGTTGCCCAGCAGTGCGTCGCGGATGCCAAGGGTGCGGCAGCGCGCCAACTCTTCGAGCAGTTTGTCCCACTCCGAATCAAAGACCACCCGCGGCAGCTGCACGCCAAAGCGAGTCCCCGGCGCGGCGGCCTGCCAGTCTGCAAGCTGCGTGCCCGCGCGGGTGAGCGCTTCCAGCGGCAGCCAGATGCGCCCCGGGGCGGCCTCCAACAGCGCTTCGGAGAGCTGGTCAACGCTGCGCAAAAGCAAGCTGATCGCCGGCGCGCCCTGTTGCCTTTTCGGCGGAAGCTTCGGCGCTGTCCAAGGGATGCTCCGCCGCGCGGGCGGGGCGCAGCGCAGCGCTTCCATCGCGGAAAAGCCCGCCCGCCGCAGGGCGTTGAGCGCGGAGAGGGGCAGCGACAAGCCCTCGTCGAGCGTAATGCGCAAGTCCTCGCAGGAGAAGACTGTCCCGCCGGTTTTCGTGAGCTGGCGGCGGATAAGTTCCTCCGTGAGCGCCTTCTGCCGCGCGGCTTCGGGCACAGCTTCAAAGACCTCCGCCTCCCGCCCTTCCGCGTCCCGCAGTTGCAGCCGCGCAGGCTGCCCCCATCGAATTTCGACGGAAAGCCGGAGGGGGACGCAGCGGCGCTCCGCGCCCTCATAGCTCTCCCGCGCCTTGGCGTAGAGCGCTTCGGGCGGGGCCGCTCCCTCCCGGCGGCGGCCGAACATGCTTTGGTCAAGCGTTTGGGTGAAGTAGCCCTGGGTGAAACCGTCCCGCGAGAAGACCTCCCGCAGGAGCGCCTCTTCTTCCTCTGTGGGCCTTCGCCCTTCGCGCAGCGCGGCGGAAAAGACGCCGGTGACCAGCGCGACATATTCCGGCCGCTTCATGCGCCCCTCTAGCTTCACGCAGGCGATGCCCATCTCCCGCAAGTCCTCCAGCTGGGCGGCGAGGGAGAGGTCTTTGAGCGAGAGGGGATAGGCGGGCGCGCCCTCCCCCCGCACGCGGTAGGCCAGGCGGCAGGGCTGGGCGCAGAGCCCGCGGTTGCCGCTGCGGCCGCCCAAAAGGGCAGAAAAATAACACTGGCCGCTGTGTGACACACAGAGCGCCCCGTGTACAAAACACTCGATTTCCAATGTTGAAGCCGCGCAGACGCTTCGCAGGTTCTCCCCCGAAGTCTCCCGCGCGAGCACCACCCGCTGCAAGCCCTCGGCATGGCAAAAGCGCGTGCCCGCGAGGTTATGGATGCTCATCTGCGTGGAGGCGTGCAGCGGCAGATCGGGCAGCTGATTTCGCAAGAGGCGCAGCAGGCCCAGATCCTGCACGAGCACCGCGTCCACGCCGATGGTGCTTGCAAGTTCCGCCACGGCGAGCGCCTCGGGCAGTTCCCGGTCGGTGAGCAGGGTGTTGAGCGTGAGATAGAGCTTCACGCCCCGTAAATGGCAATAGGAAACCGCCGCCGCGAGCGCCTCTTGCGAAAAATTCTTCGCGCTGCGGCGGGCGTTAAAGTTTCCATAGCCGAGGTAGACGGCATCGGCCCCGTTTTGCACTGCAGCCTGCAGCGCCTCCACGGAGCCGGCGGGTGCCAGCAGCTCCACCTAGCTCTTCTTGTTTTGCAGGCGGAAGATCTCGCGCTTGGCTTCGCTGAGCTCATTCTTCACGCGGGAGGCCTCTTCGAGATATTCCTTGAGCTGGTGGCGCAGGTTGTCCGAGGTCTCCCGCTCCTTGAAGTAGCTATCGGCGATGTTGAGCGCCGTGAGCACCGCCGCGTCGGAGGCGGAGAGCCGCCCGTCCTGCGAGACTCTGCGCAGTTCCTCGTCCACAAAGGCGGCCACCTGCTGGGTGTACATGCTGTCCTCCGCGGTGGTGAGCGTGTAGGACTGGTTGCCGACATTGACCGTTACGCTGTTGTTCATTGCACATTCTCCTTGCTTCTTGGCGGAGGGTTCCCCGCCGCTGTTATGATATCGTAACACAGGCGCGGTGCACCCCTGTGGCGCATGTAATCTAGTTAGGTATCATATCCGCTTTGTGGATATTATACCACATTTCCGCAGAGAGAAGCCACTCTTTCCGCTAAAGTTTTTCATCTGCACCCCCTGCGATATTTTTATGGTTTACCTTCGGGCGCAAATCCGTTACAATAGGGCTTAGCCGCGCAGCTTTTCCACAGGAGCGCGCAAAACTGAGGACAAGAGGGGAGGAGGGCGCAGATGTCCACAGGGTTTTTGTTCCCCGGGGGAATTCTTTCCCTGCCCAAGCAGGCGGCGGAGCGCCTGCTCTCCGAGCAGAATGCCGACGCGACCCATCTCTACCTCGCCTTGCTCGCCCGCGAGGAGACGGCATCGCTGCAGTTCTCCCTCCCGCGTCTGGAGGCGGCGCAGGAGGCGCTCGTGCGCCTTGGCCTACTGGAGCGCGAGCGGGAGCTGCCCGGTGCGCCGCCGAAAAAGGCCGAACCGGAGCAGCCGCCGCAATACAGCAGCCGGGATGTTACCCTCGCCTTTCAAAATGGCGACTCCTTCCGCGCGCTGGTCGAGGAGCTCGAGCGCAGGCTCGGCAAGCACCTCTCCCCGGTGGATTTGGAAATTCTGCTGCTCATCTACGATTTTCTCGCCCTGCCCGCCGAGGTGATCCTGCTGCTGTGCAACTTCTGCATCGCCCGGGCGGCGAAGCAATACGGCCCCGCCCGCAAGCCGACCCTGCCGCAGATCCGCGCGGAGGCCTTCCGCTGGCAGCGGCGCGGCATTGACACCCTTGAGGCGGCGGAGGCGCATCTGCAGCAGCAGGAGGCCTACAGCCAGGCCGCCAGCCGCCTGCTCTCCCTGCTGCAAATCCACGGGCGCGAGCCGGTGCCCGCCGAGGCGCGCTATCTGGAGCAGTGGGTGGAGCAGGGCTTTGAGGACGAGGCCATCCGCCTGGCCTATGAGAAGACGGTGCTGCGCAAGCAGCAGATGAACTGGCCCTACATGAACTCCATCCTGCGCTCCTGGCACCAAAAGGGCCTGCACACGCGCGCCGCGGTGGAGGAGAAGGAGGGCAAGGGGCGCAGGCCCACGGCGCAGGCCAGCGCCCCCGTCGGCGCGGAGAGCCAGCGCGCCAAGCAGGACATGGCGCGGCTCGAGCGCCTGCTCGCCGAGCAGCCGCAGAGCACAGAGGGGGAACCCTAACACCTTACCATCCAGGCCGAAAGGGGGGCGCTTGTGTCTTACAGTGAACAGGTTTTGCAGCGCGCCATGGAGCGGCAGGAGCGCCGCAAGCAGGCGGAGCTGCGCCGGCAGGAGCGCCTGCGGGAGATCATCTACGAGAATGTGCCCGGCCTTCCGGCGCTCGACCAGGCGCTGCGGCAGGCGGTTCCGGCGGTGCTCGCGGCGGCCTTTCGCAGGGGGGAAGACCCCACAGAGGCCGTCGCGGCGATCCGCGCGAAAAACCTCGCCCTCCAGAAGGAGCGGCGGGCGCTGCTGGGGCAATACGGCTACCGCGAGGAGGATCTCGACGGGCGGCCCCTCTGCCCGCTCTGCCACGACAGCGGCTGGCAGGGCAGCCGCATGTGCGCCTGCCTGAAGGCGCTCTGTCAGGAGGAGCAGAATGCGGAGCTCTCCGCCCTCTTGGGCATGGGGCAGCAGAGCTTTTCCGACTTCCGGCTCGACCTCTATGAGAAGCAGCTCTGGGCGGACTACGGGCGCTCGCCCCGGCAGAATATGGAGCGCGTCTTGGCGCTCGCGCAGAGCTATGCGCGCCCCTTTGGCAAGTTTCCGGTGAACAACCTGCTCTTTTACGGGGGGACGGGCCTTGGAAAGACCTATCTCTCCGCCTGCATCGCCCGGGAGGTCTCCGCCCAGGGGCACTCCGTGGTCTATGACAGCGCCGCGAACGTCTTCGCGCGCTTTGAGGAGCAGAAGTTCTCCCGCGACGCGGAGGACGCGCGCGCCGCGCGGGATCTCACGCGCAAATACCTCCGCTGCGCGCTGCTGATTCTCGACGACCTCGGGAGCGAGCTGACCACGCCCTTTGTCCAATCCGCGCTCTACCAGCTGGTCAACACGCGGCTCACGGAGGGGCTGCACACCGTCGTCTCCACCAACTACAGCATGGACGAGCTGCGCAAGCGCTACAGCCCGCAGATCATCTCCCGGCTGGAGGGCGCCTATGAGCCGGTGCCCTTTTTCGGAGCGGACATCCGCCTCCTGCAGCCCTAGGGCCGCGCGGGCAAATTTTAAAAAGACAAAACGAAACAGCAGGGGTGCCTTTGCCCCTGCTGTTTTGTTCTCTTCTCTGCTTCTCGCGCGCGCCCCGCGCGAAAGGGGCGGCGGTGCTTAGCGGTCTTCCCGGAAATAGGCAAGACCGAGGCTTGCCGGCGGCTGGTTGCCGCGGCTGCGGCGCATGCTCATGACGATGAGCACCAGCACCGTGACCAGATAGGGCATGATGTCATAGATCGCGGCGGGGATCGCGGCGAGGGGGTAGTAATAGCGCATGACGGAGAGGCCGCCGAAGATCAGCGCGCAGAAGATCGCCCGCGCCGGGCTCCAGACCGAGAAGATCACCAGCGCCACGGCGAGCCAGCCGTAACCGTCGATGCAGTTGTGCACCCAGGCGCCGCCCACGCCGCAGGAGGCGTTCATCACGAGGTAGAGCCCGCCAAGTCCCGTGATGCCCCCGCCGGTGCAGACGGCCGCATAGCGGTAGCGGCTCACGCTCACGCCCGCCGCGTCCGCCGTGGCGGGGTTTTCGCCCACGGCGCGCAGGTTGAGCCCCGTGCGCGTTTTCTTGAGGAAGAGGGCGAAGAGAATCGCCATGGCGATCACCAGATAGACCATGAAGTTGTGCGAGAAGAGCAGCTTGCCCGCAATGGGGATGTCTGTGAGCGCCTTCGGAAAGATGGCGCTGTTGAAGGCGGCCTTCGCCGTCGCCCCCACGGCAAAGGCGCCGTTTGGGCTCTTCTGGGCGATCGCCTCGCCAAAGTAGTTGCCAAAGCCGACGCCGAAGATCGTCAGCGCGAGCCCCGTCACGTTCTGGTTCGCCCGCAGGCTGATGGTCAGCACGCTGTAGAGAAAGGCGCCGAAGCCCGCAAAGAGCATGGAGGCGACGAGGCCAATGAGCACGATGAGGACGGCGGAGGGCCGCTCCACCAGCTTTTCATAGCCGTAGATGCACATCAGGCCGCCCACGCCGCCCATGAACATCATGCCCTCCACGCCGAGGTTGAGGCTGCCGGATTTCTCCGAGAGGATCTCCCCCAGAACGCCAAAGAGCAGGGGCGCTGCCGCGATGATGCCGGCGGTTAAAAAATTCGTCAGTGTCATCCTCTTTCTTCACCTGCTTCCGGAGCTGCCTCGGCTTGCGCCGGCGTGTCTTTGCCCTCTGTTTCCTTTTCCTCGGCTGCGGCTGCCGCGTCCTTCTCGCGTTTTTCTTTTTTCACCTTTTGCTGTTTGTACGTATAATCGGCCAGCTCAAATACGGCCTCGACCGCCTCGTCTAAAAAGTCAAGCATCTGCGCCGCCCTCCTTTGCCTTTTGTCCCTTCCGGAGGATCAGCTTGTACTGGATGAAAAACTCGCTCGCGAGCATGGAGAAGAGGATGATGCCCGTGAGCAGTTTCGAGGCCGAGGCGGGGATTTTAAAGTTGGTCTGGATCGTGTTGGAGCCCTTGCCTAAGATCGCAAGGAAGAAGGCCATGAGCACCATACCGAAGGGGTTGAGCTTGGCAAGCCAGGCGACGGTGATGGCCGTGAAGCCCACGCCGCCGCTCGTGCCGCCGTTGAGCGTGTAGTCCGCACCGGAGACGACGAGCATGCCGACGATGCCGGCAATGGCGCCCGAGAGGAACATGGTGCGCATGATGATTTTTGACACGTTCATCCCCGCGTAGCGCGCGGTGCGCTGGCTCTCGCCGACGACGGCGATCTCATAGCCCTGTTTGCTGTAGCGCAGGTAAATGAACATAAAAACGGTCAGCCCCAGCACCACCAGCCAGCCGATGTGCACGCCGAAGAGCTTCGGCAAGCGCGCCTCTGTGGAGAACATGGCGATGATGGGAAAGCCCGTTCCGCGCGGGTCCTTCCAGGGGCCGCTCTGCAGGTAGCTCTCAAGGCCGAGGGCGATGTAGTTGAACATCAGCGTAAGCAGCGTCTCATTCGTGCCCCAGCGCGCCTTGAAGAAGGCCGGGATTAAGCCCCAGATGCCGCCGCCGAGCGCGCCCGCGAGCAGCATGACCAGGAGCAGGAGCACATGGGGGATGCGCCCCGCCCAGAAGAGGGCAAAATAGCTTGCAAAAATGGCGCCCATCATGATCTGCCCCTCCGCGCCGATGTTCCAAAAGCGCATCTTAAAGGCCGGCGCGATCGCCAGCGCCGCACCCAGGAGGGGAATCGTCATGCGCACCGTTGTGCTCCTTGCCACATGGTTGCCCAGCGAGCCGTTTACGATATCGCCATAGACCAGCGCGGGGTTGTGCCCGAGCACCAGAATGAAGAGGCTGCCGATGACCAGCGCGAGGGCGATGGAGGAGAGGCGGATTGCCCAGCGCCGCCCTGCCGGCATGTCCTCCCGCTTGGAGAGGCGCAGGTGGGGCTCCGTTCTGTGGTTTCGGCGCGCGCCTGCGCCTGCTGCATCATGCGCCATCGGCAGCCCCTCCTATCTGGGTCATCATCAGACCCACTTCTTCTTTCGTAATACTGCGCCCGTCCACAATGCCCGAGAGCCGCCCGCCGCAGAGCACCAGAATCCGGTCGCAGAGTTCAAGGAGCACGTCCAAGTCCTCGCCCACGTAGATCACCGCCGCGCCGCCCGCCTTCTGCTCATTGAGCAGGCCGTAGATGGTGTAGGAGGAGTGGATATCAAGCCCGCGCACGGGGTAGGCCGCCATGAGCACCGAGGGGGCGGAGGCGATCTCCCGCCCGAGGAGCACCTTTTGCACGTTGCCGCCCGAGAGCCGCCGCACGGGGGTTTCGAGCCCCGGGGTGACCACGCCGAGCTTGCGCTTGACCTCCTCCGCGAGCGTGCGGGAGGGTTTGGGGTCCATGAGCGGGGAGAGGCCCCTGTCATAGCTGCGCAGCATCATGTTCTCCACCATGCCCATCGAGCCGACCAGCCCCATGCCGAGCCGATCCTCCGGGACGAAGGCGAGGGAGATGCCCAGCTCGCGAATCGCGGCGGGCGGCCTTCCGACCAGTTCCTCCCGCGTGCCCTTGGGGCTTAAATAGGCGATGCTGCCGCTCTCCACGGGGTAAAGCCCGGCAATGGCCTCGCAGAGCTCGCGCTGGCCGGAGCCCGCAATGCCCGCGATGCCGAGAATCTCCCCGCTGCGCGCCTCAAAGCTGATGTCTGAGAGCACCTGCGCGCCCTCGGGCCCCCGGCAGGAGAGCTTCTCGACCACCAGGCGCGTGCGGGGGCTTTGCGGCTCGGGCCGCTCGATATTGAGCGTGACGCGCTTGCCGACCATCAGATCTGCCAGCGCCTGGGGGTTGGTGTCCTTCGTCTCGAGCGTGTCGATGTACGCACCCTTGCGCAGCACCGTCACCCGGTCGGAGATCGCCATCACCTCCGCGAGCTTGTGGGTGATGATGACAATGCTCTTGCCGTGCGCCTTCATGTTGCGCAGGATGGAGAAGAGCTTCTCCGTCTCCTGCGGGGTGAGCACCGCCGTCGGCTCGTCTAAGATTAAAATATCCGCGCCGCGGTAGAGCACCTTGATGATCTCCACCGTCTGCTTTTCGGACACGGCCATATCGTAGACCTTGCGCTTGGGGTCAAGGGAGAAGCCGTAGCGCGCGGCAAGCTGCGCAATGTCTCCCGCGGCGCGCTTGAGGTCAAAGCGGCGGGGGGCCGCCGCGCCCTTCTCCTGCGCGCCCAGGAGGATGTTCTCCGTCGCGTCAAAGACCTCCACGAGCTTGAAGTGCTGGTGCACCATGCCGATCTTCAGGGCAAAGGCATCGCGCGGGGAGCGGATGGACACCGGCGCGCCGCCGACCAAAATCTCCCCCTCGTCGGGGAAGTAGATGCCCGAGAGCATGTTCATGAGCGTCGTCTTCCCGCTGCCGTTCTCGCCCAAAAGGGCTAAAATTTCACCTTCGCGGATTTGCAGGCTCACCTTCTCATTCGCCTGCACCTCGCCGAATGCCTTGGAGATGCCACGCATCTCCACCGCTGTCTTCTGCAACTGCACCCACACTCCCCACTTGAAATCCGTATCCTGCGCGCTCTGCCGGCCCCGCCGCCCTCTCCCAGCCTGCCCGCTCAGAGAGCTTTTAAGTCCTGCCGCTGGAAACCAGTGCTCCGCCATGCTCCGGAGAGCAGGCCGCAGCAGCGGCTTCCATCCCACCGCCGCGCCCCCGCCGCCAAGGGAAGGCGCAGCGCGGATCTGCGGGGGCAGGGGCCCCGATGAGAGGGCAGGCAGGGTCGCGGCGCGACCCTGCCTGCGGGTTTCTTCTGCTTATGAGAGGACGTTGATGCCCTCGAGGATTTGCTCAAATGCGGGGGCGGAGGAGTCCTTGTTCTCTGGGAAGAACTCGCCCTCGGCCACGATCAGCTCGCCCGCAGCGTTCAGGAGCGGGCCGTCAAAGACGTGGACGCTGCCGTCCAGCAGGGCGGCCTTTGCCAGATCAATCGCCTCGGCGGTGCCTTCGGCAACGGTTGCCTCGTTGAGCGGGCTCAGGTACACCGCGCCCTCCTGCAGGCCTTCGCACCAGTCCTGCACGATGGCTTCGCCCGTGAGGATGGCGTTGATGGCGTAGTTGTAATACACGCTCCAGTCAATGCGCGCGGAGACGAGCGCCGCCGCGGGTGCATAGGGGATCATGTCCGCGTTGTAGCCGACGGAGAAGACACCGGCGCTCTCCGCCGTGGTGGAGGGGGCGGAGGTGTCCGAGTGCTGGCCGATCACGTCGCAGCCCATGTCGATGAGGGCCTGGGCGTTGGTGGCTTCCTTGCCCGCGTCGCTCCACTCGTCGGTGTAGTTGACATACATCTGCACCTCGGGGTTGACGCTCTTTGCGCCCAGATAAAACGCGCTGTAGCCGGAGATGACCTCGGCAAAGGGCTTGGCGGCGACATAGCCGAGCTTGTTGCTCTCGGTCTTCAGGCCCGCGGCGATGCCGGAGAGGTAGCGCGCTTCGAAGATGCGGGTGAAGTAGTTGTGGGTGTTGTCCAGTTCGTCAATGGCGCTCTGATAGCCCGTCGCGGCGCAGAACTGGATCTCGGGGAACTCGGGTGCAACGGTCACCATAAACTGCTCGTGGCCGAAGCTGTTGGAGAAGATCACCTGGCAGCCTGCCGCCGCGAGCTCGCGGATGGCGGTGTCGCAGTCGGCGTTCTCGCCGATGTTCTGCTTGAGGATCAGGTTGGTATCCGGGTCCAGACCCAGCTGGTCCATGGCCTTATACATGCCCTCAATGTGGTTGCCGCTGTAGGCGTCCGCCGCGTCGCTGATCATGATCAGGCCGACCTTCAGCTCTTCCTTCGCGACGCCGACGGTCTCCTCCCCGTCGTTGTCCTCCGGCTCGACCACGGGGTCACTGCCGCAGGCCACGAGCGCGGCGGCCATCAGCATGGCCATGAGAAGTGCGAGTATGCGCTTTTTCATTTTTTACGTCCTCCTTAAAATAATGTTGCAAGAGATGGATGTTCTGCCTTCGCCGCCGGGAATATTTCCCCGGAGGCTACTTTCATATGCGAAGTCCGGCAGGCTCTGCCGGAGCGAATCGCCTAGTCCTCACAAAAGGTCACGCCCGCGGTCTCATCGAGCGCTTCAATGCGCGCGAGGGACTCCACGCGCAGCCCCTCCGCCCGCAGCAGCTGCCCGCCGGGCTGAAAGGCCTTTTCAATCACGATGCCCGCGCCCACAAGCGCCGCGCCCGACTGGCGCACCAGCTCCGCCAGACCGCGCAGCGCCTGCCCGTTTGCCAAAAAATCGTCAATGAGCAGCACGCGGTCTTCCGGGTGGAGAAACTCCCTGGAGACGATGATCTCATAGGAGCGCCCGTGGGTGTAGGAGTGGACGGTGCTGCGGTAGAGCGCCCCGTCGATGTTCTTCGTCTGGCTTTTCTTGGCAAAGAGCACGGGCACGCGGAAAAACTGCGCCGTGATGCAGGCAATCCCGATGCCGGAGGCCTCGATGGTCAAAATCTTGCTCACACCCGCGCCCGCAAAGCGGCGGTGGAACTCCTGCCCGAGCTGGGCGAGAAAATCCACGTCCATCTGGTGGTTCAAAAAACTGTCCACCTTCAGGATGTCCGCGCCGCGCACGTGCCCATCCTCCCGGATCCGGTTTTTCAGTGCTTCCATGGCCGATGCCCCCCCTTTTCCGCTTCCCCAAAGGGCAGGAAAGCGGACTGCCCTTGCCTTGCAGACCATTTTACACGATTTCCCCGCCGCTTTCAATGGCGATTGCAGGAAAGTGTCAATTTTTCGGGCAGGGCGTCCCTTTTTGCCGAAAGCGCCAGTCCCCTTTTCCCCGCAGACGCAGTTTTTGTGCATTTTATAAAAACTTGCCCCCGGGCGACAGGCTTCGCTCCCTTTTTCTTCCATACACAGCTACACTCATCAAAGAAGCTCAGGGACAGGCCCAAGCGGCAAAGAGAAGGGGAGGGACGGCTTATGGCATTGTTAGGACGGCGCGCGGCCAGCGGGCAGCGGGTGCTGATGATTGCGCCCGAGCGCATCTCGCCCAATCCCGACCAGCCCCGCCAGTATTTTGACTCCGAGGGCCTTGCGGAGCTCGCCGAGAGCATCCGCCTGCACGGCATCCTCCAGCCGCTGAGCGTGCGGCGGCGGGAGGCGGGCGATTTTGAACTCATCGCGGGGGAGCGCCGCCTGCGGGCAGCCATGCTCTGCGGCCTGCGGGAGGTGCCCTGCCTGCTCAGTCAGGCCAATCGCGAGACCTCCGCCCTCTTGGCGCTCATTGAAAACCTGCAGCGGCGCGAGCTGGATTTCCTCGAAGAGGCCTACGCGCTCGAGCGGCTCATCGAGGTCTACGAGCTCTCGCAGGAGGAGGCCGCCGCAAAGCTCGGCAAATCTCAGTCCACCGTTGCCAACAAGCTGCGCCTGCTGCGCCTGCCCGCAGAGGTGCTTGAAATGCTGCGGCGCAACGGCTACACCGAGCGGCACGCAAGGGCGCTGCTGCGCCTGCCCACGGCAGAGGCGCAGCGTGAAGCCGCGCGCGAGGTCATCGGCGGCGGCTGGACGGTCGCGCGCACGGAGCGCTATGTCCTAGAGCGCTTGGAGCTGCACAGGCAGGCGGGCGCGGCGCCGCCCCAGCTGAGCGTGCTCCCCCCGCCCAAGGGGAAAAAGCGCCGCCCGGTCTACCTCATCCGTGATGTGCGCTTCTTTCTCAACAGCATAGAAAACGGCCTTTCCATCATGCAATCCGCCGGCGTCCGCGCGGAGTGCAAGCAGGAGGACGCCGAGGACGCCATCTTTCTGACCATCCGCATTCCCAAGTAGGGAGCCATCTTCCTCTCCTCTCCTTTCCCCATACACCGGGATGTTTCACGTGAAACATCCCGGCTTTTTTTCTGCGGAACGGTTGCAAAAGCGCTCAGATCGGGTATAATCATCTTAGCACGCATTGGAGGATATCCGCCGGCTTGTTTTTTTCTGCCGCCGGGCTTTTGGCCGGCTGCGCCGGAGGCTTGGAGCATCCCGCCATCGAGCAAGGAGGAGCAACACTTTGGGAAGAATTGTAGCCTTTGTCAACCAAAAGGGCGGCGTGGGGAAGACCACCAGCTGCGTCAACCTCGCAGCCGCGCTCACGGAGGCGGGTGCGCGGGTGCTCGTGTGCGATTTTGACCCGCAGGGCAACGCGAGCTCCGGCCTCGGGGTGGATAAAAACCACGCGCCGCACACGGCCTATGAGCTCCTGGTCACGGATCTGCCGCCGCGGGAGGCCGTCATCCGGACGGACTTTGCCGACGTGATCCCCTCGAACAAGGCCCTCGCGGGGGCGACGGTGGAGCTGATTGCCATGCCCGAGCGGGAGTATCTGCTGCGCAAGGCGCTCACGCCGCTGCGGTCGGACTATGACTTCATCCTCATCGACTGCCCCCCCTCGCTCGAACTGCTCACGCTCAACTGCCTCTGCGCGGCCGACGGGATTTTAGTGCCCGTCCAGTGTGAATACTTTGCGCTCGAGGGCCTGAGCGACCTGCTCGGCACGGTGCGCATCGTCAAGCGCAGCCTCAACCCCGCGCTGGAGATGGACGGCGTGGTGCTCACGATGTTTGACGGGAGAACCAATTTCTCCCTCCAGGTGGCCGAGGAGGTCAAGCGCCATTTCCCGGGCAAAACCTTTGCCACGGTCATCCCGCGCAATGTGCGCATTGCGGAGGCGCCGAGCCATGGCAAGCCCGTCCTCGCCTATGACAGCAGCTCGCGCGGGGCGGAGGCCTACCGCCGGCTTGCCCGGGAATTTTTAATGCTCCACCCGCCTGCGGGCGCAGGGTGAGAGCCGATCTGCGCCGCCGGGCGCAAGATGAACTAGGGAAGGGAGAAGACTATGAGCTCTGAACGCAAAGCCCTCGGCCGGGGTCTGGGCGCGCTGCTGGGTGAAGCGGCCATGCCCGAGACCGAGCCGGAGGGCCCCGTGCTGCTGCCCACCTCGCAGGTGGAGCCGGGTTTGAAGCAGCCGCGCCGCCATTTTGACCCCATCGCCCTGGAGGAGCTGGCCGATTCCATCCGGGAACACGGCATTTTGCAGGCCATCACCGTGCGCCCGCTGCCGACGGGCTACTATCAGATCATCGCCGGGGAGCGCCGCTGGCGCGCCGCGCGGCTGCTGGGCCTTGCGCAGATCCCCGTGCGCGTCATCCAGGCGGACGACCGCAAGGTGATGGAGCTTGCGCTCATTGAAAACCTCCAGCGGGAGGATTTGAACCCCATGGAGGAGGCGGCGGGCTACCGCTCGCTCATGGAAAACCACGCCCTCACGCAGGAGGAGGCGGCCAAGCGCGTCGGAAAATCGCGCCCCGCCGTCGCCAACGCGATGCGCCTGCTGGCGCTGCCGCAGGAGATCCAGTGGCTGCTTGAGCAGGAGACCCTCTCCGCCGGACACGGGCGCGCCCTGCTGCCGCTGCCCTCGGATCTGCAATTGCAGCTCTCGGAGAAGATTGTGCGCCTGGGCCTGAGCGTGCGGGAGACGGAGCAGCAGGTGAAGGAGCTGCTCAAGGAGAGCAGCGCCGCGCCGCGCCCGGAGAACCCGCTGCGGCTCTATCTGGACGCGGCGGAGCAGAACCTCGGCGAAGCGCTCGGGCGGAAGGTGAAAATCTCCCACGGGAAGCGCCGCGGCCGCATCGAACTGGAGTATTACGGGCAGGATGACCTCAACGCCCTGCTCGAAGCCCTTGAGGGCGTGAAGGGGAGGGAGGCGCCATGAGCCAGGAGAACGCGAACACGCCCGCTGCGCCCGAACCGCCGAATGCGCCCAACACGCCCGAGGAGCGCTCCCGCCCCGTCCTGCTCTATGTGGGTGTGATGTTTGCCGTGGCAACGCTCCTGCTCCTCCTCTCCTTCCTCATGCAGCAGCGCAACCATGAGGATCTCATGCGCAGCATGACGAAGGTGCAGAGCATCGTGGATCTGGAGCTGGAGAACCAGACCCTCACGCAAAAACTCGAGGCGGCCGAGACGCAGATCGACACGCTCTCCGCCGCGCTCACGGAGGCGGAGGCGCAGACGGAAGCGCGCGCTGCGGAAGCCCTCGCCCTCACGGCGCTCATGGAGATCCGCTCGGCCTATGAGGGCGGCCAGCGCAGCGCCGCGCAGACGCTCTATGACAGCTTTCCCGGCCTGGAGGAGCATCTCTCCGCCGAGGCCCTGCCCAATATCGACTGGCTGCCAAGCCCCCTGTGGGTCTACACGCAGCTCAAAGCGCAGCTGGGCGCAAGCTGAGGCGCTGCCGCAATCCTTGCAAAATAAAGCCTGTACAAGGAGAATCATCATATGTTAGACATCAAACTGATCAAGGACGACCCGCAGGCCGTGAAGGACGGGCTGCGCAAGAAGGACATCCCCTGCGACGCGGAGATCGACCGCATTCTCACGCTCGACGCGCAGCGCCGCGAGCTGATCTACCGCGTGGAGGAACAGAAGGCGCGGCAGAACAAGGTCTCCAAGGAGATCCCCCAGATGAAGAAGCGCGGGGAGGACACGAGCGAAATCTTCGCGGAGATGAGCCGGCTGAAGGCCGCCCTCGCCGAGGGGGATGAGGCCCTGCGGCAGACGGAGGAGGAGCTGCGCGCCCTGATGCTCGCGCTGCCAAACCTGCCCGATGCCGATCTGGCGCCCGGCGGCAAGGAGAACAACGAGCCGCTGCGCTACCACGGGGCGGCGCAGGTCTTCGACTTTGCGCCCAAGCACCACGTCGATCTCTGCGGCGAACTCGGGTTGATCGACTATCCGCGCGGCGCAAAGCTCGCGGGCTCGGGCTTCTGGCTCTACCGAGGGCTCGGCGCGCGGCTCGAGTGGGCGCTGCTCAACTATTTTATCGACTGCCACCAGGCCGACGGCTATGAGCTCATCCTCCTGCCGCACATTCTCGAGTACCAGTGCGGGGAGACGGCGGGGCAGTTCCCCAAATTTGCCGACGATGTCTTCCACATCGCAAACCCGACGGACGAGCGCATGCACTTCCTGCTCCCGACGGCGGAGACGGCGCTCGTGAGCCTGCACCGGGACGAGATCTTAAACGAGCGCGATCTGCCGCGCAAATACATCAGCTACACACCCTGCTACCGGCGGGAGGCCGGCTCCTACCGCGCGGACGAGCGCGGCATGATCCGCGGGCATCAGTTCAATAAGGTGGAGATGGTGCAGTACACCACGCCGGAGAACTCCGAAGCGGCCTTTGAAGAGCTGGTCGGCAAGGCGGAGGCGCTGGTGCGCGACCTCGGCTTCCACTTCCGCACCGTCAAGCTCGCCGCGGGGGACTGCTCGGCCTCCATGGCGCGCACCTACGACATTGAGATTCAAATCCCCTCCATGAACGGCTATAAGGAGGTCTCCTCCGTCTCCAACGCGCGGGACTATCAGGCGCGGCGCGGCAACATCCGCTTCCGCCGCGCGGAGGGGGGCAAGCCCGAACTCTGCCACACGCTCAACGGCTCGGGCCTTGCCACCTCGCGCATTTTCCCCGCGATGGTCGAGCAGAATCAGCGCAAGGACGGGAGCGTCGTGGTGCCGGAGGTGCTGCGCAAGTACCTCGGCGGCATTGAGCTGCTCCGCCCGCAGGAGAAGGAATCCATCTAAACCATCGAGAGAAAGGAAGGGATTGCTATGGAACAGGAAAAGAAAAAGGGCTTTCTAGCCGAGTTTAAGGAGTTCGCCGCGCGCGGCAGCGTTCTGGATCTCGCCGTCGGCGTTGTCATCGGCGGCGCGTTCGGGAAGATCACAAGCTCCCTGGTCGATGACATCTTCATGCCCCTCATCGGCTTTCTCTTCGGCGAGCGGGACTTCTCCCAGTGGAAGCTCGTCCTGCGGCCGGAGATTGAGGAGACCGTGGGCGGCCTTGCCACAGGTGAGATCCTCCAGCCGGAGATCAGCATTCTCATCGGAAGCTTCCTCGGCGTGATCATCAATTTCATCCTCGTCGCCTTCGCCATGTTCCTCTTCGTCAAGGCGATCAACCGCATGCGGGCAAAGCCGGAGGAACCGGAAGAGCCGGCGGAAGAGGAAGCGCCGGAGCCGACGGCCGAGGAGCTGCTGCTGGTCGAAATCCGTGACCTGCTGAAGGAGGGCCGCCATGAAAGCTAAGAAACACCGCCCGGACCGCGCCCTGATGACCGCAGCGGAGCTCGCGGAGCTCGAGGCGGAGGAGGAGGAAGCGCGCAAGGCCGCCGAAGCCGCCGCCGCGCGCGATGCGGAGCGCGCCGCCAAGGGGCTCGGCAAGGTCAAGCCGCCCATCTCCACGGGCAAGCGCGTGCTCGCGCTCATCGGCGTGCTGATCATGATCCTTCTGACCCTCGCCTACACCTATTCGCTTGCGACGGGTGCCTTCCTCAAGTGGTAGGGGAGGCGGAAGCGCTTCTGCGGGAGGGCTTTGCCCGCATGGAGCTCACCGCCCCCACGGAGGGGCAGATGCGGCAGCTGCTGCACTACGCCGCGCTGCTGCAGGCGCAGAATCAAGTGATGAACCTCACGGCGATTACCGCACCCGCCGCCGTGGCGGAGCTGCACTTTCTCGATAGCGCCGCCCTGCTCGCGGAAGGGCTGCCCGCGGGCGCAAGCCTCATCGACGTGGGCAGCGGCGCGGGCTTTCCCGGCGTGGTGCTCAAGATCCTGCGGCCGGACCTGCGGCTCTGCCTGCTGGACAGTTTGGACAAGCGGGTGCGCTGGCTGGAGAGCCTCTGCGCGGCGCTGGAGCTTTCGGAAGTCCGCTGTGTCCACGGCAGGGGAGAGCTGCTGGGGCGCGATCCCGCCTTCCGGGAGCAGTTTGACTTTGCAACGGCGCGGGCCGTGGCGGCGCTCCCGCTGCTCGCGGAGCTCTGCCTGCCCTTTGTGCGCCCGGGCGGGCGCTTCCTCGCCATGAAGGCGCAGCAGGCGGGGGAGGAGCTCGACGCGGCGCGCCCCATCCTTCAGACACTCGGCGGGGCGGCGCCGAGCCTGCGGCACTACCGCCTGCCCTTCTCGGGGGCGGAGCGCGCGCTCATCTGCGTTTCCAAGGCAGAGCCGACGCCCGACGCCTATCCGCGAACATGGGCGAAAATGAAGAAAGATGCGCGCTGAAGCCCGATAAATTCGTGTTTATGCACAAAAAAGGATTGATTTTTCAGCTCTTTGATGCTACTATAGAGGGTGAATGAGGGGAGGATCTCATGGGAACTGTGATTGTTGTCTGCTCCGGCAAGGGCGGAACGGGGAAGACCTCCCTTTCGGGCGCCTGCGGCATGGCGCTGGCGGGGCAGGGCGCGCGCGTGCTCTGCATCGACTGCGACATCGGCCTGCGCAACCTCGACATCGCCCTGGGCATGACAGACACGGTGCTGATCGACTTTACCGACGTGATGGCAGGGCGCTGTTCCCTCGCGCGCGCGCTGGTGCCCCACCCGCTCAATGAGCGGCTCTTTCTGCTCACCGCGCCGCTGCGCCTGGGCCCGGAGCCGCTGCGGCAGGAGGACTTTAAGGCGCTCCTTGCCGAGGCGCGCGCGCAGTTTGACTACATTCTCATCGATGCGCCCGCCGGTGTGGGCCCGGGTTTTGAGCTGGCCGCCTGCGACGCGGACGAGGCCATCGTCGTCGCCACCTCGGACGCGAGCTCCCTGCGGGACGCGCAGCGCGTTGTCGCCTCGCTGCTCTCCTGCCTCACGCGGGTGCGCCTGGTGGTCAACCGCGTCTCCCCGCGGCTCCTGCGCCGCCTGGGCATGACGATTGACGACATCATGGATTTTGTCGGCCTGCCCCTGCTGGGGCTGGTGCCGGAAGACCCGCAGGTCATCCTCTCCGCCAGCAGAGGCCAAGCCCTGCTCCCCGCGCACACGAAGGGCGCCGCGCTGGCTTTTTCCAACATTGCCCGGCGCATTGCGGGCGAGACGCTGCCGCTGATGAAGATACGTTAAAACGAGGGATTTTTATGAACATTGCTTTGCTCAGCCACAACCGCAAAAAAGAGCTGATGGTGCAGTTTTGCATTGCCTACTGCGGCATTCTCTCCAAGCACACCGTCTGCGCCACGAACACGACGGGCCGCCTTGTCGCGGAGGCGACGGGGCTTCCCGTGCGCCTCTTCCTCTCCCACGCGCACGGCGGCAGCCAGCAGATTGGCGCGCGCATCGCCTACAACGAGATTGACATGGTCTTCTTTTTCTCCGACCCGCAGTCGAGCGATCTGGACGCGGAGCTCAAGTATATCAACCAGATGTGTGACCAGTACAACATCCCCTTCGCCACCAACGTCGCCACCGCCGAAATGCTCATCCACGGCCTGGAGCGCGGCGATTTGGACTGGCGTGAGATCATCAACCCCTCGCGAAAACCCGTCACGGTCTAGCGGCGGGGCTTGCCGCGCGGGGCCAATTTGCCATCACAGCTTTCGTTTCACGCCTTTTTGTGAAGCGAAAGCTCTTTTTCAGAGCTGCCATGCGCCCCCTGCGGGCACGTTGCGGCTCCATACTCTTTACAGAAAACGCGCAGACAGCGCATGCATGCGCGTGGGAAGGATCTCTTATGAAGCGAATCAAAGCCCGAACCCTCTCCGGTTTTTTGGAGCTGGAGCCCAAGCGGCAGGCGCAGTTTGACTGCATGCTTGCGCTTCTTGCCGAGTCCTACCGGCTCTACGGCTTCCACAATCTCGACACGCCGCTCATGGAGGCGAGTGAAGTGCTCCTCGCCAAGGGCGGCGGCGAGACCGAGCAGCAGATCTACCGCCTCACGAAGGGCGACGCGGATCTCGCGCTGCGCTTTGACCTGACGGTGCCGCTGGCCAAATACGTCGCCCTGCACTACAACGAGCTGCCCTTCCCCTTCCGCCGCTACCAGATCGGCAAGGTCTACCGCGGCGAGCGGGCGCAGCGCGGCCGCTTTCGCGAGTTCTATCAGGCGGACATCGACGTGATCGGCGACGGCAGCCTCGACATCCTCAACGAGGCGGAGATCCCCGCCATCATCTACCGCAGCTTCACGAGCCTTGGCCTCCATCGCTTCGTCATCCGCGTGAACAACCGCAAGATTCTCAGCGGCTTTTACGAGATTCTCGGCCTGCAGGCCGAGGCGGCGGAGATCATGCGCATCGTCGATAAGCTCGACAAGATCGGCGCGGAGAAGGTCGCAGCGCTGCTCCTTCAAGCGGGCATTGCGGAAGAGGCCGCCCGGCAGATTCTCAACTTCTCCTCCCGCGCGCGCACGGATGCCGAGGTACTCTCCTATCTGGAGGGCTTTTTGGGCCGCAATACGCGCTTTGACGAGGGCTATGCGGAGCTCAAGGCCGTTGCGCAGCATCTCGCTGATTTCGGCGTGCCGGAGACGCATTTTGCCCTCGATCTGACCATCGCCCGCGGGCTCGACTACTACACCGGCACCGTCTATGAGACGCAGCTGCTCGACCACCCGGAGATCGGCTCCGTCTGCTCCGGCGGGCGCTATGACGACCTCGCGGGCTATTATACGGACAAAAAACTCCCCGGCGTCGGCATCTCCATCGGCCTGACCCGCCTCTTCTACGTGCTGGAGGAACAGGGCTATCTCAACCCCGCGCTCCCCACCGCGCCCTGCGATGTGCTCGTGCTGCCGATGACGGCGGAGCTCTCCCCCGCCATTGCCCTTGCCACCCGGCTGCGGCAGAGCGGCCTGCGCACCCAGCTCTACGCGGAGGGGCGCAAGTTTAAGGCGAAGATGAGCTACGCGGACAAGCTCGCCGTCCCCTTCGTCGCCATCTTGGGCGAGGAGGAGATCGCCGCGGGCAGCGTGACCGTTAAGGATATGCAGAGCGGCGCCCAAGAGCGCCTGCCGCTGGAGGCTGCCTGCCGCCATCTGGAAGATAAGCTGCGCGATCGCCCCGCCCAAGCGCCCATACGGGAGCCGGAAGCGGCCCCGCACTCTAACAATCAAAAGGACTGAGACTATGAAAACACTGGAACCCTTCCGCCGCAGCGGCTACTGCGGCAGCTTCCGGCTCGAAGACGCGGGGAAGACCCTGCAGGTCTGCGGCTGGGTGCAGCGCAGCCGCAAGCTCGGCGCGCTGATCTTTACCGACCTGCGCGACCGCAGCGGCATCCTCCAGCTCTCCTTTGACGACGCAACAGAGCGCGCCGTCTTCCAGCTGGCGGGCACGCTCCACCCCGAATACGTCATCGCCGCGCGCGGCCTGCTGCGCGAGCGCGAGTCGAAAAACCCCGATCTGCCGACCGGTGAGGTGGAGCTCTACGTCAGCGAGCTGCGCATCCTCTCCGCCGCCGAGACCCCGCCCTTCGAAATTTTGGACGACGTGCAGGCGCACGACGCCCTGCGGCTGCAGTACCGCTATCTCGACCTGCGCCGCCCCGCCATGCAGCGCATGCTCGCCACGCGCCACCGCATCGCGAAAATCACGCGGGATTACTTTGATGAGCAGGGTTTTTATGAGATCGAAACCCCCATGCTCACCAAATCCACCCCCGAGGGCGCGCGGGACTACCTCGTCCCCTCCCGCGTGCACCCCGGCAGCTTTTATGCGCTCCCCCAGTCGCCTCAGCAGTACAAGCAGCTGCTCATGCTCGCGGGCTTTGACCGCTACATGCAGATCACCCGCTGCTTCCGCGACGAGGATCTGCGCGCAGATCGCCAGCCGGAATTCACGCAGATCGACCTCGAGCTCTCCTTTGCCGACGAGGATGAGATCATCGCCATTCAGGAGGGCTACCTCCGGCGGCTCTTTGCCGAGCAGCTCGGCGTGGAAGTGCCGACCCCCTTCCCCCGGCTCACTTGGCAGGAGGCGATGGCGCGCTTCGGCTCGGACAAGCCGGATCTGCGCTTCGGCTTTGAGCTCTGCGACATCTCCGATCTGGTGAAGGACTGCGGCTTTCAGGTCTTCTCCGCCCCCGTCGCCGAAGGCGGCAGCGTGCGGCTGATCAACCTCAAGGGCCATGCGGCGGACTTCCCCCGCAAGGCAATTGACAAGCTGGGCGAATTCGTCAAGACCTACCGCGCGAAGGGGCTCGCCTGGACACGCCTGCACGAGGGCAAGGTCACCTCCTCCTACCAGAAATTCCTCACGGAAGCCGAGCAGCAGGCGATTTTGCAGCGCGCCGACGCGGCGGACGGGGATTTGATCCTCATCGTCGGAGACGCGCGCGATTCCGTCGTCTTCGCCGCGCTCGGAGAGCTGCGCCGCGCCTGCGCCAAGCAGCTCAGCCTGCTCGATGCAGAGGACTTCCGCTTCCTCTGGGTCACGGAGTTTCCCATGTTTGAGTATGACGAAGAGGAGGGGCGCTACAGCGCCGTCCACCACCCCTTCACCGCGCCCATGGCGGAGGATGTGGAGAAGCTCCGCCTCGACCCCGCCAACTGCCGCGCGCGGGCTTACGACATCGTGCTCAACGGCGTGGAACTCGGCGGCGGCTCCATCCGCATCCACGACCCCGGAGTGCAGCAGGCGATGTTTGAGGCGCTCGGCTTCACGAAGGAGCAGGCCGAGGCGCAGTTTGGCCACCTGATCAACGCCTTTCGCTACGGTGCGCCCCCCCACGGCGGCCTGGCCTACGGGCTCGACCGGCTCTGCATGCTCATGGCGGGCGCGGAGAGCATCCGCGATGTCATCGCCTTCCCGAAGGTGCAAAACGCCGCCGAGCTGATGACCAACTGCCCAAGCCCCGTCGAGGCGAAACAGCTCGAAGAGCTGGGGCTCGCGTTCCGGCCCCAAGCGGAGGGCTGAGACCCTGCACCCCCGGGTTCTCTCTGCAATGTTTCACGTGAAACATCCACCGTCTTTTCAGCCTCTGCCTCTGGGCACCGCCCGGTAGCCGCAGAACGCAGAGCCCAAGGTCGATAGAACGATAGATAGAAAGAAGGGATGCTCCTTGCACCGTAGGAAACGATTTCTCCTCGCCCTGAGCCTTTTGCTGGCGCTCTTTGCCCTGCAGGGCACCGCCCTCGCCCACAAGGAGGCGGAAGCACCCGCCTCTCCCGCAGCCGAAGCCCTCCCCGCCGAGGCAGCAGCAGAGGAAGTCTCCGCCCCTGCGCAGGAAGGGGAAACCCCGCAGGAAGCGACAGACTTCGACAGGGCGGAGGACGCCGCCGAGCCGGAAACAGAGGCCACCGAAGAGGACGCGGCCGCTGAGGCGCAAGCCGCTGAAGAGGCGGCGGAGGCGGCGGAGGCGCTGCCGGAGGGCTTTGACGCCTTTCCCGATGTCGCCGGGCACTGGGCGGCGGAGTCGCTCCGCTGGGCCTATGAACACGGCCTGCTCCAAGGCTTTCAGGACGGGAGCCTGCGGCCCGATGCCCCCGTGAACCGCGCGGAGGCGCTCACCGTGCTCACGCGCTTGCTGCGCGCGCAGCAGCAGAGTTCCCTCGCGCTGCAACTGCCCGAGGGCGGAGACTGGTACGCCGAGGCGCTGCGCAAGGGGCTCTCTCTCGGCCTCGTCGGCGAGGGCGACACAGCGGGGATGGAGACGGCGCTCACGCGCTTGGAGCTCTTCCACATGCTCAATGCCGCCTTTCTGCTGCGCGGCGGGGCGGAGATGCCCGAGCTCTCCGCCTATGCGGATCTCGGCCACTGCTCCGACTGGGAGCGGCAGGAGATCGGCTTTCTGCTCTCGGCGGGCTACCTGCAGGGCTATGAGGGCCGCCTCCAGCCCTATGCGCCGCTCACGCGGGCGGAATTCGTCACCATACTCGAGCGCATCGTCCCCCATCTGGATGCCGATGCGGACAGTTTGCCCGAAACGGGCGGCGCGCGGCTGAGCGGCGCGGTGGATCTGGGCGGGAAAATACTCCACGCACCCCTGCTGCTCGACTGTGAGAGCAGCGCCCTGACCCTGCGGGACACGCAGGCCGAGTCCCTCCACCTGCTCTCGCAGGAACTCAGCGCGCTGGAGCTGCGCGGCGAAACCCGCATTGCTTCGCTGCGCATCGGCGGCGGAAACGGGGAGACGCTGCACATTTCCACAAAAGAGGGCGCAGTTGTGGAGAGACTGATCATCGACTCACACAGGGGCGCCGTCACCGTCTCCGGTGCGGTCAAGACCCTTATCCTCCGGGGGGAGGGGCAGGTCACCGTGGACGCGCAGTGCCTTGAGCAGATCCTGCTCTTTGGCGAGACGGAGCTGCGGCTCAACAGCCCCCTGCCGGAGCTGCTGCTCTATGGCGGCAGCAGCACGCTCTCCGGCAGCGGCAGCATCGCAACGCTGACCCATTATCACGGCTCTTATGAGATCCTCTCCGAGAAGCTGAGCCCCGCAGAGCAGGCCGATGAGACCGACCCCGGCATCGCGGGCCTGACGCTTGAGGGCAGCGCCCCGGAGTGGCTCCCCATCGGCGCGCCGCTGCGCTTCACCGTCCAAGTTAGCAATCCCCTCCCCCGGCAGCTAACGCTCGACTGGTATCTCGACGGGGAAAAGCTCCACAGCGAGAAGGGCTTGGTCACGCCCGAGGGCAATTCCTTCGCCTTCACTTACCCCGTGGAGTACAAGCGCGCGATGAAGACGCAGCGCGAGCTGCGCTGCGAGCTGACGTATCGGGACTTTTTCGGCAGCAAGAGCAGCGCGGAGCTGCGCCGCTCCGTGACACTGGAGAACTACGCCAACGCCTATTACGACAGGGAGGCGCTCTCGCAGGTCAGCACGGGCTATCAGGGTGACTACACCCTTGAGTGGGCCCTGGAGCACGACTATGAGGACAGTGTCAAAGTCGCCTGGATCAACGCCAAGGGCTACGGCAGCCCGACGGAGTATTTGATCTGGATCAACCTGAGCCACCAGCGCGTGAACATCTTCCAGGGCAAGGCGGGCGACTGGTCGCTCATCCGCAGCTGCCTGATGGGCAGCGGGCGCAGCGGGCACAGCACCCCCGTCGGCTTCTACAGCATCACGGGGCGCAGCGCCAGAGGCTGGATCACCTCCACCTATAATGTGCACCCGGTAACCAACTTCACAAACGCCAGATACACGCAGATGGCCTTCCATTCGCGCAAGTACAACCCCGCCATGACGAAGATGATCGACCCGCGCATCGGCTTTCCCATCAGCGACGGCTGCATCCGCATGTATGATGAGGACGCCTGGTGGATCTTTGAGCACATCCCGCATCACACCGCCGTGGTGGTCTTTTGATCCGGCGGAAGCCCCCGGAGAACAAGAGAACCCCTTGCACCGTTCAAGGCGAACGGTGCAAGGGGATTTTTCATGCGAGGAAGGTCTTTGCCGCTTATCTGCGGAATTTCCGGCTCTCCGCCACGGCCAGCTCGTCGCAGCGGTTGTTATAGGGGTCGTCCGCGTGGCCGCGCACCCAGTGCAGCTGTAGTTCATGCCGCTGCGAGAGCGCGAGCAGCTGCTCCCAGAGGTCGGGGTTGAGCGCGGGGCCGGTCTTGCGTTTCCAGCCGTTTTTTTGCCACTGGCGCGCCCAGCCCTTCTCCAAGGCGTTGATGACATACTGCGAGTCGGAATAGAGCTCCACGCGGCAGGGCTCGTTGAGCGCTTCGAGCGCGCGGATGACCGCGAGCAGTTCCATGCGGTTGTTGGTCGTCTCCGCTTCGCCGCCGGAGATGGCCTTCTCGTGCGGGCCGAAGCGCAGAATCGCCGCCCAGCCGCCGGGGCCGGGGTTCCCCGAACAGGCCCCGTCCGTGTGGATGAGGACGGTCTTTTTCTCAGCCCTCGCCATCCGCTTCCTCCGCTTCTGCAGGCTCTTCCGCCCTCTCTTCCACCGCCGCGGCGGCTTCCTCGGCAAGCTCCGCTTCCGCAGCCTCTGCGCCGGCATCGCCTTCGGCCTCCGGCGTGCTCTCCGCCTCGTCCTCCTCTTCCGCCTCACTGCGGGAGATGGAGATCACCTTCGCACCCGGCGGCACGCGCATCAAGCGCACACCCTGCGCCGTGCGCCCGTAGACATTCACGTCCGTCACCGGCATGCGGATGATGGTGCCGTCGTCACAGATGATGAGGATGTCGTCACTCTCGCGCGCGACTTTCACCCCCGCCAGGAGGCCGGTTTTCTCGTTGACCCCGTAGGCGCGCAAGCCGTAGCCCCCGCGCCGCTGGGGCGTTCCGTCCCCGCCGCGGGTGTAGGCGTCAATGTCGCTGCGCTTGCCAAAGCCCTGCTCGGTGATGGCCAGCAGAGAACTGCCCGGCCAGCAGCGCGCCGCGCCAATCACATAGTCGCCCTTTCGCAGGCGGATGCCCCGCACGCCCATCGCGCTGCGGCCCATGGGGCGAACATCCGTTTCAGAGAAGCAGATCGCCATGCCCTGGTGGGTCGCGAGGATGAGGTTCATCTCCCCGTCCGTCTCGCGCACGCTGATGAGCTCGTCGCCCTCTTCGAGGGTGATGGCGCGCAGGCCGCTCGCGCGGATGTTGCGGAAGGCGGACATCTCCACGCGCTTGACCGTTCCCTTGCGCGTGGCCATGAAGAGGAAGCCGTTCTCATCCTGCTCGCGCCGGTGGATCATCGCCGTCACGCGCTCGCCCGGCTCCAGGGGGAGAATGTTGATGATATTGCTGCCCTTTGCCGTGCGCCCGGCCTCGGGGATCTGATAGCCTTTTTTCCGATAAACCTGCCCGGCGCTGGTGAAGAAGAAGATATGGGCGTGGGTGGAGGCGGTGAAGAGCGTATCCACATAGTCCTCCTCGCGCAGGGACTGGCCGGAGACGCCCTTGCCGCCCCGGCGCTGCGCCCGGTAGGTGCTCGAGGGCAGGCGCTTGATATAGCCCGCCGCCGTGAGAGTGAAGATGCACTCCTCCTCCTCGATCAAGTCCTCCTCCTCGATGTCGTCAACCACCATGCTGATCTCCGTGGCGCGCGCGTCGCCGAAGCGGTCGCGAATCTCGATGAGCTCTTCGCGCACGACGGCCTGAATCCTCTGCGGGTCGGCAAGCAGGCTGTCGTAATAGGTGATTTTCTCCTGCAGGTCGTCAAATTCCGCCTGCAATTTCGCGCGCTCCATGCCCTGCAGGGCGCGCATGCGCATCTCCAAAATCGCCTTGGCCTGAATCTCGTCCAGCCCGAAGCGCTCCATCAGGCGCTCCTGCGCGTTGTCAAAGCTTGCGCGGATGATGCGGATGACCTCGTCAATGTTGTCCTGCGCGATGAGCAGGCCCGCCAGCAGGTGGGCGCGCTCCTTGGCGCGGCGGCGGTCGTAGATGGTGCGCCGCGTGACCACATTGTTCTGGTGGGCGAGGTACTCGTCCAACATCTCGCGCAGGGTTAAAATTTTCGGCTGTTTCTGGTTCTGCACCAGCGCCAGGAGCACCACGGCAAAGGTGGTCTGCAATTGGGTCTGGGCGTAGAGCCGGTTGAGCACCACCTGCGGGTTCGCGTCCTTCCGCAGCTCGATGACGATGCGCATGCCCTCCCGGTCGGACTCGTCCCGCAGATCGGAGATGCCCTCAAGCCGCTTTTCCTTCACTTGGTTTGCAATCGCCTCGACCAGGCGCGCCTTGTTGACCTGATAGGGCAGCTCCGTGACGATGATGGCGGTGCGCCCCTGCCCGAACTCCTCAAACTCCGCGCGCGCGCGCAGCTTCAGGTGCCCGCGCCCCGTGGAATAGGCCGAGCGGATGCCCGCGCGCCCGAGGATCATCCCCTTGGTGGGGAAGTCCGGCCCGGAGATGTGCTCCATCAGGTCGCCCAAATCCGCCTCGGGCTTGTCGATCACGCAGATGCAGGCGTTGATCACCTCCGTGAGGTTGTGCGGCGGGATGTTGGTCGTCATGCCGACGGCAATGCCGGAGGAGCCGTTGACCAAGAGGTTTGGAAAGCGCGCCGGGAGCACGCGGGGCTCCTGCTTCGACTCGTCGAAGTTCGGGTCCCAGTCCACCGTGTCCTTTTCCAGATCGCGCATGATGTACTCGCTGAGCTTCTGCATCCGCGCCTCTGTGTACCGGTAGGCGGCGGGGGGGTCTCCGTCCACCGAGCCGAAGTTTCCGCGCCCGTCCACCAGGGGGTAGCGCATGGAAAAATCCTGCGCCAGGCGCACCAGCGCGTCATAGACCGAGGCGTCTCCGTGCGGGTGGTAGGAGCCGAGCACGTCACCCACGCAGGTGGCGGACTTTTTATAGGGTTTATCAAAACTCAGCCCGTTCTCATACATGGAGTAGAGAATGCGCCGGTGCACGGGCTTGAGGCCGTCCCGCACGTCCGGCAGCGCGCGCCCGACGATGACGGACATGGCATAGTCCACATAGGCCATCTCCATCTCGCTGCGCAGATCCACCTGTTTGATGAGCTGGTTCTGATATGAAATGTCTTTATTTTTATCCTTCTGAGCCATAAGTTCCTCTTTTCCAAATGGGAAATCCTTCTCTCCCAGTCCACGCATTGCAAGCGTTCCGCCGCCGGGCGGGGGAAGGCTTCCAATCTCGCCCCTCGGGGAATTCTCTCCCCCGAAGCGCTCTTAAACCCGCCCAAGGCACAGGCGGAAGGGGGGGCGGGGCTTCCCGCTTTTCTTCCCCAAAGTTTCGGAAATTGTGGACGCAGCCCTGCCGGCGCGTCAATAGTCCAAGTTCACCACGCGGCCCGCGTTCGCCTCGATAAACTCGCGGCGCGGCTCCACCTTCTCGCCCATCAGAAGGGTGAAAATCTCATCCGCCGCCACGGCGTCCGAGAGGGTGAAGCGCTTGAGCGTGCGCTTTTCGGGGTCCATGGTCGTGTCCCAGAGCTCGGTGAAGTTCATCTCACCGAGGCCCTTGTTTCGGGTGATCTCCACCCGCGCGTTCGGGTTGTCCCCGCGTATCTCGGCGGAGATCCGGTCGCGCTCCTCGTCGGAGTAGGCATAGCGCACGGTTTTTCCGCGCTCGAGCTTATAGAGCGGCGGCACGGCGGAGTAGACAAAGCCCCCCTCGATCAGCGGTTTCATGAAGCGGAAGAAGAAGGTGAGCAGCAGCGTTCGAATGTGGCTGCCGTCCACATCGGCGTCCGCCATGATGATGACCTTGTGGTAGCGCAGCTTGGAGACGTCAAAGTCCTCGCCGATGCCACCGCCGAGCGCCGTGATGACGGGCATGAGCTTGTCGTTGCCGTAGACCTTGTCGGCGCGCGCTTTCTCGACGTTGAGCATCTTGCCCCAGAGCGGCAGAATCGCCTGAAAGCGCGAGTCGCGCCCCTGCTTTGCCGAGCCGCCGGCGGAGTCGCCCTCGACGATATAGATCTCGGTGAGGGCAGGGTCTTTCTCGTTGCAGTCGGCAAGCTTTCCGGGGAGCCGCGCCCCGTCGAGCGCGTTCTTGCGGCGGATGTTCTCCCGCGCGCGCTTGGCCGCCTCGCGGGCGCGGCTTGCCGTGATGGCCTTTTCTAAGATGATGCGCCCGGCGGCGGGGTTCTCCTCCAGGAAGATCTCCAGCTTTTCCGAGACGACGGCGGAGACGAGCGTGCGCATCTCGGAGTTGCCGAGTTTCGACTTCGTCTGCCCCTCAAACTGCGCCTCCATGAGCTTGACGGAGATGATGGCGGTGAGCCCTTCGCGGCAGTCCTCCCCGGAGAGGCGCTCCTCCCCCTTGAGCAGGCCGGTCTTCCGGCCATAGGCGTTGATGGTCGTCGTGAGGGCGCGGCGGAAGCCCTCCTCATGCATGCCCCCCTCCGCCGTGTTGATGTTGTTGGCAAAGGAGAGGACGATCTCGTTGTAGCCGTCGGTGTACTGCAGGGCGATTTCCGCCATGGAGTCCTCCCGCTCGCCCTCCATGTAGATGATCTCGTTGTGCAGCGGCGTCTTGTTGCGGTTGATGAAGCCGACAAACTCGCGGATGCCGCCCTCGTAATACATCCCGTCCTGCGTTTCGCGGCCGGGGCGCTTATCCTCCGTGCGGATGCGAAGCCCGGCGTTGAGAAAGGCCTGCTCGCGCATGCGCTTGAAGAGGGTGTCGTAGTCAAAGTCAATCTCTTCAAAAATCTCCGCGTCGGGCAGAAACTGCACCACCGTGCCACAGAGCTCCGTTGGGCCGATCTCGGTGAGCGGCTGGGTCACCTCGCCCCGGGAGAACTTCATCTCATAGCAGCGGCCCTCCTTGTGCACCTGCACCTCCAGCCACTCGGAGAGCGCGTTGACGACGGAAGCGCCCACCCCGTGCAGCCCGCCGGAGACCTTATAGCCGCCGCCGCCAAACTTGCCGCCCGCGTGGAGGATGGTGAAGACCACCTCCAGGGCGCTCTTGCCCGTCTGCGCCTGCACGTCCACCGGGATGCCGCGCCCGTCGTCGCAGACGGTGATGCGGTTCCCCTCGGAGATCTCAACGGAGATCTCGCTGCAATGGCCCGCGAGCGCCTCGTCAATGGCGTTGTCGACAATCTCGTAGACCAGATGGTGCAGGCCAGAGGCGGAGGTGGAGCCGATGTACATGCCCGGCCGCTTGCGCACGGCCTCCAGCCCCTCTAAAACCTGAATTTCAGATGCGCCGTATTCGTGATCGACGCTTGTTCGATTGTGCTCATGTTGATCCATTATCTTCTTCCCTTCACAAGCTGTCCTAAAATCCGCTTCCTAGCGCCCCGTTCTCTGCACGCTGCCGAGCAGCTGCCGTTTGAGCAGCGTCTGTGCCGTGAGCGCCGAAATATAGACCAGCGGCTCCTGACCCCGCCGCGCACAGAGCACGAAGGACTTCGGCAGCTCCGTTGAGACCGTGATCACGCGGCCCGCGCGCTCGGCGCGCTCCAAAAACTCCCGCGTGCGCAGCTCGTAGCTCGCCGTGTCCAGATCAAAAATGCCGATGATGTCTTTGCTGGCAATCACAAAGGACTGCCCCAAATGCAGATACATAACCATCCCTCTCCCCAAACAGCTAGCAGAGCCGCCCGTTCTCAATGCGCAGGAGCTTTGCCCCCGTGCCCACCCCCCCCGGCACTTCACAGCCCGAGAGCAGCAGCTGCCCGCCCTGGATGCGCTCTAAGACAAAGTCCTGCCGCCGCGCGTCCAGCTCTGAGAGCACATCGTCGAGCAGCAGCACCGGCCACTGGCCGGAATCCTCCCGGTGGAGGCTGCGCTCCGCGAGCTTGAGCGAGAGGGCGATCGTCCTCGTCTGCCCCTGGGAGGCAAACTGCCGCGCGGGCGTCTCGTTGAGGTAGCAGAGCAGCTCGTCGCGGTGCGGCCCCGAGAGGCACTGGCGGCTCTGCTGCTCCGCCGCGCGCAGCCGCGCCTGATGCGCCAAGAGCTGCGGGTAGAGCTCTGCGGGCGCATCCTCCGGGTTGCAGATGCTTGAAACCGTCTGATACTCCAACCGCAGTGCGTCCCGCCCGCCGGAGAAGTCGCGCTGGATCTCCCCGGCGAGCGCCTGCATCTTGCGGATGAAATGCGCCCGGTAGTGGATCAGCAGCGCCCCGCTGCGCGCAAGGGCGATGTTAAACTCGTCTAAGACCTCATAGAGCCCGGGCTGCGCCGCCCCGTCTTTGAGGATGCGCGTCTTGTGCTCGAGCGCCCGCTTATACATCCGCAGCGCCGCGGCATACTTCGGCCGCAGCTGGGCGATGACCGTGTCAAGAAAGCGCCGCCGCTCCCCCGCCCCGCTGCGCACGAGCTGCAAGTCCTCCGGGCAGAAGAGCACGCAGCGCAGATACTCCGAGAGCTCCGAGAGGCTGCTCTTCTTCACCTGATTGACCAGAATGCGCCGCCGCCCGCCGCGCCGCAGGCTGATGTCCAGTTCAAAGGCCCGCCCCCGGCTCTCAATCTCCGCGCGGATGCGCGCCTCCTGCCGGCAAAAGCCGATCAGCTCGCGCTCGCTGGCGGCGCGGTGGCTGCGCACGCCCGAGAGCGTGGCGACGGCCTCGAGCAGGTTCGTCTTCCCCTGGGCGTTTTCGCCCACAATGAGGTTCACATGGGGGGAAAAATCCGTCTCAAAGTCCTCGTAGTTGCGAAAGCCGTCCAGACGGATGGAGTCGACTCTCATCGCAGGACATACTCCTCGCCCTGCAGGAGGACGCGGTCACCCTTGCGCAATTTTTTCCCCCGCATCAGGCAGGGTTCCCCGTTGACCTGCACCTCGCCCGCTGCAATGCGCAGCTTCGCCTCCCCGCCGGTGCCGACGGCGCCCGCGTATTTGAGCAGCGCGTCGAGCTTGATATAGTCCGTGTGAATTTCGATCTCCATTGGCCTTCGCGCCTCCTCTTAGCCGTTCTCTGTCCGCAGGCGAACGGGGAGCACCATGTAGAGAAAATGCTCCTCCCCCTCCGCCGGGGAGATGACGCAGGGCGAGATCGCCGTGGAGAGCTCCAGGCAGATCTTCTCCGCCGGGGCGGCGCGCAGCGCGTCAATCATATAGCGGTTGTTAAAGCCGATCTCCAGCTCCTGCCCGTTGCCCTCGATGAGGCAGACGTCAAAGGCGTCGCCCGTGGGCGTGCGGCTGGTGAGGAACATCTCCCCGTCCGACACGCGGCAGCGCAGGGGGCTCTTGAGCCGCTCGCTGATGATGAGCGAGACGCGCTCGACGCTTGCGAGCAGGGCTTTCGTCTCCGCCAGCACGCGGATGGGGTTATCCCGCGGCACCGCCTTCTCCCAGGCCAAAAACTCCCCCTCCAAGCGGCGGGAGATGAGCCGGGTGCGGCCCAGTTCAAAAATAATGTGCTTTGCGCCCATGGTGATGCTCGCCGCGTCCTCCTGCGAGTCTCTTGCGATCTTCTCCAGCTCCGAGAGCGCAGGACCGGGGGCGACAAAGGAAAAGACCCCCTCGCTCTCCTGCAAGGGCTCCTGCCGCAGGGCGAGGCGGAAGCCGTCCACCGCGACGATGCGCAGATGCGTCCCCGTCACCTCAAAGAGCGCGCCCGTGTGGATGGGGCGGCTCTCGTTGTCGCTCACGGCAAAGAGCGTCTCCGCGAGCATGGCGCGCAGCGTCCCCTCCGGGATGGAGAAGGCGTGCTGCCGGTCAATCACGGGCAGCTCCGGAAACTCCTCGGGGTCTATGCCGATGAGGTTGAACTCACTCTGCCCGCAGCGGATGTTGACCATGAGCTTGGAGACGCTCACGCTGACCATATCGTCGGGGAGTCTGCGGACGATGTCGCCAAAGAGTCTCGCCGGGAGCACGAGCGCGCCCTCCTCGCCAATTTCGGCATCCACGCGGGTTTGAATGCCCGTCTCCAGATTATAACCCGTCACGGAGAGGGTGCCCTCCCCCGTCTCAAGAAGCAGCCCTTCCAGCGCCGCGATGGAGCTCTTCGCGCTCACGGCTCTTGACGCGGTGGAAACCGCCGCCTGCAGCAGCGCTTTTTCACAGTGAAACTTCAATACCTTCATTCCTTTCCAAGTGCAATCTGCCCGCCGCCCCGCCACCCTCCAGTGCCTCTTTCCCGCATTAAAGCGAATCAAAACCGCAGCGCGGAGGAGAGAAGGAGAGGGATTTAAAACAGTAACCGTAGTAGGGGGCGCGAATATGTGGAAAACCCGCGCAAGGCCTTGTGCCGCAAGGGAGCGCGCGGCCACAGGGGCTGTGGACAATTGGGTGAGTTTTCCACAGTGGGAAAACACGGGAATAAGTTGTCCACAGGCTGCTTTCCACAGTTGCACATTTTCTGTGGAAAACCCGCGCCGCGCTCACTCGTAGCGCGCGTTGATATTCGTCTTGATATCCTTGAGGATTTCCTCCACCTCGGGGTTGCGCTTCTTGAGCTTTTCGATCCGGTCGATCGAATGGAGCACGGTGGAGTGGTCCCGGTTTTCAAACTCCCGGCCGATCTCCTTGAGGGAGAGGCTGGTCATGTTTCGAATTAAGTACATGGCGATCTGCCGCGCCTGCGTGGCCTCCTTGGTGCGCACCTGCCCGCGGAGCAGATCGGCATCCATGGAGTAGAACTTGCAGACCTCCTCGATGATGACATCGACCGAGGGGAGAAACTCCGAGGGGTCTTTGAACATGTCCCGCACGGCGCGCAGCACGGTGTTGGGGTCTACGCTGCTGCCGAGCAAATCCCGGTAGGCGAGGATTTTATTGACCGTGCCCTCAATCTGCCGCACGTTTGCCGTGATGTTCTCGGCCACATAGGTGAGCACCTCCTCCGGCAGCTCCACGCCCATGCGGATGGCCTTGTTGCGGATGATGGCCATGCGCGTCTCGTAGTCGGGGGGGAGTATGTCCGCCAGAAGGCCCCACTCAAAGCGCGTGCGCAGCCGGTCTTCCAGCCGGAGCATCTCTTTCGGCGGGCGGTCTGCGGTGAAGACGATCTGCTTCTTCGCCTCATAGAGGCTGTTAAAGGTGTGAAACATCTCCTCCTGCGTGGAGTCCCGCCCGGCGATGAACTGCACATCGTCCATCAAAAACACGTCCGCCGAGCGGTATTTTTCCCGGAACTCCTGGTTTTTACCCCCGCCGATGGCGTGGATGAGCTCATTGGTGAAGGCGTCCCCGCGGATGTAGACGATGCGAAAGTCCGGGTATTCGCTGTGGATCGTGTGGGCGATGGCGTAGAGCAGGTGGGTCTTGCCAAGGCCCGAGTCCCCGTAGATGAACAGGGGGTTGTAGTTCTGGGCGGGGTTTTGCGCCACCGCCATGGCCGCCGCGTGGGCAAACTTGTTGGAGTTTCCCACGACAAAGCGCTCAAAGGTGTACTCCTCCGTCCCCGGCAGGAAGCTCTTGGGAGCCGCCTGCGGGAGGTATTGCTCCACTTCGCCCTCCCCGAGCACGAGCACCTCAAAGTCGGAAGAAAAAAGCTCAAACAAAGCCGCTTTCACCATGGGCAGGTAGCGGCTCTCGATGATGCCTTTTTTAAAGGGGGAGGGGGAGAAGAGAAGAAAACGGCTCTCCTCCAGGGCGATGGCCTTGCTATCGTCAAACCAGGTGTCAAGAGTGGTGGCCGTCATCTCCCCTTCCATGATGGACAGCACCTTTTCCCAAACCTCATGCGCAGTATTCATGCACGCACTCCCTCAATCATGATGAAAAACGAACGATTAGACATGCATACAATTATAACAAATAAGCATGCCGCGCACAAGGGAAAAGGGGAGAATTTCGTATAAAAATTATCAGATGCGGCCAATTTCTCCCCCAGGGGGAAAAAATGATGTTGACAGGGCCTTTTTCCTTCCGCTATAATGTATGTCACGCCAGCTGCCGCAGCAGCAGCGGGGGAACGCGCAAACCCGCGCCCCGCCAAAAGCCTGCGGAAGGGCTTGGCGTTTTTGTGACGACCGCAGCCGGGGGAGCAGAGTGCGCACCCGCGGCTGTTGTGGTGGGCGGCCTGCGCCCTCTTGTGCGTCAATGGGGGGAGCCGTCTTTGCCCTCCCTGTGGCAGCGCGGCAAAGTCTGCCGCGCCCGCTTGACGCTGCAAGCGCTCTTGCGCCCCTTTCCCGTCTTTTGCGGCGGGGGCTGCGGAGCGCGGCATCTGCGCCAGGCGCCAGATTATGTATTTCGGATACGGGAGGTGTATCACCATGACAAGAACTTATCAGCCCAAAAAACGTCAGCGCTCCAGAGAGCACGGCTTCCGCAAGCGCATGGCAACGCGCAACGGACGCAAGGTGCTGGCACGGCGCCGTGCACGCGGCCGCGCACGCCTGACCCATTAATGCTCTCGCGCGGGGGCAGCGGTGTTCGAAACAGCAGAGGGGCGGAGGATGGAAATTCCACCGCCCCTGCGAAGCATGGAGCCGTGTTTCCCGGCGGGAAGAAAAGGCCTGAGGTGAGTCTGTGAAACACACCGTGTCCTTAAAAGAGAACCGGCAATTTCGAAGGCTCTACGCCAGGGGCCGCAGTGAGGTCTCCCCCTTCCTCGCGCTCTACTACCGCAGGACGGGCTCGGCGGAGAGCCGCCTTGGCATCACCGTCTCGGGCAAGCTTGGCAACGCCGTCGTGCGTAACAAGCTGCGCCGCCGCCTGCGTGAGGCATACCGCCGGAACGAGGGGCGGTTTTTGCCCGGCTATGATCTGGTGATCGTCGCGCGGCAGCGCGCGCGATACAGCAGCTATGCGCAGCTGGAGCAGAGCCTCTTGAAAACGGCGAAGAAGGCGGGCCTGCTGCGCCGCGAGGCGGCGGAGGGGCAGGGGAGATGAAAACACTTCTGCTCTTTTTGATCCGTGGCTACCGCCGCGTTCTCTCCCCGGCAAAGCCGCCCACTTGCCGCTTCATCCCCTCCTGCTCCGCCTATGCGCTTGAGGCCGTGTCCAAATACGGCGCGGGCAAGGGCGCCTATCTCTCGCTGCGCCGCATTCTGCGCTGCCACCCCTTTCACAAGCAAGAGACCATTGAATATGATCCTGTCCCCTGAGCGCTGCGCGCGCTGCGCCCGGTCTCTCACCATCCAAGATTCGGAGGATCACTCTAACACATGACTATTATCTTAAAACCCTTTGCGCTGCTGCTGGGCTGGTTCTACTCGCTCACCGGAAGCTATGCGCTCTCCATCATTCTCTTTGCGCTCTTTTTTAAGATCGTCCTCTTCCCGGTTTCCATGAAGGGCAGAAAAAGCATGCTGGATATGAGCCGCCTGTCCGACCGGCAAAAGGATCTGCAGCAGAAATACAGCCGCGACCGGCAGCGCTACAGCGAGGAGCTGCAAAAGCTCTACTCGGCGGAGGGGGTCAAGCCCAGCGGCGGCTGCCTCTGGTCGCTCATCCCCATCCCCGTTCTCATGGCGCTCTTCTTCATCATCAGCCAGCCCTTTACCTATCTGATGGGCCTGAGCACCTCTGGGGACGGGAACCAGCTCGCCCGCCTCGTGCAGTTCATCCTCGGGGAGGAGAGCGGCAGCCGGAGCCTGCAGCTGGGCATCGCCCAGCAGGTCTATGACCGCTTTTCTGAGGTGCAGGCGGCCCTGCCGGACATTGCCGCGCAGATTGCCAGCCGCGGCGGCCCCATTGACTTTACCTTCCTTGGGATCAACCTCTCACAGGTGCCAAAGCTCAGCTTTTGGCAGGACGGCTTTAGCTGGGGCGGCCTTGGCCTCTTCCTGATTCCGATCTTCTCGGCGCTCCTGGCGCTCGGGTCGATGATGGTCAGCAACGCCATCAACCGCCGCGTGCTCGGCACGGTGACCAAGCAGGATAAGACCAACCGCCAGATGATGATCATGCAGCCCCTGCTCTCCCTCTGGATCGGCTTTACCCTCCCGGCGGCGCTGGGCGTCTACTGGGCGGCCAACGCCTTTCTCTCCATTGTCCAGGAGTTCGTCTCCGTCGGCATTCTCAAGAGGCATGTGAAAGAAATGCGCAAGCTGGCCGAGGAGCGCACCGCCAAAGCGCGGGAAGAGGAGCGCGATAAAAAGAAGCGCGAAGCGGAGGCAAAGAAGAAAAAGGCCGAGGAGGCCCGCCGCATTAAAATGGAGCGCAAGCTCAGCACAGACGGCATCTCCGAGAGCCGCGTGGGCGTGCGCGCCTATGCCAAGGGCCGCACCTTCGACCAAGACCGCTACCCCGTCACGCCCTATCGCGACCCGGATGACATCATCCGCGCGCAGCGGGCGGAGCGCGAGGCCTGGCAGGCGGAGCTTGCCGCCAAGCGCGGCAAGAAGGGGCAGCGCGGCGCGGAGGAAGAAAACCCCGCTATGAAGCCGCCGCTGCCGGCAGAGCCTCTCTTTGGAGAGGAAGCCGCCGAAGGGGCAGAAATTGCCGCAGAGACACAGGCGGTTTCAGAGGAACTTCCCGCCGAACTTCCCGCTGACCCCGCCGCGGCGGATGAGGCAGAAGCGGGCGAAGACTAGGCGGGCCGGCGCAGTGCGCCCCAAATCAGCCATATGATTCCGATCTCAGGCAGGGCGCGGGCGGAGCTTGCCGCCCCCTTGGGCAGCGCCCCCGCGAGAAGCGTATGGTATCATCAAGGAGGCAGAATGCCATGATTGAATTCATTGAGGCAAGCGGAAAGACCGAAGAGCTTGCCATCGCCTCTGCTCTGACCCGCCTGGGTCTCGAGCGGGACGATGTTTCCGTTGAAATTCTCGAGCGCGCCAAGAGCGGTGTCTTTGGCATCGGCGCAAAGCCCGCCCGGGTCAAACTCAGCTATGAAGTGCCCGAGTCGGCGCGGAAGCCCGAAGCCCCAAAATCGGAACCCGCAGCCGCCAAAGCAGAGAACAGGGCGCCCTCCCCCGCGCCGGCAGCGGCGGAGCCGGCAGAGCGCGCGGAGCCGAAACCCCCGCGCGCAGCCCCAGAAGCCCCAGCACGCAAGAAGGCGGCCCCCGCCGGGACACCCGCCGCCGCTGCGCAGCCCGCCGCGGATTCGCCGGAGGAGGAGATTCGAAGCTTCTTAGTCGGCCTGCTCGCCCAGATGGAGGTGGAGGCAGAGCTTCGCATCTCCCAGAAAGAGGAGGGCGGCTGGCAGGTCTTTTTAGAGGGGGAGCGCCTGGGCGCCTTGATCGGGCACCGGGGCGAGACGCTCGACGCGATCCAGCAATTGTGCAGCTACAGCGTCAACCGCAACCGGAGCAAGCGCGTGCGCATCCACATTGATGTGGAACACTACCGCGCCAAGCGGGAGGAGTCGCTCAAGCGGCTGGCCAATAAGGTGGCGACGAAGGTGGTCAAATACCGCCGGAATATCACCTTAGAGCCGATGAACGCCTATGAGCGCCACGTCATCCACGAGGCCCTGCAGGACTTTCCGGACGTGCTCACCTACTCCACCGGCACGGAGCCAAACCGCCGCACGGTGGTGGCCTACAGCAAGGGCAAGCACAGCTATTGAAGCGATAAGCGATTCACCCCCCCACAGCGAGCCGCAGGGCGAGCCGCGCAGCGTAGCGAAGGGCGGATTCACTCCGCCCGAGCGATTATAATAACCGCAGGGCGAGCCGCGCAGCGTAGTGCAGGCTGAATTCAGTTCAGCCAAGCGATTAAACTTACCGCGCAGCGTAGCGAAGGGTGGATTCACTCCGCTCGAGCGATTCAACCCCCCACCAAAAAAGGAGAAGGCATGCCTGCTGATTTTCGTACACGGATCGACCCGGAGCTTCGTGCCTGGTATGATGCGTCCCCGGGTTTTGACTTTGAACATCTGGAGGACTTCGTCTCCCGGATGAACGCACAGGAGCTGGCAGCGCTCAAGCCCGATGCCGCTGTCCACACTTGGGAGACGCAGATCGAGGGCGCGGCGGGCGCGCCCCCTGTGAAGCTGCGTATTTACGAACCGGCAGGGCGCAAGGAGCCGCTGCCGGTGCTCCTGTTTTTCCACGGCGGCGGTTTCCTCTTCGGCACGGTCTACCGGCAGGAGGCGCTCTGCCAGCGCTATGTCAAGGAGGCCGGCTGCCTGGTCGTCTCGGTGGAATACCGCTTAGCGCCCAAGTGGCGCGCCCCCGCCCCCGTGGAGGATGCCTTTGCCGCGCTCTGCTGGGTGGAGAGAGAGGCGCAGGCGCTCGGCGCGGATGCCGCGCGCATTGCGGCGGCAGGTCTCTCCGCCGGGGGCACCATTGTCGCGGCGCTTGCGATGATGACGCGGGCGCGCGGCGGCCCCGCCCTCTGTTTGCAGATGCCGCTCTACGCGGAGCTCGACAACAGGATGGAGACGGCCTCCTGCCGCGCCATCACCGACCGCAAGCTCTGGTGCTATGAGAACAACAAGACCTCTTGGGCGCGCTACCTGCCCCAAGAGCGTCCGCTCACTGCCTATGACGTTCCGGCGCGCTGCGCCGATCTCGCGGGGCTGCCCCCGCTCTTCTCCTACGTGGGCGAGCTCGACCCCGTGCGTGATGAAAACATTGCCTTCTGGCAGCGGCTCATGGCGGCGGGTGTCGCGGTGGAGGGGCATATCTTCCCCGGCGCCTACCACTGCTTTGAGCTTGGAACGCCCGAGGCGCAGATCAGCCGCGCCGCGCTCTCCCTGAGCTGCGCGGCACTTCGGCGCGCCTTTGCAGCGCGATGAGCAGGCAGCCGCAGCTGCCCCCGGCGCTGGCAGAGCGCCTGCGCGCGGGCCGCTTTCCAAACGCGCTCATCCTCACGGGGGAGGGGCGCGCCGCCGCCGCGCGCCGGCTCACGATGGCCTACCTCTGCGCGGCCGCGCCGGCGGAGATCCCCTGCGGGCACTGCCTGCACTGCCGAAAGGCCGCCGCGGGTATCCACCCGGATGTTTCGAGCCCCGGCGCGGGGGGCGGCGCGATCAAGATGGAGACCCTGCGCAGGCTGCGCCGGGAGGCGCATATCCGCCCCAACGAGGCGCAGCGCAAGCTCTTTTTGCTGCCGGCGGAGCAGATGAGCCCCGGCGGGCAAAACCTGCTGCTCAAACTTTTGGAGGAGGGGCCCGAGTACGCCGCCTTTTTCCTCGAAGCCGCCGCGCCCGAGGCGCTGCTGCCCACGGTGCGCTCGCGCTGCGAGCTTGTGCGCTGGCAGGGGGACGAAGCCCCGGCGGCGGAGGCTGCCACAGCGCCCGGCGCGCTCGCCCAGCGCTTTGCGGCGCTGCTCTCCGAGGGCGCCGATGCCGCGGCGCTGCTGGAGTTTCTCGTGCAGCTTGAGGGAAAAACGCGCGAAGAGCTGCGCGCGATGCTCGAGGCGTGCCGCCGGCTGCTCCTGCCGCTTGTGGCGGCGGAAGGGCCGGAGGCCCCGCGCCTGCTCGCGGCGATCGAAACGCTCTCTGCGGTGCGCGCGGCGGCGGAGAGCAACATCAGCCCCGGACATCTGGCGGGGATGCTCATGGCAAAGCTGCTCTAAACCGGCGGCATCCGCGCCGAAATGTATGATACCATCCACCCGCCCCCTTGGCGGGCACGCCGAAGATCTCCCCTGCCCTCAAGCGGGCGCTGCGGGATTGGCTGCCTGCCCTGCGGGGCTTGCAGAAGGAGCAAGTATGGCAGAAATTGTCGGCATTCGCTTCAAACGCGAAGGCAAACAGTATTATTTTGACCCCCAGGGGCTGGCGGTTGCCGTCGGCCAGGGGGTGATTTTAGAGACCTCGCGCGGGATCGAATTTGGCACCTGCGCGCGCGCGAACAGCGAGATTCCGGATCAGGAACTCGTCGCCCCGCTGCGGCCCATCCTGCGCCTGGCAACGCCGGAGGACTATGAGACCCTCGCGCGCAACCGCCAGCGCGAGCAGGAGGCGATGGCCCTCTGCCAGCGGAAGATAGAGGAGCACGGGCTGGACATGAAGCTGGTGGACGTGGAGTACAGCTTTGAGGGGACAAAGATCCTCTTCTTCTTCACCTCCGAAGGGCGGGTGGATTTCCGCGCCCTGGTGAAGGATCTCGCGGCGGTGTTCCACACGCGCATCGAGCTGCGGCAGATCGGCGTGCGGGACGAGGCGCGCATGCTCGGCGGTCTTGGCATCTGCGGCAGACCCTTCTGCTGCTCAAGCTTTTTGCGGGAATTCCAGCCCGTCTCCATCAAGATGGCCAAGACGCAGAACCTCTCGCTCAACCCGACGAAGATCTCCGGCACCTGCGGCAGGCTCATGTGCTGCCTGAAATACGAGCAGCACGCCTATGAGGACCTGCTCAAGACCAGCCCCCGGGCGGATTCCTTCGTGGAAACGCCTGACGGCGTGGGCGACATCATCAGCGTGCACACCCTGCGCGAGAAGGTGCGCGTGCGGCTCGACAGCGAGCCGGCGAGCCTGAAGACCTATCACAACAGCGAAATCCGCGTCATCCGCGCCGGAAAGGGCAAGCGCCCGGAGGACTACACGCCCCCGCCGCCCGAAGTGCTGCGCAGCCTGCGCCGCGCGGAAGAGGACAGCGAGGCGGTAAATTCCGCCCAGCAGACGGAGCGGCTGGAGGCCTTTTTGCAGGCGCTCCCGGCGGAGGAAGCGCCCGCCCCCGCCCCGCCCCCCGCGCGCAGAGAGGGCGAGGGGCAGCAGGAGCGCCGCAGCCGGCGCTCCCGCGGCGCGCGCAAGGAGCCGCGCGAGGGCAAGCCCGCCCGCACGGAAAAGCCTGAGGGCAAGCCCGTGAAAAAGGAGGCAAAAGCCCCCGAGGAGGCGGGAAAAGCCGCCCCGAAAGAGGGCAAAGCGCCCAGCCGCCGGAGCAGAAAACCCGGCGCAGCGGGCAAGGAGACGAGCCGGGGCGCGGCGGAGAAGCCTGCCTCCGGCGGCACGCCGCCCGCAGCCGACAAGCCGGCGGAGAAGAGCGGCGAGAAGAAGAACCGAGGATATTGGCGCAGGCGGCCGCGCCGCAGCGGCGGCGGAAAGCCCAGCGGCGGTGAATAGGAGCCGGGTGCGCGGCGGGATAGAGGGGGAGATGGGATGCATTTAGGCGCGGCGGCGCTCTGTCTGGCGCTGGCCCTTGGCGGCGGCGGCAGCGGCGCGGAGGTGCAGGATTACACGCAGCATGCGCCGCGGCAGGTGCTGCGGCAGGAGGTGCAGCTGCCGATCCTGATGTTCCACCACATCGACGAGGATTTGAAGGCGGAGACAGTGATCACCCCGCGGAAGTTTGACGAGATCTCCGCCTTTCTGGACGAGGCGGACTATAGCACCGTCGGCTTTGAGGAGCTGATTGCCTATGTGGACGAGGGTGTGCCCCTGCCCGAGCGGCCGGTGCTGCTCACCTTTGACGACGGCTACCGCAGCAACCTCACCCACGCGGCGCCGCTGCTGCGGGAGCGGGGGCAGCAGGCGACGGTCTTCGTCATCGGCGTGTCCATGGGGAAAGACACCTACCGCGACACGGATATGCCCATCATCCCGCACTTTAGCTGGGAGGAGGCGGAGGACTGGCGCGATGTGATCTCCCTCGGCTGCCACACCTATAACATGCACCAGTCGGAGGAACACGACGGGGCGGATTACCGCAAGGGCGTCCTGCCGAAAGAGGGCGAGATCCCCGGCCAGCACTACAGCCTCTTTCACACAGATTTGACCCAGTTTATCTATGAGATGCAGAGCGCTTGGGGTGCGCCGCCCCTCGCCTTCGCCTATCCCTATGGGAAGTACAACGAGAAGACGGAGCAGGTGCTCAAGGAAAAGGGCATCCGCGCCTCCCTGATCGTGAGCCCGGGCAGAAACCCCATCGTGCGGGGTGACCCGGGGAGCCTCTTCCACCTGCACCGCTTTGAGGTCTTTGAGGAGACCGGCCTTGCGGAGATTGAGGCCTACCTGCAAGCGGGCTGAGAGGACTTCTGCGCAAGAAGAAACCCCCCGGTGATTTCTGTGGAATGAACTGCCCCCAAAAAGTTAGACAAATATAAAATCAAGCAGCCTGAAGGGCTTGTTGTCTGTGAACCGCAGGCGGCAAGCCCTTCAACTTTGCCTTAATGCGGCGGTAGTTGTAGTAGTCGAGATATGCAATCAGTTCGCGCTCAAAATGCTCCAAGGAGTCAAACTTCTGCAAATACAACAGCTCACTTTTCAGATGGCCAAAGAAATTCTCTGCCACAGCGTTATCCAAACAGCTACCCTTTCGGCTCATGCTCTGTCGAATGCCCTTTTTGTGCAACATTCGTTGATACTGCTCGTGCTGGTACTGCCAGCCTTGGTCAGAATGAAGAATGAGAATGGTGTCATCCGGAATTTGTTGAAATGCATTGTCCAGCATCTGGGTCACCATGGAGAGAACAGGTCTCTTCGAAATGGTATAGCTCACAATATCCTGGCTGTGCAAATCCAGAATCGGCGAGAGATACAGCTTTTGCCCAAACAAATGAAACTCTGTGACGTCGGTCACCCACTTTTGGTTTGGTTTCTCTGCCTCAAAGTTGCGCTCCAGAAGATTGGGTGCAATTTTGCCCACTTCACCCTTGTAGGACTTATACTTTTTCATCCGAACCCGGCAGACCAGGTTCTCTTCCCGCATAAGCCGCTGCACCGTCTTGTGGTTGATGACACAGCCGCAGTTGTGCAGCTCCATCGTGATTCGACGGTAGCCATATCGGCCACGGTGTTCATAAAAAATATGAGTGATTTGTTCTCTCATGTCAGCGTATTTGTCGGGCTTGCTTTGCCGCTTGGCGTGATAGTAGTAGGTTGCACGAGGCACGTTCGCAATTTCGAGCAGGAGGGTTAAAGTGTGTTCTTGCCTCAGCATTGAAATCACCTGCGTTTTTTCTGCCGGTGTCGCTCGTTTTCCAAAACCAAGGCTTGCAAGTTTTTTAGGTAGGCATTCTCCGCACGCAACCGCTGATTCTCTGCTATCAAATCTTCTTCCACCACCTTATCCAGCTGCAAAGGCCACCCTTTGCTGTTCCGTCCACGTCGCTCTATGCATAGCCCCTCAAGGCCTTCCTCCAGATAGATTCGCTCCCAACGCTGAATGATATGATGGTCTCCTATTTCAAATTGACGCATCGTTTCTTTGTAGCTCATGCCTTCTGATCGCATTGTTTCTACTACTTTTTGCTTGAATTCTCCTGTATAGCGCTTGTTGGGCTTTCCTCTGGGCATGAAAATGCACCCCTTCCATTAAACAGTTTATCATACTGTCTAACGTTTGGGGTGCACTTCAGAATCACCGGGGGGTTTCTCGCTGTCAATATGCCTCTAAGTACATCTCTTCCGCCGTTTCCAGCGCTTCCTTCAAGATCTTCACCGCGTTCTCCATCTCCACGGAGAGAATGGTGGACTTATTCAGCTCGTCAATCGCATTGGACATGCTGCCGAGCAGGAGGGCATAAGCTTTCTGATAATTCATGGGTTCCAATCCTTTCGCATGAACGCCAGCGCGTTCTGATTCATGGATAATATCGCGTGCAGCGCAAGCGCGGCAGGGGGGAGAAGAAGCCTGCGCTGCGAACGGTTTGACGGCAGGCGAAACGAAATCGCTCGTCATACGAGGTAACATTGTAGCATGGACGCGCAGGAAGGTCAATAAGAAAATTACCTACCAGTTGAAAAAGTGATCATAGGAATCCCCATAGCCATCGGGGAGGAGCTCGCCGGGGAGCTCTCCGCCCTCGCGCCGCTCACCCTGCTGCGTCTCTTCTTCCGCCGCGCGCCCCGCGGCATAGTCATTGTGGCGCTGCTCATTTGCGTTGTTCTTCTCGTCATAGGTGACGGAGAGCGTCAGCTCGCCTCCGTTGCGGAAAATGCGCATCTCTACCGAATCGCCCGCCTGGTACTGGCTGTTCGCATCGATGAGATCTGTGTTTGAGCGGATGGGGCTGCCGTTCACGGCGGTGATGATGTCGCCCTCGCGCAGCCCCGCCTTCGCCGCGGCAAGCCCCGGCACGGCATAGATGATCTCCGCACCGGCGGGGATCCCGTAGCGCTGCACGCTCTCTTCCACTGTTTTGACCGAGACACCCAGGTAGGGCCGGCCGCTGATATAGCCCTGTTCAATGAGGTCGGCGATCAGTTCCTTCACGTCGTTCATCGGGATGGCAAAGCCGAGACCCTCCACGCTCGCCTCTGCGCTGAAGACACCCGCAGAGGAGGAGTATTTGGCGCTCACAATGCCGATGACCTCGCCGTAGGGGTTGAAGAGCGGGCCGCCGGAGTTGCCCGAGTTGATGGTGCAGTTGGTCTGGAGCATGTTCATGCGCGAGGCATCCGAAAGGGTGATGCTCCGGTCGAGCGCGGAGACGACCCCGTCCGAGAGGGAGAAGGTCAGCTCGCCGAGCGGGTTTCCGATCGTCGCAACGCGCTCGCCCACGTTCATCTGATCCGAGTCGCCGATGATGACGGGGTGCAGGCCGCTCACGTCAATCTTGAGCACGGCAATGTCGCTCTGCTCATCGCCGCCGATGTAGCTGGCGGGGTAGGAGCTGCCGTCCACAAAGGAGACGGTGATGGAGTTCGCGTTTTCCAGCACGTGGTAGTTGGTGACGATGTAGCCGTCCTCCGTGACGACAAAGCCCGAGCCTGCCGCCGCGCCCGTGACCGTCTGGCCGAAGAAGTTTTTCGTCACGATGTCCACGGAGATGCCGACGCAGGCGTCCACATAGCCGGCGTAGATCTCCGGAATGCTCAGCGGCTCTCTGCGCTCGGTGGAGATCGACTCAAAGACTACCTCCGGGCGCAGGCCCTCATAGAGGATGCTTGTGCCGCCGCGCTGCGGGGCAAAGCTGAGAAAGGCTGCGCCGCCGACGCCGCCGAGCAGCGCACAGCAGAGGCAGAGCGCCAGAAGGCGCAGGGAAAACCGGGGCGGCGCCCCGCTGTGGCCTTGCCCCTCCGCCGGCGCTGCCTCAGCGCTGACGGGCTCCGTTTGCCGGGATAGCGATTCCTCGGGCTGCGGATGTGTCCATTCACTCATAAAAAACAGTCCCTCCAATCTCATCTTCATGGTATTCCCCTTGAGAGGGAAGTGTGCCGCCGCGCGCGTTGATCCGGTCTTGCGGCGGATATCTTCTCTAGTATACCCGCGATTTATGAAAAAATTATGACAGAAAATCAGATAAAAATTGAACTCTGCCGCCGCTATTCGCCCCTCCCCGGTGCCTGCGGATCCTCCGGTGTGTCCTCGTGCGGCGCGCGCTCCTCCGGGGGCGGCGCGGCAAAGGGGTTGCCCTCCTCGGGCTCGGGCGGCAGGTCCTTGCGCCAGCTGCCCAGAAAGGCGGAGAGGTCGCGAAAGGCGAGGGAGACATCCGCCACCAGCCCGTCAAAGACGCCCGAGGCGCAGACGTTCATCGCCACGAGAAAGAGCGTCGGCGCGAGCACCATGCCCAGCACGCCGAAGGACTTGAGGCCGACAAAGATGGCAATGAGCGCGAGCAGCGGATGCAGGCCGGTCTGGCTGTCGAGAAAGCGCGGCTCCGCCACGCGGCGAAAGACGACAATGATGCCCCAGATGACCATTAAAATCACAGCGGTCTGCCAGTCGCCAAGGGCGAGCTTGATGAGCGCCCAGGGGACCATCACCGTGCCCGCGCCGATGATGGGGATGAAGTCCATGATGCCCAGCAGCAGCGCCAGCAGGAAGGCGTAGGATTGGCCCATGAGGAAGAAGCCCAGCAGCAGAATGCCAAAGACCACCAGGGAGAGGAGGAGTTCCGCGCGGATGTAGCCGCCAAAGGCGATCTGAAAGGTCCGCCCGAGAAAGCGGAAAAAAGCCTTGATGTTCACAGGCATCCAGTTGGTGACGACTTTGCCGATGCGGGGAAAGTCCGCCATGATGAAATAGGTGCCCATGAGGAAGAAGATCAGCGAGAGCACCACCGAGGGGATTTTCACCGCCACGGAGGTGGTTTTTGGCAGCAGCGAGCTGGTGCCGAGGTTTGTGAACCAGGTGACCAGATCCTTGCTCGCGCCCTCGAGCGCATCCCGCAGGGGGGCGGGCAGGTAGGCCATGATCCGCTCGGCGGACTGCGAGGCCTGCGCCACCGCGCCGGAGATGTCACCCCAGACGGCGCTCCAGTTCTCCGAGAGCACGGAGACCTCCAGAACGACTTTATAGCCCAGCCAGGCCAGCGCGCCGCCCAAAATGCCGCAGATGAGCAGGATGACCAGAATGGAGAGCGCCTTGCGCGAGAGGGGCGTGTTTAGAACCAGCGCGCGCACCAGCGGCTCTAACAGCCAGGTGAGGATGAGCGCGAGCACAAAGGGCATGCAGAAGGAGAGCAGGGGCAGGCCCAGCTTGAAAAAAAGCAGAAGGCTCAGAGCGATCAGGCAAGTGCGCACCAGAATGCGCAGCCAGAGCCGCCCGCGCTTCGGCCAGCCTAATTCTTCGTAGCGCATAAAATCCCTCCCATGTTTCGGCCCCGGCGGCACGCGGGCAAAGACCCTGCCGCCGCGCCATCCGCCCGCAGAAGCCTCTGCTGAGAGTCTTCCCAAAAGCGGGCAAGCTGATCCGCTCCCCGCGCGGAACGGGGCGCGTCTTGCCCTACTATAACAGAGCTTTGCTGCGCTTGTAAAGCGGGGGAGGGAAAAATAAAGCACAAAAAACCGCCTGCAGCGCAGACGGTTTTCATCCGAGTGTGTCAGTGGGCAATTTGGTTGAGGCGCAGGGTCATGCGGCTCTTTTTATTCGCTGCGTTGTTGGAATGCAGCAGACCCTTGGAAGCCGCCTGGTCAACGGCCTTGACCGCCAGTTTGTACTCCTGCTGCGCCGCCGAATGGTCCTCTGCGGCAACGGCAGCCTCAAACTTTTTCAGCTGGGTTTTCAGGGCGCTCTTGGTGGCCTTGTTCTTGGCTGTTTTCGCGGCGATCACCTGCACGCGCTTCTGGGCAGATTTAATATTTGGCAAATCAAACACCTCCTCCGTGTTTGCCCGGCAGATGCCGGCAAATGAATTGCATTTCGTCCACTCCGCGCGGAGCCCGCTGCGCGGAATTTTGCTCATTTACTGACGCGGCAATCCGCGCAGGATTAGATTATAGCAGAAGCGCCGGAAAATTGCAAGAATAAGTTTGCGCAGCGCGCGGAAAAAATGGGGCTCTGGGATGGGCGCCGGAGGCCGGGATTTCCTGCCGAAGGTCTTCGAATCCGCTCCGCCTGCGCCGTTTTTAGCATGTGATTAAAAATAGATAAAGTTTCTCTTTACATCCGGGAGAACTTGTGGTACAATGTCCAAAAATCTGATCTTATACCTGATTAGATTCCATATACCACAACGGCGCAAGCGCCTGTGGTATAAGTAAAGTAATTTAGAGCAGGCAATGGTGTCTGCTGCTTATCATGACGTGAACAATGACGTTCACCGATGCACAGGGCGTGTTATGCCCTGTGTCCGGTGGCGTCTTTTTTTTGTTCTTCTTTTGGGAAGGGAGGGAAGCCAAGCGGGCAGAGTTGCAGGCGATCATCCGTCACACACTGCAAACAGTTGCGAATATTCGAAAAAGAGGAGGGTTATATCATGCCATTGATGTTTAAAACCGCGCAGAGAGAGCACGGGAAATTGCAGCCGCATATCAAGGCCGGCATATTCCGAATCCGGCTGCCCCTGATTCACTGGGAGTTTGAAATTCCAGAAGCCATTCAGGGCGTCTTTGTCTTCATGACAGGAGCGGCTGCTACGGTTTATCTGGAAACCCAGTTCGATCTGGCCTTTGAAGTCGCGCTGTCGATTGTCATTGTCCACGAACTGCTCTATCTCTGGCAAAACATGATGGGCGACGCACTGATCGGCGGCTGGATCACTCCGGCCATACCCCTGATCATTGTCTATCTCGAGCGCTTCCCCTACGACCGCGCACAGGGCATACACGATAAGATGTGGGCCTTATTGGCCTTGGAGCTCCTATTGGGCATTTTATACGTTGTGCTCGGCGTCTTTAAACTCGGCAGTAAACTGGTCAACTGGTGTCCGTCCTCCCTCAAAGGCGGCATCCTTCTGGGCGCGGGCATGTCCGCCGCCATCGGAACCTACGGCTTTAAGACCCTGGAAGCCGGCGGCAAAGGCTTCTGGGCCATGCCCTTCACCTTCTCCATCGGCGTCTGCCTGGCCCTGTTCTTGCTCTTTTCCAACGGCTTTGGCAAGGTGAAGATTACATCTAAAAATCCCATTGTCCGCTTTGTCAACAAATTGGGCTTTGTCCCCGCCCTGCTCATCGCCTACGTCATTGGCATGCTCATCGGGGAGATCAATCTGCCCGTGTTCGACACGCCGGGCATTGTCTTCAACGCCTTCCCGGGCCTCGTGTATGCCGCAAAGAACCTGACGATCTTTGGCATTGGCCTGCCGCCGCTGCGCATCTTCATCGAAGCGGCCCCCATGGCGCTGATGGTCTATATCATCGCCTTTGGCGACATCGTCGGCGGGCACGCATTCCTCAACGACACGAAAAAGTATCGCGATGACGAGGATCTCGACCTTGATGCGGACCGCACGAACGTCTGCTGCGGCATTCGTAACATTGTCGAAGCCTTCTTCGCCCCGACCTGCACCATGTCCGGCCCCCTGTGGACGGCCATGACCGTCACCATCGCCGAGCGCTACAAAACGGGCAAGGAGAATATGTACTCCTTCTTCGGCGGCGCTTGCACCTTCAACCTGGTCAAGTGGCTCAGCTGCTGCTGCATCCCGCTCATGGCGCTCATCCGCCCCGTTTTGCCGCTGGCCATGGCGCTGACCCTCTTCATCCAGGCCTTTGGCTCCTTCTATGTCGGCATCACCTTCTGCCGCAACAACATCGAGCGCGGCATTGCGGGCATTACGGCCTGCATCATCGCCACCTCGGCCAACCCCACGATCGGCCTTGTTGTCGGCATTGTCCTCTGTGTTGTGGTTGAATTCCTCGGCACGAAGAAGAGCGATCGCATGGCTGCCGTTCTTGACGGCCTCCAGGAAACCGCCGGCGAAATCCCCGCTGTGGAGGAAGAACTGGAAGCGATGCAGAACAAGACAAGAACCCCCATCGGCTGATATTGACGCCGCGTGAATCTTACAGTTTCTCTCTCATTCTCTCTCCCATAAGAGCAGCCCGCCGTATTCCAATCCGGCGGGCTGTTCGCCGCACAGCGATTCGAAGATTGGCGTTCAAGCGTTGACAAACTTCCTGTTATTTATTATAATTTTATTATCAAAACATAAAAAAATAGTCGGTAGGCAAAGGCGTTTACCGGCGGCGTTCTCTTTTTTGAATGCCGCTGTGTAAAGGCCTTCTTTTTCGCTGAGATCTGCGTTTGCGGAGCAAAACAAGGCCCGCCCCGGCCAAGAGCACCCGCCCTGCGCCCCTGCCCCTGCAAGCGGGCGCATGGATCGTTCTGCAAGTATGTTCGATTACGGCTTGTTTGTGCGCAAGCAGAAAAGAGGGGGAGGTTTATGTCACCGCAATTTATGTCCGCGAATATCCTGCTGGTTTCCGAAAACAAAGAGACGGCCAGGAGCGTTTCCGCGATTCTCGACATGCAGGGGCTCCCCCCCGTGATCCACGTGGAGAACAGCAAGCAGGCCAAGAGTCTGTTGATTGAAACAGATATGGATATTGTTGTGATCGATGTCATCCCCGGGCAGGATGCCGGCATTGCGCTCGCGACTGAATTGACCCGCAGCCGCTCCACGGGCTTTGGCACCATTCTTCTCATGCGGCGGGACGAGCTCGAGCGCAGCCGATATCAAACAGAGCGCATGGGCATTGTCACCCTGCAAAAACCCCTTGACGGGCACCTGCTCACGCAAACCATCCACCTGCTCTTGAATTTTCAGCTGCGCATCCAAAAGCTGCAGAGCCAGGCAGAGATCCTCCAGCACAAGCTGGAGGATGACCGCCTGATCAACCGGGCAAAGCTTCTTCTGGTGGAAAAGCTGAAAATGAGCGAAGAAGAAGCGCACCGTTACTTGGAGCAAAGCGCCATGGATGCCTGCGTCAAAAAGGTGAAGGTTGCCAGAGAAATCATCCGCAAGTACAGCGGGAAACACGCGAAATAACAGGAGGAGAATGATCATGAAACTGCCAGGAAAAAAACGCGCATACGGCGAGGAGCAGCCCTATATCCCTTTGGGTGTCTTTAAGATTCGCCTTCCGCTCCTTCACTGGAGGTGGAGCTATCCGGAAATGCTTCAGGCCATGGTGGCCTTCGTCACGGGTGCGGCCGCAATTGCCTACCTGCAGGATATCTTTGGCCTGCCCTTTGAAATGGCGCTGGCCATTGTGTTCGTTCACGAAGTTCTCTATCTGCTCAATAACATCCTTGGGGACCCCATCATTGGCGGATGGATCACCCCCGCGCTCCCCCTGGTGGTGGTCTTTCTTCTGCAATACCATGGGACAGAGCGCATTTTTGCCCTCATCTCGCTCGAGCTCATTCTGGCCTTTCTCTTCCTCGTCTTAGGGGCGACGGGCCTGGCCAAGCGGCTGGTGAATCTCTGCCCCCGTTCGCTGCGCGCGGGCATACTGGTGGGCTCCAGCTTCGCCGCCTGCCTTGGCACCTACGGCTTTAAGGCGCTCTCCGAGGGCGGGAACGGCTTTTGGGCCAATCCCATCAGCTTTTCCGTGGGCGTGCTGCTGGCGCTCTTTTTCCTCTTCTCCTATGGTTTCGGCAAACAAAAATACGCGAGCAAATCGCGTGTGGTGCGCTGGCTGAGCCAAATGGGCTTTGTCCCCGCGCTGCTTTTTGCAGGCATCTTGGGGATGATTGTGGGTGAGATCGCCCTGCCAAGCTTCGACTTTCCCGGTATAATCTTTAACCCGCTGCCGCAGTGGAAGGAAATTTACAGCAGCTTTACCATCTTTGGCCTTGGTCTGCCGCCGCTGCGTATTGTGGTGCAAGCCATCCCCATCGCGATTGCCTGCTATTTGATCGCCTTCGGCGACCTCGTGAGTGCGAAGGCGATGTTCAAACAGGCGGAAGAATACCGGCCCGATGAGAAGATCGACATCAATGTCAACCGCACGCACCTCTGCTGCGGCATCCGCAATCTCATCGAAGGGCTCTTCACCCCCACCTGCACCCTGGCCGGGCCGCTCTGGAGCGCCATGACCATCACGCTTACGGAACGCTACAAATCCGGGCGCAAGAATATGGACTCCATTTTTGACGGCACCTGCACCTTCAACACCACCAAGGCCCTCTGCCATCTGATCCTCCCGGCAGTCTTTCTGGTGCGGCCGATGCTGCCGCTGGCCATGGAACTCACGTGGATGATTCAGGCCTTCGGCTGCTTCTATATCGGCACCAGTATGTGCCGCACCAATGTCGAGCGCGGTGTCGCGGGCCTCACCGGCGGCGCAATCGCCGTCTGCCCGAACCCCTCCATCGGCCTTCTGATCGGCATTGTCCTGTGCATTGTGATGGAATTCCTCGGAACAAGCAAGACCGACCGCGCGTCTCAGGTGGCCGCGGGCCTGACCTCCACCGCCCAGAGTAACTTTACCGATCTGGAGTAAAGCCCCGGAGGGCGCCGCGCGCCGGGATTGTTCCGCCGCCCGAAGCGCCCCGGCCCGCGCTTCGATCCAACCATAAAACGGGCAAGCAGCGCTGCTTGCCCGTTTTGTGTTTGGAACTGCACGTGTCAACAAGCCATCACCGCCCGGCGTCTGCGGCGGGCGCTTCCGTTGGGCCTGCAAACTCCGCCGCGAGCGCCCGCAGGGGCTCCCCCTGCATGCGCAGGGTGAGGAGGCCCGGCGCAGGCTGGCAGCCGAGGCTGCGGTAAAAGCCCATGCCCGTCTCGTTCCCCTCCATCAAAAACCACTGAAAACGCCCGTGCCCCTGCGCGAGGGTGCGCTTGGCGAGAAAGGCCATGAAGATTCGGCCAAAGCCCCTGCCCTGATAGGCCTCCTCGATGTAAAAGCCCTCCATGTAGAGCCCCGTCATCCCCGCGCAGAGGGCCGTGAACTCACTCACAACGCACAGGCCGATGGGCCTGCCCCCATAGATGGCGAAGTAGGCCTCGCACTTTTCCGCCGCGATCAGCCCGCGCACGGCCTCGGGGTCGTCCGTCATGGGGGTTTTTTGGTGCTCGCCCAGCAGGCGGAGGTACGCCACAATCTGCACACACTCCTCCCAGACCGGCTGCACCCGGTAGAGGAAAAACGCCGGATTGCTCGTGGGGATCCATGTTCTCTCGTCCATGCTTCACGCTCCTATTCCGTTTTTATCTCCCTGCGGCGGCGCGGCTCCCTGCGCGCCTCTTGCGTGTATGGTATCACAGGCGGTGTTCCGCTTCAAGAAACATTTCAAGATTCTTTCGTATTTCTGCGCCGCAGGGGAGAGCGGGGAGTGCCCTGCAAAACGTTTCCCAAAAAGACTTGACAGCGCCGTCCTGCTGTGCTATTGTCTTAGTAGATTAATACACTAACACAGCAACACAGCCCCTGCCGCAGAAAGCGGCAGGGAATCCCCACCCAAGGAGGTGTCTCATGAGCTGGAAGTTTCAGAGCGACCAACCCATCTACGCGCAGCTGGTCGCGGAGATCACGGCGCGCATTGTGGCGGGCGTGTATCCGCCGGGGGAGAAATTGCCCTCCGTGCGCGATCTGGCGGCCGAGGCGGGGGTCAACCCCAACACCATGCAGCGGGCGATGACGCAGCTTGAACAGCAGGGTTTGATGTTCAGCCAGCGCACCGCAGGCCGATTTGTAACGGAGGAGAAGACGATGATCACAGAGGCGCGGCAAGAGCTCGCAAGGGCGCAGATCCGGCAGTTTTTACTTGCCATGAACAAGCTCGGCTACGAGCGCGGCGACATTCTCGCGCTCTTGCAGCAGGGCGAGGAGGAAGAGAAGCATTCAGGAAAGGAGGGGAGTGCCCATGGCGGAGATTCTCACATGCAGGCGCCTTTGTAAGTCCTACGGCAGAGTCGAGGCGCTCAAAAACATCAACCTCTCTCTGGAGGCAGGGCGCATTGTCGGCCTGCTGGGGCCCAACGGCAGCGGCAAGACCACGCTCATCAAGCTCGCCAACGGCCTGCTCGCGCCGACGAGCGGCGAAATTTATATTGACGGCAAGCCCCCCGGCCCGCAGAGCAAGGCGCTCGTCTCCTATCTGCCGGAGCGCATCGCGCTGCCGCTGTGGATGAGCGTGGGGCAGCTGCTGGGCTTCTATGCGGACTTCTATGCGGATTTCTCGCGCAGCGCCGCACTGGAGATGCTCGGAAACCTCGGCATCGGCGAGAAGCAGAAGGTCAAGGAGATGTCCAAGGGCACCCGCGAGAAGGTGCAGCTCTGCCTTGTGATGAGCCGGCAGGCGAAGCTCTACCTGCTCGATGAGCCCATCGGCGGCGTGGATCCCGCCGCGCGGGACTATATCCTCGGCACGATCCTCAGCAACTACAACCCCGAGGCGACGGTGCTCCTCTCCACGCATCTGATTGCGGACGTGGAGCCCGTGCTCGACGAGGTGATCTTCATCAACCAGGGCAGCGTTCTGCTCCAGTCCACCGTGGATCAAATCCGCGAGGAAAAAGGCAGCAGCGTGGATGCCCTCTTCCGGGAGGTGTTCCGATGCTAAGAAAACTCTTAAAACACGAGCTGCGTGCCATGGGGCGCATCATGCTCCCCCTCTTTGTTGTGCTCTTCCCCCTCTCCGTCTTCATGGGCATGGCCATTCGCCTCTGGGATCGGGTGGAGTCGCTCTTTGTCAACGGGCTCTTCCTCCTGCTGAGCCTCTCTTACGGCTTCTCCCTCCTGGCGCTCTTTGTCGTCGTCCTCGTGCTCATGGTCTCGCGCTTTCGCAACAACTACCTGCGCGATGAGGGCTATGTCATGTTCACCCTGCCGGTGAGTGTGCACCAGCTCGTCTGGTCCAAGGCGCTCTCCGCCGCCGTCTGGTTTCTTGCAACGCTGCTCGCGGCGAGCCTCTCAGGCCTCTTCGTCGGCTTCATTGCGACCTTCAGCACGGGCATGCTCGGGGAGATTCTCAGCTTCTTCCGCCAGCTCTGGGCGGAACTGAGCGCCTATTACGCCCTCAACGGCGCTGCCATCTTCCTGGAGACGGTTCTGGTGAGCTTTGTGGGCTATATGAGCCTCTGCTTTCTCTGCTACGCCTCCCTCGCCATCGGCCACAGCTTTGCCCGGCACAAGATGCTCCTGTCCATCGTGCTCTTCTTCGGCTTCTGGACGGCCTTGCAGCTGCTCTCCCTCATCACCCTGGCGGGCGGCGGTTTTGACAGCTTCTTTTTCTATCTCTCCGACATGGACGCCTTAGCCGCCTATCACACGACTATGTTCGTCTCTCTGGCGGTTGAGGTGCTCACCAGCGCGGTGTTCTACTTCACCGCGACACACTTCCTGCAGCAGCGCCTGAATCTGGAATGAGAACGCAGCGACCGCCTCTTCGGCGCGCAGCCGCCCCCTCGCCGCAAGTGCGAGGGGGCGGCTGTTTTTCCAGCTTTTTGCCCCATCTTGTCAAGTTTTTCCCCTTTACAATAGGAATGCTTCCACATCTTCCACAGAAAGTTCCACATGAAGCGCCCGGCTAATGCCCAATCCGAGCACTTTCGAGAGAGTCGCAACAAAGCGGTCTACCTCCTTCGGGGTGACAAAGAGCGCCTCCCCCGCCCGGCTAAGCGCTTCCGCATCCGCGACGCGGTGACCGCTCTTCTCGAGCATGTCCAGGCAGAAGGTCGAAGCGTCCACCACCGTCGGCACGCCCACCGCGAGCACGGGCACGCCGAGCGTCTCCTCATTGATGGCCATGCGGTGGTTGCCGATGCCCGAGCCGGGGACGATGCCGGTGTTGCTGATCTGGATGGTTGTGAACATCCTGGAAGCGCTGCGGGAGGCGAGCGCATCGACCGCGATGACAAGCGCGGGCTCCGTCTGCCGCACGAGCGCCGCGATCAGCTCCCCGCTCTCCATGCCCGTGTCCCCCATGACGCCGGCGGCCAGCGCGGAGACGGGGCGGAAGTCGGCAAAATACTCGGGCATATTCTCGATCAGATGCCGCGTGACGAGCAGCGAGTCCACCGTCTTGGGGCCGATGGCATCCGCCGTGAGGGCGCGGTTGCCAAGCCCCACCACGAGCACGGGCGCCTTGGAGGGCGTCGGCAGCAGCGCCGCAAGCTCTGTGGCGAGGGCCTCGGCGGCATGGACGTAATCGGCCCGCTCGCGCCCGCAGAGCCTTGGCATGTCCAGGGTGATGTAGTGCCCCGGCGGCTTGCCGAGCGAAGCCGCGCCGCGCGCGTTGAGAATCTCCACTGTGGTCACGCTGTAGTCGGCGTAGCAGCGCTCCCGGGCAATCACGCCCGGAAGCTCCGTCGTCTCCTCCACCGATTCGCGCAGCAGGTGCATCGCCTCAAGTGCGAGGTCCGTGCGCCGTCCCTCCGCCATCGCTTGCGCCCCCTTTCCCTCTCCCTGCCGCGGCCTGCGAATCCCCTGGCGGGCCCCGGCGCGCGGCGTGTGTTCCTAGTCTCCCGCCCGCGGCGGCTTTTATGCGGCGCGCGGCCCTTGCGTTTTCTGTGCCGTGCGCGTGCGCGGCCTCTGCCAAAATGCTTCAGGATGCAAGTGCGAGATGCAAGCCCGCCCATAAGCCGCGCGGGTTTTTCTTGCATTCTTCCCGCAAAGAGCGTACAATATCTAATTTGTGAAGAAATATCGCGCCCGCAGGCGGCAGAGCCCGCCCCGGGGCGCAGAAATCAGAAAACCCCCCGCGCGGCGGGGCATGCTAAGGGAGAATTATGGAACAAAAGCAGATACGAAACATTGCCATCATCGCCCATGTTGACCACGGGAAGACCACCTTGGTCGATCAGCTGCTCAAGCAGGGCGGCGTCTACCGCGCCAACCAGAGCACCGTGGAGCGGGTGATGGACTCCGGCGAGCTCGAGCGCGAGCGCGGGATCACCATCCTCGCCAAACACACCGCCGTCTGGTATCAGGATGTCAAACTCAATATCGTCGATACCCCCGGCCACGCCGACTTCGGCGGCGAGGTGGAGCGGACGCTGCAAATGGTCAGCGGCGTGCTGCTCCTGGTGGATGCGGCGGAGGGGCCGATGCCGCAGACGCGCTTCGTCCTCTCCCGCGCGCTGGAGCTCGGCCACCGCGTGATCGTCGTGGTCAACAAGATCGACCGGCCCGACCAGCGGATCTATGAGGTGATCGACGAGGTGCTCGAGCTGCTGCTCGAGCTCGATGCCACGGCCGAGCAGCTCGACTCGCCCATGCTCTTCTGCTCCGCGCGGCAGGGCACCGCCTCTCTGAGCCCCGACCAGCCCGGCACGGATCTCACGCCGCTCTTTGAGACGATCCTCGACTACATCCCCGCGCCCGAAGGGGCCGATGACGCGCCCTTCCAAATGCTCGTCTCCTCGCTCGACTACAACGAGTTTGTCGGGCGCATCGCCATCGGGCGCATCACGCGCGGCAGCGTGCAGCAGCAGCAGGAGCTGCTGCTCTGCAACGACCACGACCCCGCGCGCCGCCGGCAGGTCAAGGCGGTCAACCTCTACCAGTTTGACGGGCTCTCCCGCGCTGCCGTTGCGCAGGCGGACGCAGGCCACATCATTGCGATCTCGGGCATGGAGGAGGTCACCATCGGCGACACGCTCTGCGCGCCTCAGCAGGCCGAGCCGCTGCCCTTTGCCGCCATCTCCGCGCCGACGATTGAGATGACCTTCTCGGTCAACGACTCGCCCTTCGCCGGCAAGGAGGGCAAATTTGTCACCTCCCGCAACCTGCGCGAGCGCCTGCAGCGCGAGACGCTCAAGGACGTCTCCCTGCGCGTGCGCGAGACGGACTCCACCGAGGCCTTCCACGTGGCGGGGCGCGGGGAGATGCACCTGTCCATCCTGATCGAGACCATGCGGCGGGAGGGCTATGAGTTTCAGGTCTCGCCGCCGCGCGTGCTCTTCCGGGAGGAGAACGGTCAGCGCTGCGAGCCCTTGGAGCGGCTGGTCTGCGACGTGCCGGCGGGTGCGGTCGGCGCGGTGATCGAAACACTCGGCGCGCGCCGCGGCGAGCTGCTGGAGATGACCCCCGTGGGCGAGCGGATGAAGCTGCAATTTTTGATCCCCGCGCGTGGCCTCTTTGGCTACCGCAATGAGTTTTTGACCGACACGAAGGGGGAGGGCATCCTCGCCTCCGTCTTCGAGCGCTACGCGCCCTATCAGGGGGAGATCAGCCGCAAATACGGCGGGAGCCTCGTCGCCTTTGAGACGGGGGAGGCCGTGGCCTATGGGCTCTTCTCCGCCCAGGAGCGCGGGCGGCTCTTCGTCGGCCCGGGCGTTCCGGTCTACGGGGGGATGATCGTCGGCGAGACGCCGCGGCAGGAGGACATGGTCGTCAACGTCTGCCGCCGCAAGCAGCTGACGAATATGCGCGCCTCCGGCAGCGACGAGGCGCTGCGCCTCACGCCGCCCTCCGTGCTGAGCCTGGAGCAGTGTCTGGAATTTCTGGCGGACGACGAGCTCTTAGAGGTGACGCCCAAGTCCCTGCGCCTGCGCAAGGCGATCCTGCACCATGAGATGCGCCAGAAGGCGCAGAAGCGCGGGCAGCCCTCCTGAGCCCCCGCCTGATCGCCGCCCAGCCCGCACAAGCCCTCCCGCAGAAGTTAACGTTTGTCAACTAATATTTAACGTTTATCGTTAAAAAACACTTGACAGGCCTATCTTCCTCTGCTATTCTGGACGCAGAAAACGGGTTAAATAAAGGGAGGAATTGCAGATGGGAATTCGGAAGGCTGCGCTGCTCATCGAGCGGAAGGCGGCAATGAAAAGCATCAGCAAGGTGATCGTCGTGCTGCTGTCAATCTTCATCGTCGGGAAGACCTTCACACTTGTGGTGCTGGGCATGAATTACCTACAGGCCCTCAATGCGGGCGGCACAGTGCCAATCCTCGGGGTGGTCGAGCTTGCCTACAGCTCCACATCGGAACTGATTCAGGTCATCTGCGTGTGCCTGATGTATCTTGCGGACGGGGTGCTTGCCATCGTCTGGCTGGTGTTGCTCTGGGGATTTTTCAATCAAATCGCGGCGGAGAACAAGGCCTTTCTGCCCGGGCAGGGCAAGCGGCTGCAAACCATCGCGCTGCTGATGATCCTCAGCCCACTCTTGAGCAGCGTCTACACCGCGTGGGCCATGACGCTCTCCGCCGAGGCGATCCACATCTCCGCCATTATCTGGGGTTCCGCCGGCGTTCTGGGCATCGGCCTGTTCTATCCGCTGATGTTCTTCTGCATGGCGCTGATTTTCAATGCGGGGCTGCGCCTGCAGACGGAGTCTGACGAGACGCTATAGGGTGTTCTTTAAGATGTTATTAAGGTAGGTAGGAGAAACATGGCGATCATTTTGCGCTTGGATCGTATGATGGCCGATCGGAAAATCTCCCTCAACGAGCTGGCAGAAAAGGTGGGCATTGCCAACGTCAATTTATCCAAAATTAAAACCGGCAAGGTGAGCGCCATCCGCTTCTCCACGCTGGAGGCCATCTGTGATGCACTCGACTGTCAGCCGGGAGACATTTTGGAATACCGGCGGGAGCCGGAGCCCGGGGAGGCGGCGCCCTGATCCGCAGCGGAGAAAGAGGAGAATTTTTTCTTTACAGATGCGGGTGCGCCGTGGTACAATGCACATACTGCGGACATTCTGCGCCGCAGAAGAGACAACCTGAAACTGGGAACAGGGAGTAAGTGAGCCGTGTGGCGGCCTTCCACCCGCCCTGCCCTCGGTTCATGGTGATAGGAAAAGAAAGGTGGATCATAAGAAGATGATTCGGAAAGAAGAAAAGACCGCGGTGATTGAAGCCAACCGCACCCACGAGAGCGACACCGGCTCGCCCGAAGTTCAGATCGCCATCCTCACGGCGCGCATCATTGAACTCACGGAGCACCTGAAGGTGCACAAGCACGACAACCACAGCCGCCGGGGCCTGCTGAAAATGGTCGGCAAGCGCCGCAAAATGCTCGATTATCTGGCCAAGAAGGACATTGAGCGCTACCGCGCCACCATCGCAAAGCTTGGCATTCGTAAGTAAACAGCACAACTGGCAGGGCGGTACCCATCGTACCGCCCTGTTTGTCAAGGCGCGGCGGGCCGCAGAAAAGATGACCCCATCGGCGGCGCGCGGCTTATAAAATCGCCGCCGCTGTGGGATACTTCAGGGGAGAGACCCCGCCGGGGCCCGCCCGCATCCGAACACACGCGCAAGCGCAGGCGTGCTTTTTTAGCAATTGAATGAGAAGCGCGGGCAAGGCTGCGGCTGACCGCCCCGCGTGCCGCGTTTTTGATTCAAATGCTAGAGGGCAGCCGCGCTTGGGCGGCCGTTTGATTGAAAGAAGGAGAATATCCATGTCAACAAGGACAACGAAAAAACAGTTTGCAAAACACAAGGTCTACAGCACAGAGCTGGCAGGCCGCCCCTTGCGCGTCGATGTCGGCAAGTTCGCAGAGCTTGCCAACGCCTCGGCGCTCGTGCGCTATGGGGACACGAGCGTCCTGGTCGCCGTCACGGCCTCTTCCCGCCCGCGCGAGGGCATCGACTTCTTCCCCCTCTCTGTGGATTTTGAGGAGAAGCTCTACGCCGTCGGCCGCATTCCCGGCAGCTTCATGCGCCGCGAGGGGCAGCCCTCTCTGCCGGCGGTGCTCGCCGCGCGCGTGATCGACCGCGCCATCCGCCCCCTCTTCCCCGGTGATTACCGCAACGACGTGGTCGTCACGGCGACGGTGATGAGCGTCGACCCGGAATGCTCCCCGGAGGTCACGGCGATGATCGGCACCTCCGTCTGCCTTGCCATCTCCGACATCCCCTGGGGCGGCCCGCTCGGCTGCATGGAAGTCGGCTATCTGGACGGTGAGGTGATCTTCAACCCCACGCAGGAACAGAAAGAGAGCTCCCTGCTCGACCTGACCATTGCCGCCTCCGCCGAGAAGATCATCATGATCGAAGCGGGCGCAAAGCAGCTCGAGGACGAGAAGGTCTACGACGCCATTGTCAAGGCGCACGCGGCCCTCGCGCCGCAGCTTGCGCTCATCGAGCAGATGAAGGCGGAAATCGGCAAGGAGAAAATGCGCTACGAGCAGGCGCAGTTTGACGAGGAGCTGCTCGCGAAGATCATGGACGCGACCATGGACGAGGCGAAGGCCGCGCTCGACACGGATGACAAAAACGTGCGCGAAGAGCGCTGGAACGCGCTGGTGGACCAGTGGCGCGCGCGCTTTGGCGAGGAGTATCCGGACCTGGAGCAGTCGGTCGAGGAGATCACCTATAAGTTCCAGAAGCAGATCGTGAAAGAATGGCTGCTCGCCGGCCACCGGGTGGACGGGCGCACGCACGACCAGATCCGCCCCCTCGACGCGGAGGTCTCCGTCCTGCCGCGCGTGCACGGTTCGGGCCTCTTCACCCGCGGGCAGACGCAGGTGCTCTCCATCTGCACGCTCAACACCCTCTCGGCCAACCAGAAGCTCGACACCATCTGGCCGGAGGCGGAAAAGCGCTATATGCACCACTACAACTTCCCCGCCTTCTCCGTCGGCGAGGCGCGCGGCGCGCGCAGCACCAACCGCCGCGAAAAGGGCCACGGGGCGCTGGCAGAGCGCGCGCTCGAGCCGGTGATTCCGAGCGTGGACGACTTCCCCTATGCCATCCGCATCGTCTCCGAGGTCATCTCCTCCAACGGCTCCACCTCGCAGGGCGCCATCTGCGGCTCCACCCTCGCGCTCATGGACGCGGGCGTGCCCATCACTGCGCCCGTCGCGGGCATCTCCTGCGGCCTGATTCAGGACGGGGAGCGCTTCACCACCTTCATCGACATCCAGGGTGTGGAGGACTTCCACGGGGAGATGGACTTTAAGGTTGCCGGCACGAAAAAGGGCATCACCGCCATCCAGATGGACATCAAGAACGACGGGCTCTCCCACGCGATCGTGAAGGAAGCGCTGGACACCACGCGGGACGCGCGCCTTGCGATTCTGGACGATATCATGCTCCCCTGCATCGCGGCTCCAAGGCCCGAGGTCTCCCGCTACGCGCCCAAGATGCTCACCATCAAGATCCACCCCGACCGCATCCGTGAGGTCATCGGCTCGGGCGGCAAGGTGATCCAGAAGATCACCGCGGAGTCGGGCGCGAAGATTGACATTGAGGACGACGGCACGATCTATATCGCCGCGGAAAACGCCGAGCACTGCGACGCGGCCCGGAAGATGATCGAGGACATCGTCTTTGTCCCCGAAATCGGCAAGCTCTACTACGGCAAGGTCGTGCGCATCATGGACTTTGGCGCCTTCGTGGAGCTCGCCCCGGGCAAGGACGGGCTGGTGCACATCTCCAAGCTCGCGGAAAAGCGCGTGGAGAAAGTGACCGATGTGATCAATCTCGGCGACATGGTCTGGGTGAAGGTCACCGAGATCGACGAGCGCGGCCGCACCAACCTCTCCCTGCGTGACGCGCTGCGCGAGATGAAGGCGCTCGAGCAGAAGGAAGGCCGCAAGTAAGAGACAGGTAAGAAACAAAGGCCGCCGCTCCTCCCAAAAGCGGGGGGCGCGGCGGCAATGGCGATAGAACGGGAGCGGGCGGGGGTATGAGAGAGGCTTGGAAGGCGGCGGGCGCCGTCTCTTGGGGCGCGACGGACTGCGCGGCGCTGGGCCTCTCTGCCGCGGCGCAGGCGGCGCTTGATCGGCTCTGCCCCGCCGCTGCAACGGTGCTGGTCGCCGCTTTTTCCTACTACGCCGGCGCGCAGCCGGGAAATCTCTCGCGCTACTGCCGGGGTGCGGACTATCACAGCGTGCTCAAGGCGCGGCTCGAGCGCCTCTCCGAGGGGCTGCGGCTGCGGCACCCGGGGCATGACTTCCTGCCCTTGGTGGACGCATCGCCCATCCCCGAGCAGCGGGCGGCGGAGCTTGCGGGCCTCGGCCTGCGCGGGCAAAACGGCCTGCTGATCGTGCCGGGTTTTGGCAGCTTTGTCTTCCTCGGCACGATTGTGACGGATCTGCCGCGCCGCGCGCTCTCCCTGCCGCCGCAGCAGGGCGGGGCCGTGTCGCTTGGCTGCGCGGACTGCGGCCGCTGCGTCCGCGCCTGCCCCACGGGCGCGCTCTCGGGGGGCGGTTTTGATGCCGCGCGCTGCCTCTCGCAGATCAGCCAGAAGAAGGGGGAGCTCAGCGCGCAGGAGCGGGCGTGGATTTCGAAGAGCCCGCTGATCTGGGGCTGCGACCTCTGCCAGCGCGTCTGCCCGCACAATCAGCAGCTCCCGCAGACGGAGATCCCCGAGTTTCGGGAGAACTTGCTCTGCAGCCTGCACAAGGAGGACTTGGAGGGCCTCGGCAAGCGCGCGTTTTTGGAGCGCTACCGCGGGCGTGCCTTCACCTGGCGCGGCCCTGCGCCGCTGCGCCGCAACTTGGCCTTGCAGGAGGGGGAAGGATAGCCTGCCCCCGCTAAAAACAAGATGCCCCTATAGTTAAACGGATATAACAAGCCCCTCCTAAGGGCTAGTTTGTGGTTCGATTCCACATAGGGGTGCCACCGAAAGCCTTGAAAACACTATGTTTTCGAGGCTTTTCCTGTTTCAGAGCGGGCAAACCCCCGCAAGGAAGTGAGAGGTCGAAGCTGCGTGCTTTTGCACGGAGCGATCCGTCTCGAAGGCGTTCAAAAGGGTTTGCGATCAACACACTTCACGCCGAAACTATGTTTCTCACCTGATGCGTTTGGCAGGGAGCGGAAGGAAGGCCATAGGGCTCATCGCATCGTAAGGCCGCTTGCCAAGCTTGGAACGTGCTGCTTCACGGGCCAAGCGGAACGCACAGGGGACTGACTTGAACTATGATTCGCCGCTGCGCGAATAGAGGACGCTGCCGTCCGCTCCAAGCAGCTCAAGCGCGCTGGGATGGCCCCAGTCCAACTCCTCGCCGCCGCATATCCTCTGCACGGTGAAGCGATAGCGGAGACCGTGTTCGCTTACCAGCTCGATCAGCAATTCTAAGCTGCTCCCGGCCGCCAGCTTCCCGCGCACGGTCTGTTCAAGGGAAAACACGCTGCCCGGGATGATATTCCGTATAGCGCGGTGGATTTTCTTCGGATTTTGCGCCACGCCGTCCCGAAGCTCGATGAGCTTCATTTCACGCACTTCGCCAAATTGCTCCGGGATCGCGAGGAGATAGAAGTGCAGCGTCAGGGAATACGACCCGCCCTCCCCCCTGCCTGCGGTGGAATGTCCCGTTGTATAGCTGTAATACGTGGGAATGAGCTGATCCGCGGGGTGGATCTCCCAATACAGCGGAAAGGTCTGCGCGCTTTCGCCCTCCCTCCAGGTCACGGCAGTTACCCGCTGTGCCTCAAAAATCGGCGCGTGATATCGGATCGAATAGGACGCGCCCTCTGGCTTGAGCACAAGATTGTTCCCATTCACATGCAGCAAAGCCTCTCCCGCTGTGCGAAGGTCTTCGATGGGGCTGAGGGTCAGGCTCAGGGGGATGGTCTGGCTCTGCGCATCGTATTCGCCGTAGAGAATCTCGCGCGCCTCCAGGAAGGATTCGCCGGGGAACAGCTTGCCTTCCAGACTCACCATCCTCTCTTCCAGGGAAGAGAGCGACTGGCGCATCGAGCGCTTGGCATAGCCGCCGCGCCGTGATAGGAGTGCACGCGGCTCCCCTATCATGGCTTCCCGTGTTCGGTGTTTCAATCCATGCTCTCCGGGCACGTTTCTGTGATAGAGCGATATTTTGATGCGCTTTGCTTTTGCACGCTGGCCCTGCCGCGTTGAGAAGGGGATTGGCCGAAAGGATCGGGCTGGATTAGCGCGTCACGAGCGCCCGAATTTTCTCTGAATCGCTACCGTCACAGCAAAGGAAAGGGCGGCAAGTGCAAAAATCCCGACGGCTGCATCCAGGGGCGAAGCATTGCCGCTTGCCGCTCTGGCAGTATAGTCAAAGGAGCTGTTTGTGCTATGGATCTCCACGCTGCCCATATCAATTTGCCCTTCGGATACCGTGAACGCAAGCCACATCGGCTGTTTGTCAGGAAGATATACCGCCGAGATCACCTGCTCTCCGGCGTTTCCGTCTATGAAGATGGATTCCATATGATCGTAAACGGAACGCATCAGGCGCCCGCTGTTTGGGAACGCATACCCATAAAAGCGGAAGCTATCGTAGCACTCCAAATCCGCATAGGGCTCACCGACAATCCGGGTGACCAGGATATACTCTCCTTGCTCAAAGGGATCTTCTTCTCTTGCGGTTTCCTCCGAGAGGCGCTCGCTGAAAAAGTCGATGTAAACATAGTCTCCGTCGAGTTGGCTTTTTATTTTTTGTACCTTCTCCTCTTTGTCCGTTCCGTGATACGTCAGCGCATCCAGAGAAATGTCCGAAACGTTGATCGTTCCGCGCAGTTCGCCCAGCGCATAGATGCGCCCGTCCGTCTGAATCGCCTCGTCAAAGGCCTCCTGACTGTCGATGACAATTCTGATATCGGAGTCCATGAGCGCCTGAACGCTGGAATCCACATGGAAGAAAACCATATAAACGCTCAACGCGGCGGCCAACACGATGTGCACGCACAGGGCGATAAACGTCCTAAATTTCATAAAGCAGCTCTCCGTTCAATGTTTCATCTTTAAACAAGCTGAAATCGCTCACCCAAGCCAGCAGCGTAGGCTCACGAAGACCAAATGTAGATCTGAGCAGATCGGGCGGATCTCAGCAGAGCATTCGATAGGGCGCCGTCACCCGCGCATCATTGTTCGTGGGGGCAAAAATACGCACATCATTCTCTAAAAATGCCGGCGTAAAGGGCGCGGACTCCCCGTAATCCCAAGGGTTGAGCTCGTTGCGCAGATAGAGATCAAAAAAGGAGCACTGGGGCCTTGCCCAGTTGATCCTATCGTGATAAAAGCTGAAGCGCCCGCGCCTTCGTAAGCTCGAGGGGGCGCCGCACTCCTTTATCCACCCCGGACGGGAAAGAGAAAAGAGGGGCAATTTCTACATAGTATAAGCGAAACTGGAAGATAGTTCAAGAACCGCTTGGAATCCCCTTGCTGCGGGCGGCGGAGGACCTTGAAAATCAGCCCGCCAATGCAGCCGCGTACGATTCGCCCGCAAGGGCCCGCATGCACCCTTCCGCCGGGCGTCTCTTCCTGGAAATGGAAAGCTCTCTGTTTGTTCGTTTGGCCGTTTTCTTGCCTCAGAGACATGTTTTAAAAGTTTTGTTATCTGGGACTGCGTAGTTTTTGGCTTTTTTGTACCTATATAGGTAGAGGGCTTTTGATGCGCGCGCGTGGAGAGAAAGGAGCCTTTTCATGGATGATACGGCGGAGCGGGTCAGGCGGGTGCGGCGGCGGGCCGGGCGGCTGCAGCGCAAAAGGGAATAGCGGCTGCTTGGCGGGCTTGGCGCACTCTGCGCGCTGCTGGCATCTTTCCTTGTCGGAACAGTTGGCAGCGTGACAGGCGGCGGGCCGGGCGGCACGCTGCCGGGCCCCTACGGCGCGATGCTGCTCTATGAGAACGCGGGCGGCTATGTGCTCACCGGGCTGCTCTCCTTTGCCGCCGCGGTGGTGAGCACGGTGTTTTCTATGCGCAGGCGGGCGCGCAAAAACAATAAGGATAAGAAGCGGGATGCGAAGGAGAGGGAAGCGCAATAGAAAGAGGGTGAGCCGCCTGCGCTTGACGAGCGCCTGCCGCTCACCCCTGCTCAGCGTGGCGCTCTCCTGCTTGCTCGTGCGCGGCAGTTCCTTTCAAGGCAGCCTGCCGGTGAGGAGAAGTCCCGTGAGCAATGGCGCAGCAGAGGCAGATAAAATTTTAGCACAATAGCGTCATGATGGATTGACTATCCGCCAACATATGGATATACTGGTAGAGAAGAAAATAATGGAAGCGCGTTTAAAAAAGCGGCGCACCATGGCATTTTTAATCGTACAAAACAGGACAGGGGGAGTGTCAATGGAGGAAAGAGGCATCGCAGCCCGACACCATATGACAAAGAAAAAAGAGAAAATGGAGGGTTTGTTTATGAAAACGAAGTATAAATATGTAAGTGTTGCCCTGGCACTCGTGTTGGCAGTGGCACTCTTGGCAGGATGCGGGAAAGACGAGCAGGACCCCGCCTCCGGCGCAGCCGGCTACTATGCCTTCGAATCCATGACGATTGATGGGGAAGTCTTTGACGCCTCCTATTTTGAGGACATGGACATCAACTACTACATCCGCCTGAACGAGGACCATACGGCAGAGGTCAATATGGACACGCCGCTGAGCGCCACATGGGAAGACGGTGCGCTGCGCTACACGGAGGACGGCGAAGAGTTTGTCAACGAATTTAAGTTGGACGGTGAGCTGCTGACCATTACGATCGCCGATGAAGACGGCATGGAAATGACCCTGCAGTTCCGCCGCGGAGAGGAACCGGAAGCAGATCCCAACGAAACGGCGCAGGGCGAGCCCTTCGTCGGTGAGGACGGCAGTGTCATGGCCGGCAGCTACACGATCGATGCCGAGTGGATTGCCTTCTCCGACCCCTATGTGGTAGAGAGCATTTTTGACGTCTACCTCGCCGTCTCCGGAGAGAGCGTCTATGTCTTGGCCGACGAAGCGGTGCAGGAGTACCGCCTTGCAGACGGGATGCTGGTGTTTGAAAAAGACCTTCCGCTCGATGGCGAATATGACCGCATCTGCGTCGACAAGGACGGCATCCTCTATGTCTCCGGCTTTATGGAGAACTTTGTCGCCTTCGAGGGGGACACCCAGATCTTTTCCCACAAGGGGCCCGATAAGGTGGCCATGCATCCCTCCGGCGACTGGGGCATTTCCTGGTTCTACGGAGTGGACGTTAAAAAACTGACACTGGGCGACGGAACCATCCAGTACGAGGATATGAGCTTCTCCGAGCTCGACAGCATCAACCAGCTCTTTATAAATGAGGAGCATATCTTTGCCACCGGAACCGCCGTTGCAACTGAAAATACTACGATCTTTGTGTACGATCTGAACGGAAACCTTCAGCTGACCCTTGGGGGCACAGAGTTTGGCGAGCCGGACAGCCTCGGTTCCATTACGGCTATCGTGGAAACCGCCAACGGCTTTATGGCGTTGGACGGAAACATGCGCAATGTCTGCCTCTGGAAGAGCGACGGCAGCTTTGTCGCTGCGGTGGATGTGAAAGAGCTGCTGAGCACCTCTTACCCCTGGCTGAGCACGGCTGTGCTGATGCCCGACGGCAGCATTCTCACGGGTCTGACGCAGAAGCGCGAGGACAAATCGGCGGAGGAACTCCTTGTATACCGCCTGAGCGGGTTTTAACAAGCGCTGAAAGGGCACAGACGCCTGCGCCCCATTCCATCTGCTTGCGAGGATGAAGAGGATGAAAAAGACCGGAGTGTCCATCTGATTCTGCACGGGCGCAAGATCGGCTGAGAAACAAACAATCCTGCGGCTCGATTTCGCATAGGGCCGCAAATAGAGCTGCAGAACAAAACGCCGGAAGCCTTGCACAGTCAAGGCCTCCGGCGTTTTGCCGCGCTTGGGGAGCAGGGAGGAGACAAAAACCCGCCCGTCCCAAGAAAAGGGAGCGGGCGGGTTTAATCCGCTGCGCGCAGGAGCTGCTTCGTGTAGGGGTGCTGCGGCTGCTCGAAGATGCCGTCCACCGTGTTCTCCTCCACCACGCGGCCGTTTTTCATCACCAGCACCCGGTCGCAGCACTGGTAGACCACGTTCAGATCGTGGGAGATGAAGAGGTAGCTCAGATCGTTCTCCTTCTTCAGGCGGATGAGCAGATCAAGAATCTGATCCTGGATCGTCACGTCCAGCGCCGAGACCGGTTCGTCCAGGATCACAAGCTTTGGCCGCACGATCATCGCCGCCGCGATGGACACGCGCTGGCGCTGCCCGCCGGAGAGCTCACGGGGCCGCCGGTCGGAAAACTCCTCCATGCCCACGTCCCGCAGCATCTCCTCCACGCGGCGGCGGCGCTCCTCTTTGCCATACTTTCCAAAGATGATCAGCGGCTCCTCCACGATGCGCCGCACCGAAAAGCTCGGGTTGAGGGAGGAAAAGGGGTCCTGAAAGACCATCTGCGGGCGCGGCGTGTAGTGGCGCAGCTGCCCCTCATAGTGCTTGACCATGCCGAGGATGACCTTGGCAAGGGTGCTCTTTCCGCTGCCGCTCTCGCCGACGATGCCGAGCACCTCCCCCGCGCAGAGCGTCAGGTTCACATCAAAGAGAACCTGACGGTTGTATTTCGAACCGCGGACACGTCCGCGCTCCTGATAGTAGCTGTTGAGCCCTTTGACCTCGAGAACGGGTGTGCGCTCCATGGCCTAACCTCTCTTTCGGCGGGTGGGGATGGCGGCGATGAGCTGCTTGGTATACGCGTGCTGCGGGTGGTAGAAGACCTGCTCCACCGGCCCCTCCTCCACGAGAATCCCCCGCTGCATGACGGCCACGCGCGTGCAGAGCTTGCGCACGATGTTCAGGTTGTGGGAGATGAAGAGAATGCCGATATGAAACTCCCGGTTCACGCGCAGCAGCAGCTCGATGATCTGCTGCTGGATCGTCACGTCCAGCGCCGTGGTCGGCTCGTCGCACAGGAGCAGCTTGGGCCTTGTGGCAAGGGCCGCCGCGATCATCACGCGCTGGAGCATGCCGCCGGAGAGCTCGTGGGGGTAGAGATCATAGACCCCCTCGGGGTCAGGCAGCTCCACTGCCGCAAGGCAGTAGAGCGCGCGCTCGCGCCGGGCGGCGGGGGAGCGTGCGTCGTGCAGAACCAGGCTCTCCTCCACCTGCGGGCCGATCTTCATGAGCGGGTCGAGGGAGGACATCGGCTCCTGAAAGACCACGCCGATCTCCTTGCCCTGAATCTTGCGCAGCGCCTCGCGCCCGCTGCTGAGCATCTCCACGCCGCTCATCCACACCTCTCCGCTGCAGTGCGCAGCGCCGCGGTTGAGCAGGCCCGAAACCGCCATCGCCGTGACGGTTTTCCCGCTGCCGCTCTCGCCCACGAGGCCGAGAATCTCCGCCTCGTCCATGTGCAGGTTGAGCCCTTTGACGACGCAGCGCGCGTCCTGGTTGCCGGGAAAGCGGATATGCAAATCTTTGATGTCAAGCATAGAACCCCTCCGGTGTGCCGCGTGCAGTGCGCCGCGCGTGTGATGGCAGAAGGCTTTGCGGCCCCCGCTAGCCGAGGTTGATCTTCACCCGCTGCAGCCCCTCGCCGAGCATGGAAAAACCGAGGATCAGCAGCACGATGGCAAGCCCCGTGCCCAGCGCGTACCAGGGCGCGTGCGAGAGAAAGGCCTGCGATTCCGAGAGCATGCGCCCGAGGGAGACGTCCGGCGGCTGCACGCCGACGCCCAGATAGCTCATGCTCGCCTCCGCGAGCACGGCGTTGTTAAAGCCGATGGAGATGGTCGGCAGGAGCACGGGGAGCGTGTTGGGCAGGATGTGGCGCAGGATGATGCGCGCGTGCGAGGCGCCCATGAGCCTTGCCGAGGCGGCATAGCTCTGCTCCCGCTGCCGCGCGACGGCGCTGCGCACCACGCGCGCAAAACTCGGGATGAAGAGAATGCCGAGGATGATCATCACCTGATAGCGCCCCTGGCCGAGGAGCATCACGAGCACGAGCGCGAGGAGTATGCTCGGGAAGGCCGTGAGCGAGTCGCACACGCGCATGAGAATCAGGTCGGCAAGGCCGCCGAAATAGCCCGTGAGCGCGCCGATGAGCATGCCGGCCGAGCAGCCGATGAGCACCACGCCCGCGGCGATCTGAAAGGTGCCGCCCGCGCCGAGCATGACGCGCGAGAAGATGTCGCGGCCCTTGTCGTCCGTGCCGAGCAGGTGGGCGAGGGAGGGCGGCTGGAACTTTGCCAGCGCGTCCATCGCCGTGGGGCTGTAGGGCAGCCAGACCATGCCGATGAGGATCATACTCACGGTGAAAATGGTGATCAGCGCCCCCAGGCGCAGAAAGTAGTTCGGCTTGCTGTGGCGGCGGCGGTGCAGGCCCGCGTGCCGCCCGTTCATGCCCGGAAGACCCAGGTGAAAGAGCGATCGGTTTTTTCGCATTCTGCCGCCTCCTTTGCGCAGTGTTGTGGGGTGCCGCCGCCCTAGCCCAGGCGGATGCGCGGGTCGATCCACTGGGCGAGCAGATCCGCCAGGAAGTTGACGATCACCACCCAGGCGGCGAGGATGACGACAATCGCCTGCACCACGGGGAAGTCCCGGTGGGAGATAGAGGCGAGGAGGAGCCGGCCGATGCCGGGGATGGCAAAGACCTGCTCAATGATGATGCTGCCGGCCACCATTTCGGCGGCGGAAACGGCCATGAACACCACCACGGGGATGAGCGCGTTGCGCAGGGCGTGGCGGCGCAGCGCCGTGTCCCTGCTGTGGCCCCGGCTGTAGGCGGTGCGGATGTAGTTCTTTTCCATTTCATCCAAGAGGGAGGCCCGCAGCATCTTCACCGTCATGGCGATGCGGGAGATGGCAATCGAGAGGGCGGGAAAGATCATAAAGAGCAGAAAGGAGCCGAGATTTCCCGTGTTTGAGACGAAGGTCAGGCGGGTGAGCCGCTGAATGAGCGTGCCGAAGGCCGCCGAGAAGAGGATGCCCACGAAGACCGGCGGAATGCTCATCACCAGCTGGTTGAGCACCGTGAGAATCCGGTCGGGCAGGCCGCCGGCGTGCCGGGCGACAAAGATGCCGATGGGGATGGAGAGGGTGATCATCAGGAAACAGGCCATGAGCACCAGCCCCGCCGTGAGGGGCAGCTTGTCGGCAATCATCTCCGAGACGGGCATGTGATATTGATAGGAGTAGCCCATGTCGCCGCAGACGAACTGGGCGAGCCACTCGAAATAGCGCAGGAAGACATTGCGGTTGAGCCCCAGCTCCTCCCGCAGTGCCGCGATGGCCTCGGGCGTGGCATTGGTGCCGAGGATGGCCTCTGCCGCGTCCCCGGGGATGACTTGAAAGGCGAGGAAGGCGAGGAGGGAAACGATGAACAATGTAATAATGAGAGTGAGCAGTTTTCTTGCGAAATATTTCATCTCCCCGCCCCCCTTTCCTTTCTCTTGTTTCTATCCGCATTGCCCGCGCGCGGCTGCGCCCCCGCTCCGGCATGGGTTCCGGCGCAGGGGGCGCAGCGCTGCGCGTTTACCCCAGGTAGTGGATGGCAGAGAGATCCATCACATAGAGGGGGTAGAAGGTGTAGCCCGCAATCCCCTGCCGCAGGACGACAAAGTCCGCGAGATCCTGGAGGTAGACGTTTGCCGCCGTCTCCGAGAGCAGGGCCGCGGCCTCCCGATAGAGGGCGACGCGCGCATCCTCATCCACCGTCCGGTCTGCCGCCTGCATGAGCGCGTCATAGTCCGGGTTGCTGTGGTTGATGAGGTTGGTCGGGTCGTCGCTCATGAAGCGGTTGAGCAGCGCGCCTGCCGTGAGGCTCACGGCGTCAAAGCCGATGACGGTGCTCTCGAAGTTGCGCCCGACATAGACATCGCTCAGCCAGGTGCCCCACTCGACGAGCTTGATGTCCACCTCGACCCCCACCGCGGAGAACTGCTCGGCGAGCACCTCGGCGGTGTTCACGTGCGGGGTGTAGTTGCCCGGCACGCTGATGGACATGGAAAAGCCCTCGGGGTAGCCCGCCTCCGCGAGCATGCGCTTGGCAAGCTCCGGGTCATAGGGATAGGCGCCGACGAGCGTCTCGTCAAAATACTTCGTGAAGGCGGGGTAGATGGAGCTGCCGAGCTTTGTGCCGTGGCCGCCGGCGGTGATGGCGAGCAGCTCATCCACATCCACCGCGTGGCAGAGCGCCTTGCGCACCGCTTCCTGGTCAAAGGGGGAGACGGCGTGGTTGAGGTAGAGCGCCTGCACGAGGTTCATCGTCCCCTCCACGGCTTGGTACTGCGTGTTCGCGAGCGTGTCCACCTGGTCGCGGGTCATGTGAATGGCCATGTCCAGGCTGCCGCTGCTAAGGGCCGACATCAGGGGCGTGGCGTCCTCATAGATGCGCAGGATCACCTTGTCGAGATAGGCGCCCTCCCCCCAGTAGTCCTCAAACTTCACCAGCACCACGTTCGACTGGATGGAGCGGGACTCGAAGGCGAAGGGGCCCGTGCCGACGGGGGCCGTGGCGTTTCCGCTGTAGTCCGCCGGGGCGATGAAGACAGAGGCGATGTAGCTTTGCATGTCGCCGTTTGGCTCCTTGAGGGTGATCTCGACGGTGGCATCGTCCAGAGCCGTTACCTCTTCAATCATAGAAAGCGCCGCAGCCAAATCGGTGTCCACCGTGGTTGCAGCGCAGGTTTCAAAGGACTTGATGACGTCATCGACCGTGACGGGCGCTCCGTTGTGAAACTTCACCCCTTCGCGCAGGGTAAAGGTATAGCGCAGGCCGTCCTCTGAAAGATCAAAGTCCGCTGCCACTGCCGGAGTGAAGGCGCCGGTCGAGTCGGGCTTGAGCAAGCCCTCATAGACGTTAAATAAGACCTCTCTGGTTCCTGCCGCTGTCATCTGATAGGGGTCAAGACTGTCTCCCAGGTCTTGAGAGATGCCTACGACGAGCTCACCGCCGTAAACAGGCTCTCCGGAAGAGCTGATTTCGCCGCTGTCGGGGTCATCCGAGGGCTTTGTGCCTGTGCCGCATGCGCTCAGTGCACCAGCCAGGAGGCCGACCGACAGGAAAAGGGCAATCACGCGTTTGTTAAACATGTCTGCATTTCTCCTTCCGCCGCCGCTTGCCGCCGCGCAAAGACGCGTTTCTGGCGGCCCGGCAGCGTTACAACAAAAATTAGCTGCTCCCATTATTAAATTGTCCCCTGCATTGTACCCGCAAATGCGTCAAAATACAAGGGGAAGTTTTTAAATTGACGATTTCATCACAAAGGAGGGGAAAACTTCCACTTTTTTTGACTATATATCCACCCCCGCACCCGCCGCCGCAGGCGGAAAAGCGGCGGCCCCGGCGGCGCGCTGCCGGCCGGCTTCACCCGGCGGTGCGCTTGTGTTTTGTTGCAATCTGTGCTATGATGCGGCAGAATTCTTCTGAGAAAAGGCGGGTGCGTCTCATGTTTTTTGATACCCATGCACATTACTACAGCCGGCAGTTCGCGGGGGACTGTGACGAGCTGCTCTCCTCCCTGCCCGCGCGGGGGGTGGATCTCGTGCTCTGCCCGGGGAGCAATCTGGAGACCTCCGCGGTCTGCATCGGGCTCTCCGAGCGCTATGACTTCCTCTATGCCGCCGCGGGCATCCACCCGCAGGCCGCCGGCGCGCAGCTTCCGGACTGGCGCGAGAAGCTCGCAGAGCAGCTGCGCCACCCCCGCATCCGCGCCCTGGGCGAGATCGGGCTCGACTACTACTGGGACAGTGCGCCGCGCCCCGTGCAGCAGGCGCTCTTCCGCGCGCAGATGGAACTGGCGGAGGAGATGGATCTGCCCGTGATCATCCACGACCGGGAGGCGCATGCGGACTGCCTGCGCATCGTGCGCGACTACCCGGCGGTGCGCGGCGTGTTCCACTGCTACTCCGGCAGCGCGGAGAGCGCGCAGATCCTCATCTCCCTGGGCTACATGGTCTCCTTCACCGGCAACATCACCTTCAAAAACGCGCGCCGTGCGCCGGAGGTGATCGCAAAGATCCCCCTCGAGCACATGATGATCGAGACCGACGCGCCCTACATGGCCCCCGCGCCCTTCCGGGGCAAGCGCTGCGATTCCGGCATGGTCTACCGCGTGGCGGAGACGATTGCCGAGATCAAGGGCCTGCCCCTCTCCGAGGTCGCGCGGATCACAAAGGAGAACGGCAAGCGCCTCTTCGGCATCAACGCGGGATGAGTGCGCTGCACTTCGCAATTCCCGCCCCGCAGCAGGAAGCGGCGGTGCTCGACTACCTGCGGGAGCATCGGGCCGCGGGGGAGGAGACGCTCTGCGCCGCGGCATTGCTGGAGCGGCAGCGGGGCTATGCAGACTGGCTCGCCTATCTGCGCCGCAGCGGGCGGGGCGCGGGGGGGCAGGCCGCGCTCTGGCTGGTCTTCGGGCGGGTGGAGGGGCGCCTCCTCGGCATGCTCGACCTGCGCGATGCCCGCAGCGGGCAGCCGCCGGATGTGGGCGGGCACATCAGCTACGCACTGCGCCCCTCGGCGCGCGGCCGGGGCTACGCGAAGGAGATGCTGCAGGCGGCGCTGCTGCAATACGCGGCCTGGGGTATTTCCCGGGTGATCCTCAGCTGCGAGGCGCAAAATCTCCCCTCCGTGCGCACGATTCTCTCCGGCGGCGGCGTGCTGGAGCGGGAAGCGCAGGACCCGCGCAATGGCCGCCTGCTGCAGGTCTATTCCATCGCCTGCGGCGCAAATCTGCAGGAACATCTAGATGCAAAAAAGCAAACCCCCTTCTGATTCAGAAGGGGGTTCTGTGCGTGTTCAGGGAGAGAAGCGCGCCCTCAGGGCGGCAGGGCGCTCGGGGCGGCGCTGCTTTCCGCGCCCGCGCTGCGCGGCCCGCCAAAGGCATCGGCCTCTTCGGAGAGAAAGCAGACGGTCACGGCATAGGCGGCGTCAATGTCGCTGCGGTCAGAAAAGGCCGCCGGATCGTGCGCGAGGCGCGGGTCGATGGGCACGGCCCCCTCGGGCGCGTCCTCCGTGAAGATGGTCTGCACGGCGATGGCAAACTCCAAACCTTCCTCAATGGGCGTGCGCCCCTTGCGCCACCAGAAGGCGCTCTCGCGGCGGACGCCCAAATCCCGCTCCTCGGGGTTGAGCGCGGCAAAGCGCTCGCCCGCTTCGTTTAGAAAGAGCGCCCAGAGCACCCGCTCCGCGTCAAAGGCGAGGGCAAACTTGCCCCTCTCCCCCTCCAGCCGCAGCTCACTGCCGCGCAGATACTGCCAGCTGCCGCCTTCGCGATCGAGCGCATAGCAGGAGAGCCGCAGCCAGGGTGCGCCGCCGCTGACATAGGAAAAGACCTCAAACTGCGTGAATTCGCCCGTGTATCCGGCAAAGAGGCGCTGCTTGCGCTCGGCGTTCAGGTGCAGGCCCTGCAGGGCGGGCTGCGCTTCGCGCGTCTCGCGAAAGTTTGTCAAAAGCGCCAGGAGGATGAGGCAGACGACGAGCAGCAGGATGCGCGCGCGCCCTTTTTTGCGCTGCTTTTTCACATAGCTGTTGCCCTTGGGCCGGGGCCTCATCTCGCCGGCAGCGCCCGGCTCGAGAGCTCGAGCGCGATGGCGCACTCCATGCGCTTTTTGAAGAGGGTGCAGCCGTACTCATGCACGCCCTTGAGCTCACCCGTGGCAAAATAGGCGTTGGCCGCGCAGCCGCCCGCGCAGTAGAGCTTGGCCCAGCAGTCCGCGCAGGCGGGCTTTGTCATCAGGTTGCTCTCGGCAAAGCGCGCGGAGATCTCGGGTTTTGTCACCCCGTCCCAGACGTTGCCGAGGCAAAATTCCGCCTCGCCCACGAACTGGTGGCAGGGATAGAGCGCGCCCTCGGGCGTGACGGCGAGGTATTCCGTCCCCGAGCCGCAGCCGGACATGCGCCTGTGCAGGCAGGGGCCGCCCTGCAAGTCGAGCATGTAGTGGTAGAAGGTGAAGGGCTCGCCCGCCTGCCGCCGGCGGAGCATTTCGCGCCCCAAAATCTCATACTGTTCGAGGATGCGCGGCAGATCCTCCCCCGTGAGCGCCCAGGGCTCGCCGGGGTCGCAGACCACCGGCTCCATGGAGAGCTCCCGGAAGCCGAGCTCGGCCATGTGGAAGATGTCCTCGGTGAAGTCCGTGTTGTAGTGGGTGAAGGTGCCGCGCAGGTAGTACTCCTTCTCCCCGCGCCGGCGGACGAACTCCTGAAACTTCGGAACCACCAAGTCGTAGCTGCCGCCGCCCGCCTGCGTGTGGCGCAGCGCGTCGTGCACCTCGCGCCGCCCGTCAAGGCTCAGGACAACGTTGTGCATCTCGCGGTTGGCAAAGTCCATCACATCGTCATTGAGCAGCAGGCCGTTGGTCGTCAGGGTGAAGCGGAAGCGCTTGCCGCTGCCCTCTTCGATGCTCCGCGCATAGGCGACCAGCTGCTTGACCACATCCCAGTTCATCAGCGGCTCGCCGCCGAAGAAGTCCACCTCCAAATTCACGCGCCCTTCGGACTGGGAAACGAGGTAGTCGAGCGCGCGCTTGCCCACTTCAAAGGGCATCAGCGCGCTCTGGCCCTTGTAGTGCCCCTGCCCGGCAAAGCAGTAGTCACAGCGCAGGTTGCAGCTGTGCGCCACGTGCAGGCAGAGCGCCTTGAGCACGGGCTTTTTCCGCCGGCGGGCATAGTCCTCCGCGCCGGCAAAGGGGTCTTTGGAGAAGAGCTTGCCCATCTCCGCGAGCGCTGCAATGTCGTCAAGGCACTCGGCGATCTCCCCCTCATCCACGCCGGGCTGGTGCCCGTGGGCAAGGAGCATGCGCGCAATGAGCTCCTTGCGGCTGTAGCGCTCATACTGGGCGATGCAGTCATAGGCGATCTCGTCCACCAGGTGGATGGAGCCGCTGTAGGTGTCCAGAACGATGAAGAGGCCGTTCTGTTGATATTGATGAATCATGTAAGATTCCTCCATTAAAAAAAGCCGCGCGAAGCGTTCCGGGCGGCTGCTGATCTCATTCGTGTTTGGCTGCGCGCGTTTGGCGGCGCAGCTTGTCCCGCGCGGCAGCGCGCGCCCCGCCGCCCGAGGCGGACGGCAGGGCTTGCTGCGCGCTGTCGTTCTTACTTCTCTTCGCTCTCGCAGCTCTGGTTGCTCAGGCCGCAGGAGGTCTTGCAGGCGGACTGGCAGGAGGTCTGGCACTCGCCGCAGCCGCCGGTGCAGAGGCTCTTGTTCAGGTCGCGCGTGTCAATGGTCTCGATTCGTTTCATCACATTCCACTCCTTCAATCATCGGGCGTACAGCGCCCGTTCTCATTCCATAGGCGCGCAGCGCGCGTTTTCACTCCGCGGGCACAGCGCCCCTTCTCATCCCATACTATGCGCCCTCGCGCGCGCATATGGCTGCCGCCTCCGGCCCTTGTGCGCGGCGGCGATATACCCCTTATTATAGAAAGTTTTGCCCCCGCTGTCAACCGCTTTTCCGCCCGGCAGCTAGCGGAGCACAGCGAAGGATTCCGGCGGATTGCCCGCTGTGGCCAGCAGGCGCACGCCCGCCGCCGCGAGTTCCGAGAGCTGCTCAAGGAGCGCGCGGCTGATCCGCTCACCGGGGACGAGCAGCGGAATCCCCGGCGGATAGGCCCAGAGGTAGGCGGCGCTCACGGCGCCTGCCGCCGCGCGCCCGCTGCGAAGGGTCATGGGTGCGCGCAGCGCCTCGGCAAGGGGGCATGCCTGCTCGGGCAGCGCCGGCGGCGGCGCGCTCTGCCGCGGCGGGCCATAGGGGCGGTCGAGCGCAAGGAGGGCGGCGGCAAGGCGCTGAAATCCCGCGTCGGTATCGCCCAGCCCCGTGAGCGCAAGGGCGAAATTTCCCATCGCCATCTCCAGCTGGAGGCCGAACGCCCCCGCGAGCCGCTCCATCAGCTGCGGGCCGGAGAGCCCCGCTCGGCGGGTGGAGAGGAGCAGCTTGGAGGGGTCGCGCAGAACGCCTTCTATATCGCCCAGCACGCGCAGCCATTGCAGCCCCGCCGTCTGCTCGTAAAAACGCCCGAGGCGCGCGGACCAGTCGGCAAAGAGCGCTGCGCCCTCTTCTTCCAGCAGGCGCACGCAGCCGTCCAAACTCGCCAGAAGCAGGTAGGAGGGGCTGCTGCTCTGGAAGATGCCGAGGTTGCGCGCGAGTACCGCGCGCGAAATCCGCCCGCCCTGTAGATGCAGCACGGCGCTCTGCGTGAGGCTTGGGAGCGTCTTGTGATAGCTCTGGACGACGAGATCCGCCCCCCCGCGAAGCGCCGAGGGGGGAAACTGCGCCGCGTGGCCCAGATGCGCCCCGTGCGCCTCGTCGACCAAGAGGGGCACATCCCGCGCGCGGCAGAGCGCGGCAATGGCGGGAATGTCGCTGAGAATGCCCTCATAAGTGGGGCTTGTGAGCACAAGCAGGCTTGCCTGCGGCTGCTCCTGCAGCGCCTTGTCGACGGTTTCGGGCGCAATCGGCCCCGCGCCCTCAAACTCCGGCAGGGGGTTGGGGAGCAGGTAGACCGGGCGCAGGGCGCAGAGCTCGAGCGCGTGGTAGACCGCCTTGTGGCAGTTGCGCCCGAGGAGCACCGTGTCGCCCGGCGCCGTGGCGGCGCGGATGCCCGCGAGCAGCCCCGCCGTCGCCCCGCCGACGAGGAAGAAAGTCTGATCCGCCCCGCAGAGCCGGGCGCAGCGATCCATCGCGCCTGCCAAGACATCCTCGGGCGCGTGCAGATCGTCAAAACCCGGCAGCTCTGTCACATCAAGCGCCGCGCCCAGCGCCGCAAGATAGGGCGCGAGGGCCTCGTTTCGCTTGTGGCCGGGCGTGTGGAAGGGGTAGGGGCCGCTTCGGCTGTGCGCCTGCAGGCGCTGCAGCAGGGAGCGTGTCTCTGGCATGGCGATCACCTCATGTAGGGGAGAGTGCTTCTCTGCTCATTGTAAACAAAAGAGAGGGGGAGCGCAAGGGTAGGCGCACAAAGCCGCCCGCTTAAAGAAAATTTAAAAAAATGAAAGCAATCCCTTGAAGAAGGCTCGGAATTTGCTATACTAGTACGGAAGAAAAGAAAGGAGTCTTGCTGGTATGCAAACAAAGAAAGACGCCGCCGCGCAGCTGAGCCGGAGCCTGCAGCTGACCCTCACGGCCATGTTCGTGGTTCTGACCCTGATTTTTACGCTCATCGGCGTGAACATTCTCGGTCTCCCCGGCGGCTATCTCCACCTGGGCAACATCCCCGTGTTCGCCGCCGCCATCCTCTTTGGCAAGAAGATCGCCTCGATCTCCGCCGGCTTTGGCATGGCGACCTTTGACCTGATCGGTGGCTACACGCTCTGGGCGCCCTTCACCTTCGTCATCGGCCTTGCGATGGGCTTTCTGGTGGGCGCGCTCCTGCAGCGCAGCCAGAGCACGAAAATGTGCATCCTCGCCTTCTCCCTTGCGGCGGTGGTGAAACTGACGGGCTACTACTTCGCCGAGGTCTTCCTCTACGGCAACTGGATCGTGCCCTTTAGCTCCATGCCCGCGAACACGGCGCAGGTCGTCGTGGCGGCTGTGGTGGTGCTGCTCATCCGCAAGCCCCTGCAATCGGCGGTGGATAAGATTATCTTCCACAAGCGCAAGCCCTCATAAAACGCGACCGATGCGCCCCCGCAAACGGCCCCCGGCCGCGCGGGGCGGGCGCTCAAAATAAAAACCCCTCATGGCTCCGAAGAGCGATGAGGGAGACAGAAAGGTGGAACCGTCCATGTATTATGTCATGTCCCCCGGCCCCACAGAGGTGCCGGATTCGATTTTGGAGGCGAGAGGGCAGTGGGCGCCCAACCCCGCCCCCGCGCTCGACCCCTCGTTTTTAGAGCTCTACCACAAGACGGCTGGGCGCATCACGCGCTACGTGGGCGGCGGGGCGGACTATGAGAGCGTCATCATGAGCGGCGAGGCGATGCTGGGGCTCGAGGCCTGCATCGCAAGCCTCACGGAGGAGGGCGACCGGGTGCTCGTGCTCGACAACGGCGTCTTCGGTGCGGGCTTCGCGGAGCTGGTGGAGATGTACGGCGGCACGCCCGTGATCTACCCCGTGGATTACCGCCGCCCGCTCGACCCCATCGCGCTGGGGCTCTTCCTCAAGGAGAGCCACAAGTTTAAGTACGTGACCATGGTGCACTGCGACACGCCCAGCGCCATGCTCAACCCCGTCATGGAGATCTGCGCCCGCTTTGCCGAGTACGGCATCCCCACGGTGGTCGATGCCGTCGCCTCCGTCTTCGGCGAGCCGCTTGATGTCAAAAGCGGCATCTCCTTCCTCTGCGGCGGCACGCAGAAGGCGCTCTCCGCGCCGGCGGGGCTCTGCTTTGTCACCGTGAGCCCCGAGGGCAAGGCGGCCCTTGCCGCGCGCAAGAGCCCCGTCATCGGCGCCTACGCGAATTTGAACCACTACCTCGGCTACTACGAGCGCCGCCGCTTCCCCTACACCATGCCCGTGCATGATATCTACGGCCTTGCCGCCGCGCTGGACATCGTTGAGGAAGATACCGAGCGCTTCGAGCGGCACCGCTACATCGGCATGGCCTGCCGCGCGGCGGTGGAGAAGGCGGGGCTTGCGCTCTACCCGCAGGGCGGCTATGCCAATGTGGTGACGGCCATCTGCCTGCCCGAGGGCGTGACGACGGAGCAGATCATCGGCAAAATGCGCGATGAACACGGCATCCTGCTCGCGGGCTCCCTTGGCGCGCTGCGCGGCAAGCTCTTCCGCATCGGCCACATGGGCTACAACTGCGAAAAAGAGCCCGTCGAGCGCACACTGCGCGCCCTGCAGCAGGTGCTCACGGAGCTCGGCGTTGCGCTGGAAGCGGATATGTGCGAGATTTTCTCCCGCCGCTGCTAGAGAAAGCGCCCGCCGCCGGAGGGCCGCCCGCCCCGCCCGAAACTGCCGCGCGCAGGCGGGCGGGCGCAGCGGGCGCGCTTTGCCGCCTTTTTGCAAATTCCGGTTGCCTTTACCACTGGGACGTGCTATACTTTCATTTGAACTTGTATGCAAACATTCCGCTTGAAGACGACCACGCAGGGAGCGCCGCAGGTCCTTGAACAGAGAGGTTCGGGGTTGGCGGTGATTTTGCGCGGACGGATTCACCCCGCTTGCATCCTCGTCTCGCGCATCCCCATTCACCCTCCCGGGCGATACGCCCAGGCAAAAATAAAAAGCTAAAGGAGCGACCCAGTTATGAATGCTTATGTGAACAGCGTCCTTGAAAACGTCAGAACCAAGCATGTCAACGAACCCGAGTTTGTCCAGTGTGTAGAAGAGGTTCTCGAGTCTCTGGCCCCCGTGCTCGATGCCCATCCCGAGTATGAGAAGATCGACCTGATCGGCCGCATGGTTGAGCCCGAGCGCAGCTTCATCTTCCGCGTCTGCTGGATGGACGATGCCGGCAACTGGCACACCAACATCGGCTACCGCGTGCAGTTTAACGGCGCGATCGGCCCCTACAAGGGCGGCCTGCGCTTCCACCCCTCCGTCTACATGGGCATTGTCAAGTTCCTCGGCTTTGAGCAGACCTTTAAGAACAGCCTGACGGGCCTGCCCATCGGCGGCGGCAAGGGCGGCTCCGACTTTGACCCCCGCGGCAAGTCCGACGCGGAGATCCTGCGCTTCTGCCAGAGCTACATGACGGCGCTCTACCGCTACATCGGCCCCGACATTGACGTGCCCGCCGGCGACATCGGCGTGGGCGCCCGCGAAATCGGCTATCTCTATGGCCAGTATCGCCGCCTGAAGGGCATGTGGGAAAACGGCGTGATCACCGGCAAGGGCCTCTCCTTCGGCGGCTCCCCCTTCCGCCCCGAAGCCACCGGCTTTGGCGCGGTGTACTACGCGGTTGAAGTGCTCAAGCACTTTGGCGAAGACATGAAGGGCAAGACCGTCGGCGTCTCCGGCTTCGGCAACGTGGCATGGGGCATCTGCCAGAAGGTCGCAGAGCTCGGCGGCAAGGTCATCACCCTCTCCGGCCCCGACGGATATTGCTATGATCCCGACGGCATCACCACCAAAGAGAAGATCGACTACATGGTCGAGATGCGTGACTCCGGCCGCGACCGCGCGCAGGACTATGCCGACAAGTTTGGCGTGCAGTTCTTCCCGAAGGAGCGTCCTTGGGGCGTGAAGATGGACATCGCCATGCCCGCAGCCTTCCAGAACGAAATTGGCATGAAGGAAGCCGATCAGATGATCGCAAACGGCCTGCCCTACTACATTGAGGTCGCCAACATGCCCACCACCAACGAGGCGCTCAAGCACCTGATCGCAAACGTCAAGGTCGTTGCGCCCTCCAAGGCAGTCAACGCCGGCGGCGTGGCCGTCTCCTCCCTGGAGATGAGCCAGAACTCCGAGCGCCTGGTCTGGGATCCCGCCGAAGTCGATGCCAAGCTCAAGGGCATCATGAAGATGATCCACGACGACTCCGCCGCGGCTGCTGAGCAGTATGGCCTCGGTTATGATCTGGTCTCCGGCGCGAACATCGCGGGCTTCAAGAAGGTCGCGGAAGCCATGATGGCACAGGGCGTGTTCTAAGAACCCCCAACAATCGCAGAGAAACAACAAGGGCAGCCCATCGCGGCTGCCCTTGTTCTCTTCTCAAATGAGCCGCCGCCTGCCTGAAAAGCGCAGAAGGCAGGACAGCGCGCCGCCGGAGCTATTCCGGCGGCGCGCTTTCTCTGTGTTGGTGTTATGCGCCCCAGAGCGTCACAAAGCCGCCGCCAAGGCGGGTGCTCCGGTGCCAGAGGCCAAGGTCGATCTCCTTTTCCAGCCCCTCGTCGAGGATGCCGGCGCGCAGTGTGTCCTCCGCGCGCGCGAGCCAGATGAGCGGCACCCAGTGCCAGCTCTCAAGGTTTTCCAGCGCCCCGTTGGAGAAGTTGAGAAAGGCGACGGGGCGGTCCGCCCGCAGCGCGCCCTCCAAAAAGGCTGCCATCTCCGGGGCGCTCGGGCGCCCGGCCTGCTTAACGCCCGGAAGCTCAAAGGTCTCGTAGCGCAGTGTGCAGCCGCGCAGGGCGGCAAACTCCAGCGCGCCGCGCCAGTAGAGCTCGAGGGAGTTGAGCCCCATCTTGTTGGGCGTCACCTGTTCCCAGACTGCCTCCATATAGGCGGCAAAATCCGAGGCGCAGCGGTCCCCCCGCGGCAGCAGGGGCGCAAGGGCCGGGTTCTGCTGGGCGAGGTAGGAGAGGCAGGTGGCGGCCGTCGTCGGCCCGCAGCCCGCCCTGCGCTGCCAAGAGTCGCGAAACCACTCCTGATCCGCGCCCCGGCAGGCGAGCTCGCAGGAGTCAAGAAAATCGAAGAGGGCGGGGGCTTGCAGCTCCAGGCGTTCTGCGCTCATGGCGCTTCCCCCGCGGCGGCCTGCGCAAAGGCCCAGTATTCATCCGCGTTTTGAATGTTCGCCGGCACGCTCTCCTCCGGCAGCTCTTTTTTCACCTTGGCGGGCATGCCGAGCACAAGGCTGCGCGGCGGCACCACCATGCCTGCGGGCACCACCGCGCCCGCGCCGACAATGGAACCCGCGCCGATGTGGGCCCCGTCTAAGACGACGGCGTTCATGCCGATGATGCAGTTGTCCTCAATGGTGCAGCCGTGGACAACCGCCCCGTGGCCGAGGGAGACGTGCGCACCGACGGTGACGTCGTTTCCGATGTCTCCGTGTATGACCACGCAGTCCTGCACGTTGCTGCGTCTGCCGATGCGGATGCGCATGCCCACGGCGCGCAGCACCGCGTTGCACCAGACGTTGACCTCCTCGGCCAGCGTCACCTCTCCGAGCACGACCGCGCTCTCATGCAGCCATGTGTTCTGATGAATGTTCGCCATTTCGCCCTCCTTAAGATTTGAATCGCTTGGTCGGAGTGAATCCTCCCTGCGGTGATTTGAATCGGGCGGTCGGAATGAATCCTCCCTACGCTACGCTGCGCGGTGATTGCACACGTTCGCGCGAAGTGAATTCGCGCTTCACTACGCTTCGCGGCTCGCCCTGCGGCTCGCTGATTTTACACGCTTGGTCGGAATGAATCCTCCCCGCGCTACGCTGCGCGGCTCGCCCTATGGCTCGCTGATTTTACACGCTTGGCTGAAGTGAATTCAGCCCGCGCTACGCTTCGCGGCTCGCCTTATGGCTCGCTTGGATTTTACAGGTTGCTGCCTTGCTGCCTGCTCAGATCAGGCCTGCTCGATGATGCGCAGGCGCAGCACCCCGTCCATCTCGCGCAGCGCCGCGAGCGTCTCGGCGGGCAGCGCATCGCGCGTGTCGAGCAGCAGGTAGCCGTAGCCCTCCCGCACGCGGCTTGCCATCGCCTCAATGCGCACGTTCGCGTCCGTGAGCGCCGCTGTGACGGCGCTGGCCGGGTCGCTGCCGTCCGCCGCCGCGCGAAAGAGCACGCAGATGCGCGTCGCGTTGTTGGACTCAAGGCTCAGGTTGGGGTAGTTGACGGAGTTGACAATGTTTCCGTGTTCGATATAGTTGCGCAGCTGCAGCGCCGCCATCACGGCGCAGTTCTCCTCGCTCTCGCCCGTGGAGGCGCCCAGATGCGGCGTCGGCAGCACGCCGGGCAGGCAGGCGAGCTGCGTGGTCGGAAAGTCGCTGGCATAGCGGCGCACCTTGCCCGCGGAGAGCGCCTGGGCCATCGCGTCATCGTCCACCAGCTCCCCGCGGGAGAGGTTGAGCACGGAGACGCCCTCCTTCATCTTGGAAAAGGCCTCGGCGTTGAGCATGCCCTTGGTGTCCTCGCTCATGGGCAGGTGCAGGGAGATGTAGTCCGCCGCGGCATAGAGCGTCGGGAGGGCTTCCGTGAGGCGCACCCGCGGGTCAAGCCGCAGCGCCGCCGGGAGGCTCAAATAGGGGTCATAGCCCACCACGTCCATGCCGAGATCGAGCGCGGCGGAGGCCAGCTGCGCGCCGATGGCGCCAAGGCCGAGGATGCCGAGGGTCTTGCCCGCAAGCTCCGAGCCCGCGAAGCGCGCCTTGCCCTGCTCGACCACCGCCGCGATGTCCGTGCCGCCTGCGGCCTCCTCGCGGATCCACTGGATGCCGCCGGCAATGTCCCGCGCACAGAGCAGCAGCGCCGCAAGGGCGAGCTCCTTCACGGCGTTGGCGTTCGCGCCGGGCGTGTTGAAGACGACAATGCCCGCGTCTGCCGCGCGCTCGATGGGGATGTTGTTAAAGCCCGCACCGGCTCTGGCGATGGCCAGGAGCTCCGGCGGGAAGTCGTATTCATGCAGGCTTGCTGAGCGCAGGAGAATGGCGTGCTCGCCGGGCGGGAGGTCTCCGACCTCATAGTGCGCCCGGTCAAATTTTTCAAGCCCCTTGGGTGAGATTTTGTTCATGGTTTTAATGCGGTACATCTGGCGTCCTCCTTGGCAGGTTCTCCTCCATGGGCAGCAGCGGCGGCGCTTGCGCCGTGGGAAACGCAGATTGGCCCCCACCGAGCGGCGGGAGCTGCTTCTGCACGCGGGCGGCTGTGCCGGAATGCGGAGATGGGGTTGGTGGTGGGTTAGATACTCCGCTCGAAGCGGAGCATGAAATCGCAGAGCGCTTCTACACCCTCGACGGGCATGGCGTTGAAGATGGACGCGCGCATTCCGCCGACGCTGCGGTGTCCCTTGAGCGTGGTGAGGCCCGCTTCGGCGGCGGCCTTGACAAAGCGCTCATCGAGCGCCTCGCTCTCCGTGCGGAAGACGACGTTCATGCGCGAGCGCGAACCGGGCTCCACCGGCGCGAAGAAGAGCTTCGACTCGTCGATGCGCTTGTAGAGCATGTCAGAGGTGCGCCGGTTCTGCGCCTCCATGGTGGGCACGCCGCCCATCGCCTCGAGCCAGTCGCACACGAGCCCGAGGATGTAGATGCACCAGCAGGGCGGGGTGTTATACATGGAGTCCTTGTCAATGTTGCGCTTGTAGCTCATGGTTAGCGGCGTGAAGGGCAGCTCCAGGCCCGCGAGATCCTCGCGGATGATGACAACCGTGAGCCCCGCGGGGGCGAGATTTTTCTGCGCGCCGGCGTAGATGATGCCGTACTTCGACACGTCCACCGCGCGGGAGAGGATGTTTGAGGACATGTCGCAGGCGATGGGCACGCCCCCCGTCTCGGGCACGTAGTCCCACTCGCTGCCGTAGACGGTGTTGTTGGCGCAGTAGTGGAAATAGGAAGCGTCGGGCGAGAGATCAAGCTGCTCCTGCGGGGGGATGTAGGTGTGGTTCCGGTCGGCGGAGCTTGCCGCCAGGTGGATGTCACCGTAGCGCTTGGCCTCCCGATAGGCGATGTCGGAGAAGTTCCCCGTGACAACGTAGTCCGCCTTGCCGCCCTGCCCGATGAGGTTGAGCGGGACGGCGGAAAACTGGGCGGAGGCGCCGCCCTGGAGGAAGAGAAGCCGATAGCCCGCGGGTATGCCCATCAGGCGGGAGAACTTGCTCTGCACGTCCTCAAAAATCTGGAGGAAGGCCTTGGAGCGGTGGCTCATCTCCATCACGGACATGCCGCTCCCTTTATAGTTTGTCATCTCCGCCGCCGCCCGCTCGAGAACCTCCAGCGGGAGCATGGAGGGACCGGCGGAGAAATTGAACACACGATGGTTCGTTTCCATAAGTTAAAACCCCTTTTTACAAGCCGTCTGTGACGTAAAATTAATTGGCGCGCGAAGGCCTCCTCGTGAAGAAGCCAAGCGCGCGAATTCTGTTTGAGCGGATCGATTTGGCGCCGATCTCCCCGGAAGCGCTCAAGGTCTCCGGCGGCTTCCGGCTGCGGCAAGAGGCCGCGCAGAATCCGTGTGGCGCGGCGAATCGCGGCGGCACCCCGCACAAAACAGAAGAGAACACACAACGCTCGCACACCGCAGGGGAAGGAATTGATATGGAGAATAGTATAAATCTTCAAACTTGCGCTGTCAAGCGGGAAAGTAGAAAGGGGGAATTTTGTCAGAACGTGCAGAAGCCTGTAACACGCGGGGCGCAGAGGGGGGCGCGGCGGCGCAGCCCCTAAACGACCCCCTGCCCGCGCAGAAAGCGCCGCTGGTATTTCAGCCTCGCATAGTCGTTCACGCGGGCGAGACAGAGCGCATCGAGCGCGCCGCCCGCCGCGCCGAGCAGCGGAATTCCCTGCACAAATTTCGCGTAGAGCAGGTAGTCTGAGAGCGCCCCCGCCGCGCCCTGCAGGCGCTCCTCGCGGGATGCTTCCGGCGGCCTGCCCGTGTCGATCCACGCATTGAGCTGCCGGTTCGCCTCCTCGAAGGCCGCGCCGCGCAGCAGGGCGGCTTCAATGAGCAGGAGGGTGAAGTCCTCCTCCTCCGGGCCCTCGTGGGAGAAGCCGAAGCGCAGGGCGATCTGATAGAGACTGCGCAGGAGCACCGCAGAAAAGAGCGGAATATCCGCAAGCCCCACGCCGAGGAGCCCAAGGCCGATGCCCTCCACCCCTGCGGCGAGCACATGGGCGTGCTTGCTGCGCGCCGCCGCCCGCGAAACGCTGCGCAGGGCGCGGCCGCTCTGCCCCTGGGCAAGGCGCGCGCTGCGCGCTGCAAACTGCGCCCGCTGCTTCTCGGGGGAGAGCGTGCGTGTAATCAGGCCGCTGCCGCTCTGAAAGACCAGGGCGAAGGCCTTGGAAAAGGCGGCCGTGAGCGTCTGCTCCAGGCGCGGGGGGATCTTCTCCTCCAAGAAACGCGCAATGGGGCCGCATTCCTCCGCGCGGCGGGCCTGCAGCAGCCGCGCCTCGCGCCGTGCAAGCCGCCGCCAGGCTTTGTGGGCGGCTGTTCTCTTCTCTCGCATGCAAAAAACCTCCTCTTGCGCCCGCCTGCCGCGGGGCGGCCCCTCCGGCGGATTGCCTCTCTGCTGAGTATAGCAGAAAAGAGGTCCGAAGGGAATCGGCCTGATCGCGGCGGGCTGGGCTTTGATTTCGAATAAGGTTTGATTTTTTCGCCATTCTGGTGTAAGATACCACTCACATGGATCAGAGATTGCATCCGCCGGCATTTTAGGGTAGCGCGCGCGTGCGCGCAGGCGGGGGCCTTGTTAGAAAGGAGCCTTACAATGGATTATAGCTTTGCCGCCTATCAGGAAAGCGCGGATTTTCTGCGCGGGCGCATCGGGGACTTTGTGCCCAAGGTGCTCATGGTACTCGGCTCGGGCCTTGGCGCACTGGGGGACGAGGTGGAAAACCCCATCCCCGTCTCCTACGATGAGATCCCCCATTTCAAAGCCTCCACCGCGCCGGGGCACAAAGGCCGCCTGGTCTTCGGCACGCTCGCGGGCCGCCCCGTGGCGGTGATGCAGGGGCGCATGCACCACTACGAGGGTTACAGCTATGAGGAGGTCTCCTACGCCGTGCGGGTGCTGCGCCTGCTGGGCGCGGACACGATGATCGTCACCAATGCCGCCGGCGGCGTGAATCTGGACTTTCAGGCGGGCGAGCTGATGCTCATCACCGACCAGATCAAGATCTTCCTCGAGTCTCCGCTGCGGGGGCCGAACCTGCGTGAATTTGGCCCGCGCTTTCCGGACGCGTCCTACCTCTACACCCCGCGCCTGCAGCAGCTCGCGCGGCAGCAGGCGGCGCTGCTGAATCTCTCCCTGCGGGAGGGGGTTTACATGTACTTCCCCGGCCCGCAGTATGAGACCCCCGCAGAGGTGCGCATGGCGCGTCTGCTCGGGGGCGATGCCGTCGGCATGTCCACCGCGCCGGAGGTGACCGTCGCGGGTCACTGCGGCATGGAGGTGCTCGGCATCACGCTCGTGAGTAACATGGCGGCGGGCATTCTGCCGCAGCCGCTCTCGGAGCAGGAGGTGCTCGAGACTGCCGCCGCCGCGCGCGCAGGCTTCACCGCCCTCCTCCTCGCCTGCTTGAAGGAGCTCTGAGATGACAACACTCATTCACAACTGCACGGCCCTGCTTCTGGACGAGGCGGACACGGAGCGCAAAGGCGCCTTCGTGCTGGTCGAGGGGGATGAGATTGCCTCCGTCGGCAGCACGCGCCCGGCGGGCACCTTCGACCGGGAGGTCGACGGGGCGGGCGGCATTCTCCTGCCGGGCTTTGTCAACGCGCACACCCACCTACCCATGACGCTGCTGCGCGGCCTCGGCGGCGGGGCGGATCTGCACAGCTGGCTGCATGACTACATCTTCCCCGCAGAGGCGAAGCTCGACGCGCGGGCCATCCGCGCGGGGACGAAGCTCGCCCTCGCGGAGATGATCGCCGCGGGCGTGACCTGCCTTGCGGATATGTACACCTTCTGCCACGAAATCTGCGAGGAGGTCTTGGCGGCGGGCCTCTCCGCAAACATCTCCCGCGGGACAACGCTCTTTGCTGACGCCTTTGACCCGGAAACCGACCGGGGGATTGCGGAGACCCGCGCCCTCATCCGCGACTGGCATGGCAGGGGCGCGGGGCAGATTCAAGTGGATGTCTCCATCCACGGGGAGTACACCTCCCGCAGCCCCCTCTGGGAGGCGCTTGCCGCGCTCGCGCGGGAGCATGACCTCGGGATGCACGTCCACGTCTCGGAGACAAAGGGTGAGCACGATGCATGTCTGGCGCGGCATGGGAAAACGCCGATTCAAATCCTCGATGCGCACGGCGTCTGGGGCACGCGCGCGCTGGCGGCGCACTGCGTCTACACCACGCCGGAGGACTGGGCCATCATGGCGGAGCGGGGCATCACGGCGGTGCACAACCCCGTCTCGAACCTGAAGCTCGGCTCGGGCATCGCGCCCATCCCCGCGATGCGCGCGGCGGGCGTTCGCGTCGCCCTCGGGACGGACGGCGCCGCCTCCAACAACAGCTTAGACCTCTTGGAGGAGCTGCGCTTCGCCGCCATCCTGCACAACGGCACAAGCTGCAAGCCGCAGGCGCTGCGCCCGGCAGAGGCGCTGCGCATGGCAACGGCGGCGGGTGCGGCGGCGCTCGGGCGCAAGACGGGGCAGATTGCCGCGGGCTACACGGCGGATCTCATCCTGCTCTCCGGGGACGCGCCGCACATGATTCCCCGGCAGAGCGCCTTGGAGAGCTTGGTCTACGGCGCGCGCGGGAGCGATGTGCGCATGAATATGGCCAGAGGGGAAATCATATATAGAGATGGGGCATACAGAACCCTGGATCTGGAAGAACTGCGCTGGGAAGTTGAGCGCTATGCGCTGCCGCTGCTCTTTGGCTAGGCCGCGCGCAGCCGCCGGCAGCTACGCGCCCAATCGCGCGCCCAATAAGGAGGGGAATCGCCCTTGAGCATGCAAGGCAATCAGGAACTCAGAGAGAAAAAAGGCAGCTTTTTTGGCGGCGTAGCCGTCTTGGCAGCGGGCATTATCATTGTCAAGCTCATCGGCGCGCTCTATAAAATTCCGCTGGGCAACATCATGCCCGACGAGGGCTTTGGGCACTTCAACGCGGCCTACACCATCTACAACATGCTGCAGATGATCTCCACGGCGGGGCTGCCGATCGCCCTGTCAAAAACCATCTCGGAGGCCAACGCCCTCGGCTGGACCAATCAGGTGAAAAAGGTCTTCCGCGTGGCCTTTCTCACCTTCTTCGCGCTGGGTCTTGTGACTTTTTTGGTCATGTTCACCTTCGCAGAGCCGCTCTGCAGCCTGCAGGGGGACACGCTCGCCGCCCTTGCCGTGCGCGCGATGGCGCCGACCTGCTTTTTCGTCTGTGTGATCTCCGCCTTCCGGGGCTACGCGCAGGGCCTCTCGAACATGGTGCCGACCTCCGTGTCACAGATCATCGAGGCGCTCGGAAAGCTTCTCATCGGCCTTGCCCTCGCCTGGTATTTCATGAAGAGCGGCGCGGAGACGGAGGTCGTGGCGGCGGGCGCCATCACAGGCGTCACGGCGGGCGCGGCGCTCGCGCTGATCTTCCTGATCTTTGACTACCTGCGCAGAAACAGCCGCGCCGCGGCGCTCCCGGGCAGCGACAAGGCGGATGCCACGGAGAAGATCTTAAAGCGGCTCTTCATCATCGCCGTGCCCATCACGCTCTCCTCCTCCATCGTCCCGGTGACGACGCTCATCGACACCGTGCAGATTTTGAATTTGCAGCAGGCGGTGCTGGGGCTGAGCGAAACGCTTGCCGTGTCCAACTACGGGGCCTATCAAAAGGCGCTCACGATCTATAATTTGCCCATCTCCTTCATGGTGGCGCTCACGGCGGCCATCATCCCCGCCGTCTCCGCCTGCTGGACGAAGATGGACAAGGCGGGCGCGGGGCAGATTGCCGAGTCCTCCCTGCGCATCGGCTCCATGCTCGCCTTCCCGGCGGGCATCGGCCTGATGGTGCTGGCAAGCCCCATCATGTACTTTGTCTTTTACGAGACCGACCACAGCGTGGCCGACCCGAGTATGCTGCTCTTGGGTCTGGCCTCCATCGTCGTGTGCACCACGCTCATCTGCAGCGCCGTTCTGCAGGCGAGCGGCATTGTGAACCTGCCCATCCTCATCATGGCGGCGGGCTGCCTTGCGAAGATTCTCGTCAACAACGTACTCATCCGCCGGGAGGGCGTCGGCATTCTGGGCGCGCCTGTGGGCACCATTGTCTGCTACAGCATCATCGCCGTCATTGAGCTGGTGATGATCAAGCGGCTGATGGGGGAGATCAATTACGGCAGGGTGTTTGTCAAGCCCCTGGCCGCCTCCCTTGTGATGGGCGGCGCGGCCTATGCCGTGGGCGGGCTGCTGCAGCGGCTGCTCATCACGATCCCCCGCTTTCAAACCCTGCTGCCGGACGCGCTTGCGCCCATTCTCTCGCGCTTTGGCTATCTGATTGTGACGCTCGGGGCCATGGGCGTGGCGGTGCTCGTCTACCTGTTTTTGATCGTCTTGCTGCGTGCAATCACCAAAGATGACCTTGCTCTGATGCCAAAAGGGGAGCGGATTGCGCAGTTTTTGAAGATTCGCGACTAAAAGGTCAAATTTATTCTTGTAGAGAAGGAAAACATATGGTAAGTTTTAAGAAGAAGGATCGCTATGATGTCTCCGACCTGCGGGAGATTGTGCGCCTGCTGCGCGCACCGGGCGGCTGCCCCTGGGATGCGGAGCAGACCCACGAGAGCATCCGCCGCAACTTTTTGGAAGAGGCCTATGAGGTCGCCGAGGCCATCGACGCGGGCGACCCCACGGGCCTTTGCGAGGAACTGGGCGATGTGCTCCTGCAGGTGCTCTTCCACAGCCGCATGGAAGAGGAGGCCGGCCGCTTCTCCCTTGACGAGGTGGCCGACACCGTGAGCAAAAAGCTCATCTTCCGCCACCCGCACGTCTTTGGAGACGCGCAGCTGGAGGGCACGGAGGAAGTCCTCCGCGCCTGGGACGAGCTCAAGCGGGAGGAAAAGGGCCAGAAAACCCACAGTGACGCCGTCGAGAGCGTTGCGCGCAGCCTCCCGGCGCTCTGGCGCGCGGAGAAGATTCAGCAGAAGGCGCGCAAGGCGGGCTTTGACTGGCCGGACGCGCGCGGCGCGCTGGAGAAGGTGCAGGAAGAGCTCGCGGAGCTGCAAGGCGCAATGGATGGCGCGGGCGACCCGGCGGAGGAGCTCGGCGATCTGCTCTTTGCGGCGGTGAACCTCGCGCGGCACCTGAAGATAGACCCCGAGGAGGCGCTCTCCGCCGCCTCGGATAAATTCACCCGCCGCTTCCGCGCGGTGGAGACGGCGGCCGCCGCAGAGGGCAGCGCGATGGAAACGCTCTCGCTCGCGGCACTCGACAAGCTCTGGGACGAGGCAAAGCGGGCATAAGAGCCACCCTTGCCGCCGGCGCAGCGCCCGCTTCCGAAGGGCAAGCCCGCAGCCCAGGCAGTGAAATCCCCGCTGACCCGGCACAGAGCCGACCAAAGCGAATGATAATATAAGAGAAAAGGGACGTGAATGTATGAACAAGGCAGAACTGATTATGACGATTGCAGAGGCGACGGGAATCCCCAGAAAAGACGCAGAAATCACCCTCAATGCAACGCTCACCGCCATCACCGAAGCGCTCGCGCAGGGCGAGAAGATCCAGATCGTAGGCTTCGGCTCCTTTGAGATCAAGCGGCGCGCCGAGCGCATGGGCCGCAACCCGCGCACGAAGGAAGAGGTGCTCATCCCCGCAGCACAGGTGCCCGTTTTCCGCCCCGGCAAGGCGCTCAAAGATGCGGTGGCAAAGTAGGCAGCGCCCCTTCTCCCATAGGCGAAAAAAGCGTCTGAACGAGAACTCTCTCTCGCTCAGGCGCTTTTCTGCTTGGATCTTGCGGCCCACTCCGGCGGGGGCCCCGGAAGTGCGCCGCGCAAGAAATACCGCTGCTGCGCCGGGGCGCTTACTCCATCAGGGAGGAGATCAGCCGGGCGTAGTCCACGGGTTTGGGCAGCGGCAGGTCTGCAATGAGGAGCGCCTGCCCGTAGAGCAGCTGCACATAGTCCTTCGCGCGCGCGGGGTCCTCTGTGAAGGCCTTGGAGAGCGCGGCGAAGGCGGGCGCGTCTGGGTTGAGCTCGAGCACATGCCCGCCGCCTGTGGGCATGGGCGCCTTCATCTTCCGGAAGTATTTTTCCATCTCGATGGAGAAGGGCCCCTCGCTGCTCAGATAGGCCGCCGCACTTTTGAGGATTTTGGAGATGCGCACCGCACTGACGGCCTCGCCGAGCTCTTCCTTGACAAAGGCGAGCAGCTCCTTGTGCGCCTCCTCCGCCTCCTCGGCGCGGCTCTTGTCCGCATCGCTGATGGGCAGCGCCTCTTCGCTTGCGACGGAGAGCAGGGCCTTTCCCTCCACCTCGCCGAGCACCTGGAAGAGCAGCTCGTCCTCCTGCGCCGTGAGGTAGAGCACCTCAAAGCCCGCCTCGAGCACGCGCTCCGCCTGCGGCAGCGCTGCCGCCCGCTCCACGCTCTCGGCGACCACGTAGTAGATATACTGCTGGGACTCGGGCATGCGCGCGCGGTATTCCGAGAGGCTCACGAGCGCCTTGTCCTTGGAGGAGAAGAAGAGCAGCAGCTCCTGGAGGGACTCCTTGCCCTCGCCGTAGCGGTTGATCAGGGAGTATTTGAGCTGCGGGCCAAAGGCGCTCCAGAAGGCCTCGTATTTCTCCCGCTCTTCGCTCAGGAGGCGCTTGAGCTCGTTTGCGATCCGCTTTTCCAGATGCTTTGCGATGACGCGCAGCTGCCGGTCGTGCTGGAGCATTTCCCTGGAAATGTTGAGCGAGACGTCGGGGCTGTCCACCACGCCGCGCACGAAGGAGAAGTGGTCGGGCAAAAGCTCCGCGCAGCGCTCCATGATCATCACGCCCGAGGAGTAGAGCTGCAGGCCCTTCTCATAGTCGCTGCTGTAAAAATCCATCGGCGCGCGGGCGGGGATGTAGAGCAGCGCCTTGTACTCGAGCGTGCCCTCCGCGGCAAGGTGCAGCATCGCCGCCGGCTCCTCCCAGTCCATGAACTTCTCGCGGTAAAAGCTCTGATACTCCTCCTCGGAGACCTGCGCCTTCGGCCGCTGCCAGAGCGGCACCATGGAGTTGAGCGTCTCGAGCGCTGAAACCGTCTCATATTCGGTTTTGTAGTCCTCGGGCGCGTCTTCGGGTCTCTCTTTCGCGACTGTCTTCTCCATCTCCATGCGGATGGGGTAGCGGATGTAGTCGGAATACTTGCGCACCAGCTCCGCGAGTGTGCGCGTCTCGAGATACTTGCCGTATTCCTCCTCCTCCGTGTCGGCTTTCAGGCGCATGATCACGTCCGTGCCGGGGGCCGCGCGCTCCGCCTCCGCGATGGTATAGCCCTCCACGCCCTCAGACGCCCAGCGGAAGGCGGTCTCAGAACCGTAAGCCCTGGAGACAACGCTCAGCTGCTCTGCGACCATGAAGGCGGAGTAGAAGCCAACGCCAAACTGCCCGATGATGTCGATCTCCGCGTCGTCCTTCGTCTCAATCTCCTGCTTAAATTGCAGGGAACCGCTCTTGGCGATGGTGCCAAGGTTTTCCTCCAGCGCCGCGCGGCTCATGCCGATGCCGTTGTCGGAGACGGTGAGCGTGCGCGCGTCCTTATCGACCGTCACGCGGATTTCAAACTCATCCCGATCCAGCCCCACGCCCTCGTCCGTCAAGGCGAGATAGGCGAGCTTGTCAATGGCGTCGCTGGCGTTGGAGATGATCTCCCGCAGGAAAATTTCCTTATGGGTGTAGATGGAATGGATCATCAGATCCATGAGTCGCCGCGACTCCGCCTGAAACGGCTTCATTTCCATATCAATTCACTCCTATATGCAAGATTAGCACTCGTGAACTTGAGTGCTAATCCATTATGCCCCATTTCTGTAAAAAAAGCAAGGGCTTTTTGCAGAATGAAGGGAGTCCGGCGCGGCGCACTGCGGCGCTAATTTAAACTCTCCCCCGTCCGGGCGAAGAGGGCCTCCATCTGCCGGCGCAGCGCCGCGTGCTTCGGCGCTTGCAGGAGGGGGTCCTCATGAAGCGTCTCCTCTGCTGCGGCCTGCGCGTCCTGCAGCACACGCATGTCCCCCGCGAGATCGGCGATGCGCAGGGCGGGCAGGCCGTGCTGCCGGCTGCCAAAGAAATCCCCCGGGCCGCGCAGGAGCAAGTCCGCCTCGGCGATGGCAAAGCCGTCATTGGTCTCTGCGAGGGTGCGCAGGCGTTTTTTCGCCGTCTCGCCGCCGCTCGCGCGCAGGAGGATGCAGTGGGACTGCGCAGCCCCCCGCCCCACGCGCCCGCGCAGCTGATGGAGCTGGGAGAGGCCGAAGCGCTCCGCGTTCTCAACCACCATCACGCTCGCGTTGGGCACGTCCACCCCCACCTCAATGACCGTGGTGGCGACGAGGATGGAGATGCGCCCGGCAAGAAAATCTTCCATGACGGCCTCCTTCTCCTTGGGTTTCATCCGCCCGTGGAGAATGCCGAGTGAGAGGTCGGGAAAGACGCGGGTTTTTAAATCCTCCCCATACTGCTCGGCGGCTTTGAGCTCCAGCACGCCGCCCTCCTCCACCGTGGGGCAGACGATGTAGACCTGGCGGCCCTCCCGCACCTGCGCGCGGAGAAAGCCGTACATGCGCGCGCGCTTCTCCTCCCCGATGACATAGGTGGCAACGGGTCTGCGCCCGGGCGGCAGCTCATCGAGCAGGGAGAGGGAGAGCTCCCCGTAGACCATCAGCGCGAGGGTGCGGGGGATGGGCGTTGCGGACATGACCAGCACATGGGGCGTCTCGTCCCCCTGCGCCTTGGAGGCGAGTGCCGCGCGCTGTCCCACGCCGAAGCGGTGCTGCTCGTCCGTGATGACAAGCCCCAGCCGCGAGAAGGCCACGTCCTTCGTGAGCAGCGCGTGCGTGCCGATGAGCAGATCGCAAGCGCCCCGCGCTGCTTCTTCCTTGACGCGGCGCTTTTCCGCCGCCGTCATGGAGCCGAGCAGGAGCGCCGTGCGGATATCGCTGCCGCGCAGCAGCGTCTGCATGCTCTTCTCGTGCTGCCGCGCGAGCAGCTCGGTGGGCGCCATCAGGGCGCACTGGTAGCCGTTTTGAACCGCCAGGAAGGCCGCCGCCGCGGCAACGGCCGTCTTGCCGGAGCCGACATCGCCCTGCAAGAGGCGGTTCATGGGCTGCGGCGCGGCAAGATCGCCGGAAATTTCCTCGATGGCGCGCCCCTGCGCCCCCGTGAGCGCGAAGGGGAGCCGCGCCCGGAAGGCGGAGAGATCCCGCTTGGGAAAAGGGGGGCCCGCGGCGCTGCCCTGCCGCCGCCGCAGAAATTGCAGCCCAAGGCTCAGGCAGTAGAGCTCCTCAAAGATGAAGCGCGCGCGCGCGAGGGCGAGGGCCTCAAAGGAGGCGGGCGCGTGGATGTTCTGATAGGAAAACTCCATCTGGGCGAGCTGATAGCGCCGCAGCAGGGGCGGGGGGAGCAGCTCGTCCATCTGCGCGGCGAGGGGCAGCACACGGCGCAGCAAGTCCTGCAACAGCGCCTGGCCGATGCCGGCGGTGAGGGGATAGAGGGCTGTGATGCCGCCCAGCTGCCGCTGCGCCTCTTCCGGCTCAAAGAGGGGGTTGCTCATCTGATAATGGCGCCCCTTGGCGCTTAGCTTGCCGCAGAAGAGAAACTGCGCCCCCGCGCGCAGCCGCTCGGCAAGATAGCTCTGGCGGAAGAAGGTCACTTCGATGGCGATCTGCCCGTCGGAGATCATGCCCTTGCAGAGTGAGAGCCCCCGGGGCAGCTGCTGCACGCGAAAGCCCTCGGTGACCACGGCGTGAAAGCAGACGAGCGCATCCGGGCCGTTTGCAAGCGCGCTTGGGGCAATGCGCCTGTCCTCATAGTCGCGCGGGAAGTAGCGCAGCAGATCCGCCGCCCTGTGGAGTCCGAGTTTTGCGAGCGCCGCCGCCCGCGCAGGGCCGATGCCCGGCAAATCAGAGAGTGCCGTATCCAGCGCGCGCGCCATCGCCTCACCGCCTTTCGATTGCGTCCATCATAGCAAAAAAGTCGGCGGAGCACAAGCGCGCAAGCGGGAGAAATCTGCCCCTAAATCACGCCGAAAAAGAGCCGCACCGCGAAGGCCGCCGCCATGAAACCCGCAAGGTCCGCGCAGAGCGCGGCGGGGATGGCATAGCGCGTGTTGCGGATGCCGCTGGCGGAAAAATAGACGGCGATGGTGTAAAAGGTCGTCTCCGTCGAGCCGAGCATCACCGCCGCGCAGCGGCCGATGTAGGAGTCCGCGCCGTAGGTTGCGATCAGCTCCGAGCCGACGCCGAGCGCCGCGCTGCCGCTGATGGGGCGCAGCAGCATCAGCCCGACGGTCTCCGGCGGAATGCCCAGGGCATTTAAAAGTGGCGCGAGCGCCCCCGCCGCAAGGTCGAGCGCGCCGGAGGCGCGCAGCATGTAGACGGCCGTGAGCAGGGCGATGAGCGCGGGGAAGATGCGCAGGAGAATCTCCAGCCCCCCGCCCGCGCCGGTGATGAGCGCGTCATAGATATCGATGCGGCGCAGCAGCCCGTAGAGCGCGGTGCCGACGATGATGACCGGCACGAAAAGGGAGAAGAGCTCAGAGACGGCCATGCGGAGCCCTCCACAGGCGCGCGAGCAGCTTTGCCGCGCAAATGCCCACCGCCACTGAGATCACGGAGGCGAGCCAGACGGCGGGGAGGATGTCAAAGGGCGCGGCGCTGCCCGCCGCCATGCGCACCCCCGCCACCGTGCTCGGGATCAGCTGGATGGAGGCCGTGTTGCAGACCACGAGCATGCAGAGACTGTCCCCCGCGACGCCCGGCGTTTTGCGCGCCATCTTGCGCGCCGCCTCGATGCCCAGGGGCGTTGCCGCGTTTCCAAGCCCGAGGAGGTTCGCCGAGACGTTCCCCGCGATGGCGCCCATGACCTCCTCGTCCCGCCGGAACTCCGGGAAGAGCCGCCCGAGGATCGGCCGGAGCAGCCGCGCGAGCCCTTCCAGCATTCCCGCGCGGCGCATGATCTCCATGATGCCCATCCAAAGGCAGAGAATGCCCGCCATGGAGATGCACAGCTGCACCGCAGCGGCGGCCCCCTCGAGCGCCGCACCCGCGAGCGCGCCGGCGTTCCCCGTTGCCAGCGCGCAGAGAAAGGCCGCGCCCACCATTCCTGTCCAAATCAAGGCCATTGCCATATTCCAGCGCTCCTTTGCTCTCTTTGAAATGAAAAACCGCTTTATTTTTCATCTTATGCAAGAAAAGAGATTGACATTCCCGCCCCGCCTGTTGTATTTTTATAGAGCAGATTTGCCGCGCAAAAGAAGACAGAGGGCGGCAGGAAAATAGCCCTCTCGCTAAAAATCCCAAATATTTTATGTTTTTTCCATTTTTCGGTTGACACAATATTACACTGTGGTATAATATTCGCAAAGCGATTATGATACCTGATCGGACGGCAGATACCGCAAGGGCGCAAGCGCCTGTGGTATCATAATCGCAGAAAGGATCGGATACACGCGGCGGCGCTCTGCTCCTGCGTTTGCAGGGGCGCGGGCTTGCGCAGCGCCTGCTCTCTCACACAAGCGCGGGGATGCGGCGTGTAGATCCATGGAAGGTAAAACAATGAAAACACACGGCTTGCACTGTGAGAAAGGAAACATGCTATGAAATCGACCGGAATTGTTCGCAAGGTGGACGAGCTGGGCCGCATCGTCCTGCCTATTGAACTGAGAAGAACCCTGAATATCGCGGAAAAGGACTCTCTGGAGATCTATGTGGACGGGGCATCGATTATTTTGAAAAAATATCAGCAGTCCTGCATTTTTTGCGACAGCATCAAGGACGTGCACCCCTTCAAAGGGAAAAACGTCTGCGCCGCCTGCCACAAAGAGCTCTCGGGCACCTAAGGCAGCGAAAGCAGCAGAAAAGAGGAGCTCCCACGCCGAAAGCTGGCGCGGGAGCTTCTTTTTGGACAAATCAAGGGAGCAATTTTATACAACTGGTATAAAAAACAAAGAAAGGAGGGTGGAAAGCAGGCGGGGCGGTGCTTGGGAAAGGCTCCCTCGCCCAAATTCGACAGGCTTCGAATCTTTTCTCAACAACAGAGAGTTTTTTGTGGCAATGAAAAATAAATATTCATCAAACAATAGCTTGAGCATCCCGCTGCCGCCGGAGCGCCGCGTCATAGAGCGCCTTCCTGGAACACCCGCTCTCCTTGGCAACGGCGCGGCAGGCATCCTGCAGCGAAGCGCCGCCCTCCCGCAGGAGCTGCACCTCATGGAGCGCCGCATCCAGATCAAGCTTCGGCGGCTCCGGGCGCAGGGGCAGCCCCTCCAGCACGAGGACGAATTCGCCCGGCGGCTTCCTGCTCTGCTGCCAGAGGATGGCATCCTCCAGCGTCCCCCGCCAGATCTCCTCATGCCGCTTCGTGAGCTCCCGGCAGAGGGCAATGCGCCGCGCCCCGCCAAAGACGGCGGCGAGATCCTCTAGCGTGGCGGCGAGCTTGTGCGGCGCCTCATAAAAGATCATCGTGCGGAACTCGCCCTCAAGCAGGGCGAGCTGCGCGCGGCGGTTCTTGCGGTTCATGGGCAGAAAGCCCTCAAAGCAAAAGCGCCCCGTCGGCAGGCCTGAGGCGGAGAGCGCCGCGATGAGGGCGGCGGGGCCGGGGACGGGCACAACCGGCACCTGATGGGCGGCACAGAGGGCGACGAGCGCCTCCCCCGGGTCGCTGATGGCGGGCGTGCCGGCATCGCTCACCAGCGCGCAGCTCTCACCGGAGAGCAGGCGCTGCAAAATGGTCTGCCCGCCCTCCTCCAGCTTGTGCCGGTGGTAGCTCATCTGCGGTTTTTTAATGCCCAGATGGTTGAGCAGCTTGACGGTCACCCGCGTGTCCTCCGCGGCGATGAAATCGACCGCGGTGAGCGTCTCGGCTGCGCGGCGGCTCAGATCCGCGAGGTTCCCGATGGGGGTGGAGACGAGAAAGAGCGTGCCTGTCATGGCGCAGCCTCCTCTTCATAGTGGTTGGGGAGGACGGAGAGCCCCGCCGCCCCGTCCTTCACCGCCTCGACCAGAACGGCGAATGGCTCCTTGCCCCGCCGGTGGCAGAGCAGCTGCATCCGCTTGGGCGCAAGGTGGGCAGACTCCAGCGCGGAGAAGAGCGCGGGCAGCCGCTCGGGCCGGTAAGAGAGCGCGAAGCGCCCCCGGGCGCGCAGCAGACGCATGGCCGTCCGGCAGAGCTCCGGGAGGCTGAGATTCTCCTCCATGCGCGCCCCTCCGCCGGATTTGCCGCTGCCCTTGGCGAAATAGGGCGGGTTAGAGATGACAAGCTGGAAGTGCGAGGCGGGCAGCAGGCCGGGCCTGCGCAGATCCGCCTGCACAATGCGGCCCTCCAGCCCGTTTTCCGCGAGGTTTTCGCGCGCGAGCGCCGCCGCTTCTGGGTCGAGCTCTATGCCCCAGCGGCCGATGTCCGCCTCCCGCTCAGAGAGCAGCAGGAGCAGCGTGCCGATGCCGCAGCCGAGGTCGCAGACGGCAAAGCCGGGGCGGAGCGTGGCAAAGCGGGAGAGGAGCAGGCTCTCTCTCCCGAGGCGGAAGCAGTTCTCCGACTGGCGCAGCCGGTAGCGCCCGAGCACTTCCGCCGCGCTCATCTCTGAATTTCGTCGGGCGCGTCCCCGAGGACGGACAAAAACTGCCGGACAATGCGCGCCGTGAGTCCCCAGATTTTATAGCTGCCGTACTCGAAGATGGGCACCTCCATGTAGCCCTTGCCCCAGCGGTAGTTCTTGTCGGGGAAGCCGATCTTCTCATAGGGGAAGTCGTCCCCGATCTGCGTGACGACGGGGGCGTTGTAGACAAAGGGCTCCCGCGCCGAGAGGTGCTGGAGCGGGACGAAGAAGACCTCGTCCACCTCCGCGGGGTTGATCTGCATGGCATCGAGCGTGGCGGCGTCCACCCGCCCCAAGAGCGGGTAGATCACCCTGCCGACCGCGTCATGCACCACGTCCAGCGGGGCGATGCGCTCCACGGACTCGGGCGGGATGCCGATCTCCTCATAGGTCTCCCGCAGCGCCGCGTCCGCCGGGCGCTCGTTGGGCTCAATGCGCCCGCCGGGGAAGCAGACCTCGCCGGGCTGCCCGCGCATCTGCTTGGAGCGCACCTCAAAGAGCAGGCTCAGCTGCCCGTGCCGCTCCACCAGCGGAACGAGCACGGCAAAGACATCGCGCGCACCGTAAAAATTCGGCCGGCGGCCCGTGAAGGCGCTGCGAACGGCATTGATATCCCACTGTGACGACATGTGATGCTCCTCCTTTGAAGCCGCCGCGCGTGAACAGAGCGCGCAAGGGCAAACAGGCCCGCCGGCTGCGCTTGCGGCGGCGGACTGCGATGCAAATGATAGATCGGGGAAAGGGGACCGCGGCGCAGGGACACTTATCCGGGCGGGGGCACAAAGCCGCGCAGGGGGTCCGCCCGCTCCCAGAGAACGATGTGCCCGCGCGCAAGGCTCTCCGGCACGTCAATGAGCCGCTGGTTGGCGCTGCCGCGAAAGAGCAGATCATAGCGCTTCTGCGAAGCGAGGAAGGGCCCGTCCACCAGCACATCTGTCTCCTCGAGCAGGGCGCGAAAGTCCGCCCGCGCCAAAATCTCCTCATAGGGATAGCCGCTGTAGGTCCAGACCGTCCAGCCGACGGCGTGCGCCGCTGCCGCAAGTTTTGCGCAGGCCTCCGCCTGCAAAAAGGGCTCCCCGCCCGAGAGGGTCAGCCCCGCCGTGAGGGGATTTTGCCCAAAGCCCGCCGCGAGCGCTTCGGGCGCAAGCTCCCTGCCGCCCGTAAGGGGCTGCGTCTCCGGGTTGTGGCAGCCGGGGCAGCGGTGGGGGCAGCCCTGCGTGAAGACGACAAAGCGCAGTCCCGGCCCGTCTGTAATGGAATCTTCCAAGGTCCCCGCAATGCGCATCTGCCGCCCCCCCAACTCCCATGCTTGTCCCTCCAGTTTAGCATATCTCCCGGGGCGAAACAAGCGGGCAGCGGCCGGGAAAGCAGGGAAAAGCAGGGGGGAAGCGGGGAAGCGGGGGGAATGGCAAGAGGAAAGGGAAAAGATTGTTAAAGCTGCACAAAAGAGAGGGTGAAAATTCAGCAAGCCAGACAAAACTCCTTCGCAGCCACTTCCTGCATCTAATTAAAATAAAGTAGGTGATGGGTGAAAAATGGTATATATAAATCATGTGCCTTTCCTTTCTTTGTGATATAATCGTTAGCATAGACATGCCCAAGGTAGAGTGCTGTATGGGCATTCTATCGTCATGGCCCCCTCATCCGGGTCAGCGCTCACTCAATCGGCTCTCTCGAGCTGACGGCCAATTTCCGCTATATGGCATGAAAAACCCTTGGAACACGCGGTGGATCTTTTCCGGGTTTTCTTTTGCTGTGGAAACGCGCGCCCGCCAACTCAAGCCGCGTGGTTGAACGCAGCGCTCGCTCGGGCGCGTTATTTCCACCTAGGATAACGTTTGAACAATTACATTAATTTGTACAGGAGGAACTCATTCATGGAATTTACACTCAATGAACAGCAGCAGATGATCGAGGAACTGGCAAAGGACATTGCCCAGAACGCAATTCTCCCCAGAGTCGAAGAAATCGAAGAAAATGAGCATTTCCCCAGCGATCTGGTTCAGCTCTTTGCCGAGAGCGGATTCGTCGGCATCAGCTTCCCCGAGGAATACGGCGGAATGGGCATGGGCCATGTGGAGCAGGTCATCATTCTCAAGGAAATCTCCCGCGTCTCCCCCGCAGCGGGCAAGATGATGGACGTGCTGCTTCTGGGCCTGGAGGCCATTGACCTCTACGCCACACACGAGCAGAAGGTCAAGTGGCTGCAGCCCTGCATCGAAGGCTCCCAGATCGTCTCCTTCGCCTTCACCGAGCCCGAGACCGGCTCCGACCCCAAAATGCTCAAGTCCACCCTCGTGAAGCAGGCGGACGGCACCTATAAGCTCAACGGCGTCAAGCGCTTCATCTCCAACGCCGCCTATCCCGGCCCCATCGTGATGTTTGCCAACGAAGAGATCGACGGCAAGACCGTCTGCACAGGCTTTGTCTTTGACAAGTTCTGCGAGGGCTACAGCATCTCCACCGCTTGGGAAAAGATCGGCTACAAGGGCTCCGAAGTCTATGACATCTTCATGGACGACATCGTGATCACCGAAGATCAGATCCTCGGCAAGCACGGCGACGGCTTCACCCAGCTGCTGGGCACCACCGCTTACGGCAAGCTCGGCTTCACCGCCGTCTTCGTCGGCAACATGCTCGGCGCGACAGACCTTGCCGTCAAGTACGTCAAGGAGAAGCTGCACAGAGGCAAGCCCATCTCCAAGTTCCCCACCGTTCAGCTTCGCATCTCCGAGCAGGTCACCTATGCCGAGACGGCAGAGCTGCTCATGTTCAGAGCTGCGGACATCTGCGACAACAACAAGTTCGCCGGCGATGACGTGCCCGTCATGCGTATGGTCCAGTCTCACACCGCGCAGGCCAAGGGCTATGCCGCTGAGATGGCTCCGAAAGTCTGCCAGATGGCAGTCAACACTCTGGGCGCTTACGGCGTGACCCAGGAGTATCAGGTCGAGCGCTTCCTGCGCGACGCCGCCATTGCCCCGAACATCGAGGGCTCCGGCGACATCCAGCACCTGATCCACGGCATGTTCCTCACCAGAGCCTAAGGGAAACTCCTTCCCCGCGTATGAAGACCCACAGCGGCCGATCCCATCGGGATCGGCCGCTGTTTCTCTTTTGGAAGCACATCGGACAAACAAGAACCCAGAAACCGCCGAGGGCAGTTTCTGGGTTCTGAGCAGATCTTGTCTGTATGAAAACGCTCTTACGGACGCTGAATGTTCTTCGGGAAGTCCAACTCCTGGAACCAGGGATAGATCTCGGGCATGTCCTTGAAGGGGCTCATGGTGAAGTTGTTGGGACGTTTTTCCATGAAAGCAGCCGCGCCTTCGAGGGAGTCGGGTGCCATGCCCAGATAGTAGTAGTTCATGGACTCGAGCTTGTGAGCCGTCATGGGGTGTGCGCCCTGTGCCGTCTGGCACTGGAGGAGCATCTGGCGGCAAACCGCAACGGAGACCGGTGCGCAGTTGTCGCGGATCATCTCGGCAATCTCAACAGCGCGTGCATAGACCTGGTCGCCGGGGACCACTTCGTTGACCAGACCGGTGGCCAGTGCTTCGTCAGCCTTGATCAGGCGGCCGGTGAGCACCCACTCCATGGACTTGCCGAAGCCGACGATTTTGGGCAGATACCAGCTGGAGCAAGCTTCGTTGAAGAAGCCGCGGCGCACGAAGACAAAGCCCATCTTTGCATCTTCAGACATGATGCGGATGTCCATGGGCAGGGTGATGGTTGCGCCAATGCCGACCGCAGCGCCGTTGATGGCAGCGATGACAGGCTTTCTCATGTTAAAGAGGCTGATGCCGTTGGTGCCGCCGGTGTCGCGGACGGTCTCCATGGGCGTGTCGCCAAAGTCAAAGGGATCGCCTGCGGCCAGGTCAAAACCGGCGCAGAAAGCGGGCTTCTTGGTGTTGGGGTTGCCGGTGAAGATCACAACGCGGACTTCGTCGTCGTGGTTGGCCTTATCAAGCGCATCGTTGATTTCAGCGGCCATTTCGTTGTTGTAGGTGTTCATCAGCTCGGGGCGGTTGAGGGTAATGGTGAGGATGCGATCTTTGATTTCATATTTTAGAGTATTGTATGACATAATAAGATTCCAGCTCCTTCATAAGTTGAGATAGTTAGGTGTGAAAACGTAAACAACGGGCATGGAGACGTTATAACGCTCATACTCTTGACTCAAAGAGTTTGGAAGGAGAGAAGCATTCCCGGGCGTCAATTGCCTCCCTACTCTCTCTGAAAGTTTTCATTCCCCCCTTTTTTTAGGCAAATTCCATTAGGATCAATCAAAAACTTACGCAGTTTCGCCCCTATACCACAGCCTTATGGATAGCGGCGAGAACAAAACCAGTAGCAACGAAGTTAGAAACAGAAAGGCCTTTGTCTCTAACATGACCATGCCCTTTGCCTCAATGATTAGTATAGCAATGATTTCCACAAAATGCAATACCATATCCGTATTATTATAGCCAGGCCGCACAAAAGCGCGTGTTTTGCCGCCATTGGCTCAGGATCCGCTCGCCTTGCCCTCGCCCACGCCGTGCTTTACCCGGTCGCGCTCCTCGGCGCGCTTCGCGTTGTTAAAGCGCTCAAGTGTGCCCACGAGATAGCCCGTGATGCGGCGGATGCGCTCAAAGGGCACGCCGTCGGCCTCCGTCCTGCCGCAGCCGGGGCACTGCTCGCCGATGATGCCGCTAAAGCCGCAGACGGGGTCGCGGTCGACCGGGTGGTTGACCGAGCCGTAGCCCACGCCCGCCTCCTTCATGCAGCGGATGATCTTCTCAAAGGCCTCGAGATTGGAGGAGGGGTCCCCGTCCATCTCAATGTAGCTGATGTGCCCCGCGTTTGTGAGCGCGTGGTAGGGCGCCTCAATGGAGATCTTGTCATAGGCGGAGACGGGGAAGCCCACCGGCAGGTGGAAGGAGTTGGTGTAGTAGGCCTTGTCCGTCACGCCCTCGATCTCGCCGAAGCGCTCCCGATCCAGCCGGACGAAGCGGCCGGAGAGGCCCTCCGCCGGGGTGGCAAGGAGGGTGAAGTTCATCTTGCGCTTCCGGCTCTCCTCGTCCATGCGGCTTCGCATGTGGCTGATGATCTCAAGGCCCAGCACGCGCGCCTTTTCGCTCTGGCCGTGGTGCTCGCCGATGAGCGCGTGCAGCGTCTCGGCAAGGCCGATGAAGCCCAGGGAGAGCGTGCCGTGGCGCAGGATGTCGCGCAGCTCCTCGTCCCAGCCGAGCTTGTCCGAATCGAGCCAGACACCCTGCCCCATGAGGAAGGGGAAGTTGCGCACTTTTTTGCGCGCCTGAATCTCAAAGCGCTCGAGCATCTGCGCGACGCAGAGATCCATCTGCCGCCCGAGATCCTCCATGAAGATGGAGATGTCGCCCCTGGCTTTCAGAGCCAGACGGGGCAGGTTGATGGTCGTAAAGGAGAGGTTGCCGCGCCCGGTGGAGATCTCCCGCTCCGGGTCATAGGCGTTGGCAATCACGCGGGTGCGGCAGCCCATGTAGGAGATCTCCGTCTCCGGATGCCCCTCCTTGTAGTGCTTGAGGTTATAGGGCGCGTCTTGGAAGGAGAAGTTTGGGAACAGGCGCTTCGCGCTGCAGCGGATGGCCAGCTGGAAGAGGTCATAGCTCACATCACCGGGGTTATAGTTAACCCCCTCCTTCAGCCGGAAAATCTGGATGGGGAAGATGGGCGTCTCCCCGCCGCCAAGCCCCGCTTCCGTCGCCAAGAGGACATTGCGGATCACCATGCGCCCCTCGGGCGAAGTGTCCATCCCGTAGTTGATGGAGGAGAAGGGGGTCTGCGCGCCGGCGCGCGAGTGCATGGTGTTGAGGTTATGGATCAGCGCCTCCATGGCCTGATAGGTGGCGCGCTCGGTCTCCTTCACAGCGCGGTAGTGGGCGAAGACCTGCGCCTTTTTCATCTCCTCTTCCGTGCCGAAGTGCTCGGTGAGGAAGGGGAGCTCCGCCGCCAGATAGGCCTCACAGTCCTCCAGCGTCGGGCGGAGATCCTGCTCCTTGTCCAGCCGCGCGATGTTCGCGCGGACCGCCTCCTCCGGGTCGCGCTCTCCGGCCAGGAGCATCAGCGCGCGGGCAAGGTTCTGCCGGTAGATGCGAACGAAGGTCTTGCGCACGCCATCGGCCATGCCGTAGTCAAAGTTTTGCACCGACTGGCCGCCGTGCTGGTCGTTCTGGTTCGACTGGATGGCGATGCAGCCGAGCGCCGCGTAGGAGGCGATGTCGTTGGGCTCGCGCAGCGTGCCGTGCCCGGTGGAAAAGCCGCCGGCAAAGAGCGACTTGATGTCGATCTGGCAGCAGGTGGTCGTCAGGGTCAGAAAGTCCAGATCGTGGATGTGAATGTCCCCCTCGCGGTGCGCGCGCGCGTGGTCGGGGTTGAGCACAAACATGTCATAGAACTGCTTGGCGCCCTCGGAGCCGAACTTGAGCATCGCGCCCATGGCGGTGTCGCCGTCGATGTTGGCGTTCTCGCGCTTGATGTCGCTCTCGGCGGCGTCGGAAAAGGTGATATCCTCGTAGATTTTCATCAGGCGCGTGTTCATCTCCCGCGCGCGGCTGCGCTCGGAGCGGTAGAGAATGTAGGCCTTGGCGGTTTGGATGTAGCCGCTGTCCATGAGCACGCGCTCTACAATGTCCTGCACATGCTCCACCTCGGGATGGGGCAGGCCCTCGAGCTCGAGAATGGAGCAGACCTCCTGCGCCAGGCGGTTGGCCACGTCCTCATATCCGGGCTTATAGGTCGCCTGGAAGGCCTTGACGATGGCCGCGGCAATCTTTGCAGGGTTGAAATCAACAAGTCTGCCATCGCGTTTTTGAATTTGTGTAATTGAGGTCACGGGGCCGGAGGGCGCAGCAGAAGCGGTTGTCGTTTTCATCGGGTCAAACTTCCTCTCTATTCTATGGAACAATAGGTCCACTCATCGCAGAAATGGGTAGGATACACCTCCAGAGACACAATATATAGTGTGTCTCAAAGAAGTGCACCCAAATTATAGCATCTTATGGGAGTGCTCGTCAAGCCGAGCGGGGAAAAAAGCTGCACAAAGATTGTGTGCACGCGCCGCGCCGCATGCCGATTCCGGGGCGGGAAAACCCGGCTGCGCGCCCGCCCAAAAGGGGGGGCGCGCCTCTCTGCGCCCCTCTGCGCGCGCGCAGCGTGATTCCGCCCGCGTCCACGCAAACGAAAGCGCGGAGAAGGGCCCCTTCTGCCCTTCTCCGCGCTTGTGCAAAAAGACTAGAGAGCGGTTTGCAGCTGATACCAGCTCAGGCCCCCCGCTTCAATGCTGCGCCAGGTGAAGCCGCGCTCCTCAAGCATCCGCCATGTGAGAAAGCGGAAGCGATACTCCACCTCCAGATGGCAGGGGAGGATGTCCTCGATAATGGCGCGCACCGTTTCAAACTCCGGGGGGATGCCCAGAAAGGAGGGGAAGACGATGCGCAGCCGCTTGCCGAATTCCAGCTCCTCCGCCTCCGCCATCAGGCCGCAGCCGCTCAGGTTGTCGTTGATGGCGCTTAGCGTAAAGCTGCCGTCCTGAATGCGCAGCAGCGCCGCGAGCGCCTCGCGCATGGCTTCGATACTCTGCGCCCGCGGCCCCCTTGCAAGGAGCGCGTGGATGCGCTCAAGGCCGAAGGAGCTTGCGCTGCGAAGGTTTATCTCCCGGAAAATTTCCTCCAGCTCGGCCTGGCAGGCATCAATGGCCCCGCCCTGGCTTTGCAGCTCTGCCCACTGGTAGCTCCCCTCCCAGCGGTAGATATTCAGCGGCTCGAGTTGCCGCCGCATGCGCTCTGCGCTGTTCATGCCATCACATCTCCTCTACGTTTAAAGTCCCGAGCCGGTAGAGCGTGCCGGGCAGGGCGGGCAAATCCTGTGCGGGGCTTAGAATCTTGTAGTTGAAGACCCCCTCCACCGAGAAGATCAAGCGCCCGAGCTCCGCCTGCAGCACGGCTTTGCCGAGCAGCCGCCCGTCAAAGTGGTTGCGCAGCTGCTGCCGGACGGCCTCCAGCACAGGCTCCGCCGTGCGCCCGGGCAAGCAGGCGACCTGCAGCTGCACGTTGCAAGTTGAGAGCTGCGGCGCGAGCACGTCCAAATCCACCGCGATCTCCCGCAGTTCGCTCAGATGCGCCCGCACCGCCTGCAGCGTCTCCGCTGCGGGTGTGCCGCCCTGCTCCGCGATCACGATGTCCACCGTCCCCGCGCCGCGGTTGCGTCCGAGGACGTTCACCGCCGCCACATCGGGAATGCGGGAGGCCTCCCGCTCGTAGTAGGCGGCGTTTGCGCCGTTGGGCATGCGCAAAAAGCTCTCGAGCACCCGCGCGCGCAGGCTCTCATCGTCCTCCTCGGGTGCGCCGCCGGAAAAGGCCTGCGGGTTGCTACAGCTGCTCACGCCCATGGGCGCGGCGGACATGCTGCGGATGGCCCCGGCCGCCGCGTTGCCCCCCGCCCCCGGCTCGAGCGCCCGGGCGGGGATGTCGACAGAGAGCCCCCCGGCGGGGATGCTCGCCCCCTCCCTTGTCTCAAAGGAGACGAGCGCCGCCGTCATGCAGACCGTTCCCGCGGGGATGAAGATCGCCTCTTCCTTGCTCTCTGCCAGAGAAAAGCGCAGCACACCCTGCGCATGGCTCGCCTGCGCGCGCGCCAGACCGCGCAGCTGCGCGTGATGGTCGAGGGATTCCCCCCCTGCCGTCTGGGGGAAGCACTGGCGCAGTGTCCACTGGTTTTGAACATAGAGCCCATAGAGCTCGCTCGCGAGGGTGTAGAGGCGCACCGCCATCTCCCCGCCCTCGCCGAGCTGCACGCCGGTCTCCGCGGCGAAGGCAGCCCTCATATCCTGATAGATCTCATCAATGGTTTTCACAAAACACCTCCGAAGTTTAGCTCCCGCCGGGATGTAATTTGAGAATCAGCGGACGCTCCTCCCCCTGCCAGCGCAGCTGCACCGTCAAGAGCGCCCGCGCCTCATCCCAGGAGAGCGCATCCACCTGCAAGTCCTGCTCCGCGCGCAGCGCCTCTTCCACATACTCCTTGGCAAGGGCGAGGCGCTGCGTGCTCTTCTCCTGCGCAAGGCGGTAGAGCCGGCTTCCAAGCTCAGGGAAAAAGACGCAGCCGCCCCGCCGCGCCTGCAGCTTGAAGAGGACGCGCTCCATGAGCGCCTCCGCCCCGCCGCACTGGAGGAAGCCGTCCCGCTCGTCAAAGACATAGTCCCCGTTTCGCAGCAGCAAACTCATCGTCACTCACCCTCCCCTTCCGCCCCCGGCAGCAGGAGGGGCCGCCCGTTGAGAAAGACGGGGCCGCGCAGGTGAATCTCCCCCTGCCGCGTGAGAAGAATGCCGCTCTCCCCCCCGGCGGAGATCCAGATCTCCCCGCTGCCGAGCCAGGATGGCGCCGCCGCCGCGCAGCCCAGCAGGGAGGCGGCCTCCCCCTGCCCGCTTTTGAGCACGAGAACCTGATCGCGCTCCTTGGGCTTCCAGTGATAGCCGCCGGGGGAGACCGGCGTGAGATTCCGGCGCTCCCCCGAGAGAAAGACGGCAGCGTTCGCGCCGCCAAGGGTCACCTCGCCGATCTGCGCCGGGCCCTCCGCTTCCTCTCGAAACTCTTTTTGTTTTCTTGATAGCCACATATTCCTTCCTCCTTGCTCACGATTTCGCCCCCGCCCGCCTAGGTGAGCGCCTCGGGCGGCGCGAGGGTCAAAAGCGTCGTGTAGCCGCCCTCGTCGAGCGTCACCCGGCTTGCGAGCACGCGCCAGAGGCCCTTGAGCGGCCAGGCGCTCTCCCGGATCTCAAGAATCTCCCCCGCCTCCGCCAGAAAGGGCTCCGCCACCTGCATCTCCACGCGGAAAAGCTCCTCCTGCGAGCGGCGGAGCAGGTATTCCCCGTTGTAGCGCATCGCCTGGCTGCCGTGGATGCGCGGCATGGTGATCACCCGGCTGGCAGAGCCGCCGCGCGCGGAAAACTGCGGATCGGTGATGCGCTGGATCTGTTTGCTCACCCGGTTGATTACCGTGACCTCCGAGAGGGCCCCATAGCGCTTGTGGCGCAGCGTGAGCGCCTTGATGGGGACGCGCCCGTCGAGCAGGCGGCTTGGCTTCTGGGGCAGGGGGGAGAGGAGCAGGCGCCCCTGCCGGTCAAAGCGGGGGGTCGCCCCCGCGTAGTAGTGCGCAAAGCGGCAGAGCACCTGCCAGCAGCTGCTCCCGCTGGAGACGGAGAAGGCGGAGACGGGCGGCAGCGCCCCGCCCAAGGTCTCAATGCCGTAGGGGCTCACATAGCGCCGCAGAATCTCCGCCTGCGTGGCGATGGAGAAATCCACCCCCGGGGCCTCGTGGTCGAGGAGCAGCGCCTGCATCCCGCGCCCGGAGATCTCCAACAGCGCGCCGCGCTCCGACCAGCGGCACTCACACTCGTCCACAAGGCCCGTGAAGAGGACCTGCGCCCCCTCCCTCACCACAACGCGGCAGAGCTCCCCCAGGAGGGCCTCCTGCCCGCCCTGCCAGGGACACTGCAGAGAAAAGGCGTCGCAGGGCGTGCCCAGGGCGTAGTCAAGCTGCCAGCGGCTCGGGTGGGGGAGGGTGTATTCTCTCCCCTCCGCGCTTGTCACAGTCCAGCGAATCATTGCACCCTCACCTGCTCTCCGGCGTAGATGAGGTTGGGGTTGCGAATCTGCGGATTGAGCTCGAGCAGCCGCGCGAGGGAGATGCCGTAGCGCGCCGCGATGCCCCAGAGGCTATCGCCCTTTTTCACCGTGTAGAATTGCTGTGCGGGCGGGATACTCTGCGCCGCAGCAGGGCTTGGGAGCGCCTGCTGCACCGGCTGCAAGCTCGTCTCATAGCCCTCAAAATCCTCCCAGAAGCAAAAGCGGTAGCGCACATAGTCCTCCTGCGGCTCCTGCAGGAGCTGCAGCTCGACAAAATGGGCCTTTGCATTCTGCCAGAGCGGGTGAATCAAATTCCCCGCACCCTCGAGATAGAACACGCTGGCCAGTTTTTTAAACTCCTGATAGGCCTCCGCCCCGAAAAACTCACCCTCCCCCCGCATCACCCTGCGGGTCAGGCCCAGATTTTGCAGCGTATAGCGCCCGAGGGGCACCTTGTGGAGCGCAATCTGCCGCTGATATTCGATGAGATAAGTCCTTGGGTTGTGCGGCCAGACATAGCCCTTGTATTGCATGGGTGTCAGCTTCAACATCATCTCTCCTTTCCGGAGAAGCCCCGCCGCCGTCCGCGCAGCTCCCCCTTCGTATCTGTTTTACGGAACGTGGCGGCGCCGCGCGCCGGCAGCTGTTTGTTTGCCGCAGTCACTCCGCCCCGCTGTCATAGCGCCGCGCGTCCCGCTCAAAGCAGCGGTCGAGCGCCGCGAGGTCGAGCAAATCGGGCGGCGCGCCCGCCGCCGCCTCCGAAACAAAGGCACGCCGCCCGCCCAAGCGCGCCGCCTCCGCGCTCCTGCGCGCTTCGCGGATCCGCTCGTAAAACGCGGCGGCAGCCTGCGGGCGCGCCCCCTGTTCCCGCGCGGAAGAAAACGCCTCCGCTGCCCGCCCCGCTGCCGCGCGCAGCGCCGCCGCCTCAAAGGCCTCGCCCGGAGCGGGCATCTCTTCGAAGGGGGAGGGCTGCCGCCGCGCGCTTTGGAGCGCCTCTGCCGCTTCCGCCGCCCTCGCTGCCGCCTCCGTGCCCCCTTGCAGGGGCAGCCGCGCTGCCGCCGGCTCCCAATCCGCCTCATCCTCGCCTCCTTGCGGACGCGCAGGGCGCAGAGGGCGCAGAGGGCGCAGCGCCTGCTGCGTGAGCAGGGGAGAGGGCGTCTCTTCCTGCGTGTCTTCTTCCAAGAGCCAGGCGATGTAATCAATCATGGCAGCGCGCCCCCTTTCAATTCCTCAAAGCGGCCAAGGTCAAACTGTGCGTTCTCTCCCCCCGTCGGGGGCAGGAAGGCCGCCCCGCAGGCGGGGCAGCCCTCCTGCTGTGCCTGTGCCCGGCAAGCGGGGCAGAGACGCGCTAAGAACTCTTCATCGTCGCGTGCCATCTGTAAGAGGCACCAGAGATAATCGCGCGCCTTCATCTCTTTGACGCGCGCTTCCGTCGGGAGCGCCCGAAAATAGCGGAGCACATACCATATAAGACGCTCCTCGGGTATGTGCTCCAGGCTTTTTTTAGCGCATCGATCCGGGCCTCCGATTCATGGAAGCCCGGATTGGTCGCGCGCTCAAACTCCGCCCAGCGCCTTGCCAAATCCTGAACCTGGGGGACGGAGAGGCGCTCGAGCAGCGCCGCGCCGTCTTGGCAGAGGGGCTTGCCGCGCCGCCGCCAGCTGCGCGCGAGAATGCAGGCGTTCGCGCAGAGCGCGGGCTCCCCCGCGATCTCCTCGGCGAGCCGCCCTGCCTCCGCCCGCGCCTGCAACACCTCCATCGCGGAGAGCAGATGGAGCGCGCTGCCGTCCGAAAGGGGGAGCGTCTCCGCGCCGCCGAGAAACGAGGCGCGCGTCATACGCTTGTCTCAATGCGCTTGGCGGCGACCAGAGAGATTTTCTCGAGCACCGTTGCGCCGAGCGTGCCTGTCTCGCCGATGTGGTTCCACTGGCAGTCCGAGTAGATCACCCGGCGGTCGGGCTTGCAGATGACGAGGTTGAAGCGGTCGAGTTCATGGAAGTTAATCCCATCGGAGATGGCGCTCTCGGTGGCATAGAGCCGGCTGAGCAGAACCGTGTGGCGGCTCGGCCCCGGAATGCTTGCAACCGGCTCAGACTCCCCGAAGGCCTCAATCGTCGCGCTCGACTTCTTTGTCTGCGCCTCATAGCTCTGCACCACGGCGATTTTCTTGCCGTCCAGCTCCAAATAGATGTCGCTGCTGGTGGGAAAGGCGTTGATTTTCATAGAGAAGAGCCTCCTTTTTAGACTGTGATCTTGGCTGAGAGCCAGATCTGGTTGAGCCCGTGCGTCACGGTAAAGGAGAACTCCACGAGGCAGACGCTCGGGTCATCGGCAACGGCGCTTGCCGTCACATTGCTGTAGCCCGTGATGATCTCCCTTCGCAGCTTCTCCTCCAGCTCCAGCACCACCTGCGAGCGGATGGCGCTTCGCACCTGCGCGGTGTTCTTGCTGCGCGGAAAGCGCGTGCGCAGCGCGTTGCGGATGCCAGGAATCACCTCATCGACAATCCGTATGGTCGAGAGCTCCCGCCAGCTCGCGTCGGCAACGCCGCCCGTCTTCGTGCGCGTGGTGATGCCGCGGATCACGCTGCAGGCCCCGCCGACGCGCTCCACCGGCGTCACGCCCCCGCGGATGAGAAGGTCAATGGCCTCCTCGCCAAAGCTGCGCTCGAGTTCGCTGATGCCCTGGAGCGTTGCGCCGCCCAGCGGAACCGCCGGGTCGCTCTCTGCGGCAATCGCGCCGGCAACCGCCGCCGCCATGCGTGCGCCGCCGTGTTCGCCCTCGGCAGCGGGCGCGGCGAGCAGCACCCGCTCGCTGCCGAGCGCCTCGGCCCGTGCGATGAGCGCCTCCACGTCCTCCCCGCCTGCCGCCGCGCAGACGGCAATGCGCTCCCTGCGCAGTGCCGAACTCTCTTCCACGGCGGCGCGCAGCGCCTGCTGCGTGGCAAGATCACCCGCATCGCAGAGAAGAATCGGCAGGCCCTCCTCCTGCCCGAGCGCGGCAAAGGCATCGGCATAGCCCGCCGCGCTTGCAATCGGCAGCGCACGCACCTCGCTCGCGCCGTTTTTGAGGATGAGCTCTATCATCTGGCACATCAGGCTCTCCGCGCCAAAGCGGCTCTTTGCGCCCTCGCTGTCATAGACGCGGGAGATCACGCCCGCCTCCGCCCCCGCGCAGATGGCGCAGAGGCCCACCGCCGTACCCAGCGTGCTGCCCGAGATAAAGGAGGAGGCCTCGTAGGCGGAATAGACGCCCGGGCGCTCATGTCTTGTAATCGTATTACTCAAGGATGATACCACCTCTCACTTCAAAGCTGATCAAGCTGCCCTCATCGTCCTCCCGCGTGTAGAGAATGCCCTGGCAGCGGGCGCTCCCTTCCGCCTTGAACATGTCGCAGCTCTCGTCGTATTGGCGCTCGCCCCAGGAGAGCTCCTTGGGGGTGAGTGCCGCCGGGGCATCCTTAGAAAATGCCTCGGCAAGCCGGTCAAGCAGCGCGCCCGCCTCCGCCTCCCCGCGCTGCCGCGGGCTGTAGATGTCGAGCGCAAAGCACACGCTTACCGCAAGGCCGAAGCGGGCTTCCCAGCGCTGGAGCTCTTTGTTGTACTGCTCACCGAGATAGTGCCCAAAGCCCGCGCCCTCCGTGGAGAACTCTTTGACCGAGGCGAGCACAAAGGCCTGTTCATAGCGCTTTCTTCTCTCCTGCGGAAAGGCGGAGAGCGCCGGAATCTCATGCCTCTGCAAAAAAGCCATCAGCTCCTGCCGCAACAGGACCAAACTGCTCATAGAACGCCCTCCTCCTCCCGCAGGCGCAGAATCGCACGCCAGTGGTGGGGCAGCCGCCCCAAATGGATCTGCTGCGCCTGCCGAATGTCGTAGTCGCGGCCCTCGCAGCAGAGAAATGCCGCCGCATCGAGCGCGAGCGCCGTACTCCCGAGGTAGAGAAAGCGCGCCTCGCAGCTCTCGCCGAGCGGGGAGGGCAGGCGCTGCCGCCTGCTCTGCTTCGTCTCCGGCATCGGCTGCAAAAAGGCGTATCCCGCCATTGCCGCGCCGCCGTCCCTGGGGTAGAGGGTGACGGCCCTGCCGTAGCGGCGGAGGATGGCCTCAAATTCCCCGCTCATCCCCGCACCCTCCGAAAGGCAAAGTCATCCGGCGGCGTCACATAGGGTGCCATCAGCGCCTCCGCCTGCCTGCGCAGCCGCTCCGCCGTGTTCTGCTGCGCCCCGTGCGCCTCCCCCAGTGCGACATCGCCGACCCGAAAGGCCGGGCCCGCCGCCGCCGCGCGCAGCGTGAGGAAGGCGGCCAGTGCGCTGCAGGCGCAGGCGGGAATCAGCGCGCTCGCGCAGTCCTCGGCGCTCCATTCGCGCTCCAGGCGATTGCCCCACTGAATGAAGCTCTCCTCGCAGAGCGTCTGCAAGCTGCAGCTCTCCTCCTCGCCGAGCGAAATGCCCGCAAAGGCTCTGGCAACGGCCATAATATCTTGAATCATCCAAGCTCCCCCTTTCTTCTCCGCCCCGGCAGGGAGAAGGCGGCGGGATAGGCCCCGCCCTCCCCTCCCCCGGGGGCTCTCCCCGCTGCCCCTCCGGGCAGCGGCCGTCTTCTTCGCGCCCTTAGGAGAGCGCGAGAACCTTGGCGGCCTCGGGGAAGATCTTCGCAAAGCCCGAGATGCTGGTGATGGCCGCGCGCTCGAGCTGGCGGTCAATGAGCTTGTCATACTCCACCATCACGTCCGTGCCGCGGATGAGCTCAAGGGCGTAGTTTTTGTCCAGGCCGATGATGCGCCCCGCAGGCACCGCGCTGCTGCGCAGCAGCGTCGCGCCCATGGGCGTGATCATCTGCCCGCTGCCCTGGAAATCCAGCCCCGCCGCTGCGGGATGCTGCATCTCCGAGAGCTTGAGCATGGCGCCCATCAGATCCCCGCCGACGAGCAGCGTGTTCATGGTATAGGGGTCAAACTGGTTCCAAAAATCCACCAGTGCGCCATAGGAGATGGCCCCCGCCGTCCCGCCGATGGGGCTTGTGCCAATGGTGTAGACTGCCGCCGCGTTGTCGTTGCCGTCGCCCTTGCAGATCACGTCCACAGCGTCCTGCAAGTGCATGCGGTTGATGTAGGCGCCGATCTGGCGCAGCGTCACGGAGAAGGTGTCAAGCTTTTGAAACTTGATCGCCTCATAGGAGGCGACGAGCATCCTGCCGCGCTTGTGTAGACGCACAAGGTTCTCCTGTGCGCGGATCTCGGTCTTCGGAATCTCCGCCCCCTCCGCGATGAAGCTGAGCTCCTTGTCCTTCTCCGTGGGGATGGAGCTGATGGCGCGGTAGTCCATGCCGTCAAAGCGGGTCTCCGCCGCGGTGATCAGGGGGATGAGGTCGGCCTCGTCCATGCCCTGGCGCACGGCCCTGGAGACGAACTCCGGGAAGAGCACGGCGGACTCCCAGCTGGCAAAGAACTTGGAGACCACGTCGCAGCCCGCGCCTTTCACCTTGATGTCAAAGCGCTTGAGCTGCCGCTGATAGGCGTCGAGCGCCTCAAGGCTCGTGCCCTGATATTGCTCCGAGGGGTCGCAGCGCTCGAGCACCTCGGCAAAGCTGCGCCCGCTCTCGGCGTACATGCCCTTGTCGAGCTTCACGTTTTCAAACTGATATGCCATATTCATACCTTCCTTTCCTTGCCTCTCTTAGAGATACAGTCCGGCGATCTTGTTCACCGTGTCCAGCGAGATCACCAGATGCGGCCGCCCTTCGGCATAGGCTTTGACACCGCCGAGCCCGTCGGCAGCCAGATTTGCCCAGCCGAGCGCGGGAGCCGTGCCGCTGTAGGGCAGCTCCACATAGCCCTTGACCTGCACAGAGGCGTGCTCTCCGCGCGTGTGCAGCGCAACCCCGGCCAGCAAACCGTTCTCCGCAGCATTGCTGACGGTGTAGTTCGCGCTGATGACAACGGGCATGCCGCCCGTCACCCCGTCCGCCTCGAAACTCAGAACCGTCTCCTGGGTACCGTAAAACGAAACACTCATGAAAACTCCTCCTTCTTCCTGTTTGATGAATTTATCGTATGAGCCCCTTCGCGGGCCGATACAATCTTAAAAATCGCTCCGCCGCCGCGCAGCAGATGAGGTGCAGCGGGGCAAAGGACGCAGAACAGCCGCCCCGTGCTAGATCCGGAAGGCCAGATCCGCCCCGCCCTCCTCCTGCCTGCGCTTCGGGTGGAAGGGCAGCTGCGTCTCCAGCGGCAGGCGGGAGAGGGCGGCCGCCTCATAGGCCTGCTTCATCGAGAGCAGCTCTTCTTCCGAGAGCTTTTCGCAAATGCCCTCCATCTGTTCCGCCCGAAAGCCCTTCTGGCTCAAGAGCCCCAGGCGAAGCACCTCCTCGCGCAGCTGCCGCAGATACTTGCGCCCGAGCTGCGCCTCCGCCTGCAAGCGCCCGAGCTCCGCTTCCAGATCTTCCTCCCGGATCGGCGCTCTGCCGCCCTCTTGCAGCCCGAGCTGTTGGAGCGCCTTGATCACCCCGGCATTTCTCTGCGCCGGAACCGCCACGAAGGACCACTCATAGGCGTCAAGCGGGTCATGCAGCAGGCCGTAGCAGCGCTTGCCGTCATAGTCGCGGCCCTTCACATGGCTGCAATGGACGCGATCCTCCAGCGCATGGCCGCAGATGGAGCAAATCACGCCCGCAACGGCGCAGCTGACGCTCACTTCCTTCTTAATCCCCGCCTCAATCTCTTCGATCAGGCTCTCGTGTTCCGCGCAGCGGAGCATATAGGCGTAGCCCTTGAGAAAGCATTTCGGCTCCCCGCTGTGCTCTGTCATGCCCGGCTCTGAGGCCACCTCCGTGCGGTAGATCCGCGCGGCCTGCTCCCTTGCGCTCCAGTTGTGGTCAAAAAGGCCGCTCTTACCCACGAAGAGCGGGGCGAGCTGCTCGAGCGCCGCGCGGGAGAAGCACTCCTCATCCCGGTCGACCTCGTTGTCGCAAAGCCGCACGGAGAAAAGATAGACCTGCGCCTCAACAAGCGGCGTTTTGGTGAAGCGATTGAGCGCCTCGAGTTCGCGGGCGCTCTCCGCGCGCTCCCCCTGCGGCGCGGCGCTTGCAAGCGTACTTTTATTGTGTGTCACGGTGACTCCCCCTCTAATTTCTTGTTTTCCAGCTCCAGCCGCCTGGCCTGCTGCCGGAAGAGAGAAGCCCTTGCCTCCTCCACCTCGTCCTGCAAGTTCAGATCGTCCCACTCGACGGAGAAGAGCGGGTCAAAGCCGTGCAGCTGCATCCAGAGCCTGCAAATGCGCTCAAGCGGCACCGTGAGCACGCGGCGCAGCGCCGTGAGCTCGCTGGTCATCATGTCCGCCTGCTGCGAGCTCATCCGCTCCGTGGAGGACCAGTTGAGCCCGAGCAAAAAGGGCGGAATGCCGGTTTTGGCAATCAGCTGCTCCACGATCAAGCGCACGGGCACCTGCGCGTCGGGAATGGCCGCCTCCGCGCCGATGACGCGGATCTCCACATCGCCCACGCAGACAAAATCGCGCACCGCGCCGTGCTTGGTGCTCTCCATCGCCTTGGCCCACTCGCTTGCGAGCAGTTGGCTGCGCGCGGCGGCATGCCCGCTCTCAAGCGCCTCCGCGTCGGGCTTGTAGACCACGCTGTAGCGCAGGTTGCCCGCCCGCTCCCAGTTGCTCCCGAGCGTCTGGTAGATGCTCAGCAGAATGTCGGACAAAAAGGGCATCGAGCGCAGCAGAGAGACCCCGTAGGGCTTCTCCGGGCTTGGGCAATAGGGCGTGAAGAGCAGCAAATCCTGATAGGGCAGGGGGGAGAAGGCCTCGCCGGGGCGGTGGAGCCCCAGGCGCATCTCCAGCGGCGTGCCGCTCTCCTCCACCTGCACATCGGATACGCTGCCGCAGAGCACGGCGGCAATGTCCCGCCCGTCCCGTGTCAAGACGATCTCACCCACCGCTCTGCCGCAGGTGAGCAGGCTGTCGAGATAGACATCGAGAAAGGCCTGAATCCCCTGCTGGTTCCAGCCGCTGTTCACGGTTTTGAGAAAGTGATTGAGCCCCTCCTCCGCGCGCGGGTTCGGGCAGAGCGCGCGAACGCCGCCGCTCATGCGGATCAATTTGAGGATCGCCGCGTCCACCACCGGCACCGCCTCGCGGATGGCCTGGTAGAGCGAAAACTCAGGACTTCCGAGCGGGATGTAGCCCTCCAGCATGCGGAAGGGGTGGTTTCGGCTGCTTCGCAGCTGCGCCTCGGCCGGGATCAGCTCCGGCCTTGGCAAAGGCTTTCGTTTGAATAAGCCCATGGGCACGCCTCCATTTCTTTGTTTTTCTTTGGGCGAAGCGCTCGCCCCCGCGTTTCCTAACTGTAAAAGCGCCGCCCTCACGGGCTTCGCTCCACCGCCGCGGCAAAGAAGCCCGGCTGCGCCTCCTCGAGCGCCGTGGCAACGAAGTAGCGGATCTCGTCCATCGCATGATCGCACTCCTTCTTGACCTGATCCCGCTCGCCGGAGGAGAGGTCCCAGCAGTAGCCGGAAAACTCGCGGATCGCGTCCCGGCAGGGCGCGCAGATGACAATCCGCCCGCGGAGCAGCGCCTCGGCGGTCTTTCGAATGCCGGAGAGCACCTTGTTCTTCGCCTTGCGCACCGGCAAGCCCGCCCTGCGTAGCGCCTCAAGAAAGCTCGCGGCAGAGGGGTCCACGACCACAAAGTCCAGCTTCCGCCCCGCCGCGAGCGCCAGCAGATCCTCCAGATACTCTCCGTCGGTCTTCTGCCGCTGCGCCGCTCGCGCGTCGTAGTAAAACTCGCCCACGCGGTACCAGACGCCCTCCTGCTCGCCCCAGAGCCCCATCGAGGTCGGGTTGATGGTGCCGTAATCGCAGGAGATGATCCAGCGCGAGAAAGGCCCCGGCGGCACGGGCTTGACATAGCTCTCATCAAAAAAGTCATAGATCAGGCCCTCCGCCGCTGTCCACTCACCCAGCACAAAGCGCCGGTAAAACGCGCCGTGAAAGGCCCGCTCATAGCGCTGCCGCGTCTGGCTGCTCAGCGTCGGATTGTCCTCCATAAAAAAGCGCAGGTAGAGCACACTGCGCGCCGCCGCCTTGCAGATCCACTCCTGGTAGAACCAGTGCGTCGGCCCCTCGGGGTTGCAGGAGAACCAGAACTTTGCCCCGCTCACAGAGCAGCGGGCGAGCGCCTGCTCCACGAAGGAGCGCGGCATGAGCGCAACCTCGTCGAGCAGCACGCCCGCAAGGGTGATGCCCTGAATCAGGCCCGCGCTGCTCTCGTCCCGGCCGCCAAAGAGGTAGAAGCTGTTCTCCCTGGAACCCAGCCGCAGGATCAGCGCATTGCGGCTGCGCTTCTCTTCCCATTGAAAGCCGAGCCCCGCGAGCAGGGGCAGCACGCTCACGAGCAGATTGCGCCGCACGGACTCGACGGTTTTTCCGCAGAGGGCAAACTGCTGCTTTTGAAAGCGGCTCATCGCCCAGAGAAAAAAAGAGAGCCCGAGGGCCATCGTCTTCCCGCTGCGCACCGCCCCGTCGCAGATGATGGCGTCCATCTGCTCTGTGGGCGCGCCCCCCCGCCACCAGCCGAGCACCTGCCGTTGCTTTTGAGAGAAGATCATGCGCGATCCTTTGGATCTTCCAGCGCCCGCAGGAAAATCTCCGCCTGTTCTCTCTCTCCGCCGTCCATCTGGAGCAGGAGCGCCTCAAAGAGCTTTTGCCGGTCGATGAACTTGAGCTCCACCGCCCCGCTCGCGCCCCGTTTGAACTCCGAGAGCGCCCGCAGATCCAGCGCCTTGAGCTCTGCGTCCGTCGGCGCCGCCAGATACGAGAGCTTGACGGCGTCGTTGAGCGGGCAGAGCGCGAGCTGGATCAATTCGTCTGTCACGTCCTTGCGGGAATATGATTTTTTCTTCCGCACAAACATCCCTCCTTACCCGCTTTGTAACAGGGGGGGAAGTTGCACAATGTCGTACATATAGGGGGAAAATGCGCATAAAAAGCGCAAGGCCGCCCGCCGGAGCGGGTGGCCTTGCGCTACGTGGATGAGAGGGGCGCGCCAGTCTCTGCGCCTGCTATCTCCGTTTCTTTTGTTTGACCGGGGCGGTGGGGTTGTCCGCCCCCTTCAGTCGGGTGCGCTCTGTCGCGTCGTCAGAAGCGGGCATCACCATGGCGGAAGCGGGAATGGAAGGGCGCGCCTCCTCCGCCAGCTTTTTCTCTCGTTTGCGCAAGGGAATTCCTCCTTTCGCATTGCTCTTTGTTCTCTGCTGCAGGCTTAGTATGCAACGGCGCGCGCGGGAATATGCCTTGACGCGGCAATCTTTTCTGTGGCATAATAGCGGAAAACAGGCGCGCTGAGCGCGCCCGCAGAGGTGGGGGGGGAGAGACGGTGCGAGAGGCGATTTGCTATCTCTTTGGCGCGGGGGAGTATGGCGGCGCGCTGCCAACACCTGCGCCGGGCGATTTTGTCATCGCGGTGGACGGGGGCGCTGCCGTTGCTGCGGCAGCGGGCATCCCCATCGACCTTCTCGTCGGCGATCTGGACTCTCTGGAGCTGCCGCCGGAGCATTTTTCCTGCGCGCAGCTGCTCCTCCCGCGGGAGAAGGACGACACCGATATGCACGCCGCCCTGCGTGAGGGTCTCGCGCGGGGATACCGGCTCTTTCACCTCTACGGCGGCACCGGCGGCCGCCTCGACCACACGCTGGCGAACATCCAGTGCCTCTTCTGGCTCTGCCGCGCCGCTGCGCGCGGCCTGCTCTTTGACCGGGACACCGTGCTCACTGTTTTGCAAGACGGGGTGCTGCACTTTCCCGCCGCCGCGCAGGGGATCCTCTCCGTCTTCGCCCTGAGCAATGTGGCGCAGGGCGTCTGCGCGCGCGGCCTGAAGTACGGCCTGGAGGATGCCACGCTGTACAATGACTGCCCCGTCGGCATCAGCAACGAATTCATTGGCAAGGCGGCGGAGCTCTCTGTGGAACGCGGCGCGCTGCTGCTGATCTACCCGAGGGATGTCAGCGCCGAAACGGTCGAACATGCGAGATAAAAAGCGGGAGGGCACAAGCCCTCCCGCTGTTTGAACACCGGCAAGGAACGCGTCCGGATGTTTAGCCCGCCCGCTGGACAATCTCCCAGTCGCAGATGTAGAAGCTGCGCACCTTGTCTGTTTCGCCATCCAAAACGAACTCAATCTGATAGGCATGGACTGCCCCATCGTCCGCCGGCCTCCAATCCTGATCAAAGCGATAGATGAGCGAGTTCATCGGCACAAAATCAGAGGTATCGAGCGCAGCTTTTTCCCCCTCGCCCAATTGCAGGAGCAGCTCTTCGGCGCGGCTTCCTTTTGTGAGGCCGTATTTCATCTGCCAGTTGGAGGAAGTCAGCTCCTCTGGGTTCCAGGTCAATCCAATATAATAGGTGTACCCCTTCCAGTAAGCAACGGTAACCGTGTCCGCATCCCCGTCCGCGCCGTAGAAAAAAACAGACGGTTCCGCCGGGTCGCGGTCAAGTTCCGCCCCAAAGGCGGAGCGGCCAGCCCCAAGAAGCGCTTCGACCGCCTCCTGCGGCATGCCCAAGCAGATAGTCGTTTTTGTCTTGGCGTTTTGCATCGCATCAAGGGGAATGTCCTCCGCCGCGCTGCCGCATGCGTGCAGGCAGAGCATGCCCAGAAGCAGAAGGGACAGGAAACATGTTTTTTTCATCGATCTTCTCTCCTTCCGTCTTGCCCCGCCCGGCAACTCTTTGCCTCAGGAGCAAAGAGGGTTTCCTTATCTTACCACATAATACCATGCAAGATCAAGAAAGCCTGACACAAGGAGCAAAAAGCGGGAGGCCTTTGCCTCCCGCTTCCGCAGCTGCTAGCGTTTTCCGCCGTTCTTCATCAGCCGCCGCGCCTCTTCGAGCAGCGACTCGGAGACCTGCTGCACGAGCTGCACTTCCTGCACTTCGGGCAGCTGCTCCTTGAGCACGGCTTCGATGAGGCTCTCGTTCGTGAGCTGCGCCGCGGGGCAGCCCGCGCAGGCGCCCAGAAGCCGCAGGCGCAGCACCCCGTTCTCATAGCTCACAATTTCCGCCTCCCCGCCGTGCTGCCGCAGCTGCGGGCGGATCTGCGCATCCATCAGCGCCTGTATGCGCTCGAGCATCGCAATGGCCTCCTTTCACGCAGCGGGCAGCCTGCCGCCCGCAGATACTGTAAATGCTGCGCCGTGCTTATTCCACGACATGCGCAATCTTCTTGGCCAGCTCCTTCTTGTGCGCGAGATTGCCCTGCCGCGCGATGACCACGCGCTGCGCCTGCGGCGAGCCCGCGCCGTGGAGCGACTCCGTCAGGTAGCCCACGCTGCCCGCGCCCATGCAGAGGTTCTCGATCAGCCGCAGAATCCGCAGCCGGTTCTCCGCCGAAACGCCCGCTATACCCGCCATGTATTTCTTCACGAAAGGCCCGGTGAAGTCGCCCTTGAGGTCGGCTTCGGAGGGCGCCGTCACCACGCTTCCGCCGGCAATGTCCTCGGCAAGCCTTGCAATCTCGTAGGGGAAGCGGGTCACGTTCTGCTTACAGACGTTTGCGAGCATCAGGTCGATGAGATAGCTGCCCGAGGGGGTCTGTGTGCCCTCGGCGGAGCAGGCGATGCCGCAGGCATACATCGTCTCGTTGAGGTGAATCATCTCGATGAGCTTATCCTTGATGTGGCTCGCCTTGGGCACGCCGTTGTAGTCCGCGGCGACGGCCGCCGCGCCGATGAGCACGTCTCCCACGCCGACCTTACAGCCGCCGTAGCTCTGCCGGTGGAAGCCGGCAAAGCGCTCGACCATCATGCTGGCAAATTCGCTCTCCCCGTTGAGGTAGATGTTCTCGTTGGGCACAAACACATCGTCAAAGACCAGCAGGCACTCCACGCCGCCAAATTCGCTGTTGCCCACGTCAATGTCGCCGCCTTCGAGCTTCCTCGTGTCGCAGCTCTGCCGGCCGACGATGATGAAGAGGTTCTCCGCGTTCGAAGGGGTGGAGAAGGCGACGGCGTAGTCCGTATCCTCCGGGCCGAGCGCGATGGTCGGCATGACGAGGACTTCATGCGAGTTGCACATGCCCGTCTGATGCGCCTTCGCCCCGCGCACCACAATGCCGTCCGCCCTGCGCTCCACCACCCGCAGGTAGGAGTCCGGATCGGGCTGCTTGTGCGGCGGCAGGCTGCGGTCGCCCTTGGGGTCCGTCATGGCCCCGTCGACCGCGAGGTCGCGCTCCTGGCACATGGTGAGATAGCGCTTGAAGCGCGCGTGATACTCCGTGCCGTGCTTTTGGTCGATCTCAAAGGTCGTCGTGTACACGGCGTTAAACGCGTCCATCCCCACGCAGCGCTGGAAGCAGGAGGCGGTCATCTGCCCCAGCAGGCGCTGCATCTTCACTTTGTTGAGCAGGTCTTCGGTGGACTGGTGAATGTGCGAGAAGCGGTTGACCCGCTCACCCGTCAGGGGGGAGATTGCCGTCATCAAATGCTGGTGCTCCGGCTGCTGCGCGAGCTCATAGGTCATGCGCATCGCATTGAGGGAGGGGCGCAGGATAGGGTGATCCACGTGGTTTTCCAGCTGCGCTCCAAACATGTACACCCGCAGATTTAACTTCCTGATGCTGTCGACATATTCCTGTCCTGTCATAAGAGCCATAACAAACATCCTTTCTTTCCTTTGGCTGTGCCGGGCTTGGCTTGTAAAAGTTGTGATTGTAAGTTGCCGCGTGTTCGGCTAAGATTGAGAGAGAACGATTGCAGTTGAGGGGGGTGAGCTTGTGCTGAGCTTAATGCTTGGAACCGTTCTGGAACAGACGAAGGAAAAATACGAGCTGACGGTTGTGGCCGGGGCCGCGGGCCTGTATCGCTCCTTGCGCTGGTTGTATTTTTCTGAGGACATTGAAAACGCCGATTTCTTCCGCGGGGGCGAGCTGGTGGTGCTCACAGGCTTTAGCCTTGGCGGCGCAGAGCACATGGAGCGCTTTGTGCGCATGCTCATCGCGCGCAACGCCTGCGGCATCATCGTCAACGTGGGCAAATACATCCTCCCCGAGGACATCTCCCCCGAGGTGATCGCCCTGTGCGAGGCGGAGGAGTTCCCGCTCATCACCATGCCCTGGAAGTATCACCTGACGGACATTTTGCACGATTACAGCCGGCAGATCTTCTTCCGCACGCATGAGCAGGAGCGGCTGCGCTATCTATTCCAGATGCTTCTGGGGGAGAGCCGCCTCTTTTCCGCCGAGGATGAGGTTCGCCTGCTCTCCCACGAGTTTGACCCCGCGGGGGACTACCGCGTTGCGGTCTTGACCTACCGCAGCCGGGGCGCAAAGCAGAGCGCCCCCGAGACGATTTTGGAGGACATGAGCCTGCTGGCGGAAAACCACCTCAACCCCCGGCCGGAAACCGTCTGCGTCTTTCCCTACCGCAGTCAGGTGCTCTTCATCTATCACCTCAAGGGTGAAGCGCAGATTGAAGAGGGCCTGCGGGAGATTTTAGAGCGCTTGGAGCGGGCCTTTCCGCGCCTTGCCTTCTTCTGCGGGCTCGGCAGCCGCATGCGGGGCATCACCCAGCTGCAAGAGCTCTATCAGCGCGCGGGCGCCGCGCTCTACCACGGGATCTACCGCGACCGGAGCCTCTCCTCCTTTGAAGAGATGGAGATCTTCCAGCTCTTCTTCGCCTGCAAAGACCCCGCCATCCTGCGCGGCTTTACGGAGATTCTGGCCCCGCTGGAGGAATACGACCGAAAGTACGGCGGGCAGCTGAGCGAAACCCTGCGCTGCTACCTGCGCTTTCAGGGGAGCGTGAGTCAGGTGGCGGAGGCGATGTACTGCCACCGCAACACCACCAACTACCGCATCAAGAAGATCAAAGCCCTGCTCCGGGATGAGCTCGACAGCAGCGAGATCCGCTTTCGCCTCCAGCTGGCCTACTATGTCCGCGAGTATCTGAATCTCTACCAAAAAGAGAGCGACTAAACAGGGAATGCGCCACCCGCCCCTCCCGCCGGGAAGGGCGGGTGCGTTGTCTTTGGCTCAGCCCAGCTGCCGCAGCGCCGCGTCGATGGAGTCTTTAAAGATGGCAAGGCCAATCTCCAGCTGCGCATCTGTGATGGTCAGCGGCGCGAGAAAGCGGATGACATTGTTGTAGGTGCCCGCTGCCTCGAGCATCAGCCCGCGCTGCACCGCCTCCTGCACAATGGCGGAGACAATCTCGGCAAAGGGCTCCTTGGTCTCTGGGTCCTTGACAAACTCAAAGCCCAGCATGCCGCCCATGCCGCGCACATCGCCGATCACGGGGTACTCCTTCTGCCAGCTGGAAAGCGCCTCCATCACCCGTGCGCCGATGGCCGCGCCCCGCGCGGGCAGCTCGTCGCGTGCCATGATCTTCATCACCTGCAAGCTCGCCGCGCAGGCGAGAGGGTTTCCGCAGTAGGTCCCGCCGATGGTGCCCAGAGGGATGCCCTCCATGATCTCCTCCCGCGTGATGACGGCGCTCAGCGGCACGCCCCCCGCGATGGACTTTGCCGAGAGCAAAATGTCCGGCGCCGCGCCGGCCTCCGCCCAGTATTCGCTGGCGAACATTCTCCCGCAGCGGCCAAAGCCGGTCTGCACCTCGTCGGCAATGAGCAGAATGCCGTGCTCGTCGCAGAGCGCCCGCAGCGCCTTGACCCATTCGATGGGTGCGGGGACGAAACCGCCCTCCCCCTGCAGGGGCTCGAGCACGATCGCGGCGGTCAGATGCGCGGGGGAGGCCTCGTCAAAGACCGCTTTGAGCCCCTTGATGTAGTGCTCCACGCGCTCGGCCTCTGAGAGCCCCTCGGGCGCACGGTACGCGTTGGCAAAGGGCGCGCGGTAGACCCCGTCGGGGAAGGGGCCCAGCCCGCTGGCATAGGCGCGTTTTGCCGTCATGGTCGCGGCAAGGAGGGTGCGCCCGTGGAAGGCGCCGCTAAAGACGATGATATTGGGCCGCTTCGTGTAGCCCCTGGCGATTTTCACGCCGTTTTCATTCGCCTCCGCCCCCGTGTTCGCGAGGAAGACGCGCTTGCGCTCCCCGCGCACCGGAACGATTGCTGCCAGCCGCTCCGCCACCTCAATGTAGCCCTCGTGGGTGACGATATTCGCCATCCCGTGGAAGAAGCGCCCGGCCTGTTCGCCCACCGCCTCAATAATCTCCGGCTGGCTGTATCCGACGTTCATCACGCCCACCCCGCCGATCCAGTCGAGCAGCAGGTTGCCGTCCACGTCCTCAAGCATTGCGCCCTCCCCGCGCTGGGGCACCACAGGGTAGACGCATCTGACGGCGCTGGGAACAATCGCTTCCCTCCTCGCGATGATCGCCCTGGCCTTCGGGCCGGGCAGGGGGCCGCTCACAATTTTGGGAAGCGCGCCGCCGAGCTTCGTTTGCACTGCCGTTGCCATTTGATCCACTCCTCACACAGTTGTTGTCTCCTTCGCGTAATATAAGCCGCGATAGATGTCATAGACCGCCGCGTCGTCCAGCGGGACGAAATTGTTTGCCATCAGCCGCTGCTGGTTTTCGCGGACGGAGTCGGTAAAGCCCTGAATGTCCTCAAAGCGCATGCCATACTCCTCCAGCGCCTTCTTCGGCAGCAGCGCATCGAGCAGTTCCTCAAGCGCCGTGTAGACCTCCGCCGCTTCGCAGCCGAGAATCTCCGCAAGAAAGTCGTTGAACCAGGCGATCTCGCCCTCCGGGCGGATGGACATGTACTTCTGGAGCACGCCGGTAAACATGGCGTAGTTGGCCTCCCCGTGGGGCACATGGTAGACCGCGCCGAGCGGATAGCTCAGAGCGTGCACCGCCGCGCAGCCCGCGTTGCCAAAGGCGATGCCGCCGTAGCTGCTCGCAAGGAGGAAGCTCCCCAAAAGCGGAATGCGGGCCTCCGGCCCCTTCTCGCGAATTTCCATAAACCCGCGCAGGATGATCTCAATGGCCCTGTGGCCGAAGAGCTTGGAAAAAGCCGTCGCCTTGGGAGAGAGGCTTGATTCCACCGCGTGCACCAGTGCGTCAATGGCGCTGGAGGCGAAAAAGCGGAAGGGCAACTTCTCCAAAAGCTCGGGAACCAGCACCGCCCGGTCGGCAAAGAGCGCGTCGTGCGCGAGGCCCTTTTTGGTGTTGCGGCTCAGAAGCGCGAGGATGGAGATGTTCGTCACCTCGCTGCCCGTGCCGCAGGTGGTCGGAACAATGAGCAGCGCCTTCTCCCGCAGCACCGGCAGCTTCCCGTCGTAGAGATCGACAACGGGCGTGACCTGCTTGAGGGAGAGCAGCTTTGCCACGTCGATGACCGCGCCGCCGCCGATGGCAATGATGCGCTCCACCCCCGCCGGAATGTCGCGGTACATCGCCTCGACCATCTCGTCGGAGGGCTCGCCCTCGCCGTAGCGCTCCTGGAACATCAGCTGGCAGTCCAGCTGCAAGCCGCCGAAGTGCGGCATATAGATGTATTCGTTGCTCAGGATCAGATCCTTCGGGCCAAGCTGAAACTCCGCCGCAAAGTCCTTGCAGCTCTCCAGTTGGCAGATCGTGGGCCGAATCCGAAACTCTTTCATGTCATCCTTCCTTCCCTCTCCCACGGAGCGCCCGAGAATCCGCTCGGAAAGCCGCTGCCGCCTCGGGTGAATTTGATCCTATCATAGCAAAGAAAAGCGGGCTTGAATATGGCGCACGGGCATAAAAAACAGCCCCGCCTTTGTGCTGGGATAACAAAGGGATTTGCAGGAAGTGCGCGCGCAGCTTGCAGAATGTGGGCGAAAGGCCCGCCGATCGCCCCGGCGGAGCGCTCCCGCACGCGGGGAGAGCTGCGCGCCCTGAAACGGGCGGCCCCTGCGGGGGGCATACAGCTGTATGCCCCCCGCAGGGCAGAAAAGAAGCCACAAGCTCTTGTGCCGGGGGATGATTTCAATCGCCTATCTTGTGCCACAAAAAAATGCACTGAATAATTATTCGAGGAGAGAGGGTGCTTCCGCCCTGCGCCCTGACTGGAAAGAGGGGGAAATAGGTTACAAATGAGGAATAAAGGGGATTTAGGCGGGTAAAATGTAACAAGTGCGGGAGTGCATCTCCCGGCCCCCCTTGTTGAATCCGACGCAAAAAAGCGGGATACTGGACAAGATAAACAAAAATAACAATCAAATTTCACAACTGTTACAAAATTAGCGGATTCGACAGAAAAAGATTGAAATAAAGAAAAAATTACCCTATATTCTATTTAATGATCGTTTTATTCATCTGCAAGCTTGCGCAAACATCCAAGCTGCACTTGCATACGGCAGGATGCGCGCGGATGGATGCGGGAGGAGGGCCCTATGTTCTGGTGCTTGCTCGGCTGTGCGGGCTTCGTTCTCTTCTTTTTATATGATGTGCTGCAGACGCTTACACCCTTCCGGGGGAGCGGGGCGCTCTTCTTCCTCGGCCTTGCGCTGCTGCTTGCCGGGACGGGGGGGCTGATTGCGCGCTCCCTGCAGGCCGGCCCAAGCGTAGCCGCGCCCAGAGCGCTTGCGGCGCTTCTCCTTGCGGGGGTCTTTCTTTTTTTGCTTCTGCACAGCCTCTTTTTTTCCCTGCCGAGGGAGACCTATCACAAGGCGCCCGGTCATGCGCTCCGCCTGGTTGACACAGGGCTCTATGCCCTCTGCCGCCACCCGGGAGTTCTCTTTTTCTGCGGGCTCTACGCCGCGCTTTGGCTTGCCTTCGGGGGCAAACTTCTTCTGCTTGCCGCGCTCTGCTATTCGCTTTTGAACCTGCTCTACGGGCTGATGCAGGACCGCTGGAGCTTTCCCCGCCAGTTCGCGGGCTATCACGAATACAGGGCGCGCACGCCTTTTCTGATCCCCAACAGAAAGAGCCTGCGGGCCTGTCTGCGCAGCTGGGGGAGGGCGGGGGAAGCGGCGTCCCAATTGCCGTGACGCGCGCCGCATCCGCTTTTTTATACTGGAGGACATGATGAACTTTGAACAGAAGATCAAACGCCTGCCCCAGAGTGAAATTTGGCGGGAATACTGCAGCTTTTTAGAGCTGGATCTGCCGGCCTATATGCGCATTCAAAAGCGGCTGATGGAGGAACAAATCGCCCTCTGGAAGCAGAGCGAGCTGGGCGAGACGTTTTTAAAGGGGCAGGAGCTGGCCGGCATTGACGACTTCCGCCGCCGGATGCCCCTGACGAACTATGAGGACTATGCCGACGTGCTGCTCAAAAAGCGCGACGAGATGCTTCCGGCCGAGCCCATCATCTGGGTGCAGACCACCTGGGAGGGCGGGCGCCACCCCTATAAAGTGGCGCCCTATACGGAGGGCATGCTTGAGACCTTCCGCAACAACATTGCCGCCTGCATGATTTTATCCACCGCCAAAGGGCGCACGAGCTTCACCATCCGCCCCGGCGACCGCATGCTCTATGCCCTTGCCCCCCTGCCCTATGTCACGGGGCTGCTGCCCCTCGCCCTTGGGGAGGAGATCTCCATTGACTTTCTGCCGCCCGTGAAGGAGGCGACGCAGATGTCCTTTGGCGAGCGCAACCAGCGGGGATTTCAAATGGGCCTCAAGCGCGGCGGGATCGACTTTCTCTTCGGCCTTGGGAGCGTGGTCTATTATGTGAGCCAAACGCTCTCCACCTTGGGCGCCGCCGCGCGCTCCCTCGGCGATGAGCGGGCGCGGCGCGTGCCGCCGAGCGCTAGAATGGCCCTGCGCTACCTGCGCGCCAAGCGCCGCTGCAAGCGGGAGGGTCGTGCGCTCAAGCCCAAGGATATCTTTACGCTCAAGGGCCTTGTCGTGGCGGGAACGGACAATGACTGCTATAAGGACGAGTTGGAAGACCTCTGGGGCATCCGCCCGATGGAGATCTTCGCGGGAACCGAGCCCTCCCTCATCGGGACGGAGACGGAGAGCCGGGAGGGAATCTATTTCTTTCCGGACACCTGCTTTTATGAGTTCATCCCCGAGGCGGAGATGCTCAGAAGCCTGCAGCACCCCTCCTATCAGCCCAAAACCTATCTGATGGACGAGCTCCTCCCCGGCCAGGTGTATGAGCTGGTGGTCTCCGTGCTGCGCGGCGGTGCCTTCATGCGCTACCGCGCGGGGGATATGTACCGCTGCCTCGGCTTGGAGCACGCGGGTGACGGCACGCGCCTGCCCCGCTTTGAATATATTGACCGCGTGCCGACCATCATCGACATCGCGGGCTTTACCCGCATCACGCAATACACCGTGGAGTCGGCCATTGCGCTCTCGGGCCTGCGCATCGAAAACTGGGTGGCGCGCAAGCAGTATACGGAAAACCGCCGCCCCTATATCCTGATGGTTGTCGAATTTACGGCCGACAACCTCGCCTATGCCGCTGTGAGCAAGGAGCTGCTGCGGGAGCATCTGGGCATCTATTTCAAACATGTGGATGAGGATTATCAGGATCTCAAGCGGCTGTTGGATGTGGAACCGCTTGAAATCACCATTGTCCCCTGCGGAACCTTTGCCCGTTACTATGCAAACACCGCCCGGGCAATTGACCACATCAACCCGTCCTATTATGAGCTTAAGGAGCTGCTTGACCAAGCGGCAGCTCTCTAAGCGGGGGATGGGGGATCGGGCCCGCCGCGCGGCCGATCCGCAAGAGAACCTGCAGCGTCGAAGGAAACTTCTGTTCTGCGGGCACTGAGGAAGGAGCTGGCTATGGGATCGTTTACATATGTTTCGATTGCAGCTCTGTTTTGTTATGCCTTTCTCTTCCTCACCTTTCTGGCCGCAAAGAAAAATCAGCTGATCAATGCCTACCTTCTGGTCCTCGGCAGCATGCTCCTCTGGACGGGCGGCTCGCTGCTGATGCGCCTGCAGATGTTCTCCCTCACCAAACTCTGGTATGATATCTCGATTTTAGGCCTGGTGGCCTTCGTCTTTGCCTACCTGCTCTTTGGCTTCTCCTTCACAGGGGAGAAGCGGAAGGCCCCCCTGATCATCTGGGGCGCCATCCTGGGCATCAGCTGGCTGCTCAACACGCTCTTTGCGCTCTTCCTCGCGGTGCCTGTTCCCGTGGAGCAGGATGGCTATACCGTCTTTCTCTACGAATATACCTGGTGGATCGGGGTCCTGTTTTTCGTCACCCTTGCCCCCCTTACGTATTTCGGTGTGGGGCTGCTGCGCCACCTGCGCAAAAACACACTCTCCCGGCAGCAGTTTGCGCCCTTTGCGCTGGGCATCATCCTCCTCGCGCTGGGCCACCTGCTCATCCTCACACCCATGGCGCGGGAGAACGGCATCCCCTTTGACCTGATGGCGGGCATCCTCAACGCCTTCTGCATGTTCTATGGGCTCTACCGCCGCAACCTCTTCCGCATGACGCTGCTGGTCTCGCGGGGGAGCTGCTCGGCGCTCGCGGGCATCATGAGCATCCTGCTCTTTAGCCAGCTGGTTCGGCCCATGAGCCGCTTTGCCCAGGAGCGGCTGGGGCTCGGGGCGGATTACAGCATTTTGGGCATCTCCCTGCTGGTGACCCTTGCAACGCTGGCGCTCTATAAAGCCCTCTCCTTTTTCATGGACCGCGTGTTCGTCCGCGAGGAGACCGCCCAGGCCGAGCAGATCAGGGAGTTTAGCGAAAAGGTCTCTCGCAGCCTGAATCTGGAGGAGATCCTCGGCTGCATCGTCGAGGTCATTGAGGCCGTCATCCACCCGAGCAAGATCTATATTTTTATTGACGACGCGCAGAGCGGCAAGTTTATCCTCTGCTCAGATTCCAACCCGCTCGAGAGCAAGGCCACCTGCCTGACGCGGGATCACCCCCTGGTGGAGTGGTTCGCGCAGAGTAAGGACTGCCTGCTTATGACGGAATTTCGCCGCTCCCCGCAGTATAAATCCATCTGGCAGCAGGAGCGCCGCCTGCTCGAGCGGCTGGAGATCGAGTGCATGGCGCCGCTCAAGGATGGGAACGAGCTGGTCGGCATCATCATGCTCTCGAAGAAGCAGGGCAGGGGCGGCTATCATTTCAACGCGCTGAGCCTGCTCGACTCCATCAATTCCATCAGCTCCATCGCCGTGACCAACTCCAGGCTCTACGCCAAGGCCTGCCTCGAAGCGCGCACGGACGAGCTCACGGGCCTGTACAACCGAAAGTATTTCCACGAACTGCTGGAGGAAGAGGTGGAAAAACTGCGGGGCCAGTCGCTCGCGCTCTGCCTGCTGAGCGTAGATGATTTGAAGCTCTATAACCAGCTCTACGGCTATAAGGAGGGCGACCAGGCCATCATCCGCATCGCGGAGATCATCACAGGCACCGTCGGGGAGCAGGGCTTTGTCGCGCGGCACAGCGGAAAGCTCTTTGCCATTCTGCTCCCGCAGTATGACCTGCGCTCGGCCAAGCGGCTGGCGGACAATATCCGCGCGCAAGTGGCGCAGATGCACAACGAGCACAGGGATTTTGCCATCCGCAGCCTGACGCTCTCGGGCGGCATCGCCGCCATACCCTACTCCGCGAGCAATGCAAAGAACCTCTTTGAAAACGCAGATCTTGCACTCTTTCACGTCAAGCACAACGGGAAGAACGCCGTGCTGGCGTATACGGACGGGGATCAAAGCCTCGAGAAGGCAAAAACCAGCGTTGCCGAGCAGCGCATGGCATACAGTGAATATGAGAACACCATTTTCGCGCTCATGGCGGCGATTGACGCGAAGGATCGCTACACCTTTAACCACTCGATGAACGTGCTCTATTATGCCACGAAGATCGCGGAAAACATGAACATGAGCGCGGAATATATCGAGATCATCCGCGAGGCGGCGCTGCTGCACGACATCGGGAAGATTGGCATCCCCGAGCATATCCTCAACAAGGTCGGGCCGCTGAGCCCTGAGGAGTATGGGGTGATGAAGGGCCATGTGGAGCAGTCCATCACCATGATCAAGTTCCTCCCCTCGCTCGACTATGTCGTCCCCACCGTGATCGGCCACCACGAGCGCTATGACGGGAAGGGCTACCCCAGAGGCCTCAAGGGGGAGGACATCCCCCTGGGCGCGCGAATCCTCTGCCTTGCCGACTCCTTTGATGCTATGATGTCCAGCCGCAGCTATAAGGAGGCCTATTCGCTTGAGCAGACGCTCTTGATCCTGGAGGAGGAGGCCGGCCGGCAGTTTGACCCGCAGCTGGTGCACCTCTTCACCCGCCTGCTCTGGAAAGGGGAGGTGGAGGTCAAAAACGCGGCCAATGCAGAGGAAGAGTCCGCGCCGGTCTAAGACCCCCCTGCCGCTAAAAGCCGGCCTGCGGCGGAAAATAAAGGCCAAAAACACCCTTTGCAGGGCTGAACTGCACCCCAATTGTTAGACAGTATGGTATACTGAAAACAATTGGGGTGTTTTTTAGATCCGCCTTCAGTTTTTCTTGAGAAAGACTGCAACTCGTGCTACGCTAAGAGAAAGCAAACATTCTCTGCCGCAGACGGGAGCAAGAGGGCCGGGCGGCAGGGTTGGAAAGAGGGGTTTTGGAAGATGGCACAGGGTGAGCGAAAAGGGGCGGCGGGCGGCAGCGTGGCCGAGCGGCAGGAGCGGGCGCGCCACCGGAATATCGTACTCGTTGGCATCGCGTTGCTGGTCTCGCTGATCATGCTCTATGCCGGCACGGTCGAGCAGCGCGCCGCCGCGGCGGAATTCACGCAGCGGCTCGAGCTCTTTGCCGCGCAGTTGATCACGCCTGAAACCGAGGCGCTGCTGGGCGCACAGCCCGCCGGGGCGGCGGGGCATGTCGCCTTCCTCTCCCTCTGCGACGGGGAGGAGCGGGCCCATGTATACAGCGGAAGCGGCAGCACAGTCCGCGCGGCCTTTGATGCCGCCAAAAAGGAGGCGAACGCCGCCGTCCTCTCCAGTAAGCGCCCGCCCCTGTGGATCCGGCTGGATCTGCTCTCCTCCGCCGAGGAGATCTCCGCCGAGGCGCTGCAGGCGGCGCTCGCCGCCGCCCCGCCGGAGGGCTTTTACTACGGCCTTGCCTTCGATGAGCGCTATGTGCTGGCGCTGCCGGAAGCCCAGCTGCACGGCGCGCGGATTTATGACTACGAGCGCGGCGGCGTGAATCTGGCGGCACTCAATGGAGAGTTGGAGCGTGCGGGGCGCGACCCGCTCGAGCAGCTGCCGGAGACCTACGGGCTCTTCCGCTGCGCGAGCTGGTTTTTCGATGAGGAGAGTGTCCTCTACCCCCTCACCGCCGAGGAGGGGAGCGCGAGCCGCCGTGTGATGGGGCAGATCGACGCCGCCTATGCCGGGGAGATCGCCCTGCGCGCCGCAGACTATCTCGCCGCGCAGCGCAAGGAGGACGGCTCCCTTGCCGCCGGGCGCTACCCCCGCTCTGAGCGGGAACTTGAGGGCCTCACGGCCCTTGGGCAGGCGCAGGCTGTCCGGGCGCTGGTCGCGGGCTGGCGCATCGAGCCCACGGCAGCGCGGGAAGCGGCCGTCACCCGCGCTGTGGACGGCCTGCTCGGGCAGATCCGCCTGGCGGATGGCGCGCGGGCATACCTCTACGAGGGGGAGGCGCCGCTGCAGCACCCCGCCGGAAACGCCGCCGCCCTCCTTGCGCTCACAGAGGCTTCGGCGCTCTGGGGGAGCGAGCGCCATCTGGACCTCTGCCGCCAGCTTGGGAACGGCCTCCTCACGCAGCTTGAGGCGGGCGCCGCCGCCTGGGAGCGCCTCCCCGGCGAGGGGAGTTCCGCCGCTTGCTGCGAGGGCGCTGCCGTCCTTGCGCTCTGCCGCCTGCATACGCTCACGGGCGAAGCGGAGTGGCGCTCCGCCGCCAAGTCCGCCGCAGATCTCTGGATGGAGCATCCGGGCGCGGGGGAGAGTCGTTCCGCATCGCTCTGCTGCGCGGCTGAGATTGCCCGCTCTTTGGAGGACGCGGCTTACGATGCCTTTGCGTGCAAGCTGGCGCTGCAAGCCTTTGCGTCCATGGATGCGGCAGAGGCAGAAGACCCCGCCGCACTGGAAGTGCGCATGCAGATCTTTGAGCTGTACGCCCGCGCGATCGAAAGGGGCGCGCCGGGGGCAGAGCTTGCCGCCGCGCAGCTTCCGGCGCTGCTTGCAGGCATCCAAAGCGCTGCCCAGGGGCAGCTTGACAGCTGTTTCTTTCCGGAGAATGCGATGTATATGGAATCACCCGCAGAGATTCTGGGCAGCTTCATGCTGCGCGGGGAGGGCTGCCTGATCCGTGTGGACGCGCTCTGCCGCAGCATTGAGGGCTATGCGCGCTACCACAGTCACTACCAAACGCTGCTCGCGCACGGACTGCCGGGGGCGGCGGAATAAAAGAAGACCTTAGATCATTGCGATACAGAGAGAATGAATGGAGGATCTTAACTATGTCAGGACAGACGAAATCACCAATCCATATCGTTGCGGGCGTACTCTTTGCCCTCATGGCGCTCGTGCAGCTGCGCAATTTCGTGCGCGAACTCAGCTATGCCGGCTTCTGGGCGGGGCTGAGCTTTCTCATGTGTGCAGCCTATCTGCTCTTGGCCATCGCCCTCTTCCTGCGGCGGCGCGATCTGATGATGATCATCGCCCTCTCCGCCCTCTGCCTCACGGCGCTCTTCTACCTGATCTTTAGCAACGGGCCCCTTTTTTTCCTGCGCAATTTCGTGCACTTCGCCGCCACGGCATCGCTCCTGCTCCTGTGCCTCTCTCAGCTGACTGCGCCGCTCTCGGCCTATCGGGGCAAGTTGGAGGCGCTCTGGTTTCTCCCCGCCGCCATCCACGCCCTGGCAATCCCCATCTCCTTCTTCATCTCGGCCTACCAGCTGCGCGGCTTCGCCTTTTTCTACGGCTTCCAGCTGAGCCTGACCCCCGTTTTGGGCACGGCGGCATACTTTTTCCTCTCCTGGTATCTGGCCTCCTTCGCCGAGGGGGCGGCGGGCTTTGCCCTTCCCGGCGATTCTGCCGATGCCCACCGGCAAAGCCACAGCGCCCCGCTGCCGCCCGCGGGTGATGGATATTTCAACCTGCTCGCGCATGTGGTGCTGCTGCTCTTCACCTTCGGCATCTGGTACCTCATCTGGATTTACCGCACAACGGAGTATCTCAACCGCGTGCAGGATGAGCCCTACAGGAGCCCCGTGAGCAAGCTGCTCCTGTGCATCTTCATCCCCTTTTATTCGATCTACTGGATCTATCAGAGCGCCCGCCGCGTCGACCGGCTGGCGGCGCAGCACGGGGTCTATTCTGATCTGACGACCTTTTGCCTTGTGCTCGCCTTCTTTGTCGGCACCATCCCGCCTGCCTTTCTCCAGGAGAAGATCAACACCATCGCCATGGTGGAGAGCGGGGCCTATATGCCGCCCGGCAGCGGAAATCCCGCCGCGGCTCCGGAGGCCGGCGCCGCCAACACCACCAGCGCCCAGACCGTCGGGCAAATCCGCGCCTATAAGGAGCTGCTCGACTCCGGTGCCATTACGCTTGAGGAATACAACGCGAAAAAGCAGCAGCTTCTGGGCTTCTGAAAACCTGCCCGCGCGCGCAGACAACAAGATACGCAACAGAAAAAAACCTCCGGCAGAGCCGGAGGTTTTTATTGACGAAATCCGTCTATACGAGCTTTGCGCCCGCGGGAATGCTGTCATCGAGCATGAGGAGGGTGAGCTTTTCTGCGCCCTGCTCTGTGTGGAGGGCGGAGAGGAGCATCCCGCAGGACTCCTGCCCCATCATCTTGCGCGGCGGCAGGTTGACAATGGCGGCGAGCGTTTTCCCGATCAAGTCCTCGGGCTTGTAATAGGCGGCAATGCCCGATAGAATCTGCCGATCAGTTCCGCTGCCGTCGTCGAGGGTGAATTTGAGCAGCCTTGTGCTCTTCTTCACCGTCTCGCAGTGCCTCACCTTCACCACGCGAAAATCGCTCTTGGAAAAGGTCTCAAAATCCACCGGCTCCTCCAGATAGGGCTCGAGTTCCAGCGCAGGCAGCGCCGCTTTTCTGGCGGCCTCCGCCGCCTCTTCGAGCGCTTCGAGCTCCTTCTTCGCGTCGATGCGCGGGAAAATCGCCTGCCCCCTCTGCACGCTGGCGCGTTGCGGGAGCAGCCCCGGCAGCGCTGCGTCCCAAGTGCTCTCTTCGGGTGCCGCACCGATCTGCGCAAAAATCGTCTCCGCCGCCGCCGGAATCACCGGCAGGAGCAGGATGGTGCACAGGCGGATGGTGTCGAGCAGGTTGTACATCACCGTGGCAAGGCGCGCGCGCTTGCTCTCATCCTTGGCAAGGCTCCAGGGCATCGTGTCGTCAATATACTTGTTGGCGCGGGAGATCAGGGCAAAGACCTCCGTCATGGCAGACTGGAAGGCATAGCGGTCCATCTGCGCCGCATAGCGCTCCCGCAGTGTGCGCGCGGGCGCGAGCAGCTCCTCATCAAGCGGCTCCGCCGCCCGCTCTGTCGGGAGCGTTCCGCCGAAATACTGCTCCGCCATCGCCGTCGTGCGGGAGACGAGGTTTCCAAGGTCGTTTGCAAGGTCGACATTGATGCGGTTGATGAGCAGGTCGTTTGCAAAGCTGCCATCCGAGCCGAAGGGGAACTCCCGCAGGAGGAAGTAGCGCAGCGCATCCGCCCCGTAGCGGTCGGCGAGGATGACGGGATTGACCACATTGCCCTTGGATTTGGACATCTTCCCGCCCTCAAGCAGCAGCCAGCCGTGGCCGTAGACCTGCTTGGGCAGGGGCATCTCCAGGCTCATCAAGATCGCCGGCCAGATGATGGCGTGGAAGCGGACGATCTCCTTGCCGACAAAGTGCACATCCGCCGGCCAGAAGGTCTCCACATCGTCATAGGCCTCGTTCATATAGCCGAGCGCCGTGAGGTAGTTCGAGAGCGCATCCACCCAGACATAGACCACGTGCCCCGGGTCAAAATCCACCGGCACGCCCCAGCGGAAGCTCGTGCGCGAGACGCAGAGATCCTCCAGGCCGGGCTTGATGAAGTTGTTGACCATCTCGTTGACACGGGAGCGGGGCAGGAGAAAGTCCGTGTTCTCCAGGAGATCCTCAATGCGATCGGCATAGCGGCTCAGGCGGAAGAAATAGGCCTCCTCCTCCGCCGGCTGCACCGCGCGCCCGCAGTCGGGGCAGAGGCCCCCCTCCAGCTGGCTCTCCGTCCAAAAACTCTCGCAGGGCGTGCAGTAGAGCCCCTTGTAGGCGCTCTTGTAGATGTCGCCCTTGTCGTACATCGTCTTGAAGATGCGCTGAATGGCGCGCACGTGGTAGTCGTCCGTCGTGCGGATAAAGCGGTCATAGGAGATGTTCATGAGTTTCCAGAGATCTAAAATGCCGCCCGGCCCCGCGACAATGGCATCGACATATTCCTTCGGCGTGACATTGGCCTCGCGCGCGCGCTCCTCAATCTTCTGTCCGTGCTCATCCGTCCCCGTGAGGAACATGACCTCGCGGCCGCGCAGGCGCTGATAGCGCGCCATCGCGTCGGTTGCAACGGTGCAGTAGGTGTGGCCGATGTGCAGCTTGTCCGAGGGGTAGTAGATCGGCGTTGTGATATAATATGGGCTCTTATTCATCAGATTCTTCCTCCTTGAGTGGCTCTCCCGTCTCCGCCGCGGGGGTGTTTGGATTGGAAAAGGGCAGCGCCTTCTCCCGGTTGCTCCCGAGCAGCGCGACCTGCGCCAGGATAAAGAGCCCCGCGCCCGAGAAGAGGCAGCGCAGCGGCAGCGCCATCGCATCGGCCATGGAGATGATGCAGAAAAAGACGCAGAGGTGGCCGAAGAGGAGCGTGAGCGTCTCCCTTGGCTGGCCAAAGGAATACGCCGCCATATAATAATACGTGAGCATCGCGGACATAATGGCAAAGAGGGCAAAGACGTAGTCGCTGATGACCGGATCCTTCGCCCAGCCCTGATAGGAGAGCATCAGCCAGAGGCAGGCGGCAAAGGGCGGCGCGAGCAGGATCACGCTGCCCTGCCCCCGCCAGCGCGCGCGGTGGTTGCGCCCGGCGATGAGGGCCATGCAGGCGGCGGCCAGAAGCGTGGCGCAGACAAAGGCAAGCGGCAGCAGGCCGCCCCCCTGCCGCCAGTCCAGCGCGGTCAGGCCCGCGCCGAGCGCCGTGAGCGCAGCGCCGGCCGCGGCGAGCAGCAGGTAGGAAACTCCGCCGCCGGAAAAGGCGTGTTCATAGGGCATGGGCAGGCTCCCCTTGCGCCAGGCGAGCGCGGCGAGCGCCGCCGCAACGAGCAGCGCGAGCGCGAGCAGGGAGAGCGTCGCCGGAGCGCCGGAGATGGGCAAGCCGCTCCCCGGCTCAAAGGCCGTGCGCAGCTGCACACGGCGCAGGGCAAAACCCGCGCAGCCGCCCAAAAGGCTCACGGCGGGCAAGAGATAAACTTTCTTCATGGAAGGCTCCTTGCAGACGGAAGTGGGCCGCCGCGCGCAGGCCTGCGCCCCGGGCGGCATTCAAAACGAGAAATCCAGCTCTGACACAAGAGTATAGCACAAAGGCGGAGATTATCACAGTGCTTTTTCTGCTTTTTGGCGGAAAATTGCCCAATCTCCCCCCGCGATAAGAATATATTGCCATCCGCCGGCGTTTGTGGTATATTATAGAGGTGAAATATTGAATAAAGGAATGTAGAATGGAAATAGACGGCATTGAAGTTTCGCCGGAACTGCGCTATCGGGAGATGAATCTCTCCGAGGGGATCCTAAAAGCCCTGGACAAAAAGGGCTACACCCTTGCAACGCCTGTGCAGGCCGGTGCAATCCCATATTTTATGGACTGGAAAGACGTGATCGCCAAAGCCCCCACCGGCACCGGGAAGACCTACGGCTTTGGCATCCCCATGATCGAGCACATAGACCCTGAAAGCAGCGAAGTGCAGGGTTTAATTCTCGCGCCCACAAGAGAGCTGGCCCAGCAGATTCAGCTGGAGCTGCGCGACCTCTGCGCCTTTTTGCCCAAGATACGGAGCATCTGCCTCTACGGGGGGGACCCGATCCAGCGGCAGATCACCCAGCTGAAGAAGAGGCCGCAGATCGTCGTGGCAACGCCCGGCCGCCTGATGGACCACATGAAGCGGCGCACCGTTCGCCTGCGCGCGGTGGAGACGGTGGTGCTCGACGAGTGCGACCGCATGCTCGACATGGGCTTCGTGCGGGACGTGCGAAAGATTTTAGACGACATGCCAAACCGGCGCAACCTCGGCATGTTCTCGGCGACCATCTCCCGGGAAGTGATGGACATCTCCTGGGTCTACCAGCGCGACCCCATCGAAATCGTCGTGCGGCCGGAGAAGGAAAACCGGCCCGACATCCGCCAGTACCGCGTGATGGCCGAGCAGAGCGGCAAGGTGGAGATGATGCTGCGCATCCTCGAGCAGAGCGAGGCGGAGCGGGTCATCGCTTTTTGCAACACGAAAAACACCACAGACCGCCTCTGCGGCCTGCTCAGCATGCAGGGGGTTGACGCCAAGGCGATCCACGGCGACCTCAACCAGCGCGTGCGCGAGAAGGTACTGGAAGACTTTCGAAACGGCGCGCTGCGCGTTCTGGTGGCGACGGATGTGGCCGCCCGCGGGCTCGACATTGACGATGTGGATCTGGTTCTCAACTATGATGTCCCCGAGGAGACGGAATATTACATCCACCGCATCGGCCGCACGGGGCGCGCCAAGCGCCAAGGCCTGGCCTACAGCCTTGTCTCCTCCATCACCGACGGCATCCGCCTGGACGAGATTGCACGCGGCACGGGCAACCCCATCGCGCTGCTGCGGCCGGAGGAGATTGCGGCCATCGGCGCGGAATAAATCCGCCCCCTCGGCGGGGAGGGGAAGCCCCCGCCCAAACAAATATCGAACGCAGGGGCGCAAGGCGCAGCCTGTGAATCCATGACAAGAGGTATTTATGTTAGATTTTCAACCCGTAACGATTGCGGACAGGCAGTGGGTTCTGCCGCTTTTGGCGGCGGAATCGCTGCCCCTTTGCGATTATGGCTTTACTGCACTCTTCTGCTGGCAGCATGTCTATCAGCAGGAGATCTGTCAATTTGAAGAGCGCCTGCTCGTGCGGGCGAAGACCTCCCGCGGGCTCTCCTATCTCTGGCCCGTGGGCAGCGGAGACCCCGTCCCGGCGCTGCGCGCCCTGCGGGAGGATGCCAGATCAAAAGGCGCCCCGCTCTATATGGTAGCGGTGATGAAGGAGCAGCTGCCCCACATCACCCGCGCCTTCGGCGAAGGCGTACGCATCATTGACGCGCCGGAGAATTACGACTATCTCTATGACATCAACCGGCTGGCAGACCTGCCGGGAAAAAAGCTCCACGCAAAGCGCAACCACATCAACCGCTTCCGCCAAAACTGCCCCGAGGGCTATTTTGAACCCCTCACCGCCGCGGACATTCCCGACTGCCTGGAGCTCGACCGCCTCTGGTACGAGGGGCACAGCGCCATGAGCGACGGGGTGCGCAACAACCACATGTATATGGAGCGCGCCGCAATGGTCACAGCGCTCAACTATTTTAGTGAGCTGGGGCTGGAGGGCGGCCTGATCCGCTGCCGGGGCAAAGTTCTGGCCTTCACCATCGGTACCCACCTGTCCAAAACGATGGTCGCGGTGAACTTTGAGCGCGCGATGACGGAGTATCAGGGCGCATTTTCCGTGATCAATCAGGAATTTGCAAACCACATCCGCGCGCGCTATCCGGAAGTGACCCGGATCAACCGGGAAGAGGACATGGGAAATCCCGGCCTGCGCAAGGCAAAGCTCTCCTATTACCCGGATGAGCTGGTGGAAAACGTATGTGTCCTCATCGAGGATGACGATGCCCCCTCTGTATGAAAACGGGCTCAGCCCGGCCACCCGCAGCCAGCGGCAGGCAGCAGCATACTGCCAGAACCCGAATGCGCGCCGCCGCCGGGGGAGAGCCTCTCAATCAACCGCCAAGGGCGATGCAGAAAGGAAAAAGAGTGAATTATGCTTGAGATCAGAACCGCGCGGCAGGACGAGCTGCCCGAACTCAAGTCGCTGTTTAAGCGCTCCTTTGGCGATAGCGACGAATTTGTAGACGGCTATTATAAAGACTACTGCTCCCCGGAGCAGACGCTGGTTGTCATAGAGGATGGGGAGTTGATCTCCATGCTCACCGTGCTGGACGTGACCTATTATATCCCCGGCGGTGAGGAGTTTCCCGTGGGCTATATCTATGGCCTTGCGACCAACCCCCACATTCAGGGCAAGGGGCATGCGCGCCAGCTGATGGCCTATGCCGACCAACATTTGCAAAAGCTTGGAAAGAAGTGCCTCGCGCTGGTGCCTGCCTCCCCCAGCCTGCACCGCTATTTTGAAAGCCTCGGCCTTGTGGACTGCTTTAGCACGCGCAAGGTGGAGGTCATGTCCTCGGCGCTGCGCGACCTGCCGCCTCTGGATGCCAGCTGCAAGCTCTCGCCGACCACGCCCAAGGAGTACAACGAAATCCGAAACGACCAGCTGGCAAAGCGGCTGCACATTCGCTACGATGAGAAGCTCGCCGAGTTCCAGCTCTTCTGTTCCCAGCTCTCTCAGGGCGGGCTCTACCGGCTGGAGATCGACGGGGAAGTCGGCTGCGCGGCGATTGAATACGTGCAGAAGAGCCGCCTCCTGGCGAAAGAAGTGCTCATCTCCACCCACCTGCAGGACAAGGCGACGCAGCTGATCTTTGAGAACCTCTCCGCCGGGCGCTACCACATCCGCACCCCGGCATTTTGGGACGGCATCAAGGGCAGCTATACCCAGACCTTCGGCATGGCAAAATGGTATGATAAGGAGCTGCAGCAGCGGATCTTCCGCATGCATCAGGACTCCTACTTCGGCCTTGCCTTTGACTAAGCGCCCCGCTGTGCTGCGCAGAGTCCGCGAAACCGCTCCCGATGGAACAGGCGCACATCCGCGCGTCTGAAAACAAATGGAACTTCGCGCCCCTCTGTGTTACAATGGGAGGAGCGAGTAAAACGCTGTGCCTTCCGCGGCCTGCGCTGCGGGGGCCGGACACAGCGGCAGCAAATGCATGAAGAGGAAATGATATTTAAGAATAGTAAGGAGTATGATGACTATGGAACTAAGTACGGTACTGTATCGCGTGGAAGAGGATGTCGCCATCGTTGGCATGAACCGCCTCAAGGCAATGAACTCCCTGGATAAGCAGCTCTTTGCCGACCTGACAACGGCCTTTGAGGCCGCCAGAGACGACGAGAAGGTCCGCTGCGTGATCTTCACGGGCGAGGGCCGCTGCTTCTGCGCCGGCGGCGACATTGCCGAGATGAAGGGCATCACCACGCAGGAGGCCTTTGCCGACTTCATCGCCGTGGCCGGCGGCTTCACGAAGCTGCTCAACAACTTCCCGAAGCCCGTGATCGGCGCGGCCCACGGTGCCATCGCCGGCGCCGGCACCTCCCTGCTGATGGGCTGTGATATCATCATCGCCGCAGACACTGCAAGCTTCATCGTGGCCTTCGGCGCCGTCGGCCTGATCCCCGACTGCGGCCTGCACTATCTGCTGCCCCGCGTTGTCGGCCCCAACCGCGCCAAAGAGATGATGCTCACCCAGCGCCCCGTCAAGGCGGACGAGATGCTCGCCCTTGGCATTGCCAACAAAGTTGTCACGGAAGAAGAGATGATGCCCACCGCCATGAAGATGGCAAGCAGAATCGCAAAGGGCCCCTCCAATGCCTACTCCATGTCCAAGGCGCTCTTCAACCAGTACGCAGAGGTCAGCCTCGCGGAGATGCTTGATTTTGAAACCCGCGACCAGGCAGCCGCCCGCATGAGCGAGAACGGCAACGAAGGCCTGAGCGCCTTCCTTGAGAAGAGAAGAGCAAACTTTAAGTAATCCATATCAAAAAAACAGCCGCAGGAGCGCTCCTGCGGCTGTTTTTTGTCGCCTGTTTTATGAATTGACCGGGAAAACGCTGCGCCCGGGCCACTTTTTGCGGATGGAAGGGGCGCTTGCGGCTTCACTCGTCGAGCTTGAGCACAGACATGAAGGCCTCCGTCGGCAGCTGCACGGTGCCGAGGGTGCGCATCTTCTTCTTGCCCTCTTTCTGCTTTTCCAAGAGCTTCTTTTTCCGGCTGATGTCGCCGCCGTAGCACTTGGCGAGCACGTCCTTGCGCATGGCCTTGACGGTTTCGCGCGCGATGACCTTGCCGCCGATCGCCGCCTGAATGGGCACCTCGAAGAGCTGACGGGGAATGTTCTCCTTGAGTTTTTCGCAGATGCGCCGCGCGCGCGCATAGGCCTTGTCGCGGTGGGCGATGAAGGAGAGCGCGTCCACCTTGTCGCCGTTGAGCAGCAGATCCACCTTGACCAGATCGGAGGGGCGGTATTCGGAAAACTCATAGTCGAGGGAGGCGTAGCCCTTGGTGTGCGCCTTGAGCGCGTCAAAAAAGTCATAGATGATCTCGTTGAGCGGCATGTTGTAGTGCAGCTCCACCAGGTTTTTGTCCAGATACTGCATGTCTTTAAACTCCCCTCGGCGCTCCTGACACATGGGCATGATGTTGCCCACATAATCCGGCGGAGAGATGATGGAGATCTTGACAAAGGGCTCCAGCGCCTCGTCAATGAGCACGGGGTCGGGGTAGTTATGGGGGTTATCCACCTGCAGCTCCGTCCCATCGTTTTTCACCACATGGTAGATGACAGAGGGCAGGGTGGTGATCAGATCGAGATCAAATTCGCGCTCCAAACGCTCCTGAATGATCTCCATGTGGAGCATGCCGAGAAAGCCGCAGCGAAAGCCAAAGCCGAGCGCTGCAGAGGTCTCCGGCTCGAAGGTGAGCGCCGCGTCGTTGAGCTGCAATTTCTCCAGCGCATCGCGCAGATCCGCATACTTTGACCCGTCCTCCGTGTAGATGCCGCAGTAGACCATGGATCTTGCGGGGCGATAGCCGGGCAGCGCCGCCGCCGCAGGATTGGAGACGGTGGTGATGGTGTCGCCCACGCGCGTGTCCGCGACGGTCTTGATCGAGGCGGAGAGATAGCCCACCTCGCCCGCGTAGAGCGCCTCACAGGGCTCCTGCCCAATGGGGAGCAGATGCCCGAGCTCCAAGATCTTATACTCCGCGCCCGAGGCCATCATGCGGATCTCCTGGTTGACGCGGATGGAGCCGTCCATCACACGAAAATAGACGATGACACCCTGATACGCATCATACTGGCTGTCAAAAATCAGCGCCTTGAAGGGGGCGTCCGGGTCGCCGGAGGGCGCGGGAACGTGCTTCACCACGTCCTCAAGGACATCGCGAATGTTCAGGCCCTGCTTCGCGGAGATCTCCGGCGCCTGCTCCGCCTCAAGGCCGATGATGGTTTCAATCTCCGCCTTCACCCGCGCGGGATCTGCCGCCGGCAGATCAATCTTGTTGATCACGGGGCGGATTTCAAGGTTGTGCTCAAGCGCAAGGTAGGTGTTGGCGAGCGTCTGCGCCTCCACGCCCTGAGAGGCATCGACCACCAGCACCGCGCCCTCGCAGGCGGCGAGGCTGCGCGAGACTTCGTAGTTAAAGTCCACGTGGCCCGGCGTGTCAATGAGGTTGAGGTCATAGACCTCCCCGTCCAGGGCGGTGTACTGAATCTTGACCGCCCGGGCCTTGATGGTGATGCCGCGCTCCTTCTCGAGATCCATATTATCGAGCAGCTGGCTCTCCATCTCGCGGGCGGAGACCGCCTGACAGAGCTCTAAAATGCGGTCGGCCAGTGTCGATTTGCCGTGGTCAATGTGGGCAATGATGGAGAAGTTTCGAATATTAGATTGTTCTATCATAATGGTTTCCTCTTTCGCGGCAAATCTCTGTTGCAATCTCTGTGAACCGCCGGTGAAAAGCGGCGCAGGGGTGATCCTCATCATACCATAATGAGTCTTTTTTGTCCAAAGGATTTTCGGAAGACAGGGACAAATTTCTCACGCAAATAATCCGCCCCTTGCAAAAGAAAGTGCCCGCGCCGCCCGCCGCCGTGCAGCTGCCATCGCCCGCCGCTTTCGGCATGAAAAGACCGCCCCTTCCTAGACAGGGCGGTCTTTTTTTGTGGCTCAGGCGGAGCCTTTGTTCTTCATGGCTGCCAGTGCCTTGGCGTTTTCCGCGATCTGCTGCTCGAGCGCCTGGGCGAGGATCATGTCCTTCACCTTCATCAGGCGGATGGTGGAGGCGCGGGCGTTCTCATCGAGCTTCATGGAGATGTACTTGATTTTCACCTGCATCTCAGGAATCTTGACGTATTCCAGTGCGTTCACGCGGCGGCGGGTCTTTTCGATCTCTTCCGCCAGGAGCTGGGATGTCTTTTCGATCTGAGCCAGGCGGAGCATGCCTTCAAAGGCGTCTGCCAGGGCCTTGACCGCATCGTCAAGCTCGCCGGAGGTGGTGGCAAAACCGTAGGGATAGATTTCACCGGGGTTGTTGCTCTTGGTCTTAAACTCGTATAGGGGCACATTCACCGACATGATGTTCTGGAACTTCATATCGAGATCCACGCTCTGCTTGGGGTAGAGCAGGGACTGGCTGAGCACTTCGGAAGACATGAGGGCGGCGGCGACGGTAAAGGCGCTGTGTGCCCGCATGAGTGCCTCCTCCACAGATTTACGCACGGCGCGGTTTTCACGCACCACGTCCATAAACTGCTTCATCAGCTCATCGCGCTTGTCTTTGAGGAGCTTGTGCCCGCGAATGGCGGTTTTCAGGCGGCCTTTCAGGCGGGTCAGCTCCATACGAGTGGGGTTAATTGTGGTTGAGGGCAACTAGAAACACCTGCCTTTCTGGCTGGGATTTTTTCTAAGCCCGGCTTGCACCGCTGTTGCGGTGCAAGCCGCGGCTGTGTCGATCGGGCGGAAGTTTATTCGTCTTCTTCTTCCTTCTTGGGCATGTACTTGTCGATGTGCTCTTCCTTCACGCGCTTGAGCTCGCCGACAGGCAGCATGGAGAGCAGTTCCCAGCCAAGGTCAAGGGTCTCTGCGATCGAACGGTTTTCGTTGAAGCCCTGGGAGACATAGCGGGCCTCAAACTCATCGGCAAAGCGGGCGTACTTGAGGTCTGTCGGGGAGAGCGCCGCTTCGCCCAGGATGCTCATCAGCTCCTTGTTTTCCTTGCCGGTTGCATAGGCGGCAAAGAGCTGGTTCATGGTGCCCGCATGGTCCTCGCGCGTCTTGCCTTCACCCGTTCCCTTGTCTTTCAGACGGGAGAGGGAGGGCAGCACGTCGATGGGCGGCACAATGCCGGCGCGGTGCAGGTCACGGGAGAGAATGATCTGGCCCTCCGTGATATAGCCCGTGAGGTCGGGGATGGGGTGGGTCTTGTCGTCTTCGGGCATGGTCAGGATGGGGATCATCGTGATGGAGCCCGCGTTTCCAAGGCGGCGGCCCGCGCGCTCATACATGGTCGCAAGGTCCGTGTAGAGGTAGCCCGGATAGCCGCGGCGGCCGGGAACTTCCTTCTTCGCGGCGGAAACTTCACGCAGCGCCTCGGCGTAGTTGGTGATGTCCGTGAGGATGACCAGCACGTGCATGCCCTTATCAAAGGCCAGATACTCCGCGGCTGTGAGCGCCATACGCGGGGTGGAGATACGCTCAACGGCGGGGTCATTGGCGAGGTTGGTAAAGAGCACGGTTCTCTCGAGCGCGCCGGTGCGGCGGAAGTCCTGCACGAAGAACTCGGCTTCCTCAAAGGTGATGCCGATGGCGGCGAAGACAACGGCGAACTTGGAGCCCGAGTCGTCAATCACGCGGGCCTGGCGGGCGATCTGCGCGGCGAGGTTTGCGTGGGGCATACCGGAGCCGGAGAAGATCGGCAGCTTCTGTCCGCGCACGAGGGTGTTCAGCCCGTCAATCGAGGAGACGCCGGTCTGAATAAATTCGTTCGGATAGTCGCGTGCGGCGGGGTTCATCGGCAGGCCGTTGATGTCGCGGCGGTCGCTCGCGAGAATCTCCGGGCCGCCGTCAATGGGCTGGCCCATGCCGTTGAAGACGCGGCCGAGCATGTCCTCGGAGACAGCCAAGTCCAGGGAGTGACCGAGGAAGCGGATCTTCGAGTCCTTGAGGTTGATGCCGGCGGAGGCTTCAAAGAGCTGCACAATGGCGTTGTCGCCGTTGACTTCCAGCACCTTGCAGCGGCGCACGTCACCGTTGGGGAGCTCGATCTCACCCAGCTCGTCAAAGGTAACGCCTTCAACGTTACGAACGACCATCAACGGACCGTTGACTTCGTTAATTGTTTTGTACTCGCGGATCATACCGGCTCACCTCCCTTTGCAACGATTTCAGCAATCTGTGCTTCCATTTCCGTCTGGATGGAGGCGTAGGCCTCGGCATACTGATCCGGGAGCACTTCCTTTGCGCGGCCGATGCGGTCACGCGCGGGGATGGAGAAGAGGGCATTGATGTCCGCCCTGTGCTCTGTGATGCCTGCGCGGCAGAGCTCGTCATAGCGGTAGATCAGGCCCATCAGCTTGAGCTGGCGGTCGTGGGAGGAGAAGCCGTCAATGTCGGAGAAGGCGTTCTGCTGGAGGAAGTCCTCGCGGATGATTCTGGCCGTCTCCAAGGTGAGCTGGTCACCGGGGGAGAGGGAGTCTTTACCGACCAGCTGAACGATCTCGTTGAGGTTGGACTCCTCCTGGAGCACAGCCAGCGCCCAGTCACGCTGCGTCAAAAACGCGGGGGTGAGCTTCTCGTCAAACCACTCCTTGAGGTTGTCAAGGTAGAGAGAGTAGGACTGGAGCCAGTTGATGGAGGGGAAGTGACGCCGATAGGCGAGGCCCGCATCCAGGGCCCAGAAGACCTTGACGATACGCATCGTCGCCTGGGAGACAGGCTCGGAGAGGTCGCCGCCCGGAGGGGACACGGCGCCGATGGCGGTCAGAGACCCCTGGCGCTCGCCCTGGCTCGTGAGGCACTCCACCACGCCGGCGCGCTCGTAGAACTGCGCAAGGCGGGAGGAGAGGTAGGCGGGGTAACCTTCTTCACCGGGCATCTCTTCCAGACGGCCGGACATCTCACGCAGCGCCTCGGCCCAGCGGGAGGTGGAGTCGGCGATGACGGCCACGTCGTAGCCCATGTCGCGGAAATACTCGGCGATGGTGATGCCCGTGTAGATGGACGCTTCACGCGCGGCCACAGGCATGTCGGAGGTGTTGGCGATGAGCACCGTGCGCTTCATGAGCGACTCGCCCGTTCTCGGGTCAACGAGTTCGGGGAACTCGCGCAGAACGTCCGTCATCTCGTTGCCGCGCTCGCCGCAGCCGATGTAGATGACAATGTCCACGTCAGACCACTTGGCCAGCTGGTGCTGCACAACGGTTTTGCCCGAGCCGAAGGGGCCGGGAACCGCAGCCGTGCCGCCCTTGGCGACGGGGAACATGGTGTCGATGACGCGCTGACCGGACTGAAGGGGTGCATCGGGGGTGTACTTATGCTTGTAAGGTCTGCCGATGCGCACGGGCCATTTCTGGCTCATGGCGATGTTTTCCTTCTTGCCGTCCTCTGTTTTCAGGACAGCAACGGTCTCCAGCACGGTGTAGTCGCCGGCGGAAACCACGGATTCAATCACGCCCGACATTCTCGGGGGGATCATGATCTTGTGGAGCACCACGGGAGATTCCTGCACGGTGCCGATCACGTCGCCGCCGGAGACCTTCGCGCCGGCTTTGATGCTGGGGGTAAAGGCCCATTTCTTCTCGTGGTCGAGGGCGGGGACCTCCACGCCGCGGGTGATGGTGGAGCCGGAGAGCTCCAGAATCTTAGAAAGGGGACGCTGAATGCCGTCATAAATAGTTTCTATCATGCCCGGCCCCAATTCCACGGACAGCGGATACCCTGTGGTTTCCACTACCGTGCCCGGGCCAAGGCCGGATGTTTCTTCGTACACCTGAATGGAAGCGGTGTCGCCGGTCATGGTAAGAATCTCACCAATCAGGCGCTGCTCACCCACGCGGACCACGTCGGCCATGTTGGCGTCGGCAAGATCCGTGGCAACCACCAGGGGTCCGGAAACTTTAACAACTTTTCCGCTCAATTCGCAAAACCTTCTTTCGGGTATTTTTTACCTTGATCAGGTAGTAAAGCAAGGAAGCGTTTCTGTTTTTCAGGAAGCGCAAAGGGGGCGCATCCTAGAAAATATCCGCGCCGATGGCCCGCTCCACAGCCTTGGATACGTTCGCCATACCAATGCCGAGGGAGCCCTCCTTGCCGGGGATCAGGATGATTGCAGGGGTGAGGTTGTCTTTATAGCGCGCGATCTCCGCCTCCATGGAGACGGCCAGCTGCTCGGTGACGTAAACCACCGCATAGGTGCCTCTTGCCAGCTGGTGCAGAGTCTGCTTGGCATCATCGGGATTGTCTGCCGGAAACACATCCAGGCCGAGGACTTTGAAGCCCATCACGCTGTCCCGATCGCCCAAAACTGCGATCTTATACATAGGTTTCCCTCAGCCTTTCTTTGATCGTCTCAGGATCAAGTTTTCCGCGCCGTCCGGTGAAAATGATGCGAATGGCGGTCATTTCGCTCTCCCTTGCGGCGATATAGGCAATCACCGGCTGCTCGCCCACGACGATAAACTTTGCCACGCGCAAAAACTCGTTGAGCGCGTCATCACAGAGCTTTTCGAAGGCAGTGAGCCGTCCGCCCGCAAGCGCGCTCACGCCGGCTTCCGCCGCGTGCTTGAAGATGGAGAGCGAGAAGAGGTCCACGAGCGTGCCGCCGGTCGCGGCGTTAAACATGCGGGTTTCGCTGATGTTTCCGCCGATGAGGAAGACATCGCGCAGGAACTCCACATTTTGACCCATGCGAAGGGTGCGAATCGCGATGCGCAGGTTTGCCGCGTCAATTTGGAGGCGCACATACTCCTGCAAAAACTCCGAGCCGGATTGCTCCGCCAGCACCGTCAGCTGCGCGAAATACGCGCGGTCGAGCACGAGGTCGGCAAGCTGCGGGTCTCCCGTGGTGGCCAGGGTCTCCTGCGCGTCTGCAATGGCGACGCGCAGAATGTAATCGAGGCTTCCCAGGTTGTTGGTGCGCACCCGGCTTTCCAGTTCCTTGGCGGGGACGGTGCCCAAGTCCAGCAGCAGGGGCGTGGGGTCCACGTCCATCGCGTCTGACTTGAGGAGCACTTTGACATTGTGATAGTCGTAGGGGATCCGGAACACATCTCTGATTTCAGGGCTTGGAATATAGTTTCCAATCTCATTCATCATCTTCAAGCGCGCCTCGCCCAGCACTTTATCAATGGTTTCTGCCGAGGAGTCGCTAAAGTCGCTGTATCCGCATTCGGAGAGGACAGCCAGCGCGTCCGAATCATTGCGGGCGTCGAGCATGCGCGCGATGTGCTCTTGGTTGAGCAGAGTTGGCTCAAGCGCTCTGATCTTAGTGACCAGGAATAAGTATTCATACACATCTTGCATGTTTTTTTACTCCTTTCCCGTCACTGGAACAAGACGTTGGCCAATTCACCCGCCATCTCATTCTCTTGTAGGCGCACCAGAGTCTCAAAGCTGCAGTTGACCTCCATCGTCCCGTCACTAATCACCAGGCCGCCTTGGATGGGCCGGGTCTTGTCGGAGAGAGTGAGCTTTCCTTTTTTGTCCAGAAGCTTGTTGGCGGCGGCGACAATCGCCTCGCCCACGCTCTCTCTGTCCTTCTTGGAGAGGATGATCTCCTCTTTCCCGCTGGCGGAAGCGTTCGCGGCCAGTGCCGCCAAGAGCTTCACATAGCGCTCTTCGGGCAGGGCGCGCAGCTGTTCTGTGGCCAAGTCAAAGGCGCGCGCGAGCATTTTTTGCTTTGCGGCCAGGAGTGCTTTTTTGGCCTCCATCTGATCCATACTGGCCATATTGGCCTCCCGCTCGGCGGCGGCGGTCCTGCCGCGCTCGAGGATGTCCTCGCTTTCCTTGCGGGCACGCGCCTCGAAGTCGGCGGCGATGGTCTCTGCCTGCTCCTTGGCCCGGGCCTGGATATCAGCAATCTCTCGTTCCGTATCATCAATAATGCGCTGGGTAATTTTTTCGATGCCGTTCATAGTTCATTATCCTTCCCTTCCCAGGCGTTTTGCCCGATTATTAAAGGCCATTGAGCATCAGGAAAGTGGCCAGCAGGGAGAGGATAGCGTAGAATTCCACCATGATGGCAAGGATGATGGCCTTGGAGAGCTGATCTCCGCGCTTGGCAACCAGGCGGGCACCGTCGCCGGCGCACTTACCCTGGGCAACTGCGGAGAAAAGACCGCCGATGGCGATGGGCAGGCAAGCTGCGAAATAGCACAGGCCCATGACGGGGGAGAGGTCCATCTGCAGGTTGCCGGAGAAGAAGCCGAGCTTCATCAGCGCGAAGAACCATGCGACCAGGCCGTAGAGGCCCTGCGTGCCGGGGAGGATCTGAAGGATCAGGCATGAGGAGAACTTGCTGGGATCTTCAGCCAGAACAGAAGCGGCAGCCTGACCGGCGATGCCGACGCCGATGGCGGAGCCGGAGCAAGCAAGACCCACGGCAAGGGCAGAACCGATCAGCGCAATAGCGATACCAATGTATTCCATGTGAATAATTCCTCCTTAGAGTTTGTTTCTCTTAAAAATTGTTGAGCATCAGGAACGTGGAGAGCAGCGCGAGGATCGCGTAGAACTCAACCATGATGACCAGAATGATGCTCTTGGACAGCTCGCTGGACCGCTTCGCCAGCAGGGATACGCTTTGGGAACACATTTTGCCCTGTGCAATGCCGAAGAGGAGGCAGCCGAAGGCCACCGGCATGCAAGATGCGAAGAAAGAGAGCCCTTCCTGAACACTAAAGGGTGCCAGAACGCCGGTAAAGAAACCAAGTTTCATCAGCGCCAGAAACCAGATCACCAGGCCGTAAAGGCCCTGCGTGCCCGGAAGGATTTGGAGGATCAATGCTCGTGCGAACAGGTTGGGGTTGGTTGAGAGCGCACCGGCAGCGGCCTGTCCGGCCCTGCCAACGCCGATTGCTGACCCGGTACAAGCAAGACCCACCGCTAGGGAAGCGCCAAGAAAACCAATGGCGGTACCAATGTGTACCATGTTAAAAATTCCCCCTTTGAGAGTTTGTTGGTCTTTGAGATAGTTGAGCGCCAAGCGCGCGGAGACGAGGGTGACACTATGCGCCGCAGAGGTGCCGCCCGCCGTTCCATAGACGCGGTGACTGTGCTATGCCTTGTCGATCACGTCTACATATTTTGTCTTGTAGCTCAGGGGCTCGAAGGGCACGCCGCCGTCTTTGTAGAACTTGCTGAAGTATTCCAGATACTGAAGACGTGCGGAGTGGACATAGTTACCAATGGTATTGATAGCTAGGTTAAAGCTGTGCCCGAAGAGGAAGATGGGGATAAAGATAAAGATATTTCCGGGGAGTGTGCCGAGCATGTTGACAACGCTTGCCACAACGCCGCCGGCCAGCATCAGAGCCATGACACGGGCGTAGGAGAGAATGTCACCAAGCCAGCTTGTCACGTCGTAGAGCGAGACGATTCCGCCGGCGAGCTTGCCGATGATGGTCTTGTTGCTGCGTCCCTGTGTGAGCACCAGCGCGGCAACGCCGGTCCAGATGCACACGGGGCCATAGCCAAGCGCGAGGAGCGCACAGCCGGCAAGGAAGATCCACCAGGGCACCACGTCGAGGAGCGCATCGAGGAAATACTTGTCACGAATACCCATGTAGATGTGGATGCACTGCCCGACAAAGAGCTGGAAGCAGCCCACGGCGAGCGCGCCAAAGAGCATGGCCATCGGGTCCTCAAGCGGGCTGATCAGCGAGGGGATGACAACGGTCTTGCCAAAGAACACGTCTGCGCACACGGGGATCAGGTCTCCAAAGAAGCTGCCTGTGAGGATGCCGAAGATGAAGGCGCTCACGCCGACGATCTGGGCAAGACCCACCATGTAGCCAATGGTTCCCTTCGGCCGGTATTTGCGCGCGAGCACAAAGCCGATCGTGAACATAATAAGGCCGTATCCGACGTCGCCAAACATAATCCCGTAGAATGCGATGAAGAAGGGGAAGATCAAGGCGTTCGGGTCGATGCCGCCATGGTAAGCGGGCAGAGAATACATTTCCGTTACCATGCTCAGCGGGGTGAAGAGTCTGTTGTTCTTCAAGAGCGTCGGCGGAGTTTCCTCCAGAGTCGGCTCTTCAAATGCGTAGGCGCAGGTGAATTCGCCCAGGAGTTTTTCCAGCGCGTCTGTGCTCGTTGCGGTGGCCCAACCCTCTAAGAAGCTGATTGTGCCGTTGGTGAGCATATTGTCGCGAACGCTCTCGCGCTCTTGATACTGCTGTAAAACGTCCATACTATGCCGCAGGGCGAAGCGCTCGTCTTTATAGGATGCAATTTTCTCTTCTTCTGCTTTTCGCTCCTCGGCAATGCGCGCAAATTCCCGGTCAATGGATTCGAGCTCCTCCGCGATGAGGATGATCTCTCCTCCCCTTGCGCCGGGTGCGTCTGTGAGGCGGGCGGGGTTAAATGCGTAGGATGTAAGAGCAAGCTCCGCGTCACGCAGCTGACTTCTGTGGCAGACAAACAACAGATAGTGCTGGTCCCTGTCCTGGCTCATGGGGATCAACTGGGACAGGGGTGCTGCTTCGGCAAGCGCTGCAGAGGCTTTTTCAATGTCTACAATGGCCGGGCAGGTGCCCATGGCAATGTGAACATTCGCGGTGGATAGTTTGTTAATAGGGAGAGTAAGGGATTTCCATGGGGTTAAACTATGCTGCAAGCCATGAAGTCGGTTCTCCTGAACCTGCAGGCGGTTGATGACATCCAAGCTGTCACCAATGGCGGTTGCGATCTGGAGGGAGGATTCGAGGGCTTCGGAGTCCAGAAACTCTTCCTCAGTCATGAATGGACGCTCCGTAAATAATCCGTCTTTGAGTGACGCATATTTCCGAAGCGCTTCCAAAGCATGATCGACAAGGGTGATCTGTGATTTCACATCGCCAAGGGAAGATTTGTCCCGATGCAGGAGGCTGGCCCAGTCATCATTGTTCACATAGTCTTCCACGTCGCCGACCTCTACGGTTCCCAGACGCTGAAGTTTGGCAATGATGGCGGCACGATCCTGTTCCAAGGTGATGAGCCGAAACCGTTTCATTTTTACAATGGCCATCAGACACTCACGATCCTTTTCACAATCAGTGCGGCGGCTTTATCCAGATGCGCCTCAGCGGCGCTGCACAGTACGTCGCATTCTCCCGCGCTGGCTGCCAGCACACTTTTCGTGTTCTGGGCTGCGCGAGCCTCTGCGGCGGACATGGCTTCCCGGGCCTCCGTTTCCGCTTTTTTGCGGGCCTGCTCCAAGAGCAGCTGACCGGCGTGTTCGGCATCTTGGATGAGTTGTTTTGCCGAAGCTTGTGCCGCCAGCTTTTTTTCCTGGGCTTCCGCTTCCGTTTGGCTTACCTTTTGAATGGCTTCAATTGACACTGTATCACCGTCTTTCTTTCAAAAAAAAGTCTAATATTTCCCCCCATTATGTGATTTATCATACCCGATTCAGGGCTAAGAATCAAGGCTCGAATGAAAAAAGAAAAAGAAAGCAGAAAAATTCAGAAGGATGCACAAACTTTTCTCGTGAAAAGACACAAAATTCAAGAACTATTTCATCTTTTTCTGAACGAATTTCCAGTTGAGTGGAAAAATTAAAAGATAGCCCATGCCGTTTTCGCATTAATTTTGTCGGAAACGACGGAAACAAAGGGGATATCTTCCACAAGAAGACCCGCCGCCTCCGCCATGTTTCGCCCCGCTTCGGGGGTATCCTCCAGGAAGATGCGCGCGAAGACGCGCGCCGCGTCACCAAGGCTCTGTCCGCTTTCACAAAGTCCCGCCGCATCCGCCTCGCTCGGCGTCCAGTAGACGGAGATGCGAAGGCCGCTCTCCGCGCTCAGCTCCTGCAGGCGCGCATAGAAGCCCGCAAGTTCACTGCGCCGCGCCGCGGCATCTTGCCCCGCCGCGCCCGTGAGCAAATCCTGCCGCCCCTGCGTGGGGTAGGCGCAGTTGCGCAGCAGCACCTCGTCAAAGCCGAGTGCATGCAGTTCCCGGCAGAGCGAGAGCAGGTAGTCCTGCGCCTCGGCGCTGGCGGGGGAGAGCCAGGCCGTCTGCAGCTCATCCCGCCAGGGGGAGCCGGATTCGCGCAGCAGGCTCCACGCAGGCCGCGCCTGGGCGAGGGCATCGTCCCGGAAGGCGGAAATACGCGCGATGGTGTAAGCGTTGCGCCGGGTGAAGTCCCGGATCTGCTCGTTTCGCCCCGGCTCCGCGGCGGAGACGCGCGCGTCAATGGCATCCGGCAGCGAAGAGACATAGTGGAGCGCGCCGCTCTCCTCCTTCATGTCCAGAATGGCGGCATTCGCCCCCTTGGCCCGCAGCTCTGCCGCGCCGCGCCCCGCCTCCACGGTTTCGAGGGGGAGGAGAAGGGCGCGCAGGGGCTCAGGGCCGCCAGCGTCCCCCTCCACCACAGCCTCTCCCGGCGAAAAGACGGGGAGACTTGCCTCGCCGGCCAGAAGGGGCAGGCGAAATGCCCGCCCCTCCGGCGTGTCCGCAACATAGCCGCGAAAGAGAAAGAGGAAGGCAAAGAGCACAAGCCCCGAGAGCAGCAGCAGCGCCAGAGAGAGCCCCAGCAGCCGCGTGCGCAGGCGGTGCCTCCTCCCTCCGGTGTGAAAACGGTCAAAGCGCATGCAATCCCTCCTTTCCAGGTTCAATCCGCGCGCAGGCAAAGAGCCGCCGCCCCCGGGGGGAGAGGCGGGCTTGCCGGCGATGGGAAACTGCCGGGTGGAAACCCCGGAGCTAGGGCAGCGTAATCCAGCGCAGGAGCAGCAGCAGGCCGAGGCCCGGCCCGCCGAGCAAGCCCAGCACCAGCGCGTTAAACCAGTTGACGCCCAGCGCGAGCGCCGGCAGAATACCCGTGGCGCTCCACCCGGCCAAGAGCGCAAGGCCGATGCCGCTGCGCAGCGCAAGCTTCAGGAGCGCCTTGAGCGGCCGGTGGAAGAGCAGCAGAAGCAAGAGGCCCAGAAGAACGGCGCCGGGCCAAAGATTGAGCAGATCCATAGAGCACCTCCACAGCGTAACATCAGGGACGGAAGAGAGGGGTTGCGGGCGCGCGCCGCTTGCCCCTAAGGATCTTGCGCCGCCTCGGGCTCTGCGCGGGGGGGCGGGGGCGCCTCCGGGCTGAGCGCTTTGATGCGGCGCAGCAGATAGCTGTGCCGCGCGCGCAGCGCGTCGATCTCAAAGAGGTAGAACTCGAGCAGATCGGGATCTCTGCTCTGCTCAAAGCCGAGGTGGGCCAAATCCAGCTCCCGCTTGGTTGCCTCCAGCTGCCCCAGCAGCAGGCGGCGCTCCTGGCTGTCTGCGGCGGGGTTTGCGGGCGCCTGCGCGCGGGAGAAGAGGCTGCGTTTTCTCATCAAAAGCTCCTTTGTAAAGGGGTGTTGTCCCCTGTGAGTATTGTATGGTCATTGTTGACGGATATGCCTCTTTTCATACGCGGGGCGAAGCCTGTGTGATTTTCGCGAAGCTGCGTTCTTGACAGCGCCCTGCGGATTGGGTACACTAAAAAGAGTGACCATGCGCCGCCGGGCAGCCGCCCGATGGCGGGCCAAATTTACCCTCCCCCGGAGAGGGGGAGCCAGGGTTTGTGATGAGAGAAGGAGCGCTTGAGACTATGCAGAAAAACAGCACACAGCAGTATGGAAACGATTCCATCTCCCTTCTGGAGGGCCCCGATCGCGTGCGAAAACGCCCCGCGGTCATCTTCGGGTCTGACGGGCTTGCGGGCTGTCAGCATGCGGTGCTGGAGATTTTGGCCAACGCCATTGACGAGGCGCGCGAGGGCCACGGCAAGGAGATTCTCATCAGCCGCTTTCGCGACCGCTCCATCGAGATTGAAGACTTCGGGCGGGGCTGCCCGGTGGACTGGAACGAAACCGTCGGCAAGTTCAACTGGGAGCTGGTCTTCTGCGAACTGTACGCGGGCGGAAAGTATGACAACCTCCACAGCGAGAACTATCAATACTCCCTGGGGCTCAACGGCCTTGGCGCCTGCGCCACGCAATACGCCTCCGAATATATGGACGTGACGGTCTGGCGGGAGGGCAAGCGCTATGAGCTGCACTTTGAGCGGGGCGAACTGGTCGGGGAGATGCAGGTGCACAAGAGCGAGCGAAAAGAGAGCGGCACGCGCATCCGCTGGCGCCCGGATCTGGAGGTCTTCACGGAAACAGACATTCCCGCGGAGTTTTTCCGCGAGCTTTTGCGCCGCCAAGCCGTGGTCAACGGGGGGCTGCGTTTTTTGTTTCGCGACGAGGGCGAAAACGGAATCACAGAGGAGAGCTTTTGTTACGAAAACGGCATTGCCGACTATGTGGAGGAGCTGGCAGAGGGCAAGGCCCTCACGCCCGTGCAATACTGGCAGGCGGAGCGGCAGGGGCGCGACCGGGCGGACAAGCCCGAGTATAAACTGCGCCTCTCTGTGGCCTTCTGTTTTTCGAATCAAAACAACCTGATCGAGCACTACCATAACTCCTCCCATCTGGAGCACGGCGGCGCGCCGGAAAAAGCGCTGCGCTCGGCCTTTGTCGGCGCGCTAGACGCGATGCTGCGCCAGAGCGGGAAATATACCAAAAGCGAGGCGAAAATCGGCTGGGCGGACGTGGCGGAGACGCTGCTCTTCGTCTCAAGCAACGCCTCAAGCGAGGCCTCCTTTGAAAATCAGACGAAAAAGGCCGTGACCAACCGCTTCATTCAGGAGGCAATGGGGCAGTTCTTGCGTGAGCGCCTCGCGGTCTATTTCATCGAAAACCCGCAGGTCGCCGAGATGGTCGCGGAGCAGGTGCTGCTCAACAAGCGCAGCCGCGAGGCGGGGGAGAAGGCACGATTGAGCCTGCGGGCAAAGGTAAGCCCCGGCAACCTCGACCTTGCCAGCCGGGTGCAGAAGTTTGTGGACTGCCGCAGCAAGGATGTGGCGCGGCGCGAGCTCTACATCGTCGAGGGTGACTCGGCGCTCGGCGCCTGCAAGCTCTCCCGCGATGCGGACTTTCAGGGCATCATGCCCATCCGCGGAAAAATTCTCAACTGCCTCAAAGCGGACTACGGGCGGATCTTCAAAAACGAGATCATCACCGATCTAATTAAGGTGCTCGGCTGCGGTGTGGAGGTGGACTTTGGCCGCACGAAGGACATGACCACCTTCCAGCTTGAGAGCCTGCGCTGGAATAAGATCGTCATCTGCACCGACGCGGATGTGGACGGTTTTCAGATCCGCACCCTCATCCTTGCGATGCTCTACCGCCTGACCCCCACCCTGATCCGGGAGGGCTATGTCTATATCGTCGAGTCCCCGCTCTACGAGATCAGCAGCGGGGATAAGACCTATTTTGCCTACACAGACCGGGAGAAAAATGAGGTGGTGCGGCGGCTGGCCGGGAAAAAACATTCCATCCAGCGCTCCAAGGGCCTCGGTGAGAACGAGCCGGAGATGATGCACCTGACCACGATGAGCCCCGAGACCCGCCGGCTCATCCGCGTGATGCCTGAGGATCTGCTCGAGACGGCAAAGACCTTTGACCTGCTGCTGGGCGACAACCTGGCGGGGCGGAAGGAGCACATTGCCGAGCACGGCTTCCGCTATCTGGACTTGGCGGACATCTCCTGAACCCCGCCGCAACCGCAGGCGCGTAAGCCCACCCTGCGAGAACCCGCGCCCCGCCGGCAGCCTTCGCACTGCCCGCCGGGGTGATTTGCACAAGAGAGAACACCATGCAGAGCTGTGCGGCGGGAGCGGAGCGCGGCACGCAACAAAAGGAGGAAGACGGATGAGACGATTCATTGGCACGATCCTGGCCCTGGCAATGCTCCTGGGCGTTCTGCTGCCGCCCGCATTCGCGACGGAGGCGGAAGCCCCGGCGGCGGCGCCCGACGCGGCCACGCAGAAAACACCCGAAGCCGAAGCTGCGGAGCGGAAAGACTTCGCGGAGGAGGACTGGGACGACGACTGGGACAACGAGGCTTGGGATGACGATGGCTGGTACGATGCGGATGACGACTGGGACGAGGAAGAACTCGCGCAGTGGCTCGCGGAGTGGGAGGCCGAGTGGGCCGCCGCACGCGCGCAGAAGATCCGCGACCTTGGCGGCACGCCCGGGCAGATCAACCTGCGCCTCAACGAGCGCATGGTCGCCTTTCCGGACGCCGCGCCCCAGCTGCAAAACGGGCGCATGATGGTGCCCGTCCGGGCGCTGATGGAGGCGCTGGGTGCAGAGGTTCTCTGGCTGGAGGAGGAAGAGAAGGTCATCCTCGAAGGGGAGGGCTTCCTCTTTGAATTCACGCTCGGGAGCGAGAACGCAAGCTACAGAGAAAACGGGGCAGAACATACGCTCACGCTTGATGCACCGGTCTATCAAACAGAGGGCCGCTGCTACGTGCCCCTGCGCCTGATTGGCGAGACGCTCGGCTACGAGATCTATTGGGACGAGGCGTATCAGACGGCGGTGCTGCTTGCGCGCGCTTCGATCATCGCTGACATTGACGCGAAATTTGCCGGCTACAACGGCTATCTGGCGGCCAACGCCCTGGATTTGCAGAGCCGCACGAAGATCACAGAGCAGCTCGCGCTCACGGTGGAGGTGCTCGATAGCCTGCAGGGCAACCGCAGCTTTGCCTTCCCCGCGGGCATGGAGCTGCAGCTTGGAGACGGCGGCCTGAGCCTCGAGGGTACGCTTGACCTCTCGCAGCTTGGCAGCCTGCTGCGCTTCGCGGGCATCCTGGAGGAAGGCTCTGCGGAACTGGAGGATCTGGCGGTTCTGATCGGGAAACACAGCTTCGCCTGCAAGCTCACCCCCGAGGGCATGCTCTATTTCCACATGCCGCTTCTCGACCTGCTCTTCGGCTACCTCAAGCAGGATGCCGATGCGGCGGCGCTCTGGTATCAGCTGGACTTGAACCGGCTCTATCCGGAGTGGAGATCCTTCCTTGAGATGGAGACCATGGGCGAGCTGGCCTTCGCCATCGGCATGCTCTCGGCGGAATACAGCGACCCCATTGACTACTATGACGACATCCAGCAGGCGATCGCCTTCTACAGCCTGCTTGAGGACGGGAACCTGAAAAGATCAGGGCGCGAATACCGCCTGCAGATGGATCTGGACAAGCTGATCGCGCTGCTGCTGCGCGCCGGGAACTATGACGAGGACATGGCGGCATGGATGGAGGCGGACATGCGCGATGTGCTGGAGCTCTTCGAGCTGGATCTGCGCTTTTCGACAAGCGGGAGCTATCAGAGCGCCCTGCGGATGAAGCTCTCCTACAACAACAGCTGCGACTATCAGGATACGATCCTTCAGGCGGAGCTCTCGGGGAAGGGCACGCCAAAGAGCGGCGAGCAGAGTGGCCTGCTCCAGATGAAGAACCGCTTCAACCTCTATCTGGAGCAGAGCTTCCGGAGAGAGGCGGTGCAGACGGCGCCAGACTTTGCCCTGCCCGAGGGGAGCAAACTGCTTGACCTTCTCGATGAGGGCGCGGCCGCGGACCCCTTTGACGAATTCCTCTCCCAGACGCTGCCCAAGCTCACGGCGCAGCTGCCCTAGGCTGCTGCGATAAGATTTTTACTATTCCGAACAGATAGGAAACACATACATGGCGAGAAAGAAAAAAGAATCTGCCGCCCCCCGGACCGACCGCTCGAAGGTCTTCGGTCTGCGCCCGGAGGTGGTGGAGCAACCCATTACAGAGACACTGGAAGTCAACTACATGCCCTATGCGATGAGCGTCATCGTCTCGCGCGCCATCCCGGAGATTGACGGCTTCAAGCCCTCCCACCGCAAGCTGCTCTATACGATGTACCAGATGAAGCTGCTCGGCGGCGCGCGCACGAAGTCTGCAAACGTGGTGGGGGCGACGATGAAGCTCAACCCGCACGGCGACGCTGCCATTTACGAGACCATGGTGCGCTTGAGCCGCGGCTATGGGGCGCTGCTGCATCCCCTGGTGGACTCCAAGGGCAACTTTGGCAAGGTCTACTCCAGAGACATGGCCTACGCGGCCTCGCGCTACACAGAGGTGCGCCTGGCGGAGATCTGCCGGGAAATCTTTCGGGATATCGACCAGGACACGGTGGATTTCGTCCCCAACTACGACGGCACCCTCCAGGAGCCGACGCTGCTGCCCACCCGCTTTCCCAACATCCTCGTCTCCGCCAATCAGGGCATTGCCGTCGGCATGGCCTCCAACCTCTGCGGTTTTAACCTCGCGGAGGTCTGCGACGCGGCGATTGCGACCATCAAAAACCCCGAGGCGGATCTGCTGCCCATCCTCCTCGCGCCGGACTTGCCCACAGGCGGGGAGATTATCTACCGGCGGGAGGAGCTGGAGGAGATCTACCGCAGGGGGCGCGGCTCCTTCCGGCTGCGCGCCCGCTGGAAGCATATCGCAAAGGAAAACCTCATAGAGATCTATGAAATTCCCTACACCACCACCGCCGAGGCCATCATCGCAAAGGTCGCAGAGCTCGTCAAGGCGGGGCGGCTGCGTGAGGTGGCCGACATGCGCGATGAGACCGACCTCTCCGGCCTGAAGCTCACGATCGACCTCAAGCGCGGGGTGGATGCCGCAAGCCTCATGCACAAGCTCTTTGGCATGACGCCGCTCATGGAGACCTTCTCCTGCAACTTTAACGTGCTGGTGGAGGGCATGCCGCAGGTGATGGGGGTCTACGAGATCCTCGCGCGCTGGATTGACTGGCGCATCCGCTGCGTCAAGCGGCAGACGGCCTTTGCCATCAGGCAGAAAGAGGAGCGGCTGCATCTGCTCTACGGGCTGCGCAGCATCCTCCTGGACATCGACCGCGCCATCGCCATCATCCGCGAGACGGAGGCGGAGAGCCAGGTTGTCCCAAGGCTGATGGAGGGCTTTGAAATCGACGAGATACAGGCGGAATACGTCGCGGAGATCCGCCTGCGCAACATCAACAAGGAGTACATCCTCAAGCGCCTCTCCGACGTGGAGACGCTCGAAGCGGAGATTGCAGACCTGCGGGATCTGCTGCAAAAGCCCCGCCGCATTCAGGCACAGATCATCAAGCAGCTCGAGGCGGTCAAAAAGCAATACGGCATACCGAGAAAGACGGGCATTGTGGAGCCCGAGACGCTGGCGCTCGAGCGAGAAGAGCTGCAGGCGGAGGCGCCGCCCCCCGCCACCCCGGTTCATGTCTTCCTCTCGCGGGAGGGCTATCTCAAGAAGATCAGCCCCCAGTCGCTGCGCATGAGCGGCGAGCAAAAGTATAAAGAGGGTGACGGGCCCTACGAGAGCTGGGAGCTGCAGAGCGATGAGGAGCTGCTGCTCTTCACCGACCGGCAGCACTGCTACAAAGTGCAGCTGGACACGCTGGAGGACAGCAAGGCGAGCCTCTTGGGGGACTATCTCCCGGCGAAACTCCCCATGGAAGAGGGGGAGCAGCTCGTCTGGGCCTGCCCTGCGGATGCCTATCGGGGCAGCCTGCTCTTCTTCTTTGAGAACGGCAAGGCCGCCCGCGTGGCCGCCGCCGCCTATCAGACCGTGACCAAGCGGAGACGGCTGACGGGGGCCTACAGCGACAAGAGCCCCCTGGTCTCCGTCCTGCGGCTCTATGAGGAGACGGAGGCCGTCCTGCGCTCGAGCGAGGGGCGCGCCCTGATCGTGAAGACAGAGCAGATCCCCGCCCGGAGCAGCCGGAACACGCAGGGCATCTCGGTGATGACCCTGCGGCCCAAATATAAACTCAGCGCCGTCAACCCGCTGCGCGAGGGTGAATTTGTCAGCCCCGCGCGCTACCGGGCGCGCAATCTCCCCGCCGCGGGCGCCATCCTCAAAGGGGAGGACAGGGGCGAGCGGCAGCTCTCGCTCGACGAGCTGTAAGCGGCTCCGCCGCCCGCGCATTTGGGATCGCCTTGCAAATGCTGGAGACGAGGGGAGTCGAACCCCCGCTTCCATCGGCGCGAATTCGAATTCAGCTTGAGATCACAGCTCCCCCCGGCGCAGGCGGCGCGGGCACAGGAGCGGAAAGGAGCTTCCATGAAGCGAAGGATCCAAACATTGCTGGCCTTAAAATGGATGGGCGTGCTCAAGTCCTATGCCGTCATCAGCCTGGCCTGCGTTATCTATGCCCTGGCCTATAATATTTTCTACGCGCCCAACGACATTGCCTTTGGCGGCGTGACGGGCATTTCGCAGATGATCAACCATCTCTTCGGCTACCCGCCGATCGGCATGACGATCATTGCGATCAACATCCCCCTCTTCTTCCTGGCCTGGAAATACCTCGGCGGGAAGATGCTGCTCGGCTCGCTCTATGCCATGGTGCTCAGCTCCCTGCTCCTGGACCTCTTCGGCGCGCTCTTTGAGATGCCGACGCTGCAAGAGCCGCTCATGGCCTGCATCTTCGGCGGCGTGGTGCTCGGCACCTCCGTCGGCCTGATCGCAAAGGAGGGGGCGAGCATGGGCGGCACGGACATCTGCTCGCGCCTCTTGAAGCTGAAGATTCCGCGGCTCTCTGTGGGGCAGCTGCTGCGCACGCTCGACCTTGTGGTCATCGCAGGCGTTTCCATCGTCTTTCAGCAGCTCAACTCTGCCCTCATGGGCATTCTGGCGCTCTTTATCTGCACCTATTGCATTGACAAGGTGCTCTTTGGCGCGAACCTCTCCAAGGTTGCCTACATCATCAGCAGCCGCTCGGAGGAGATCTCCGAGGCCATCGTCTCCGATCTGCACCGGGGCGTGACGATTCTGCACGGCGCAGGTGCCTGGACAAAGGCGGAGAAGCGCATCCTGCTCTGCGCCTTTAAAAACCGCCAGATTGTGGAGCTGAAACGAAAGATCAAAGAGATCGACCCGCAGGCCTTCCTGATCGTCTGCGATGCCTACGAGGTGCTCGGTGACGGCTTCCTGCCCCATGACCCGAAGGAAGCGGCGGCGCCGCCCCCGCCAAGACCGGAGCGGGTGCTGCCGGAAGAGAGAAGAGGAGAGGAAGAAGAGTGAAGGATTATAGCACACTGGAGAAGAATTTGAAGGGGCGGGGCTTTGCCTTCCGCGCCTTTGAGACGAAGGAGGCCGCCGCGGCCTATCTGGATGAGAAGCTTGACGGCAGGGAGATCGGCATGGGTGCCTCCATGACGCTGCGGGAGCTTGGGCTCTACGAGAAACTCAAGGCGCACAACGAGGTCTCCTGGCATATGGAGGGCGGGGAGATTGCAAGGGCAAACGCCGCCCAAACCTACATCAGCTCGCTCAACGCCCTGGCCGAGACGGGGGAGCTGATCAACATCGACGGCGTGGGAAACCGCATCTCGGCCACGGCCTTCGGCCCGGAGTATCTCTACTTTGTCGTGGGGAAGAACAAACTGGCCGAAAGCTTTGACGCGGCGCTCTGGCGGGCGCGAAACGTTGCCGCCCCCAAAAACGCCGCCCGCTTCAAGGCGCAGACCCCCTGCGTGCTCGAGCAGCCCACCCGCTGCCACGACTGTAACAGCCCCGACCGGATCTGCAGAGAGCTTTTGGTGCACTGGATGCGGCCGCGGCGCGTCAAAGAGTTGGAAGTGATTTTGATTGAAGAGGACTTGGGCTATTAAATTTCGTCCGCAGAGGGGACGAGGGCGGCAAGCCGCAGCGCTTCTCCTGCTGCTTCTTCTGCCCTTGGGCGGCTGTGCGCCCGCGCTCAACCGCAGCTACTCCTCCCTGCAGCCGCACCCGCAGTATTCCGATGCGGACAAGGCCTCGGGCTATCTGCGCGCGGAGAACTACCACCAGCTTGTGAGCGCCATCCTCTTTCTGGTCTCTCAGGGGGATGAATCGGGAATCATACGGCTCTATGACTACACCGGCTCCGCCGACGAGGATTTGGACACGGCATACCGGGAGGTCATGGAGACGGACCCCTTTGGCGCCTGGGCGCTCGATTATATCAACTATACGCTGCAAAAAACAGCTTCCTACTATGAGGTAGAGCTCTCGTCGATTGCCTACCGCCGGACGGCGGAGCAGCGCGCTGCCGTCGTGTCGGTCACGGGGGTGCGCGCCCTGAACGATGAGGCGAGCGCGCTCTTTTTGGACTACCTCCCCGCAGCGGCCTACCGCGTGGGCTATTTTGAGCCGGAGATCTCGCCCGCGCAGCTGGAGGCCATGTTCCTCGCGCGCTATTATGAGACACCGGAGAGCGCCGTCGGCCGCCCGGAGATCACAGCAAGGCTCTACCCCGCCGAGAGCAGCGGGCGGCAGCGCATGGTGGAGATCACCCTGCACTACCCCGCCACACAGGAGGAGCTGCGCGCGCGGAAGGAGGCGCTGGCGCAGCGGACGAGCGCCCTGCTGCGGCAGCTGGGGCAGGGGGGCGATGCGCGGGAGAAACTGCTGCGTATCCAGCAGCTGCTCGCGGAGACCGTAAGTCTTGCGGAGGATCCGCAGCGCAATCACGCCTACGCAGCCCTGGTGGAGGGGGAAGCGGCGCGCGAAGGAATCGCACTTGCCGCGCAGCTGCTCTGCCAGAAACAGGGCATCCCCTGCAAGCTGATGTTTGGGACCTGGCAGGGGGAGCGGACGGTCTGGCTCTCCGTGTCCATCGCGGAGAATCAGTGGCTGCACTGGAACCCGGCCGTCGAGCGCGGGGCGCTGCAATTGCACGACGATGCGGCGATGCGCGCGCAGGGCTATAGCGGCTGGCAGTGAGAGAAGGCGGCCGGCCCCGCCGCCGCGTTCCGGCTGCCGGCGGCGCTGCACAGCTCGGGCGCGGGGCTGGCGGCGTGCGGGAAAAAAGAAGGGGCTGCGCCTGAAAAAACTGTTGACAAAGCGGGAATCTGTGATAAGATGTTATTTGCTGATGCGAGTGTAGCTCATCTGGTAGAGCGCCACCTTGCCAAGGTGGAGGTAGCGAGTTCGAGCCTCGTCACTCGCTCCAAAAGGCAAGAAACCCTTTCTGGGTTTCTTGCCTTTTGGGTTTTGCACCCTTCGGGTGCGCCACCCGTTGGATTGAAATTGCTCGGCGGAAGTGAATTCCGCCTGCGTCAAGGCTTTGCCCTGCGAGCAAAGCGCTTGTGACGCCGCATCCGCGGCGGAGCAAAAAGAGACGTCCGATGGTGGATGTCTCTTTTATTTTTTGCTCGCTGCCTCCACCTAAATGCGGAGCATGTTTTCAATCTGAGGTCGGGGCCCCCGCAAACTCTGTTTGCGGGGTGATCCCATCAGGACTGACCCGGCTCTTCCGGCCATCTAAGCGCGCTCAGTTGAGCGGATGGCTGGGAAATATAGAGCTCCTCACACTCGCGCTGCGCCTCAATCAAGATGCGTATGGCCTCCTCTGATGCTCGAACCATCTTCCAACACATCTCTTGGTAGTCTGACATGAAGAATCCCCCTTATTGCACTAATATAGTGCAATAATAACAGAGCGAGGCAGTAAAATCAATCCATGATTGCACCGAAACAAGTGCAGAGGGGGATGGATGATGAATTACGAATACAGCAGGGCGCTCGGGAGGAATCTCCATGCGATCCGGCGCGAAAAAGGACTGACGCAGGAGCAGCTCGCGGCGCAATTGCAAGTTGTCGGCTGCGACATCAGCAGAAGCGCATTGGCGAAAATTGAGGTCGGGCAGCGGCATCTCTATCCCGATGAGCTCAAGGCGCTCAAATGCGTGCTGGGAATTTCTTATGACGAGCTCTTTGTCTAATCGCTGAAACAATTTTTTTAACCGCAACAACGCCCCAATTTCCCTTCAGGTGTATCCTTTCGTGCAAAAAACACCCTTTTCACAGGAACGGTAAGGAATCGTTTTTGAAAGAGGTGTCAAAATGCAGTATTATACAGTCTGTCTTGACCCGGGTCATGGGCCGGGCTGCGCAAACCTTAGCCCCGACCGGAGCTATGAGGAGCAGGAATTTGCCATGGATCTCGCCCGGCGAATGGCGCCGCTTCTCGAGCGGGAGGGCGTGCAGGTGATTCTCACCCGCGGGGAGACGGGATACCCCTCCCTGCGCGAGCGCTGCAACACGGCCAATGCCCTTCCGGGGCTCAATCTCTTCGTGTCCCTGCACTCCAACGCCGCGGCAGCCAGCGGCTGGAGCAGCGCGGGCGGCTACATGGTCTACACCAGCGCGGCAGGCGAGAGCGCCGGGCGCAACCGCGCCGCCAAGGCAATCCTGCGCCGCTGGGCGGAGATGGGGCTTAGCATTCGCGGCGCGGGGCTCTACCACTTCGGCTACACCGTCCTGGCCCACACCAGCGCCCCCGCCCTGCTGCTTGAGCATGGCTTCCACACCAACCGAGAGGATGTGGAGCGGCTGAAGGACCCGCTCTTCCGCGCGGCGCTCGCCAAGGCAAATGTCCTGGGTATTCTCGATTTTCTGGGCATCACCCCGCAGGAGGAGGGGGAGAGCCCCTCGCGTGAAGACCCGCAGCGCAGCGCCGTTCAGGCGCGTTTTGGCTTGCAGGAGGAGACGCTGGACTACCTCGCAGCCTACCGCTATGGCGCGGAGCTGCTGCGAAAGCTTGCGGAGGGGGAGTGAGCGTATGCATGAGACAATCACCCAATGGAAGATCGGCATGGCGGCCTGCCTTGCGGGCTTCACCGCCCTCTTCGGCTGGTTTGGCTGGCTGGTGCTCCTGTGGATCTCCTGCCTGCTCTTTGACTACCTCACAGGCTCCCTCGCCGCCGCGCGGCGGAGTGAGTGGAATTCTACTGCCGCGCGCGAGGGCATCTGGCACAAGCTGGGCAGCATTGTCGCGGTGATGGTCGCGGCGGCGGCAGACTTGCTCCTCACTGTCGTCATTGCAAACCTGCCCATGGCGCTGCTCTCCTACAACAGCTTCCTCTGCCCGCTGGTGGTGGTCTGGTACACGCTCACCGAGCTTGGCAGCATCACGGAAAACGCCGTGCGGCTGGGCGCGCCTGTGCCGGAATTTTTAAAAAAAGCGCTGAAAATTCCCGATGAATTCTCCTGATCCGCGCCCCGGGGGTGCGCTTGAACAAAAAAGTCAGATGTGTTTGAAGAGAGCACATCTGGCTTTTTTCTTTGCCCCGCTCCGCTTCCGCTCTTGCATTTTGAAGGTGGTTTTGTTATAGTCAAGTTCATATCAGGCCATGGCAGGCGGTGGGCGCAGCCGGTGAAAACCACCCGCGTCCGCGCGATCTCTGCCGGTCTGTGGCGGCAGCGGCGGCGCGGCCCCAGCGCGGATGCGCCCTGCAGGGCCTTCGCGCGGCGGGGAGAAATGGCGGCGCCCTCTTGGCCCGCAGAAACAAACGAGGGTTTTGATATGGTCTTTAGCAGCCTCCCCTTCCTCTTTATCTTCCTCCCCGCAGTGCTGACGCTCTATTTCCTCATGCCCGCGCACAGGCGCAGCGGGCGCAACGCGGTGCTGCTGGTCATGAGCCTGCTCTTCTACTCCTATGGCGGCCTGCGCCTGCTCCCCGTTGTCGCGGCCTCCATTCTGGTCAACTATTTTTTTGGTCTTGCCCTTGCGCACAGGCCCGCCGGGAGCAGAAGCCGTGCGCTGCTCGCGGGCGGTCTTGCTTGCAACCTTGCCATCTTATTCTGGTTCAAATACGCAAATTTTGCCGCCGCAGGGCTCACGGCGCTCGGCGCTTCGCTCACCCTGCCGGAGATCACCCTGCCCATCGGCATCTCCTTCTACACCTTTCAGGGCATGAGCTATCTGATCGACCTCTACCGCGGCGAAACAGAGCCCCAACGCAATTTCCTGCGGCTGGCGCTCTTTATCGTCCTCTTCACCCAGCTGGTGGCGGGGCCCATTGTGCGCTACCACAGCATTGCCGGCCAGTTGGAAGCGCGCAGGGAGACAGTCGAGGATTTCTCTTCCGGCCTGCTGCGTTTTCTCTTTGGCCTTGCCAAGAAGGTGCTGCTGGCAAACCAGCTCGCGCAGGTGGCGGACGCCGCCTTTCAAACGGCACCGGGGGAGCTCTCGGCGGGCTTCGCCTGGCTTGGCATTCTCGCCTATGCCGCGCAGATTTATTTTGACTTCTCGGGCTATTCCGATATGGCCATCGGCCTTGGCCGCGTCTTCGGCCTGCACTTTGCCGAGAACTTCAACTACCCCTATACGGCGCACTCCGTGGCAAACTTCTGGCAGCGCTGGCACATCTCGCTGGGCATCTGGTTTCGGGACTATCTCTACATCCCGCTCGGCGGCAAGTGCGTGGGCACGGCGGCACAGCTTCGAAATCTCCTGATCGTCTGGCTGCTCACGGGGCTTTGGCACGGTGCGGCGTGGAACTATGTCGTCTGGGGGCTCTATTACGGCGCGCTGCTCATGGGCGAGCGCTTCCTCTGGAAGGGCCTGCTCGAGCGGATGCCCAAAGCCCTGCGCCATGTGTATGCGATGTTTTTTGTCATCCTCGGCTGGGCCTTTTTCCGCAGCGCCACCCTCCCCGCGGCGCTGCAATACTGGAAGGTGCTCTTCGGCGGCGGCGCAGTGGGTCTCTGGGATGCCCGCGCCAGCTATTTCCTGCTCAGCTTCCGCTTGGAATACCTGCTGGCCGCGCTCGCGGCGCTCCCGCTCAAGCGCTGGGTGGAGGCTGCACTGGAGAAGCGCAGCGAACATAGGCTGCCGCGCCTGCTCCTCGCCTGGGGCCCGCCGATCCTGGCGCTCGCGCTCTTCGCGCTCTCGATCATGCGCCTGGTGAGCTCCAGCTTCAACCCCTTTATCTATTTTCAGTTTTAACACTCCCCCCGGGGAGGAACCGTTCCGCAGGAGGGCTGTTCATGAATCGAAGTTCGCGCCTGTTCCTGAGCGCCGTTGTCCTTGCCATCCTCTTTGGCCTCCCCTTGCTGACGCTCCTGCCCCCTTGGGGCACTTCGCTCTTCTATGAGCAGCGAAATGCCGCGCCCATTCCAACGCCCAGCGCCCAGAAACTCTACAGCGGCGCGCTGGCGCAGGAGCTGGAGGCCGCCGTCTCCGACCACATCGCCGGGCGCAACACGCTGATCCGCACGAATCTCCGCTTGGAACTCCTGCTCTCCCGCCCGGTGGTCAATGAGCTGGTGGTCGCTTCCGATGTCCTGCTCCCCTTCCACGGCCACGCGAAGTGGGACACGGCCTACCTTGCGGATCAGGCGGGGGAGATGGCGGCGGCGCTGCGCGGCCTCCAGGACGAGATCAGAGCCTACGGCGGCTATTTCTGCTATGTCGGTCTGCCGCTGCAATCGACTTATTTTCACGAGCACTACCCCCCTTATCTGGACAGCCGCTTTTGGCACACGGAGGCCATCCGCGCGGCCTTCACCGAGGCGATGGCCGCGGCGGGGGTGCCCTTTCTCGATGGGCACGGCGTCTATGAGGCGCTCGGCTCCCCGCCGGAGTACTACGCGCGCACCGACCACCACTATACCTATGAGGGCGCGCTTGTGGCCTATCGGGCCATCATGGAGCAGCTTGCCGCCGCCACGGGTCTCCCGCTGCGCATCCTGCAAGAGGATGAGGTGGAGCTGAAGGTTCTGGAGAACCCCTATCTCGGCTCGAGCGACCGGAAGCTCTACGGCCTCTGGGGCAAGGGGGCGGATCGCCTGACCATCGGCAGCATACGGGATGCGCCCGCCTTCACCCGCAGTGACCTCGGCGCCCCGTCGGAGGCGCTGCTCTACCGCCTGCCGGGGACGGATACGGAGGCGGTCACCTACGACCTCTACATGGGCGGAGACTTTGGCGAGACGGTGATCTCCACGCAGCGCCCGGAACTGCCGACGATCCTGATCTTCGGCGACTCCTTCACAAATCCGCTGGAAACCCTGCTCTGGGCGAGCTTTGATGAGATGTACGCACTGGATCTGCGCTACTACACGCAGGAGACGCTCCGCGCCTATGTGGCGCGCCGCCAGCCGGATATCGTCCTCTGTGTGCGCGATGAGACGACCTACCTGAGCCCCGCCGGCAACGGCGCGGTGGGCGAGTGAGTGCCGCGCAGCGCGCGCCAAAGCGGGCGCCCGGACGCTGCCGCGCGCGCCAAGAAATCAAACCACAAAGGAGCCTTCTCTTATGAAGCGCATTGTAAGCATACAGGATATCAGCTGCCTTGGAAAGTGCGCCCTGACGGTGGCGCTGCCCGTTGTCTCCGCTATGGGCGTGGAAACTGCCGTGATCCCAACGGCCATGCTCTCCATGCACACAGACTTTCCGGATTTCACCTTCTACGACCTCACGCCGGCGGTGCCGGAGGTGATTGCGCACTGGCAGCGCGAGCGCATCTCCTTTGACGGGATCTACATCGGCTATCTCGGCTCTCTGGAGCAGCTGGCGCTCAGCGCGGGCTTTGTGGATGCCTTTAAAAATCAGGAGAACTTTTTCTTCCTCGACCCCGTGATGGGGGACGCGGGCGCGCTCTACCCCGGCCTGCCGGAGTCCTTTCCGCGCGAGATGAGAGCGCTCTGCCAGAAGGCGGACATCATCGTGCCGAATCTGACGGAGGCCTGCCTGCTGCTTGAGCGCCCCTTCCCCGGCGAAGAGGCGGGGCGGGAGGAGGCGCGCGAGATTCTCAAGGAGCTCTCGGCCCTCGGCTGCAAGAAGGTCGTGCTCACGGGGGTTATCGCCGCGCCCGGCCAAGTCGGCGCGATGGCCTATGAGCGCGAGAGCGAGCGCTTCTTTGAGTACTACAATGAGCAATATCCCCTGCGCTTCCACGGCACGGGAGACTGTTTTTCCTCCGCCTGCGTGGGCGCCCTGACCCGGGGGCTGCCGCTCTCCGCCGCCCTTCCGCTTGCGGTGGATTTCACGCTTGAGAGCATACGAAAATCCATCGCAGACCCGCAGCGCCGCTGGTACGGGGTGAACTTTGAGGAGGCCATCCCCATGCTCATCGAGCGGCTCCGAAGGGATTTGAACGCGATCTGACGGCTGTAATCGCCGCAAAAGCCCCAAACAAAGCCAAACAGGCTGTCCGCTTTCAGATAAGCGGACAGCCTGTTTTTGATTATTGTAGATTGCATCTGCGCCGCCCCGGCCCCTACAGGGGCTTTGATTCGGCGGGCGTGCCCCCGTCTTCTGCGGCCTGACGCATGACCAAGGCCGCGCAGTAGCGCACCATGTGCAGGCAGCTGTGCCTGCGCTCGGGGGCGTTGAAATCCGCGTAAGACTCCGTCAATTCCGCGCAGGAGCTGCTGCCAAAGTCCGCCTCGAACTGTTCGATCAGCCGGGCAAAGTGGGGATAGACCTCTTCACTGAGCTGCGCGGCGCGCTGGGGCAGATCCGGCAGGGCGAAGGGGTTGCTGCGGCCTTTCACCGCGCCGAGCGCCATCACCGCGCCCGTCACGGCACCGCAGATGTGCTTCGTCCGGCCGATGCCGCCGCCAAAGCCGCTGGCAAGGGCGACAACCTCCTGCGGCAGGCTGCTCTGCTGCGCCTCCAGGCAGCCGAGCAGGACGCACTCCGCGCAGTTGAGGCCCTCTCGAAAATAATCCGCCGCGCGCGCCACCGCCTGCTCTTCCGGGGAGGGGGCGGCAGATTCGCCGGGTGTTTGTATGTGATCGTGTTCCATGTCATTCTCCTTCGTTGGATCGGCTGTGAGCGTTTGCCTTGCGCCCTGCCCGCGGCTTGCCGCCGAATCGGCGGTGAGGGCGCGGGGGTCTTGTGCGCGGGGCGCGCGCCCATGAGCGGTGGGCATCACGCTTCGCCCGTCTCGGCAGCAAGCCGCGCCAGGCGAATGGGGACGGCCTGCATCAGGATCTGCGGTGAGAGAGCAAGCTGCGTGCCGATGCGCCCGGCGGAAATAAAGATGCGCTCGCGTGCGGCGGCGCTCTCCTCCATGAAAGTGGGAAAGCACTGTTTCATGCCGATGGGCGAGCAGCCGCCGGCCATATAACCGGTGAGCGGGAGCAGCTCTTTTTGCGGCAGCATCTCCAGGGATTTTTCCCCCGTCAGCCCCGCCGCCCGCTTGAGATCCAGCGTCGCCGCGGCGGGGAGCAAAAACACATAGTGTGCCCCCGAGCGCCCCCTGGTCACCAGTGTTTTCAGCACGGCGGCGGGCGGCGCTGCCAGATGCTCGGCGACGCGGAGCGCGTCAAGCTTTCCGCCCTCGTAGCTGCGGCATTCGTAAGGAAGCCGCAGGCGCTCCAGCAATCGCATGGCGTTGGTTTTCCCTGCACTTTGTTTCTTTGCCATGGCTACGCTCCTTTTGCGAAGGGCATCGGCTCCTCCGGCACGTGAATCGGCGCGCTGTCACTTGAGCTCAATGCTCACGGGGCAGTGGTCGCTGCCGAAGATCTCCGGGTGGATGGCGGCGGCCTCCAGCCTTGGCAAGAGGCGCTGAGAGAGCAAAAAGTAGTCAATCCGCCAGCCGGCGTTGCGCTCTCGCGCGCGCGAGCGATAGCTCCACCAGCTGTATGCGCCCTCCAACTCCGGGTAGAGCGCGCGGAAACTGTCCACAAAACCGGCATCGAGCAGGGTTTGCAGCTTGCCCCGCTCCTCATCGGTAAAGCCTGCGCTGCGGCGGTTGGTTTTCGGGTTTTTCAGGTCGATCTCCTTGTGGGCAACGTTCAAATCCCCGCAGAGAATGACCGGCTGCTCCCGGTCGAGTGCGGTCAGGTAGTCGCGAAACTCGTCCTCCCACTGCATCCGGTAGTCCAGCCGGCGCAGCTCGTCCTGCGAGTTTGGCGTGTAGCAGCAGACGAGGGTGAAGTCCGGAAATTTTGCCGTGATCACGCGCCCCTCGCGCGGGTGGATGTCCGAGCCAAAGTCGTAGGAGAGGGAGAGGGGCGCCTCCCGCGAGAAGAGCGCCGTGCCGGAATAGCCCTTCTTCTCCGCGCTGTGGAAGACGGTGTGGTAGCCCTCGGGGGCAAACTCCGCCTGCTCGGGCTGGAGCTTGGTCTCCTGCAGGGCGAAGATATCAGCGTCGAGCGCGGCAAAGCTCTCGGCAAAGCCTTTTTTTAGACAGGCGCGCAGCCCGTTCACGTTCCAGGAGACGAGTTTCATGCCCCGCCCTTCCCGACGAGCGTCTCCGCCGCCTCACGCAGCTGCGTGTGCGGCAGCGATTCGATGCGGCCCGCGTCCATCTCCTCAGCAAAGGAGGCATCCAGCGGCAGCTGCGCGAGGATGGGCAGGCCCTGCTCCTTCGCGATGGATTCGAGCTTGCTCTGGCCGTAAATATAGTGCCGCTTGCCGCAGTCGGGGCAGTCAAAATAGCTGTAGTTTTCCACAAGGCCCAGCACGGGCTTTTCCAGCATCTGCGCCATCTTGACCGCCTTTTGCACGATCATGGAGACGAGATCCTGCGGGGAGGTGACCACCAGCACGCCGTCCACAGGGATGTTCTGGAGCACCGTGAGGGGGATGTCGCCGGTGCCGGGGGGCATGTCGATGAGCATATAGTCAATCTCACCCCAGATCACATCCGACCAGAACTGCTGGATCACCGCCGCGAGCACACCGCCGCGCCAGATCACAGGGTCTGTCTCCTCCTGAAGGAGAAAGTTGAGGGACATGACGGCAATGCCCTCCTTGCTGTACTGGGGGAGGATGCCGTCCTTCGTGCCCTCTGCCTTTCCGTGCAGGCCGAAGGCGCGCGGGATGGAGGGGCCGGTGAGGTCCGCATCGAGAATCGCTACCTTATAGCCCATGCGGGAGAGGGAGATGGCAAGTCCCGCCGTGACGCTGCTCTTTCCAACGCCGCCCTTGCCGCTCATGACGGCAAAGACCTTGCCGATGCGGGAGGCGGAGTTTGCTGGGATGAGAAGGCTTGCGGGGTCGCGCGAGGCGCAGGAGGAGGCGCAGCTGCTGCAGTCGTGGGCGCAGTCCTCCGGATGTTCCTGCTTCAGATTTTCTTCTGTTGTCATTGGTAAACCACCTTTTTCACGATTGAAGTGCAAACATAATACGGGGGGTGCGCCGGTTTAGGAATATTTATAACTGCCGCCGCCGATGAACTCCCGGATGAGGGAATCGCGCGGAACCAGGGCGGGATCGATCGGCTCGAAGACGGAAAAAGCGTTGATGAGATGCAGCATTTCATCATGCCGCGGGTTCCCCTCCGGCACCTCACAGAGCACCGCCTCCAGGAGCGGCTTTGCAAAGTGCTTCATCACAGAGACCTCGTAGGGGAAGGAGGAGTCGATGACGATCTTGGCGCGGTGCTTGAAGGGGGAGATGTAGAGCTTCTCACCCCGGCGCACGTTGCTCCACATATTAAAGGTGTCGCCGACGCCCGTGCCGCGGAACTGGTGGTCCCGCACGGCTCTTCTCGTCAGGCGCATCCAGGTGCCTTTGAAGCGGAGGATGTCACCCTCTAGAATATCGGAGCGGGCGGAGATGTACATGCCCGTGGCGTTCGGGTGCCGTGCGCTGATCTGGTCGTTGAGCGCGTGGATGCCTTCGAAAATGGCGATCTCGTTCTCCCGCAGGCACAGGGGATAGCCCAGGCTGTCATTTCGCATCTGCCGGGCGAACTCAAATTTCGGCACCACGACCTCTTCCCCCCGCTCCAGGCATTCAAAGTGCTGGTGGAGCAGCTCCATGTCCATGTAGAGCGGGGATTCCAGATCGACCTCGCCCGTCTCCGTGCGCGGGGCCGTCTCCTTGTTCATCGACTGGAAATAGTTGTCCATGGAGATCGTGTGGGTCAAGACGCCGCGCTTGCGCAGCTCCTCTTCCACCTTGAGCGCCGTGGTCGTCTTTCCCGAGCCGGAAGGGCCGGAGAGCAGGGCTATGTGACTGTGCTTCAGGTTTTCAATGATGGCATCCGCCGCCCTGTGGATTTTCTCCTGATAGAGGTGGTCACACTCCTCCAGAAAGCCGCAGACATCCTTGCGGATCGCCTCGTTGATGGTTTGTAATTGATAAGCCATGTTGCGCTCCTCCTGACAGTTTTGATAGGTGGATACGAATCCGCCCTTCGAATCGCGGGGGACGCGGCCTGAAAGAGACCGCCCTATAAGACAATGGACGCTTTCTGCGCGAGAATCTGGGGCAGTTGCTGTAAATACTCCTGCGGATATTTGGGATTGGCCTCCCGGCGCAGGCTCCCCTTTTCGTAGCGAACGGCCTTGCTCACGCCGCCCGCCCCCAGGGCGAGCACGCTGTGGAGCTCCTCCATCATGCAGATGTTATAGAGACTATGCGCACCCGGCTTCGCCCATCCCACGTTTTCAAAGGAGCCGCCGCTGTATTTCTGCCGGTAGAGGTAATAGGGGCGGTAGCCCGCCGCGGGCAGCGCCGCGCGCGCGCAGCTGAGCATCTCCGAGAGTGCCGCTTCGCTCGGGAGGGGCGTGTCCTTGGAGAGGCTTGCGCCCTTTTTGCGCGCGAGGGTGTGCACGGTGATGTTCGAGGGCGCAAAGGCGATTACCTCTGTCAGGCTCTTTGCAAAGCCCTCGGGGCTATCCTGGGGCAGTCCCGCGATCAAATCCATGTTGAGCTGGGAAAACCCCGCCGCCCGCACCAGCGGCAAGGTACTGCGGATGTCCTCCGCCGTGTGGTTTCGCCCGATGGCGCGCAGCACCGCATCGGACATGCTCTGCGGGTTGAGGGAGATGCGGTTCACATCGGCATCGCGCAGGGCTTGGAGTTTCTCCGCCGTAATGCTGTCGGGCCTTCCGGCCTCCACCGTGAGCTCCAAGCCCTCGGGGAGGGAAAAGCTGCGCCGAAGGGCCCCCAGAAGCTGCGCGAGCTGCGCGGCGGAGAGCGTGGTGGGCGTTCCCCCGCCGATGTAGACGCTGCGCGGGCGCAGGCCCAACTCGGCAACCCGCCGCCCCGCCGTCTCGACCTCCTGCAGGAGCGCCTCCAGATAGGGCTCCATCAGCTTGTGCCCGCCCGCCGCCGAGGCGGAGATGAAGGAGCAGTAGCTGCAGCGGCTGGGGCAGAAGGGAATGCTGACATAGAGGGAGAACTCCTCCGGTGCGAGGGAGCGTGTTAGCGCAAGCGCCGCCTCCGCGCAGTCCATCGTGAGCGCCGCCTGCGCCGGGGAAACGCGATAGTCCCGCAGCAGCGTCTCCCGCGCCTCTTCCGCGGTTGCGCCCGCAAGCCGCGCCCGCACGGGCAGCTTCACGGGGCGAACGCCCGAGAGCAGGCCCCAGGATGGCTCCCGCCCCAAGAGTTCAACCGCCGCGTGGTAGAGCGCGCGCTGGAGCGCCCGGCGGCGGCGCCGCTGCAGCTCCAAGGGGAAACCCTCGTCCCCCGAATCTGCGGGGAAGTCTATGCGCTCCTGCCGCTGGGCTGTTTTGCCGCCGTAGCGAAGCTGTGCCTTGGCGAGGAAGGAGGACGCAGTCGTTACAAGGCGCAGTTCCAGCTCCCCGTCTGTGCCGGCGGGCCCGCCTGCGGGATAGAGGGGCGTCTCCTCCGGAAAGAGCGTCAGAAGGGTCTGCTCTGCGGCATAGCGCTCGTCGTGCCCGTCAAAATAGAGCTTCATCAGCCCAGCGCGCGGACAGCCTCCGCCATGAAGGGGTTGTTGCGCCGCTCTTCTTCGAGTGTTGTGGGCGCATCGTGCCCGGGATAGACATTGTAATCGCCGGGCAGATCGTGAAGCCGCTTGAGCGAGTGAACCATCTCCTTGTAGCTGCCGCCCATGAAGTCTGTCCGCCCGCAGGAGCCGCGAAAGAGCGTGTCCCCGGCAAAGAGGCTCTCGCCCACCTTGAGCACAAGGCTGCCCTTGGAGTGGCCGGGGGTGTTCATCACTTCGATCTGCAAATTGCCCAGGGGGATCACATCGCCCTCATCGCAGTAGTTGAGCTTCTGCTCTGCCATGCTCAGCTTCATGTAGTTCTGCGGCGTGCCGGAGAGATCGACCTCCTCGCGGTGGATATAGACCTTTGCCTCGGGATAGAGCCGCATCAGCTCAGGCAGGCCAAAGACGTGGTCAAAGTGTCCGTGTGTTGCGAAGATATACGTTAGTGTAAGCCCGCTCTGCTCAATTACCCTCGCAATTTTCTTGGCGTCGTCTCCGGGATCGACCACCGCGCAGACACCGGCGCTCTCGTCGCCGAAGAGGTAACAGTTGGTGCCAAGCTGCCCGACCTGAATGCTAGATACTACCATAGTATTGAATCTCCTTTGGTTGTTTGTTTTCTTATTATTCCCCGCCCGGCCGCAGCGCCTGCGCGCCGGGGGAAAGCGGGCCCTGCCCGCGGCGGCTCAATCCGTCTCCAGCCAGAGGGTGACGGGGCCGTCGTTGATGCTCTGCACTTGCATAGACGCGCCGAAGACGCCGCTCTCTACCGGGAAACCGCGCCTGCGGCAGGCGGCGATGAATTCCTCGTAGAGCAAGTGGGCAAGCGCCGGCGGGGCTGCGCGGCTAAAGCCGGGGCGGCGGCTCTTCGTGTCGGCATAGAGCGTGAACTGGGAGACGACAAGCAGGCTTCCGCCCGCCCGCGCTAAGTTCCAATTCATTTTTCCCCCATCGTCCTCGAAAATACGCAGTCCGCAGACTTTATCCGCAAGCGCTTCCGCGCTCCGGGGTGTATCCTCCGGGCCGACGCCCAAGAGAACCAGAAGCCCCCCTGCAATCGCGCCGGTCTGCCGGCCCTCCGCCGTTACGGAGGCCTCGCTCACCCGTGTCACCACTGCCCGCATTGCCGCACCGCCCCTCCCGGGATTGCCTTCGCTTTCCGCCGCGCCGCAGCCGGAAAGCCATCGGCGCCATGTCGGCAAAACCGCCATCATATCCTTTAGTATACCACCCTTCGCATTTGCTCGTCAAGGAAAGGACGTTTGAAATCCGCGCGGGAGATGCCCCTTGCCGGCGGCCAAGCGGCCCCTGCGGCGCAGAGCTTCCCTTCTAAGGGCTGGGAGGAATAAGCGCCGGAGGATTCAGGCATACTAGAGCGGCAAGGAGGGGCCTGCGCGACCGCAGCGGCGGCCGGAGCCCCCAAGGAGAGCATGCTAAGAACTTCAAGTATTTTAAGGAAGAGAAAGGAGCGCAGGTATGGAGCGAGAGGAGATCCCCTATCACCCGCCCAAGAAGCCAAACTACCCCCAGCCGCCCACGGCGGAGAATTTGCGCGCCATCTTCTCCGACTGCGCGGATCTCTACGAGCGGGAGATTGTTGTCGGCGGAGACCCGAAGAAGCGCGCGCAGCTCTTTAGTTTAATCGGCATGGTGCGCAACGAGCGCCTCTCCGACTACGTGCTCAAGCCCATGAGTGAGGACCAGCGCCTCGGCGCGATGTCACTCAATGAGGCCATTGACTGGCTCTTGCTGGGCGGCTCCTATAATATGGGCGTGTTCTGGCGGGAGGAGATGGATCAGATCGTGCTGGATCTGGCCATGGGCAACGCCCTGCTCTTCTTCCCCGGCAAAGCCGCCGCGCTCTCCTTTGTGGTGCAGAGTGAGGAGAAGCGCGGCATCTCCTCGCCGGAAAATGAGCCGGTCTTAAAGGGCGGCAAGGAGGCCTTTGTCGAGTCCGTCCGCACGAACACCGCCATGGTCCGCAGAAGGCTGCGCAGCCCCGAGATCAAGATTCAGGAGTGCCTGGTCGGCAGGCGCAGCGCCATCGAGGTGGACATCCTCTATGTGGAGGGCTTGACCAACCCCGAGATGGTCGCAGAGGCGCGCCGCCGCGTGGAGGCCATTGACATTGACGCGCTCAGCAGCAGCGCAAGCCTGGAGGAATACCTCGCCGACACCGTCAAGACGCCCTTCCCCCTTCTGGCGCATACGGAGCGGCCCGATCGCTTCTGCATGGGCCTGATGGAGGGGCGGGTCGGCATTCTTGCGGAGGGGCTCGCGCTCGGCTTCCTCCTTCCGGGAACGCTCGGTCAGTTCTTCAAAAGCGGGGAGGACAGGACAAAAAACTGGATGGAGGTCTCCCTTCTGCGGGTGCTGCGCTATCTCTGCGTGCTCACAACGCTCTTCCTCCCGGCCTTTTATCTCGCCGCCGTGAACTTTCACCCTGAGATGATCCCCGCGCAGCTCGCCTGGTCGATCGCGCAGGCGAAGCTTGACGTGCCCTTTTCCACGCTCTTTGAGGTGCTCGCCATGCTGCTCGCCTTTGAGATGCTGCAAGAGGCGGGGCTGCGCCTGCCGACGGCCATCGGCACGACGGTCTCCATTCTCGGCGGTCTTGTGGTCGGCACGGCGGCGGTCGAGGCGAAGATCGTCTCCCCGGCGGTCTTAATCGTGGTGGCGGTTGCGGGCATTGCGGGCTATACGATGCCCTCGCAGGAGTTTGCCGGGGCGCTGCGCATCTGGCGCCTGCTGCTGCTGCTCGCCGCCTCGCTCGCGGGCCTTGTCGGCATGTTCACCGCGGCGATCATCCTCATCCACCATCTGGCGGGGCTTGAGAGCTTCGGCGTGCCCTACCTCACGCCCTTTGCCGCCGCCGGGCAGGACCAGCCCGACGGGGTGCTGCGGCGGCCGCTGCCGTGGATGAAGCTGCGCGAGCGCGCGCTCAAGACCCAAAACAGGAGGAATCAGAAATGAGACGCGTTCTTTGCATCCTGCTCTGCCTGCTCTGCTTGGGCGGCTGCAGCAATTCCCTCTCCCTCCCGCGCGCCACGGAGCCGCGCAATTTCGCGCAGATCAGCGTCCTGGGCGTGGACTACAGCGGCGGGCGCGTCAGCGCCTTCGCCGCCACGGAGGGGCGGGGGGGCGCGCAGCCTGCAATCTTCCAAGCGGAGGGGGATTCGCTTGCCGGGGCCCGGCTGCGCAGCCGGGATCAGGGGCAGGAGACCGTGGGTTATGCCCATGTGGAGAACATGATCGTAAGTGAGGCCGCCGCGCAGGAATACCTCTCGGAGCTCCTGCGCTACAGCCTGCAAAATAAAGAGCAGAGCTTAGAGAGTAAGCTCTGGGTGCTGCGGGGGGCAGCGCTCGAGGAGGTTTTCACCGCAGAGCAGGATTTGGCCAAGCGCCTGACCGTGCTCAAAACCGGCGCGGAAGCGGGCACGAGCCTGCCCGCCTGCAGCCTGCGCCAGGCGGCTGCGCGCCTTCGGGATGATGGCACGCTGCTGCTGCCGGCACTTACCTTAAAAGAAGGGGCCATCTGTTTCGAGAGCTATCTGCTGCTGCGGGAGGGGAAGCCCGCCGCCTATTTGGAGGGGGAGCTGGCGCGTGCCGCCGCCCTGCTCTCGGGCGCCTCTGTCTATTGGACGGATCGCGTGAAAACCGCCGCCGGGCGGGAGGTGCTGCTGGAGCTGCAGGGCCGGGGCTGCCGCGTCAAGGCGGATGTGTCGGAGGGCAAACTGCGCGGCCTGAACCTGCGCGTTCAGATCAGCGGCAGGCTCTATGAGAACTGGGCGGCGGAGGAAGTGTCGGATCTGGAGGGGGAGGTGAAGGCCATCGTCGGGCGGGAGTTCGGCGATGCGCTCTCCACGCTGCAAACCCTCGGAGCGGACGGGGCGGATCTGCGCCGCCAGGCGGGGCTCTCGGCGCCCTGGCGCTGGGGGCTGATCCAGCGGGAGTGGGCAGCGCGCTTTTCGGCGCTGCCGCTTAACATATCGGTGGAGGCGGAGCTGCGGGCGGGTGCATAGGCTGCGGCGGGGCTTGTGAGATTGCAATCAGGAAGGAAGATGGCTGTGCGAGAAGAGAAGATCTCCATGCGGCAGATGATGAGCCTGCTCTACATTTCGCTCTTGGCGCTGGGCGCGGGGGCGATTCCGGCGCTGCGCGGCGGCGGTGCGGCGGCGTGGATTGCGCCGCTGCTGGCGCTCCTGCCGGTGCTTCTGCTGCTGTGGCTGGCCTTTCGCCGCCCCGGCGGCGGCGCACGCCGGGATCTGGGGGCCCTGCTGCTTGAGTCCGCCGGGCAGAAGATGGGGCGCGCGGCATTGGCCGTGTTTCTCCTGTGGAACCTCTCCCTGCTGATCATGAGCACCGCGCGCTGCGCCAACCGCCTTGCCATGGCAGAGGGAACGCCGGTGGTCTTCTCGGCGGTGCTTCTGGGGCTCGCGGGCTGGATGGGCGCGCGGAGCCTGCCCGCGCTGGCGCGGAGCTGCGAAATTTTCTATATCGCCATGATGGCGGGTCTGGTGGGCATGCTCATCCTGGGCGCCTTTCGTCTGGAGCCGTCCTATGTGCTCCTCTTTACCAAGGAGGAGTTCTCCGGCAGCCTGCAAATGATCCCCTCCATTCTCGGTGTCGCCTCCGTCGGGCTCTATGCGCTGTTTTTGGCGGGGGATGTCACCGTGCGTAAGGGTGACGGGGCGCGGGTGTTCCGCTGGACACTCATGCTCTTCCTCTCCTTTTCCTTGCTCCTGGTTTTGATTTTGGGCAGCTTTGGCGCAGCCTTGGCGGAGGGGATGGAGGAGCCGCTGCTGCAAATGGTGGCGGGGCTGAGCTTCATCGGCACATTCCAGCGCCTGGAATCCCTCGTGTCCGCCCTGTGGATGCTGGGGGATGTCGCGCTGCTGGGCCTGCTGCTCTTCTCATTGAAACGTGTGGCGGCGCTGCTGCTGGGGCGGGCGGGATCGGTCTGGACGGTGCTCGCCGGCGCTCTGGCTGCCTTTGCCGGCGGGGAGCTGCTCGCCAAGCACGGGGTGCTGCTGCAGATCAGCCAGACATTTGTCCTGCCCCTTGGGAGCCTTGCGGCGGGTCTGCTGCTCGTGCCGCTGTTTTTTTGGACGCGGCGGCGCGGGGCGAAGGGGAGAGAATCGGGCTAAACGGCTAGAAAAGTAATGTGGAAAAAGATGTGGATGAAATGAGGGAGAGAAGCCTTGACATCAGTCAGTCGCGGTGTTATTCTGTAAAAGCTGCGCCAAGCGCGGCGGCCCTTTCAAGTGGGCTTCTCTCTGCAGCAGAGGCCGGTCGCGCCGACCGTTTTGCGGGCCGCGCGAAAAAAGAAGAAAAACCTTCTTGACAATCGACTTTCGCTGTAGTAGAATAATAAAGCTTCACGCCTCAGTGGAGCGGGCAGCTGAGCAATCG